>NZ_OCTP01000011.1 GCF_900232825.1 Anaerococcus sp. Marseille-P3625
TTTTTTCTAATACTTGGTAAGACTTCTCTAGTTACCCAAGCTTTGAATATTTTTGCTTGTGGTAGTTTTGATGAGAGGATAAGTGAATACAATCCTGATTCGTTAATTATTGAAATATTCTGTATTCCTCCAGGGGTGTTCCATTTCGTTACACCCTTATCTTCTTCATCTACATGGTCATAAACAGCTTTTCTTGGATTAACATATCCTAACATAGTTGCTACTTCATTAGCTATAAAGAAAAACTCACCGTCTTTTTCAATAACAGTGAGTTTCCCAAAATTCTTATTTTCAAATGTTTTTAAATTACTTATCATAAGCTTTGCTCCTTATGTTTATTTTTAACTTTATCTTTACTGATGGTATCCTTAGCCATATCTTTAAACTTATTTATTGTCTTCGTTATTGAATCTTTTCTATCGGCCTTTCTTTCAGAAACCTTAACTGCTTTTTTAAAGGCGTGTTCCATAACTTTTATATCCTTAGATTGAAAAAACACAGAGTGGTTGCCAGTTTCCTTATCTTTCATAACAGAAAACTTCACTCCGTGTTTATTTAAAATTTTCTTTAATTCTTTTAACTCAGGATCTTTTAGATTAATTTCTTCTAACTGTCCCTTTTTAACCATATCCTTTAGTTTTACTTCTTCTCCGTTATTTTTTATTACATTTTTCAAGCCTCCTTGTTCCTCTATTTGCTTGTGTACTTTCTTTAAGGCATCAAGAATTGCTTTACCTGTTGCTTTTGCAAGCCTTACTTCAAGGTTAAGGCTCGACCTAGATACTTCTTCATTAATCATCTATTCCACCTCCATATAAAAGTAACTCTTTGTATTTTCTTAACTTCTCTTGATGGATTTTTCTTCTAAAATCTTCTCCCGTAACTTTAACTGGTATTGTCATTTCAAGTATTCTTGAATATATCCTTTGATACTCAAGGTCAATGTTTGGATTTTGAATAATTTCCAATGATAAGTTTGTAGTAAAAATTGTCGGCTTACCCTTTAAGTATCTTGAGTTTATAATGTTATATACTTGTTCTCTTGCATAAGATGTATCCCTTTCAATTCCAAGGTCATCTAAGATTAACAAAGGAATATTAGATAAGTTATTGATAATTTCATTTGAATCTAGCTTAAATACTGATTTTTGTATTTGATTTATAACCTGAGATAAATTCATAATCTTAACTTTAACTTGTTTTCTTTCAATTAATTCATTTGCTATTGCACAAGCAAGGTAAGTTTTTCCACTGCCAACATCTCCATAAAATAAAAGTCCAACATTGTCTTCCTTCATTTGTTCAAAACTTTTAGCATAATTGTAAGCAACCTTGTAAGCTTGACCTTTTTCATTTAAGTATTTCTCAAAAGTATATTGGTGTTGGAGCGGCGATGAGAAGCAATCTCTTTTCAATGATGATATTTTCATCAGTCTTTCTCTTTCTTCATTTTCCTTATCTCTTTTTATTTCACATTCGCATTTAATTCTGGGAATAAACTTTGTAAATCCAAGGTCAAGTAATTCTCCATCGACTCTTTTACCGCATACCTTGCAATAGATATGCCCATTTCTTTCAATATCATTTTCTCTTAATACAAAATCTTTTAAACTTGTCATAAACTCTCTCCTATATCGTAATTCATTTTCCTTGTTGTATTATCATTAATGTTTTTCGCCTGATCATTAAGATACCAATTGATTATCGTTGCCTTGTGGTCTTGATACTCTCTGTTATTTGCTTTCATATATGACGAGAGCCTATCAATGTATTCATTAATTCTACTTCCTAACTCATTTGTTAAGTCCTTGTATTCTTCATCAGTCAAAAATATATTTTTATATATTCCATAAGGCTTTTGACCTTTACTAAAATCATTCTTTCTTAACTCATTATTATTAATATTGTTATAGTTACCTTCCGATTTTCGAAAATCTTGACTTTCGATATTCGAATCTCTTGAATTTCGATTATCGAACTTCTGGAATTTTGTTTTTCGAACTTCTTGATTTTTTAATTCCATATTATTAAATATGCTCATAAAATCTTTAACATAAATTCTATTAGGCTTTCCAAGTCCTTGTCTTTTCTTTTCAATTAGTCCAATTCCTGACTTAATATCAAGTTCAGCTATTAATTTATTTGCTTTTTCACTCGCACAATTAAATTGCTCTTTTATACTTTCAATTGTGTAGTAAATAAAGACTTTTCCATCTTCATCTATCCAATCATTTTTATATGAAAGACCCATTCGATTAAGCATATATGAATACAAAACTTTAGCTTCAATAGAAATACTCTCAAAAACCTCATCTTCCATTAATACCATAGGCAACCTAATGAAGTTATACATCTCAGATTGCCTATTATAAAAATAATCAAAATTCATTCCTACCTCCTCTCTTTAAAATAAAAAAAGACGACAGAATTATTGCTTTCTATCGTCTACGGTTGTCTTATATTTATTTTTCTTCAAATTGATTTTATTGTATAGTTTAATAATTCTAATAATCCAATAACATATATACCTAATTTAGGTAATCCAAATGGACTAAATAAAAATGCTAATATTAGTGCTTCAATTACAATTTGCTTGTCTCCTTGAAAAATGCTAGCTATTCCAATTATAAAAATCAAAGTAGAAACTACGCTTAACAACGCAGTACTCAAACTTAATATGAAGGTTAAAAAAGCTATGAGCAAACTCAACACTAATCTTATCGGTAATAAAATTATTCTAATTATCCATCTCATACATACTCCTAAAAATTAAACTGGGATTCATAACAAACCCCAGTTTCATAATTAGCGTGTCCTTTAATATAATTTTGATCCTGCTGGAATATTATCATCCAGCATTATTAAGTTAAGTTTTTCTTCACCGTCATACTCACAAATTGCAGATATAATCATACCTTCTGAGTCGATTCCCATCATCTTACGAGGAGGAAGATTACAAATTGCAAGTAGTGTCTTTCCAATTAAGCTCTCTGCGCTGTAATATTCCTTAATACCAGATAAAATAACTCTTTCTTTTTCAGAACCATCATCTAATGTAAATTTCAAAAGTTTTTTTGACTTAGGAACTTCTTCGCAGTTTTTAACCTTTACAACTCTAAAATCAGATTTTGAGAAAGTTTCAAAGTCTACCATATCTTCAAATAATGGTTCAACTTTCACTTTTGAAAGGTCAATTTCTTCTGTCGTAAGTTTGTCGTAAGTTTCGTAAGTTTCTTTTGACAAACCCCCATTTTCTGCCTTTTCTAAGCCTATTGGCTTCATTGTTGGGAATAATAATACATCACGGATTGAGTGTTGACCTGTTAAGAACATTATTATTCTATCAATACCTATGCCAAGGCCTCCTGTTGGTGGAAGTCCAACTTCAAGGGCATTAACAAAGTCATAATCCATCATTTGTGCTTCATCATCGCCTTTTTCTCTTTTGGCAACTTGAGCTTCAAATCTTTGTCTTTGATCTGCAGCATCGTTTAATTCTGAGAAAGCATTGGCAACTTCTTTAGCATTGATAAATGCTTCAAATCTATAAGTTAGTGACTTATCGTCAACTTTTCTTTTGGCAAGTGGTGATATTTCTACTGGATAATCTGTAACAAATGTAGGTTGGATTAGAGTTTCTTCTACATATTTTTCAAAGAATTCTGCTATGATTTCTCCACGACTTTCTTTAACTTCTACATCTTTTTCTTTGGCAATTTTAACTGCTTCTTCATAGGTTGTAATTTGGTTAAAGTCAACACCTGTTACATTTTTGATTCCTTCTATCATTGGCAATCTAATCCAAGGAGCTTTTAGGTCGATTTCTCTGCCATCAAATTCTATGACAGTCGTTCCAAGAACATTTGTTGCTACAGTTTCTATCATGTGTTCAGTAATTTCCATCATATCTTCATAATCAGCGTAGGCTTGATATAATTCCATTGATGTAAATTCTGGATTGTGGGTAGCATCCATTCCTTCATTTCTAAACATTCTTCCCATTTCATAAACTTTGTCAAAACCACCAACTATTAATCTTTTTAGATATAATTCGTTGGCAATTCTTAGATACATATCAATGTCCAAAGTGTTGTGGTGGGTTATAAATGGACGAGCTGTAGCTCCACCAGCTATGGTATTTAGTATTGGAGTATCAACTTCCAAAAATCCTCTATTATCCAAAAATTTTCTAATTTCTGCGATGATTTTGCTTCTTTGAACAAATACTTCTTTTACTTCTGGATTTACTATCAAATCAAGATATCTTTGTCTGTAACGAAGATCTGGATCTTTTAGGCCATGCCATTTTTCTGGCAAAATTTGCAAAGATTTGGTTAGCAATTGTGGAATTGTTGTTTCAATTGAGATTTCGCCTTGGTTGGTTTTGAAAACTTTTCCCTCAACGCCTACAATATCTCCGATATCGTATTTTTTAACTTCACTAAATTCATCGCCTATAACATTTTTACGATTTACAATTTGAATTTTTCCAAGGTCATCTTGTATATCCATGAAGCTCATATTGCCATGGCCACGTTTTGCCATGATACGGCCTGCTATTCTTACAGTTTTGCCATCATATTCATCAAATTTATCTTTGATTTCTTTTGATGGAATACGACCTCTAAAGTTTACAATTTCATGAGGATCTTTGCCAGCTGCTTTAAGTTCTTCAAGCTTTTGCCTTTTGATTTGTAGCATTTCATTTAGATCTTGTTGATTTTCTGTCATTTCTGCTCCTTTTACTTAATTGCTTTTATAGTAAAATAAATTTTGCCATTTGGTGTGATTACTTCTACTCTTTCATCTTTCTTTTTGCCTAATAAGGCTGCTCCAACTGGAGATTCGTTTGATATGAAGCCTTTTACTGGATCGCTTTCTGCTGTTCCTACGATTTTATAATCGAGTGTTTCGTCAAATTCTTCATCGTAAACTGTTACGGTGTTTCCAACGCCAACTTCATCAGAGTTTTCATTTACTTCGATTGTTTTGGCATTTCTTATCATATCTTCAACTTTGGCGATTCTAGCTTCTACTTCTGCTTGTTCGTTTTTGGCTTCATCATAGTCTGCATTTTCTGATAAATCTCCAAAGCTTCTTGCTACTTTGATTTTTTCTGCAATTTCTGGTCTTCTTTTAGTTTTGAGATATTCAAGCTCATCTTCTAACTTTTCCAGATATTCTTTTGATAATATTACTTCTTTATTTTCTGTCATAATTTACCTCTAAATAATTTTTATATTCATCCAACAATTTAAAAATTTCTTCTTTGCTTTTTAAAGTGTTGACTTTTGCTCTAATTTTTGTAGCATTTGGCAAAGATTTTAGATACCAACCTACATGCTTTCTCATTTGATTGACTGTAAGAAGTTCATCTTTAAATTTTAGTGTCAATTCATACTGGTCTTTAATTTGTTCAATGATTTCCTTATAGGAAACTTTTTTGTAAGTACCATTTGCCAAATAATCTTTAATATATTTAAACAAGAATGGATTTCCCATAATTCCTCTGGCAAGCATTACACCATCAGCCTTTGTCGTTTCCATGATTTCTATAAAATCTTCTACTGTAAAAACATCTCCGTTGGCTATAACTGGTATTTTTAAGCTTTCCTTTAGTTTTTTTATGTCTTGCCAATTGGCTTTGCCCTGATAATACTGTTCTCTAGTTCTGCCGTGAATAATTACATAATCTATGCCATTATCCTCACAAATTTTACCTATTTCAAGGAAGTTTTTGGAAAGTTCGTCAATTCCTGTTCGAAACTTTACATTTATTCTCTTGTCAGTAGATTTTACCAAAGTTTTTGTAATTTCATTTACTAAATTAGGATCTTTCATCAAAGCAGAACCCTCGCCATTTTTAAAAATCTTTGGCGCTGGACATCCCATATTAAAGCTGATTTCTTTTACATTTTCTAGTGGATTTATTTTTTCTTTGATTGCTCTTTCAATTTTTTCTGGATCTCTGCCAAAAATTTGTATGTTGGCTCTTTTTTCTTTTTCTGAAATATACATTAGCTCATTTGTTTGTCTGTTGTCATAAATTAGGGCATTTACGCTAATCATTTCAGTAAAAGTTTTATCCGCTCCATATTTTTCACAGATAATTCGAAAGGCATTGTCGGTAACTCCTGCTAGAGGAGCTAGAAGAATTTCTTTATTTTTTAATTCGCTCATAAATCAATCTTAGACCATCAAGCATTAGGTCTGGTTCAATTTTGTTGATAAATTTGGATTCATTTGATATTAATTCAGAATACCCACCTGTTGCAACGACATTGATCTCGCCTTCTATACCATAATCTTCTCTTAATTCTTTTTCTATTTCAAAAATTAGTCCATCGATTAATGAGATATATCCAAAAACAATTCCTGCATTGATGCTATCAACTGTATTTTTTGCTATGGCTGATTCTGGATTTCTAAGTTCGATTTTTGGTAGTTGAGCAGTTTTGCCAAAAAGTCCATCTTGGGCGATTTTTATTCCAGGAGCAATTGAGCCTCCCAGATATTTGCCATCTTTGGTTACAACATCAAAAGTTATGGCTGTTCCCATATCGACAATTATTGATGGTCCGCCATATTTATTGTAAACTGCAACAGCATCGACAATCCTATCAGCTCCAACTTCTCTTGGAATATCGTAAGCAATTTCAATGCCTGAATCGGTTTGATAATTTACCAAAATCGGATCTTTGTCAAACATTTTTCTATTGCAAGATTGCCAAGAATACAAAATATCTGGAACTACGCAAGAAATTATCGTATCGTCAACAAAATTCTTGTCTATACCATGAACATTAAACATATTAAAAAGGGTAGCTACCAATTCATCGCTTGTGCGTTTGAGATTTGTAGCCACTCTATATCTAAATAACAATTCTTCTTTATTATAAACACCAAGAACGGTATTGGTGTTGCCTATATCTACTACAAGTAACATATTATCTCCTTTGTGGAAATCTTTTAAATTTAACTCTATTATAATACGTTAAAATCTTGTAATTTCAAGCTATTTGTTAAGTTTATATTTTCTAATTAAATTATTTATTTCTTGTATATCGTCGCGAGTTACTCTTACAGATTCGTTAGTAAGTTGGTTTTTGGTTTTTACTTGCATTACTAAATCGCTTGAAGATGTATCAAATCCCCATTTTTTTAGTTGTTTATAATCATAAAAATTTGAATTTGCCAAAATTCCATTTTCTCCAATGCAAAGTTTGTTTTGTGAAAATAGTCCAAAGATAATTGCAAGTACAATCATTACAGCAGACTGAGCCATGTTGTTAAAATTATTTTGTTTAATACCCATGTATAAATTTACAGCTCCAGTAGCTAGTAAGACTACTAACAAACCAATTTCTATTGGTGAAACTTTTCTTTTAAATTCGCTAATTTCTCCTTGTAAAAGTCCTCTATTTTTTTTGCTTTTAAAAATTTTGTAGGCGAAAAAAACGATTATCGCACCATACATAAGCAAAATAAAGCTATCCATTCTATTTTTATCCATAAATCCTCCTTATTATTGAGACTTAAAGTCTATTATTTTTCGTAAACTGATTTTTTTAATACTCCAATGTAAGGAATATTTCTATATAGCTGATTGTAGTCTAGACCAAAACCTACTACAAATTCATTTGGAATCTTAAATCCGTACCAATCAGGCTTAATTTCAACTTCTCTTCTTTCAGGCTTATCGAGCAAGGTTATAATTTTTATATCCTTTGGATTTCTCTTTGATAGATTGCTTTTAAGATTTAGCAAAGTATTGCCAGTATCTATAATATCTTCAACTACTAAGACATTTTTTCCTTGAATATCAATATCCAAATCTTTTAAAATTTTGATGTTTCCTGTTGACTGGGTGCCCTCGTAAGAAGAAACTGACATAAATTCTAAATTTGTGTCAACTTTTATATATTTTGATAACTCTGACATAAACATTACTGAACCCTTTAGGATGCCAACTAATATTATTGGTCCCTCTTCATTTTCGTAATATTCGTTTATATTATTAGCTAGTTTTTTTATTCTAAGATTAAGGCTATCCTCATCTATCAAAACTTTATCTATTATAGAATTTGTATCAATTATCATCTCTTACCTCTATTTTTATTATATTTTTATCTTCTTTATCAACCTTAAATTCTTCCGATTGCCTAAAGCCTACTAGCCAAATAATCTTATCAACTGATAAAATTATTGGTATTTGATCCCTAAGATTTCTATCGATTTTTTGGTCGATAAAAAAATCTTTTAGCTTTTTGTTGTGGTTAAAACCAAGTGGCTTAAAAGTATCGCCGTTTTCCCTATATCTAAGCTTTAGCGGAAATTTTAGCTTATCAAAGGAAAAATAAGCTATATTTTTATTTTTTTCTCCCATAGAATTAACCAAAGTTGCTTTTATAATTTTTCCATTAAAATTAATTTCTTCATCCAAAGAAAGAAAAGCAAAATTTTCTATGTTTAAATTGTTTTCAACTTTAGAAAGCTGATAAGTCTTGTAATTTTTTATAAATTCCAAATCATCTTTTATTATTTTTTTTCCACTTGCTAAAGTCGTTAAACTGAGAAATTCATCGATATTTTTCTTGCTTATATCTTTTAAATTATTTTTTAACTTGCCAATAGCTTTTCTTAATAATCTTTTTTGGTAAAAATCTTCTAATCGGTCAAATTTTGATAGGTCAAATAAGATTTGATTCTCATCTTCTAAAACTAGGACCTCTTTATATAAAGAATCGATACTCCTATCGACAATTTTTAAATCTTCTTTTAAAAGCATAGAAAGATTATAAATTGCATCTACAGCTTTGGGATTGATGGTGGAAAATTCAGGCATTATCTGGTTTCTAATATAATTTCTTGTGTAATCATTGGATAAATTTGTTTTATCAATTGCATAAGCTATTAAATTGCTATCCAAATAGGAAATTATTTCATCTTTTGAAAAAGATAAAATCGGCCTAATGATATTGCCATTTCTAAAATCCATAGCTACCATTCCATCCAAACCAGTGCCTCTTATCAAACGCATCAAAACAGTTTCTGCTTGATCGTTTTTATTATGGGCAATGGCGATTTTGGAATTTTCATATTGACTTGCCAATTCATTAAAAAACTCATACCTAAGCCTTCTACCGGCATCTTCAGCAGAAATTTTGTGAATTTTTGCATAGTCATCCATACTAGCTCTTTTGACTCTAAATTCTAAATTTAATTTATGGGCAGTTTCTTTTACCAAATTCTCATCATTAATGGCTTCTTTTCTATGTAGATGATTAAGATGAGCCAAAATTATTTTAAGATTATATTCATCTTTTATGGATTTTAATAAATAAATTAGAAACTGACTATCAGGCCCACCGCTTGCTCCAACTATGATCGTATCATTTTTTTCTATGAGTTTGTTATTTTGAATATTTTCCCTAAAGCTAGTTTGAATCTTTGTCTTTTTCAGATTCATCGGTTTTTTCCTTTACCATTCCAAGTCTTTCTTCGGCAATTTTTTCTTTAAATTCATCTGTATTTCTCATCTCATAGTCTTTTTCTAATTCTTTTATTTTTGCATCTAGATCTTCTAATTTTTTCTGGTTAGATGATAAGTCGCTGTCAAGTTTTTTGATTTCCTTATCCATAGACCTATTTGCCAAGGCAAAATAAATTGCAGCAATAAGAATAAGAGCAAACATAAATATTATAAAGCCAGTATTTTTTGTTCTCCTTTTTTTCTTTCTAACATTTCGCTTATCCATCTACCACCTCATACATTTCGCTTGCATCAGATTTTTTTGCCCCATCGATGATATTTAAGACCCTTACTTTTAGCCTATTATTGCCAAAAATCACCTCTATAATATCGCCTTTATCAACCGTGGAAGAAGCCTTTGCAATTGAGCCATTTATTAAAACTCGCTCGTTTTCGCAAGCTTCTTTTGCTACTTGTCTTCTTTTTATAATTCTAGAATTTTTCAAAAATTTATCTACTCTCATAAATCAATTTTACTAGATATATGGTTTTTTATCCACTTAAATGAAAAGCTTTAGCAAATTATCTATCGATTTGCAAAAAAGACTCGAAATCAGGCGAATTTATAGAAAATATTATAATAGTATAATGGTAGTGGTGATATTATGAACGATATTTTGCACATCGATTGCGATGCTTTTTACGCATCTTGTGAAGAACTTAGAAATTCAAAATTAAAAGATAAGGCCATCGCTGTTGGCGGACTTAGTAATAAATCAATAATTACAACAGCAAATTATAAGGCTCGCCAATATGGCATACATTCTGCAATGCCGGTATTTATGGCAAGAGAACTTTGTCCAAATTTGATTATGATTCCAGTTGACCACAAATATTACAGGCAAAAATCCAAGGAAGTTTTTGACATAATTAGACCCTTTGGAGAAATTTTGGAACAAGTTTCAATAGATGAGGCTTATCTTAAAATAAATAGCAACAATCCTCTAGCCTTAGCCCAAAAAATTCAAAATGAAGTTTACAATAAAACAAAAATTGGAGTTTCCATTGGAGTATCCTACAATAAATTTCTAGCAAAACTTGCAAGCGATTGGAATAAACCTAAAGGCATCAAAGAAATTTCCAGAGAAGATCTGCCAGAAATTCTCCTAGACTTAGACATATCCAAAGTCCATGGTCTTGGCAATCATGGAGTAGAAAAATTACAAAAAATTGGCATATATAAAATTTCTGACCTGATGAAATTAGATCTTTCCTACTTGAAAAATGCTTTTGGCAAGCAAGGAGAATACATATACAAGGTAATTCGAGGAGAAGATAATAGAAAAGTAAAAGAGTCTAGACTTAGAAAATCCATAGGCAGAGAAAGAACATTTAGAGCAAACACCAAAAATAAAGATATCTTAGAAAACTATTTAAAACAAATAGCAGAAAAACTAGAAGATGACATGAACAAAAATAATTTAATGGGCAAAACTGTAAACCTCAAAGTAAAAAATTCTAACTTCAAAATTTATAGCAAATCAAAAACACTCCAAGAACCAATTTGTAAAAATGATGACATTTACCACGTTTCCAAAGAATTGTTAGATGAAATATATAAGGGTGAAGAAATAAGACTAATAGGAATTTCAATTTCCAAACTATCAAAAAAAGAAACAAACCAGCTAAGTTTTTTGTAAAAATAATATTACACAAAAAAAGAAGTGCTAATTTCTAGCACTTCTTTTTACTTGCTGGTGCGGGATAAAGGAGTTGAACCTTCACGAGAAATTCTCACTAGATCCTAAGTCTAGCGCGTCTGCCAATTCCGCCAATCCCGCATGGGGTGAGTAGTGAGACTCGAACTCACGGCCTCCTGGGCCACAACCAGGTGTCTTAACCAACTGGACCATACCCACCAGGTCATTACCTATTTAGTATACACTATTTAAAATATAAGTCAAGCATTATTATAAATTTTATATACTTTTTAAGGCCGATTTTTTAATACGTTATTCATTATACAAATTTTTATTTTTCTTGTCAATAGGAAGCTGAATTTTTTTAAATAAAATGTAATTTTTCCAAATTATAGTAAAATACCTATGAGGTGAATTTATGAAAAGCAGAAAAACTATTCTAAAAATTTTTGCTATTGTTATAGCAATTGCAATGATCGCACCAATTTTATATAGTGCATACGAATCAATGGCTAGATTATGATTGTCGAGAGTATTGATTATTCAGATAAATTAAATTTAGTTATTATAACTATTGATGGCGAGAAATTTTTGATTTCTTATGATCTTTATTACGATTTGAATCTTAGTTCTGAAAGCCAAATAGATTTTGATAGCTACAAAGTTATTTTAAAAGACGATCAATATAATAAGGCAAAAAATCTAACTCTTAGAAAGATTTCTTTTAGTCCAAAATCTTCCAGTGAAATTTATAAAATTCTAAAAGACCAACATTTTGACCAAGATGTGATTGAAAAGACAATAAATTTTCTTAAAGAATTTGATTTAATTGATGATGAGGCTTTTGTTAGAAGTTTTATTGCTGATAAACATAATATTTCTAAGTGGCCAAAAAACAAAATTCGCTATGCTTTAAGGTCTAAAAATATTGATGATTATATTATTGAGGAATATTTAAGCGAAATTAGTGACGAAGATGAATATCAAAATGCCTATGATTTTGCGATAAATAAGGCTAAGGGAGATGATTCTTTTCAAATGAGGCAAAAAGTTTTTAGATTTTTGGCTTCTAAGGGTTTTGATTTTGATATTATAAATAATGTTCTTGGAGATATTTTCCAATGACTTATGGTTATGTTTATATTTTAAGGTGTGCTGATAATTCTCTTTATACGGGTTGGTGCAGAAATTTAGAAAAAAGAGTTAATTTACATAATTCTGGCAAGGGTGCCAAATATACCAAAGCCAAGGGTCCTTGTAGGCTTGTTTATTACGAGGAAATTTCTGATATGTCTGAAGCTTTAAAAAGAGAAGTTGCTATCAAAAAATTAAGTAAAAGAAAAAAAGAAGAACTGGTAAAAAGTTTTAAAATTAATTAATTCTTTCTACCAGTTCTTTTTTAGTGCTTAAATGCCATTTTTATTTTTTCAAAAAATGATATTTTTGGTATCTCTATTTTTTTATCTTCTAGCAAGTTTTCTATAACTTCGTTAAAGTATTGACCGTTTTTGACAAGTCCTAAGAATCTTTTATTTTTTGCTTCAATGGCGTTTTTGTCATTTCTTATATCGTAATCTTCGCTTGCCTTGTTGATAAAGAAATAATCTCCTTCAATTTCCTTATTCAAGGAATCTGTATCGATAATTTCTATTATGATTTTATCCTTGATAAGATCCTTAGAAAGATTATCAATTACTAGATAATCATAGGAAATTTCACCTAATAATTTTTCGACATCTTCTCCTCTAAATATATATTTATCTTCCAAAAGTGGACTTATGATAAAATCTAAGTTCTCATTTTCGTGGACAATTACCTTTTCTAATGGGGCAAGGGAAGAAAAATAATCTCCTATATCGTAAGTTATCATTCCATCTTTTTGAAAATAGTCTTCTATATTGGAATTTGGATTTCTCTTTGTCTGTAAAAGCAAAACTTTTCCAGATTTTTGCAAATATTCTGCTAGATTTACCGAAAAATCAGTCTTGCCTATTCCTTCTTTTCCATTGATAATATATGTTTTCATTTTACTCCCTGACCTTAATTTCTTTTGTTTGCATCGTTTTGATTATTGGTAGAGTTATTTTGATTATTAGTAGATTTTTTTTGATTTCCTGTAGGGGTATTTTGCTTATTTAGATGATCTGGATTTATATTTTCAATTATATTTCCAATTTCATTTGTTGGATTATCTCCCATTTGTCCCCTATCTACATTTGCTCCTGTATCTCCAGTATTTGTAAGATATACATCTAAATCAAAATATTTTGCAACTATATCGCGCATAATTGGCGAAGCATTGTAAGAAGTATCTCCCTGGGTTAGGACTATACTTATTGCAATTTCTGGATCATCATAAGGTGCAAATCCTACCATCCAAGCGTAACTGTCGTATTTTACTCCGTCGGCATTTTCGCCTTCTACTTCTGCTGTACCAGTTTTTATACCGATTTCTACTGGTAATTGTGATAAGATTTTATTATTTTGAGCTACAAGCAAAGCACCATATTTTATATCTTCAAGATATTTTCTATCTTTTAGGTCAATTCTGTTGCCTTCTGGAACATTGTTAAATAAAACATCTTGAGAATCGTGATTTGTAACTTTGTCCACCAAGGTGTATTTGTATAGATAGCCACCGTTTGTTAAGGTTGCAATCGCTCTATTCATTTGAATTGGCGTATAGGAGTTTTGTCCTTGACCTATAACTATATTTAGCATATCTGTTATATCCCAAACGGCTTGATTTAGATAAGTATATTTTATAGTATCGGCAAGACCTGCTCTTTGACCTTCAAGAATACGCTCTGGATCGTAACCTCTTTCATCTAAAAAGTCTAAGATTTTCTTTCGTGTCCAGCTTTCAGGATCATCTGTAAAGTTAACTATGTCTACTACATCATTTTCAAATTCGCTTTTTGATTTTTTTACGTCATTTTTTAGGTGCAGTGGTAATTCTTTTTCCAGATAATTTTTAAGCATTAATCTTGTTACTTCTATTTTCTTATTTATTGAAGGGATATTTCCTGTTGCTTCTTTTGGTATATTTATTTCTATGCCTGTAGGTTTATCTAGGCCTAATTTTTCTGCAGCAATTCTTATGTCGTTTAATTCCAACTTAACTCCAACAGATCTACCATCACCTGGATTTTCGCCTAAAGCTAGACAATAGAAAAAGTAGTTACAAGAATCTCTAATTGCTCCATAAAGATTTTCTTCACCATTAGTTGTGCCTTTTTCTGTCCGGATTAGACAATTAAATCTTCTATTTCCTATATCCAAAAATCCATGGCAAGTATTGATAGCTTGTGGGTCAAGTCCTTTTTCTAAGGCTGCAAGGCTTGATACAAGTTTAAATGTTGAACCTGGCATTACTGCAGTTTGACTTGCTATGTTTAACATTGGTCTTGGGACTAGTGGTCCGCTGTCTTCTTCTACTTGTAAGCTTTCCCAATCTGATTGAGAAATTCCTGTGGCAAATAAATTTGGATCGTAATTTGGTAAGGAGGCCATAGCCAAAACTTGACCGGTTTTTACATCTGAAACTACAACCGCACCACTTTCTGCATAGGCAGCTCTTCTTATTGGCATAAATAATCCATATTCGGATTCGTAAGCGTGGCCATTTCTAATGGCATCAAGAACTCCTGCCAAAGATTTTTCAGCTTGTTCTTGCAAGTCCAAATCAATTGAAAGATATAAGTCATCGCCAGGTTCTGATGGACTTTGAGATATGGTTTCTTTTCTATTGCCGGATGAATCGACTGTTACCAAGCTTTTGCCGTTTTTGCCCTTCAAATTATCCTGATAAGATTCCTCAATTCCAGCCTTGCCTATTATTTCATCTCTTAAATAGTCACGTTTTTTGACGTATTTTTCAATTTCTGCTTCTGTGGCAATTGGCCCCATGTATCCTAAGATGTGACTTGCTACATATCTATTTGGATATGATCTAATCGGTATTGTATTTACTGCAATTCCAGATGTTTTTTTGATATTTTCTTTTATCTTTAAAACTGTGGATTCATCGATATTATATACCAAATTAATAGGTCTATAGCCAAAGTTTCCTTGAGTATTAATCTTGTTATCAATTGTTAGGATTCCCAAAGCTTCTGTGTCAGAATAATTTTCCAATTTATTTATTTTTTTTAGGTATTGTAAAATAATTTTTGGATCAGTTTCCTTATTTAGAGTTTCGATAATTTTTTTGTTAGGATTTACCCTATCTTTGCTAGCATAATAGGTGTAAAAATTATTCTTATCAATATTAAAAGTATAATCCCATTTATCTGGATCATCTTCTGTTACATCTATATTTGGGTAAATATTATTTCTAGTATTGGCATTTTGTGCCATGTATTTTACATCATTTGACAAAATCAACGGCTTTAGCAAGTTGTTTTTTTCTGCAAGTCTTGCCAATTCTTCTACTGGCGAACCTGATTGCTGGTTTTTGAAACTAACATTTACCTTGTATTCATTTTTTTGATCGTCATTTTCAGTTATAACTTCTGTTTCAAAGTTTGCGTAGATACCAAGATTTTCTAATTGTTGGATCAAAATATCAGCTGGGATAACGTAAGCTCCATCATCTTTTACTATAGCTTGGGTTAATACATCAGCAATTGTAGATTTTCTTACGATTTCGTAAAAATCATCGGCAACTTTGCTTTTTAGGTTAATTTTAGGATAAACTTTTGAAAGTTTAGCTTTTTTTTCTACTAAATCCTCATCTGCCTTAACTGCACAAGGTTTTAAAACTATACTTCCTAAAAGATTATTTTTATCCAAAATATCGTAGGCAAGCTTTCTTGCAAAAGAATTTTCTAGAACTGATAGCAATACCGATTTGTCATTACCTATAGCATTTACAATATCTTCTATTGGATCATCTTTTATGTCATAGCCAATGGACTTTAATTTTTCTGCGGAGTTTTCTTTAAAAGTAACTCTTAAGTTGCCATTTTTCTGACTTACGTGGCAAGGAATGTCAATTCCACGCTTTTTTAGAGCCAATAAGGCAGTTTTTATGGTTTCATATTGGATATTATCGTCTTTATAGGTTGAAATTATAAATTCATTTACCAATTCATTATCTATAAGTGTTGATACGACAAGCTCATTAGGCATTTGTCCAAGGATAAAATAATCTTCAGTTCTTTTGTAGGCAAAGGAATTAAGCTTTATGGCAAAGTCGTTGGTGTAATTGATACCATCGCTTTCTAAAATTTTGACAAGCTCTGATATGTTTTTTGTTCTATCTTCTGCTTTAAGGTTTGAAAGCTCATCTTTATAAATTTGAACCGCAAAAGCTGGTATGCTTGTTGCAAGCAATTTACCATTTCTATCGTAAATATTGCCACGACTTGCAAGATCATCTACTTCTTTTACTTTTCTATTATCAGATAAATCTCTATAATAATCTCCTTGGTTTATCATTACTGTGTGAAGTCTTATTACAATTATAGCCAATAAAATTACTACTAGGATTTGTATAAAACTTAATCTTTTTTCTTTTTGATTTCTCACTAGTTTTCACCCCTACATCCTATATGTTGGAATATACATTATTTTCTTAACTATTAGAATATAAATTAAATATATAAGTCCGTTTAATAGAGATTCTACAACTAACGGCAATGGTATATAATTAAAAAATCCAGATTGGCGTGTCAAAATATAATAAATTAAACTTAGCAATAGAAAATTAAAAATGCTGGCAATTATTGTCAAAATAAAGCCCGTAACTTTACTTTTGCCAAATCTAAATGAATCGCTAGCTACAAATGATCCTAGCAAAAAATATGACAAAGCTCTTACTCCTATAAAATTAGTAAAGAGAAAATCTTCAAGCAAACCAACAAATAAAGCTCCATAAGTAGCTGTTTTGCTTGCCAAAACTTGGCTAATTGCAACAATAGCTGGCAAAAGCAAATTAACATTAGCTCCAAAAATATCAATTTTTGAAAAAATGGTCGTTTGTAGGATGAATGACACTAGTAAAATTATAAAAGTTTTAAATTTATTCATTTGCTTTTTCATCCTCCATTTCTCCATCTTCATTTATTTCATCATTAGAATAATCAGCATCTTTCTTTAGGACTAAAACCCTGTAAAGATGGCTAAAGTCTACTGGTGAATTGATTGTAATATTTTTTCTAAGTGAATCTTCGCTCATGGAAACATTGTTTATCTTTCCTATATAAATTCCAAAAGGATAAACTCCTCCCAAACCACTTGTAAGAATAATATCGGAATTTTTGGCATCGCCATCGACATCTAGCATAAAACCTTGGATCGTTTTTGCTGTAAATTTATCGATTATTCCATAGTCATTGGATCTGGCATTTACAAAGGAAACGTCATTGGCTTCATTATTTATCGTTATAATTCTTGCAGTATTTTCAAAAACTTTGCTCACTTTACCAACTAAGCCAGTATAGTAATTACTATCTCCAATTGCTTGCAAGATTATATCATTTTCTTCAATTCCATCAGCTCTTCCCTTATCAATTGTAAAAGTTTCAGCCATGGAATTTAGATCTGAATTTATAACGCTCGCCTTAATATAGGTGTTATTTGATTTTGCTATAGCTTCCTTTTCATCTTTTAGAAATTTTTCCTTATTTATTATTGAATTTAATCTTGCGTTTTCCAAAACCAAAGATTTGTTTAAAGCTTCTAATCTATTTACTTCAGCTCTAGTTTCCTTAGAACCGACAGTTTTTTCAACTTGTTCTATTATCTCTGATGATATTGAATAAGTGACTTTCTCTATTGGCTTAAAGATAGTATTTGCCAAATTAGATCCAGCTCCAGAAATTTTATCCGTTTGTGAAGAAATTCCTATTAGAAATATTAAAATTATAAGTGTAATTATAAAAGATTTATTTGATTTTTGTTTTCTTCTATATGTCATTTTTTCCCTACTTACGATATTTGAAAAATCTTTCTGGATTTTCGAGAATTTGTCCTGCGCCGTTTATGGCATCTGTTAATGGATTATCTGAAACATTGGAATTGATGTTTGTCTTTGTTTCTATAAATTCTCTGATTCCTTTAAGCAAACTAAATCCACCTGTTAAATAAAATCCATCTCTTTTTATATCGGCGGTTAATTCTGGTGGAATTTGTTCAAAAACTTCATAAATTCCATTTACAAGCTCATCTGCATAAGGCAAAATAATTTCTACCAAGTCTTTGCTGGTGATTTCTATAGATTTTGGACTAGCTGAAAGCATATCTCTACCTTCAACATTCATAGCCAAATCCTTATCTTTTATTTTTAGGCTTAGAATATTTATTTTGATTTTTTCTGCAGTATTAAGACCTATATCCAATTTTCTATTATCTCTACAATAATCTACTATTTTTTGGTCGATAAAATCTCCGCCCTTATTAATGGACTTACCTGCAACTATGCCATTTAAAGAAATTACAGAAATTTCTGTGCTTCCAGCTCCCATACTTATGATCAATCTTCCCTTAGGATCTTCTGGTGATAAATTCATGCCAAAAGCTTGAGCTAAAGTTTGCTCAACTAAAATAATATCTCTAGATCCTGCGTGCAAAGCTGCATCTAAAATCGCCCTAGTTTCTATATCTGTAATTCCTGTTGGAATACAAAGGACAATTTTTGCTTGTATAAGCGACATTCCAGGATTAACCTTGGCGAAAAAATAATTAAGCATGGCCTCTGTTAGGTTAAAATCACTTATAACTCCATTAACTATTGGCTTTACAACTTGCAAATTTGACGGAGTTTTGCCCATCATTTCCTTAGCTTTATCTCCAATAGCTAAAACTTTTGTATTTGTATCATCAAGTACCATAATAGAAGGTTCACTTAAAATTATTCCTTCATTTTTTTTATATACTAGTACATTGCTAGTTCCTAAATCAATTGCAAAATCATTTGCAATCATTCTAAATTTCATCTAATTATTGCTCCTATATGTAATTTTCTCTTTTAAAACTATAATAATCGTTCTCACCTATTATTATATGGTCAAGAACGGTAATATCTAATAATTCTCCAATTTTTACAAGCCTATCTGTTATTGCAAAATCATCCTTTGAGGGTTTTGGATTTCCTGATGGATGATTGTGGGCAAAAATTATGCTTTTTGCCGATTTTTTAATAGCAGATTTAAAAGCTTCTCTAGGGTGAACTAGAGATTGATCTAGCGTTCCTTTGCTAATTAGTTCTTTAGATATTATAACATTTTTTGTATCAAGTAGGATAGCATAAAAATATTCGTTTTTGACGTTTTTCAATTCATCTTTTAGATATAAAAACACATCTTTGCTTTCTTTAATAGTTTTTATCTCTTTTTGATTAAACCTTTGGGCAATTCTTCTACCAAATTTTAGGCTAGCAACAACTTTACTTGCCTTGGCATTTTTGATTCCATTAATTTTACTTAATTCATTGACCTCGATATCAAGCAATTCCTCATAGGAAAATGTGTCTAAAATTTCTCTTGCAAGCTCGATTGCGTTTTTATCCTTTGTCCCGGTTGATAAGATTATCGCCAAAAGTTCCTCATCTGTTAAGCTATCTGAACCTTCTTTGATTAATTTCTCGCGAGGTCTATCATCTTCATCAAAATCTTTTATCGATCTTTTCATTTTTAATATCTCCAAAATTTATCTTATCCATGTGACTAGTTATATAATTTACGCTTAAACCTACAAAAAAACTTGTAAATATGCCCATAATAACCAAAATTGGAAAATAAAGATACATTTTTATATTTCCCATAACAAAAGATGCAACTAATATCTGACCAAAATTATGAAAAAATGCACCAATTTCACTAATGCCAACAAAACTAAACATTTTGCCCCATAATTTTAAACTTATGCCCATTGCAAGGGCTGAAAAAATAGCTCCACTTATCGAATAAAAAAACGAGCTTACAGATCCTGTAATAAGCATTAGCAAAAAAGATTTTATAATTCCCACAAGCAAGGCGTATTTTAATGAATACAAATATAGGCAAATTAAAATAATCATGTTGGAAAAACCAAGTTTTGCGCCAGGAATAGGGACTGGAAGTGGAATCATTTGCTCTATTAAAGAAATGGCAAGAGCCATGGCTGTAAGTAAAGCTATATTTGTTACTTTCTTTGTACTATCCATATTACCTTACCACCTTGTCAATTTCTGGTTGATTTTTTGGATTTTTATCGACAATTTCCAAAAAAATTTTGTTGGGTAGGCAAATTATTGTTTCACCACTTTTGCTAATGTCATGCATATGTACACAAATTTGATCTGGGCAATTGGCCTCATACATTGTGGCTTTGCCATTTTTTATGATGATTTTATTGTAATGATTTTTATCTTCTAAAACTATTTCTCTATCGATACTTAAATCATATTCCCCATATAGTTTTGAGTCTTTTTCAATTCTTAAAACTTTTGGTAAATTGCTATTAGTTTTGCCCAATACTACTGCTAATATTATGCTCAATACCAATAAAGCCAAAGATAAAATTATATCTGCCCTTTTGATTTTCATAAAAATACCTCATTATATGAGTTTATATTAAATTTTTTTTATTGTCAATTAAAGAATAAGTAAATTTAGGTAAAAAAAATAAACCGGCTAACCGGCTTATTTTACAATTTATTTATATACTTTAATACACTTGTTTGGACACTTATCAGCTGCTTCTTGCAATAAAAGTAAATCTAAATCAGGATTTATATTTTCTTCTGATAGATTTTTCTTCATTTCAAAGCCTTCTGGATAAGTTTTGGCACATATTGTACAACCTATACAAGCTTTGCTACATTTCTTTCTAGCATCCTTTCCTTTTTCTTGGTTAGAACAAAGAACTACTGCTTTTTGAGCAAATGGTACTAAGGTTATTATATCTTTTGGACAAATTTTAACGCATTTTCCGCAGGCTACGCACTTGTTACGATCTACAAGAGCAAGACCATTATGGACATGTATGGCATCAAATGGACAAGCTTTTTCGCAAGATCCACATCCTAAACATCCATAGTTACATTCTTTTTTGCCGCCAAATAGGGAAATTTGTGCTCTACAATCATTTATTCCTGCATATTGATACTTATCTTTTGCACTTTCGCAATCGCCATTACATTTTACAACTGCTACTTGCTTTTCTCCACCTGCAACAGCTTCAACTCCCATAGCTTTGGCAACATCTGCTGTTGTTGCTGGTCCACCTATTACGCAAGCGTCAACTGGAGCTTCTCCATTTGCTATGGCCTTTGCACAACCATCACAACCTGGATATCCACAAGCACCACAGTTAGCTCCTGGTAAAGCTGCTCTTACTGATTCTTCTTCTATTGAAGTTTCTACATGAAATTTCTCACTAATTACTCCCAAAGCTATGGCAAAGATAAATCCTAATAAGGCAAGGACGATTACAGGGGTTATAATACTAGTCATTTCTGCCTCCTATAATCCTGCAAAACCCATAAAGGCTATTGACATAAGGCCTAGGGTTATTAATGATAATGGAGCTCCTTTGAAAGCTTCTGGCATATCATTATCTTGAGTTTTTTCTCTTAAAAATGCAAGTATCAACAAAGCTAGCATAAAGCCAACTGATGCAGATACTGCATATACTAAAGTTTGAATTAGGTTATAACCATTGTCTATAACTTTTATTGCAACTCCCAAAACTACACAGTTTGTAGTTATCAATGGCAAATAAACACCAAGAGCTGCATATAAGCTTGGTAGTGATTTTTTCATTACTGCTTCTACTGATTGAACTAAAGTTGCAATTACAAGTATAAATACAACTGTTTGCAAATATTGAATGTTAAATTTTTCTAACAAATAATATTGAATAATCCATGTGATTAGGGAAGCTAGTGTTATTACGAAAACTACTGCAAATCCCATACCTGTTGCGGTTTCTACTTTGCTTGTTACACCAAGTGTAGGGCAGATACCTAAGAATTGTCCTAATACATAGTTAGATACAAAAATTGTTCCTATTATTATTGAAATTAAGCCACTCATTTTTATCTCCTAATTTGCTTTCTTTTTCTTACTTGTCAATGCAGCAAATCCTGCAAACAATAAGCCTAGCAAGATAAAAGATGATGCTGGTTGTAAGAAAAATCCTATCGTGTATTCTTTTGCAATAATTCGTACTCCAAATAAAGTTCCTGAACCAAAAAGCTCTCTTATAGATGCAAGTATTGAAATAGCAATAGTATAACCTAAGCCTTGGCTAATTCCATCTACGATTGATTCTATTGGACCGTTTTGTGAAGCAAATCCTTCAGCACGAGCAAGAATTATACAGTTTACTACTATAAGTGGAATGAAAATTCCTAGAGATTTATCTAAAGCTGGTGAGTATGCTTTTATTAACATCTGTACTATGGTTACAAATCCTGCTATAACTACTATAAATGATGGAATTCTAACTTCATCTTCTATGAAATTTCTAAGTAGAGATATTACTAAGTTACTCATTGTCAATACAAAAATTACTGCAATTCCCATTCCTATAGCATTAGTTAAGCTTGAAGATATAGCTAATACTGAACACATACCAACCATTTGTACAAGTACTGGGTTGTTTGTTAAGACACCATCTTTAAAAATTTTCCCGAAATCGTGTTTTTTCTTCTCTTCTGTTTTTTCTTCTACATTTTCAATAGGTCTATCGAATTGTTGTTCCATAATAACTCCTATTTAAGCTTCTCTAATACGCTTCTGGCATCGTTGATACCACGAAGGATTGTAGTTGTTGAAATTGTAGCTCCAGAAATTCCTACGATCTCATTTTCGCCACCAGTTTTTGAAGCCTTAACTTCACTATCCATACTAACTCCTACAGTTCCTTCTTTGAAAGCGTCTTCTTCCATTTGTTGGCCAAATCCTGCTGATTCGGAATGGCTTAGTGGTGCAAAACCAGTGATCTTGTTTTCGCTATCCACACCAATTAAAAATTCTATATTTCCACCATAACCACCAGGTGAATTAATTTGAAATACGTAACCATCACCATCAGCTGAGCTTGCCTTGTAGACATTTGTGACAGTATCTGGTTTTTCAACTTCAACTTCTTCATATTTATCAGCTGGATATACAATTGCCAATGATTGTTTTAATTCTTCTGCCTTTCTTTCAGCAATAACTGGTGCTGTCATATTGTTGGTAAAGGCTAAAAGCAAACCTGTTACAGTTGTAATAAGAAGTAATTTTAATCCAAGTTTTAAACTTTTATTCATTTGCTACTCCTTTGTTTTTTGTATAATCAACACCAAATACTTTTGGCATGGTATATTTTTCTATGATTGGTACTACAAGGTTTGCAAGTAATATTGAATAGCTTACACCTTCTGGATATCCTCCAAAAGATCTTATAATAGCAGTTAAAAATCCTGCCAAGACTGCAAATACAATTTGACCATTTGGTGTTACTGGGCTTGTTGTATAATCTGTTAGCATGAAAAATGCACCAAGTAACATTCCGCCTGATAAAATATCTCTTAAAATATTATCAAAACCATTGAACAAACCTAGAAGTACGCTTGCTGTAAATATGTAGATTAGAGGCATTTTTATGCTTACTACTCTTCTTATTAATAAATAAACAAAACCTATCATTAAAGCAAGTGCTGATACTTCTCCTAATGATCCAGGAATATTTCCTAAGAATAAATCCATTAATTTATAGCTTTCTGGATCAGATAAAGGTGTTGCAGATGTTATTGCAGCAATATCTACACCATCTTTTAGTTGTGAAATTTTATCTGGAGCTATGAAATTTGTCATAGCGCTTGGCCATGATGCAAGCATAAATGCACGAGCTGCCAAGGCAGGGTTTACAATATTTTGTCCAATTCCACCAAATGCCATTTTTACAACAACTATTGCAAAGGCTGCTCCTATAACAATTTGCCAAACTGGTAGTGTACATGGTACGTTAAAGGCTAACAAAATACCAGTAACTATAGCTGAGCAATCTTTTATAGTATTTTCCTTTTTTATTGCTTTGTTAAACAAAGTTTCTGATAGTAGACATGTTAAAACTGATACAGCAATTAGTAATAAAGCTCTTAAACCAAAATAATAAATTGCTGCAAGTCCAGCAGGTACAAGTGCAATTACTACATCTAGCATTTCCTTTTGGACACTTCTATTTCTTCTCACATGAGGAGAAGATGTAACTAATAATTTTTCTGTATTTTCCATATTTCTCCCCTTATTTTCCTGCTTGTCTTATTTGTCTTTTGCCAAATCTTATAGCTTCGACCAAAGGCCTTTTTGATGGACAAATATAAGAGCAAGATCCACATTCTATACAATCCATAATTCTGTATGATTCTGCCATATCTAATTTTTCCTTTAGGGCAAATTTGTGAATATACAAAGGCATTAAATTAACTGGGCAAACTTCTACGCATCTTGCACATCTTATGCAAGGCTCAGTAACTGGTGGAATTGCTTCTTCTTTGGTTTGAACTAAGATACAGTTTGTAGCTTTTTCAATTGGTTTATCGTTTGTTGGTTGAGCAATTCCCATCATTGGACCACCGTTTATGATTTTGCCGATTTCCCCTTTTGTACCAGCTGCTTGATCTATTGCATATTCAAAAGCTGTTCCTATTTTTACCAACATATTTGTTGGTTTGTTAATATTATGACCTGTTACAGTCATCACTCTTTCATACAAAGGTTTATCGTAATAAATTGCTTCATAAACTGCATTTACTGAAGAAACGTTTGATACATTTACTCCGACATCCATTGGTAAACCACCTGATGGAACATGTCTATGAAGGACTGCATCAATAATTCTTTTTTCATCGCCTTGTGGATATTTGGTAGCTAATTTTACTACTCTTAGTTTTACTTTAGCATCATAATTTTTTAGATAATTTGCTATGCTTTCGTAAGCTTTTGGCTTATTATCTTCGATTGCTATGATTCCTTCTTTGGCATCAACTGCCTTTACTAATAAAGAAAGTCCTTTTACAATCGCTTCAGGCTTGTTTTTAAGTATGTAATCATCACATGTAACATAAGGCTCGCATTCTGCACCATTAACAATTACTGTATCAATTGGTTTTGGAGGAGTGTATTTGATGTGAGTTGGAAAAGCTGCTCCACCCATTCCTACAATTCCTGCATCCTTGATTTTGCTAACGATTTCTTCTTTGCTTAAATCTACATGCTCATTTAATATGTACTCTTTGTTTTGATCAAAGCCTTCTGTATCAATTACGACAGCTTGAGCATTTTTACCTGAAGCTGTTTGTATATCAATGATATCTGTAACAACGCCAGCTACTGATGAGTGAATATTAGCTGAAAAATTACCGACCGCTTGACCGATTAATTGACCAACTGCCACTTCATCTTTTTTGTTTACTAAGCACTTACTAGGGGCACCTATGTGTTGAGTAAGCGGAATTACCACTTGTTTGGGAACTTCAAGAACTAATAGATTGCTATCTTCTGATAGTTCCTTAAACTCATCTATATGTACACCCTTTTTAAATGTTAAAACATCTTGGGCCATATTTCTCTCCTTCTTTTTCTTTTGCTCTCTTATATTATAAATTAAATTGTTAAATTTCTCAATCATTATCTTATATCCGATAAAATTTGGTCAATAAATTTCATGTAATTATTGTAAGATAATTGTCCCAAATCCGATAATTCCATGTTTGTAGGCAAGCCATCTTTGTAAAAAGTTTTGTATACATTATAATTTGACAATACCTTGGTCACATATTGCCTAGTTTCATTAAAAGGAATTTTTGAAATATCTGGATCGTCTTTATTTAATAAGCCTTCATCTATCCATTTATCGATATTTCCTACTCCACCGTTGTAGGCTGCAAGGGCAAGTTCTTTGTTATTGTAATATTTAAAAAGATAATCATAATAACCTACGCCTAAATTTAGGTTATAATCGATGTCATTTAATTTTTCCGGATAATATTTTTCTCCTATAACTTCTGCTGAATGCTTGGCGGTTTCATCTAATAATTGCATAAGTCCCTTGGCATTTTGGTGGCTTTGGGCATCGTTATCAAAATCAGACTCGACTTTTACAATTGCTGCAGTCAAGAGCGGATCAACATTGTATTTATCGGAATATTTTTTTATTTGATCTTGGTAATTTATCTGAGTTCTTGAGGTCTGATAAGCTATTATTCCATAACTTAGGCCAATAACCGTAAGTATTGTTAGGATTATAAAACCTATAATTTTTCCTAAAAATTTTAAAACTTTCATAATAAATCCTTTTTTTCTAAAATTTCTTTTAATTTTTTATTAAGTTCATCAACTGATGAACTATTATCAAAAACCACTTGACTTTTATCTATCATATTTTCTGTAGTTTTTTGACTTTCTATCTTGGTTTTGGCAAAAGTTAAATCTATGCCATCTCTTTTTGCCAACCTTTGCAATTGAACTTGCTCATTTGCGATAACTAGCCAAATTTCATCTGCGACAAATTTCTCCTTCATTTGAAAATACAAGGGAATTTCAATAAAGACAACTTTTTTTGAAATTTGGCTTATTTCTCTGTTTATTTCTTCTAAGATATTCTTATGAGTGAGCTTATTTAGTAAAGATAGTTTCTTAGGGTCTGAAAAAATAATTTCCGCTAATTTTTTCTTATCTAAAATTTCTCTATCAAAAGCCTGATCAAAACAACCGGAATTTTTGATAGCAAGATAATTTTTTTCACCTTTTTCTAGGAGTTTTTTGTTGATTTCATCAGCTGATATTAGATCAAAACCATATTCCTTTAAAAGATTTGATAAGGTTGATTTGCCCGAAGCTATCGTCCCAGTGATTACAATTTTACTTGGATTCATACATACTTTCTCCACTGTCAATTTCGACAAGCAATGCCACTTTAAGTTTTGCTGCACTTTCCATGGAATCTTTTAATATCTTTTCAGCTTTTTGTTTATCTTCAATTGTCGATTCAATGATAATCTCATCGTGGATTTGTAGAATTATCCTAGCATTTACTTTCTCTTTTTTGAGATTTTCGTAAGTTTTTATCATGGCAATTTTTATAATATCTGCCGCTGTTCCTTGGATTGGAGTGTTTAAGGCAACTCTTTCTCCAAAACTTCTTACATTAAAATTCTTAGAAGAAATTTCTGGTATATATCTTCTCCTATTAAAAAGTGTTTGAGTGTAGCCTTTTTCTCTTGCATCTTTTACTATATCTTCCATGTATTTTTTGATATTTGGATAAGATTTTTTATAATTATCTATATATTCTTTGGCAACTTTTCTTGGTATATTTAGATTTTGCGACAAACCATAATCGCTTATACCATATATTATACCAAAATTTACAGCCTTAGCTCTGTATCTTTCTTCCTTTGTGACCTCATCAATCGGTCTTTTAAATACCTCTGAAGCTGTTTTTGTATGAATATCAACTCCATGATTAAAAGCATCAATCATATTTTGATCATTTGCCAAGGAAGCTAAAATTCTAAGCTCGATTTGAGAATAATCTGCATCAATTAAAATCATTCCAGGACTTGCCTTGAAAGCTTTTCTAATTTTCCTGCCTTCTTCAGTTCGAATTGGTAGATTTTGCAAATTTGGTTCTGTTGAAGATAATCTACCGGTTGATGCGATATTTTGCCTAAAGGTTGATCTAATTCTTCCATCTTCGTCTATAGAATTTTCCAAGCCTTCAATGTATGTTGAGCGCAATTTATACATCTCTCTGTATTTTTCAATCTTTGGTATTATTTGATGCTTATCTCTAAGTTTTTCCAAAACTTTGGCATCTGTGGAAAATCCAGTTTTGGTTTTTTTGATTACTGGTAAATCTAAATCCTTAAATAAAATTTCGCCCAATTGCTTTGGAGAATTTATATTAAATTCGCTACCAGCCAATTCGTATATGTCTTTCGTTAGATCTTCTAATATTTGGTCGATTTCTTTTTTCAAATCTTCCAAGACATTAAAATCTGTCACAAAACCATTTATTTCCATATCCGCCAAGACTTTGGATAATGGAATTTCAATATCCTTGTAAAGATCTAGCATCTTGTAATTTTCTAATTCGTCTATAAGTTTTTCTTTGGAATTTTCCAGTGTATACAAAAAAGAAGCCATATAATTATATAATTTTTCTTCTTCAAGTTTTTCAAAAGCTATTTTTTTAGCACCCTTACCTAACAAATCACTTTCATTTAATACTTCTTTGTCAGAAAAAGATTGGCTTAGATTTTTGATATCGTAGGAAGATCTTGAAGGATCGATTAGATAATGCATGAGCATCAAATCATCATAAGCCATATTAACATTAATTCCTAATTTATCGAGCAAAACTAAATCTTCTTTTATATCAAAAGAAATCTTGTTAATTTCTGGATTTTCAAAAATTTCCTTAAAACTTTCGACAAATTTTTTATTTGAATCAATTACATAAGTTTCTGAATCTCTTGTTTTTATGGCAATTTTATAAATCTTAGAATGGATATAATTTTCACCATCAAAAAATGATTTAAAATAAAATTCTTTATCTTTATCTATACTTTTTAGTAATTTCTCAAAATCTTTTGAAATAACATAGTCAAAATCATGAATTTTTTCATCCTTGGTCTTACTATTATTTTCAAGTTTTTCTAAAAATCTATTGAAATTGTATTTGGAAAATTTTTCTTTAAGTTCTTCGATATTAGCTTCTCTCAACGCTAAATCGCTAATTTCCAAATCAACTGGAGCATTGGTAACAATAGTGCCTATTTTTTTGCTAAGATATGCTATAAGCTCGTTGTCAATTAGGCTTTCTTTGGTTTTTTTGCCAGAAATTTCATCTATGTGTTCGTAAAGTCCTTCCAAAGACCCATATTCTTTGATAAAGCCTATAGCTTTTTTAGGTCCAATGCCATCTACTCCAGGGATGTTGTCAGACTTATCGCCTTGTAAGCCTTTTACATCTATTAGTTGTTTTGGAGAAAGGCCATACTCTTCTTTTATGGAATCAACAGTATACTCTGCCATATCAGATATGCCTTTTTTGGTTAAATATACAGAAATATTATCATCTACCAATTGCAAATAATCCCTATCTCCAGTTATTATTACAACTTTGTAGCCATTTTCTTGGCCCATATTAGCATAGGTGCCAACTATATCATCTGCCTCATAACCTTCAAGGTCTGTGTATTTGATATTCATAGAATCTAAAATATCTTTTAAAATTCCAAATTGATAAGAAAGCTCTGACGGCATCTTATCTCTTGTGGCCTTGTAGTCTTTAAATTCCTCATGACGGAAAGTCTTGCTACTTCTATCGAAGGCTACAAGCACAGAATCTGGCTTATATTTATCAAAGGCATTTTGATACATGGTCAAAAAACCATAAACTCCATTTGTCATTACCCCATCGTTATTAGTTAGATTTGGCAAAGCAAAAAATGCCCTAAATATTAAAGAAGAACCATCTATTAACATTAGTGTTTTACTCATTACTCACTCCTTAACTAATAGTATAACTTAAATAGGAAATAAATTAAAGAAAATCTATAAATTTAACAAATAAAAAAGACCACAAATGTTTACCACTCATTTTTGATCTTCGATAAAAATTATTATTAAAACTTGGTGCAGGATAGAAGATTTGAACTTCCACGACCTAAAATCGGTCACAAGATCCTTAGTCTTGCGCGTCTGCCAATTCCGCCAATCCTGCGTAAATACTAGATAATTATATAATTAATTTTTATTTTTGTCAAATAAGTCTATTCAAAGTTTGGTTTAAAAAAAGCGAGGATTTCTCCTCGCCTTTTGTTTTCTTATATAAATAATCCTGCAAATACTACAGAAACTATAGTCATAAGTTTGATTAAAATGTTTAGTGATGGTCCTGAAGTATCTTTGAATGGATCTCCAACTGTATCACCTACTACTGAAGCTTTGTGAGCATCTGAACCTTTACCGCCTTCTACACCGCCTTCGATGTATTTCTTAGCGTTATCCCAAGCTCCACCAGCATTTGACATAAATATTGCCATCATTACTCCTGTTACCAAAGCTCCTGCAAGTAATCCACCAAGAGCGTGAGGTCCTAAGATAAATCCAACAATTATTGGTACGACAATTGCAAGAATACCAGGGATAATCATCTCTCTAAGAGAAGCTGTTGTTGAAATTTGTATACAATTTTGATAATCTGGATCTGCATTTCCTTCAAGGATTTGATCATTTTCTCTAAATTGTCTTCTAACTTCATCTATCATTTGGCTTGCTGCTTTTCCTACAGAGTTCATTGTCAAAGCTGAAAATAGGAATGGAAGCATTGCTCCAATAAACATTCCAGCTACTACTCTACTATCAAGTATAGAAATTTCTGTTATATTTATTGATTCTGCGTAAGAGATGAATAATGAAAGTGCTGTTAGTGCAGCAGATCCAATTGCAAATCCTTTACCAATTGCAGCAGTTGTATTTCCTATTGAGTCAAGGCCATCTGTAATATCACGAACGCTTTCTGGTAGGTAGCTCATTTCTGCTATACCACCAGCATTATCTGTTATTGGACCGTAAGCATCAACTGTTACTGTAATTCCTGTTATTGAAAGCATTCCTACAGCAGCAAGTGCTATACCGAATACTCCCATAACTTTAAATGAAAGCATAATTGCAATAGCAATTACTATGATAGGAAATACTGTTGAAAGCATACCAGTTGAAAGTCCAGCAATGATGTTGGTTGCAACACCTGTTGATGATTCTTTTGCAATGTATTTTACGTGTTTATATTTATCTGAAGTATAAATTTCAGTTAATAATCCTATTAAAATACCAGCTACAAGTCCTGTAATTACAGCAAGTGCTGCACTGTAATTGCCAAAATATTTATTTGATAAGAATAAAGCACCGACAAGAACTATGGCTCCTGAGATATATAGGGTTCCCATTAAAGATTTTTGTGGATTATTATGTTTACTTACTAAAAATACTATAGAAGCAATAATTGATGCACAAATTCCTAGAGCAGATAAGAATAAAGTAAATTCTATACCAGCATTTTGGAAATAAACTAGACCTAAGGTCATAGAAGAAATTATTGCTCCTACATATGATTCAAATAAGTCTGCACCCATTCCAGCAACATCGCCTACGTTATCTCCAACGTTATCAGCTATAACAGCTGGGTTTCTTGGGTCATCTTCTGGAATTCCTGCTTCTACTTTACCAACTAAATCAGCTCCAAGGTCAGCAGCTTTGGTATAAATACCACCACCAACTCTTGCAAATAATGCAACAGATGAAGCTCCTAGAGAATATCCCATAAGGATAGCTGGGTCTTTAAAATTGATATATGCAATAATTACTCCAATAAATCCAAGACCTGTTACAGCCATTCCCATTACAGAACCGCCTGAAAATGCTACCTTTAAAGCTCCATCTTGACCTTCTTGGTGAGCTTGGTTAGCACATCTTACGTTACTTGCTGTAGAAACTCTCATACCAATAAAACCTGCAAGCATTGATAACATAGAACCAAGTAAATAACAAACCATGATTCTAACATTTAAAAATATTGCTAGTAAAATTGCTACAACAACGACAAAAATTGCAATGAAGGAATATTCTCTCTTAATGAAAGTCATTGCTCCGTTTCTAATATAGCTTGAGATTTGTTGCATACGCTCATTTCCATCTGATAGTGGCATGATTTTTGCTTTTATGTTAAAGCCCATGAACACTATAGCTAAAATGGCTACAACTAAAGATACAATCTCAACAGACATAAAAATACCTCCTAAAAATTTGTATATATATATTTTAATGTATTTGTCAAAGATTTACAATGTTTTCTTAATATAATAAATAAAAAACGCTTAAGCCATACACACATGCATTAACTTTAAGCGCTTATTATTGCTTATTGAATGTTTAATTTTTATTTTAGTTTTCTTCGTAAGGTAATAATGCTACTTGTCTAGCACGTTTGATTGCACGTGTGATTTCTCTTTGATGCTTTGCATTAAGACCTGTCACTCTTCTTGGTAAGATCTTTCCTCTGTCGGAAATAAATCTTTTTAAAGTTTCAATATCTTTATAATCGATCACTTTTGAAGGATCTTTTACAAATGGATCAACCTTTTTTCTAGGTTTGAATCTTCTATTTGGTGCCATGTTATTCCTTTCTTTCTATTTTTAGAATGGAATCCTACCATCATCCTCAATTTCTGTGAAATCATCATCAAAGAAATCGTCGTTATCATCAAAAGCTCCTTGGCTTTGATTATTGTTTTGATAGCCTGTTTGAGAGTAATTATTATTGCCATAATCTTGGTTGCCACCATAATTATTGTTACCATAATCTTGGTTGTCACCATAATTACTATTACTGTAGCCGCTAGATTGATTATCAGATTTTGAGCCTATAAATTCAACATTATTAGCCCAAACTTCTGTCGTATAAACAGTTTTGCCTGTTTCTCTATCTTGATAGCTACCTGTATTTATGCTACCTTCAACAGCGCATTGACTTCCTTTTCTTAGATATCTGGATGCATTTTCACCTTGTTTACCCCATACAGTTATGCGGATAAAATCAGCTGTCGGACGATTTAAAGATTCTGCTTCTGCTCTCTTTTCTCTACTAAGTCTTTTGTCAACAGCAAGAGTAAAACTTGCCACTGCTTGGTTATTTTGAGTATATCTTAATTCCGGATCTCTTGTTAATCTTCCAATAAGTATAACTCTATTCATTGATTAGTCCTCTTTTCTGATAACCATGTATCTGATTATGGATTCTGAAAGTCTAAGTCTTCTTTCAAATTCCTTGATATGGTCAGGCTCTGATTTAAAGTCTACGATATAATAATATCCATCTCTGATATAATTAATTTCGTAAGCTAATCTTCTTTTGCCCCAGTCATCAACGCTTGTAACTTCACCATTTTCTGCAATTACATTTTTGAATTTTTCTAATAGTTCAGTTCTGCTTTCATCTGTCATATCAGCTTTGAAAATCAATACTGCTTCATAATTATTCATCTTTTCACCTCCCTTTGGTCAACGACCCCGTTAATTGCTCACGGAGTAGAGTGTTACTGATATATTTTACTATTTTCTTTTATTAAGTCAATATTTTCTTATTTAATATTATTATTTTTTTAATAAAATTAATTTTTTTATCTGATCTAGTTGTTCGAAGTAGTTCTATATGATTTTAATAACATCGTCGATTAATTTTCACTTGCTTTTTATTCCATTTTTACTTGTGCTAGCATAAATTGCATTTGCTATGGCTCTTGAAACAACTTTAGCTGCCAAAGATCCAACTAGATTAAGGTCTGAATTTATTTCGTTAGTTGATAGAGCAAATATTGTATCGCCGTCAAAGCCTGTGTGAACTGGGTTTATTGATCTTGCAAAGCCATCATGAGCCATTTGAGAAATTTTTTTAAGCCTTGTTTTATCAAATTTTGCATTTGTTGCAATTATTCCAATTGTTGTATTTTTGTTGGCAAAGCTTGTAAAATCTATCATTGTTTTTGGCATTATATCAAGCGTATTTAAAATTTTCCCATCGACTTTTGGCCCTGCAATTTGAATTCTTTTTTCATAATCGTAGATATCGCCAAAGGCGTTAACTGCAACTATAGCTGCTACAATCAGATCTTTTACTTTTATACTTGCAGATCCTAGGCCAGATTTCATAGCATTTTCCATGCCCAAAATTTTTCCAACAGTAGCTCCTGTGCCAGCTCCAATTATTCCTTGACGATTTTCTTTTTCACTTGCGTTTTTGTAGGCAATTTCACCCATTTTTTCATCAGGGCGAATTTTCCAATCTTTATAGGCAAGGTCAAATAAAACTGCTTGGCTTACTATTGGCACTTTGCAAACTCCAACATCAAATCCCAAACCATCTTTTTCTAAAGCGTGCATTACTCCACTAGCTGCATCAAGTCCATAAGCTGAGCCACCGCTTAAAATTATGGCATTTACAGATTCTACGCTGTTTATTGGATCTAATAAATCAGTTTCACGAGTCCCTGGTGCTGATCCTCTTACTTCTACTGAGCAAGTGTTATTTGCTGGTGGGATTAAAACTGTAAGTCCTGTTCCTGCTTTTAAATTTTCGCTATGACCAATTTTTATCCTTTTTATATCGGTAATGTAACCTTCATACATATTTTATTCCTTATTTTGCCACATCTTCATTTCTGTATTTGTCCATCATTTGGGCAAATACTTCTGCACTTGAAGGCGGGGTATAGCTTATGGCATTAGCTCCAGCTTCAATTGTTTCTAAAATTTGCTCTCCTGTTTTACCGCCTGTTGCAATTATTGGAAATTTTTCTCCTACATCAGCTCTTATTTTTCTTACTAAATCTGCTGTGTATCTGCCACCAGAAATATTTAAAATTTCTGCACCTGCTTTAATTTTGCCCATATAATCATTTTTAAGACTTGTAACTGTTGCTATTACTGGTATATCGACAAATTCAGATATTTCTTTTATATCGGAATTTGGCATTGGAGAATTTACTACAACTCCATAAGCTCCAGCAAGTTCTGCTTCTATTGCAACATATTTTGATCTCAAACCTTGGGTAGTTCCTCCACCTGCTCCAATAAAGCATGGTACATTTGCAACATTAATAATGGCATCTGAAATGGAGTTTTGTGGGGTGTAAGGATATACAACCATAATACTATCGGCATTGGTATTTCTTATTATTGCAAGATCTGTGGTAAATAGTAGGGATTTAATTCTTTTTTCAAAAATTACAATGCCACTTGCCTTGTAAATTTCTTTTGGAACTGTAATAAAAGATTTTCTTAATTTTGAATGAACCAAGGGTATGTATTTTTCTTTTTTCTCGCTCATAAATTACCTCTCGTAAATAATATAATTTAATCTTTGTTATAAATATCTCTTGTGTAAATCTTATTTTTTACATCGACTATTTTTTCATCAATTCTATTGGCAACGATTAGGTCTGATTTTTTAAATTCTTCTAGGTCGTTTACAATTTTTAGACCATAAAATTCATTCTCTTTTATTGTTGGTTCGTAAATTATTACATTTGTCTTATCTTTAATATTATTAATTACATCAAAAATAGCGGATTTTCTAAAATTATCTGAACCTTTTTTCATAACTAATCTATAAATGCCTACAGTTTTTGGCTTATCTTTGAGAATTTGCTTGCTAACAAAATCTTTTCTTATTTTATTTGCCTCTATTACTGCGCCAAAAATAGAATTTGGTACATTTTCAAAATTTGCATAAAGTTGTTTGCTATCTTTTGGCAAGCAATATCCACCATAACCAAAAGATGGATTGTTATAATAATTTCCAATTCTTGGATCGGAAGAAACTCCATCTATAATATCTTTTGTATTTAAGCCTTTGATTTCTGCAAAAGTATCTAATTCGTTAAAATATGAAACTCTCATTGCAAGATAGGTATTGGCAAATAATTTCACTGCCTCAGCTTCTGTTGAATCCATAAAAAAGACTTGAGGATCATTTTTTGCTTGATTTTGGTACAAACTAGCAATTTTTTCTGCTAAGTTACCCCTATCGCCTATTATGATCCTTGATGGATAGAAACTATCTTCTAAGGCCTTACCCTCACGCAAAAATTCTGGTGAAAATATTATATTATCACAATGGTATTCTTCTCTTTTTGCCTTTGTGTAGCCAACTGGTATGGTTGATTTTATTAAAATCGGAAGATTTTCATTTTCTTTTTTGATTTTTTCTATTACTTCATCTAAAAAAGATGTATCAAAATATTTTGTTTCTTCATCATAATTTGTTGGCAAAGCTAAAATTGCTAAATCACTATCAGCAAATAAGCCTTCTGGATTAGTCCTAACTTCTAAATTTAAATCTTCATTTGCCAAATAGGAAATTATCATTTTATCTTCTAATGGTGATTGCTTTTTTGAAATCAAATCAACTTTATTTTTGTCAACATCTATTCCTATTACTTGGTTGTCTATAGATAATAAAATGGCATTGGATAATCCTACATATCCAAGTCCAAAAACTAAAATTTTCATAAATACTCCTCATCAACAAATATCATACATTTAGAAAACAACTTTACAATATAATTTTGTCAATTTATAAGAATATCTAAGCCTTCAGAAAAAAATCAGCTGTGTGCTTAGATGATATTTGGGAAAATTATAGATTAATCAATTAAAATATTTCTAAAATTTATAAAAAAAATATCCATAATTTTTCTATAAGGCCAATTGTTATTATATTAATTATATTCAATTATCAAACATTACACTGAATCTGGTATAATTATATAAATGACACTTATATTATTAGAAGGAGGTTTTAGTGAAACTAGGAGTTCATGATTTATTAATTAGAGAAGTTTCCCAAAGTAATGAAGAAGTCTTTGAAAATACAAAAAAATTAGTTGAAGAATTAGATAAACTTTCTTATGATAGGTACTGGTTTGCAGAACATCATGGATTTGAGAATTTGCTTTCAGTAGCCCCTGAAATATTAGCTAGTTATTTTCTATCAATAACTAAAAATTTAAATATAGGAACTGGTGGAACCATGGTTATGCATTATTCTCCACTAAAAATCGCAGAAACCTTTAAAACTATGGAATATCTTGCCCCAGGCAGAGTAGATCTTGGTCTTGGTCGTGCTCCTGGTGCCGGTGCTTATGAAATTCGTGCCTTAAATAAAAATTTCTCAAGTAAATCTCATGATCTCTTTGATGAAATAAAAGCCTTGCTTGATTATTTACAAGATAAAAGACCAGATGACTTTAGCTATTCTATGGCAAAGGCCATGCCAAAAAGTGGTGAAAATCTTCCCCGTCCATGGATGCTAGGATCAACTGGCCAAGCTATTAAAAAGGCTGCGGAGTTTGGAATTTTTTACTCACACGCCAAGTTTTTTTCTGTAGAAACACCGGCAAAATTATTTAAAGACTACAAAAAAAATTTCAAACAATCAGCCTTTGCTGATAAAGCATACATTTCTATGTCCTATCAAATCCTAATTTCAGATGACAAAGATGAGCTAGAGTATTTGGGAAAATCCTTTGATTATTTTCATATTCAACAATATAGGGGTAGCTCCAAAGGGTTAATCGATCCAGAAGAATTAAAAGATTATAAGTTTACCAGTCAAGAAGAGTCAATTCTTAAAAAATCTTATGATGCTAGATTTATATTAAAAGGAAGCAAAAAAGAAATTGCTAATATTTTGGAAGATGAAATTAAAACTTATGGTATTGATGAAATTCTAGGATTTACACCAATATATGGACTAAAAAATAGGATTAAAACCTACAAGGCTCTAAAGGAAATATTTGACTAAAGGCGATAAAAATAGAATTTTTTTTGAATTTAAATAGCAAGAATAATTTGGAGATATTTTTATTGCAAATATTTTGTTTGCTTAGATTTCAACTAAAATCTATATATAAATTTAAACTACAAATAGTGGAATAGGATGATTTTATGAAAAAATTATTTTTAATAAGCTCACTTGCTGGTGCAACTGAGTTTGATTTTTCTAAAAAACAAATTGAAGAAATTTACAAGTCCTATGGCAAAGAAGATGAGATAATTGTCAAAGAAACCAAATACAAGGGTCATATCAAAGAAATTGTTAATGATTTTCTAAATTCTGATTTTGACGATAAGGTAATTATTCTTCTTGGTGGCGATGGATCCTTAAATGAAGTTATTAATCTTTGCAAAGGTAAAGATGTTGCTATTGGCTTAATTCCAACAGGAACTGGCAATGATTTTTCTAAAAACTTCGATTATTCTAATTTTAAAATCGAAGATACTTTTGATTTTGAAATTAGACCAATAGATCTGATAAAAGTGAATGGAAAATATTGTATCAATGTCACAAGTCTTGGTTTTGATACGGAAATTTTGTCAAAAGCCTACCAATATTTAGAAAAAGATAAGTCATTGGGCAAAAAAGCCTATGTAAAAGCAGTTATTAATAGAATTTTTCATCTTTCCTATATGGATTTAGATATTTCTTTAACCTCAGCTTGCGGTAGAAAAATCAATCTTAAAAATGAATATCTAATTTCTGCCATTTGTAACGGCTCTTACTATGGTTCAGGCTTTAATCCTGCACCAGATGGGAAAATTGACGATGGGATAATCAATTTAGTTTTATGCGAAAAATTCCCAAAATTTAATCTAATTCCCCTAATATTAAAATATAAAAAAGGCAAACACCAAGATTCTAAATATTTATCTGAATATAGGATAAAGAGTGGGAAAATTAAAGCAAAGAAGGAAATTTTGGCAAATATTGACGGAGAAATTTTTAAAACAAAAGAAATAAACTTTGAAATTTGCCCAAAGGCCTTAAATTGGTTGTATTTTAAATAAAAAAGCTGGTAATTTTATTCTTATTACCAGCCTATTTATTATTCATTTTCAAGATCATTTTTGATATAATCTTCTGCCATATTTTCTAATTGCTCATTATCTACGTTTGATTTTTCTATCAAATTTTCAAGTTTTTTCTCATCTTTTTTAGTAAATTTTATACTATCGTCTACTTTTTTTCTCATATAGTAAGCTATGCCAACTCTCCAGTAGTTTTCTTTTTTTATATCTTCTTTAGTTCTAAACCATGATATAAGAAGCAAAAGCATCATAGCTATTCCTACATAACCAATGATAGGATAAAAAACCGAAACAAGTTTTTTAAATCCACCAAAGCTTAAAGCAAAGCCTACTAGAGTTATGACTACCAATAAAAACTTAAATCTATTTTCTTTACCATTTGAAAATCTTCGAGCTAGGGCATAAAAAAGTGAAATTCCTGTATTAAATATCATTCCAAATATAACTAGAGCCATGATTTTCCCAAGAACTGGATTTATATCTGAAATTATGTATAACATTGGAATATCAAGAGTTGCCACTTCTCTAATGCGTATAAATAAGGTAAAAGATATCAAAATTCCCAAAAGACCAGCAATCGCTCCTCCTAATAGTCCACCAATTCCAGCATCTTTTGGATTTAGTTCTTCTCCTCCTAAAACAAATCCCATGGAAACGCCACTCATTAGGCAAACTCCATAATAGTTTAAAATAGTAAATATTAGCGAATTAAAATTTGACGGTAGTTTTATAGCAAAGTCATTAAGACTTCTCCAGTCAGCTTTGAAATTGATAAAAGTATAGATTGAAGCTATTAGGGTTAAGATAATTATCATAGGAGTAAAAGAGCCTATAACTTTGGAAACTTTTTCAAAATCTAACATGCCAACAATTATTATCAAAGATGCACAGATAACTTGACCAATCCATTTGTCTATTGCAAAAGCTTGGTTTAAATTTGAGCCTGCTCCTGCTATCATTACAAATCCCATAACAAAACAGGTAAAAATAAGACCAAGATCCATAAATTTACCTATGAATTTATTGGTTATTTCTCCAAAAACGTCAGAATGATCGCTTGCCAAAAAGTGGGAACCCATTGTTAATAAAATTCCACCAAAAAGTATATGTAAAATCCCAACAATTCCTATGCCGATAAGACCAGGAATTCCTAGAGAAACAAAATATTGCAAGAGTTCTTGACCAGAAGCAAGACCAGCCCCTGTTACAACTCCAACATAAGCTAACATGATTGTAATTGATTTTTTACTCATAAAACCTCCAAGAATAATATTATACTGGTTTTGTTATGTTTTATAAAGAATTGTAAATAAATTATCTATTAAAGAAAATTTAGCAAAAAAAGAACATAAACCCTGTTATATAGGCCTATGTTCTTATGATTTTACTTAATTTCTTCTAAAAGTTTTTTAACGTAAGCGAAAACTCTTTGGCAAGATTTGATTTCTAGCTTTTCTTCTGGGCTGTGAGCGCCAGAAATATTTGGTCCAATTGAAATTATATCTAAGTGTGGATATTTTTCGTAGAAGCAACCACATTCAAGACCTGCATGAATTACAATCGTATCAAATTTCTTGCCTTCCATTTCTTTGTAGACTTTTTCAGCAAGTGGTCTAAGTTTTGAGTTTTCATTATATTCCCAACCTGGATAAACTGCGCCAATTGTGTAAGCTAAAGAATTTTCTTCTAAAATTTTTCCTATTTTTTCTCTTAATTCATCAAGGACCTCATGGTTTGAAGATCTTAGGGAAATTTCGCTTTTTAGATTTCCATCTTCTTCTTTGATTAGAGCTAAGTTGTCTGAAGATTCAACAGTCTTGCCATCTTTCATAAAAGTATTTACGCCTGTAGGCATAGTATTAACCATTTTTATCACTTTTTGGCTAAAGTCTTTGCTATAATCCTTTCCCTTAGTTTCTTTAACTGCTATTTGTAAATTTCCAAGCAAATCAGAATTTTCTTTTAAAACTTCTTCTTTTGCTTTTTCAATTTTTTCTAAACTTGTATCAAAAACCAAAACTTTGCCGCTAGATGGGATTACATTGTCAAAAGTTCCGCTTGTAAATTCTCCAATGCTTATTTCATCTTCAATTTTTTCTAAGATTTGACCTAGGATTTTTACTGCATTTCCTCTTTTTTCATGGATTTGCATACCTGAATGTCCACCTAAAAGTCCTGATAGTTTAATTTCAAAGCCTTCTTTTTCGCTTAATTCTCCGATTTCTTGGCTTACGAAAAATGTTATGCCACCAGCAGAACCTACTGTAAGTATTCCTTCTTCTTCAGAATCCAAATTTATTAGATATTCTCCTTCTAAGACATCATCTGCCAAAGCTAAGGCGCCTGACATTGAAGTTTCTTCGTCAGTAGTTACAACTAATTCTAGTTGTGGTCCCTTGTAATTTTCATCTTCCAATAGAGCAAGACCCATTGCAACTGCTATACCATTATCTGCTCCCAAAGTTGTATCTTTAGCTTTTAGATAATCTCCTTCAATTACCGGAATTATAGGATCTTTGGTAAAATCATGAGTGGAATCTTCAGTTTTTGATCCAACCATATCCATGTGACCTTGGATTATAACTTTTGGTGCATTTTCATAGCCTTTGGCTGCATCTCTTCTTAAAATAACGTTTAAATTTTCATCTTGATAAGTAAAAAGACCCAATTCCTTGCCAGTTTTTATTAAATAATCTGAAACTTCTTTTTCATGATGACTTACTCTTGGTATTTCCATTAGTTTTGAAAAATAATAAAATACTCTTTGAGGTTGTAAATTTTCCATTAATTATTTCCTTTCGCATTGTTTATTATGATATTTTTAATAACTTCGTAAGATTTTTCCATCAAATCTACAGAAACTATTTCATATCTTCCATGATAATTATACCCACCTGTAAACAAATTTGGTGTTGGAAGTCCTTTATATGATAGGCTTGCTCCATCTGTACCACCGCGGATAGGCTTGATAATTGGTGTAAGACCAACATCTTCTATGGCATTTTTTGCCAATTCCACAATTTCCATATGCGGTTGAACTTTTTCTTTCATATTATAATATGAATCTTTAATAGTAATATCTATAACATGTCCGTATTTCTTATTTAAAAAATCGCCTATTTCATTTAGCAAATCTTTTTTAGCTTGGAAAGAATCTTTAAAAAAGTCTCTAACTATATAATCCATTTTAGCACTTGCTGCAGTTCCATTTATTTCTTGAAGCATATAAAAACCCTCATATCCTTCAGAATATTCTGGTCTTTGGTTAACTGGTAGCATAGAATTAAATTCTATGGCAAGTAAAAGTGCGTTGATTAGAACATTTTTAGCAGAACCTGGATGAACAGCTTTACCTTCTATATCAACACTAACGCTACAAGCATTGAAGTTTTCGTATTCTAATTCTCCTACTGGTCCACCGTCAATGGTATAAGCAAAGTCAGCTCCAAATCTTTTTACATCAAATAAATCTGCTCCCCTACCGATTTCTTCATCTGGTGTAAAAGCTATTTTTATATCGCCAAATTTTAAGTCTCTATTTCCCATAAAATACTTGGCTATTGTCATAATTATTGAAACACCAGCCTTATCATCAGCTCCAAGTAAAGTAGTGCCATCTGTTGTAACTAATTTATGACCGGTCAAATCTTTTAAAAATGGAAATTCTTCATTGGTTAATTTGTATTTTTCGTTAAGAATTATGTCTTTCCCATCATAATTTTCTATTATTTGTGGATTTACATTTTTTCCACTTAGCTCTAAGGCTGTATCCATGTGAGCTATAAGCCCAATTTTTGGAGCATCTTTGATAGTTCCATCAATTGAAGCATAAATATATCCATTTTCATCTTGCACTGCATTTTCAATGCCGATTTCTTTAAGATCTGCTACTAATTTTTTTCCTAATTCCAATTGTCCCTTTGTTGATGGACAAGAGGAGCTTTTATCATCACTTTGTGTATCGTAACTTACATAATTTAAAAATTTATCTAACATATATGACATAGTAACCTCCGTTAGTAGTGTAACACTTAGTCCTTGACCTTGTCAATTTGATTATACTAAAGCTAATACTAAAAAAGAGCAGACTATTGTCTACTCTTTTTGATCTTTATTGTTTAGTGTAATAACACAGATTATTTAACAACCTTTGTTACTACTCCAGATGCTACTGTTCTTCCGCCTTCTCTTACTGCGAATCTTAAGCCTTCTTCTAGAGCGATTGGTTTTTGTAGGGTGATTTTAAATGTTGCGTTGTCTCCTGGCATTACCATTTCTACGCCGTCTTCTAGTTGGATATCACCTGTTACGTCTGTTGTTCTAAAGAAGAATTGTGGTCTGTATCCACTGAAGAATGGGGTGTGACGTCCACCTTCTTCTTTGGTTAGTACGTATACTTGACCTTCGAATTCTGTGTGTGGGTGTACGCTGCCTGGTTTTGCTAGTACTTGGCCTCTTGAGATTTCATTTCTTTGTACGCCTCTTAGTAGGATTCCTACGTTGTCTCCACTTTCTGCTTGGGCTAGTGATTTGTGGAACATTTCTACGCCTGTTACTACTGCTTGGCTTGTTTTTTCTGTTAGTCCTACGATTTCTACTGTGTCGCCTACTTTTAGGGTTCCTCTTTCTACTCTTCCTGTTGCTACTGTTCCACGGCCTGAGATTGTCATTACGTCTTCTACTGGCATTAGGAATGGTAGGTCGTTGTCTCTTTCTGGTATGTCAAAGTATTCGTCTACTTCTTCCATTAGTTTTAGGATTTTGTCGCTCCATGGGCCTTCGCCGCCTTCTTGTAGGGATTTTAATGCTGATCCTACTACTACTGGGCAGTTGTCTCCGTCGAATTCGTATTCGTTTAGTAGGTCTCTTACTTCCATTTCTACTAGTTCGATTAGTTCTGGATCGTCTACTTGGTCTTCTTTGTTTAGGAATACTGCTATTTTTGGTACGCCTACTTGTCTTGCTAGTAGGATGTGTTCTCTTGTTTGTGGCATTGGACCGTCTGCTGCACTTACTACTATGATTGCTCCGTCCATTTGTGCTGCTCCGGTGATCATGTTTTTAACGTAGTCTGCGTGGCCTGGTGCATCTATGTGAGCATAGTGTCTTTTTGGTGTTTCGTATTCTACTACTGAGGTATTGATTGTGATTCCTCTTTCTCTTTCTTCTGGAGCTTTGTCGATGTGTTCGTAGTCTATATATTCACCTGTGCCGTATTTTTTGTTTAGTGCTTGGGTTATTGCTGCTGTTGTTGTTGTTTTACCATGGTCTACGTGGCCGATGGTTCCGATATTCAAGTGTGGTTTGGTTCTTTCAAATTGTTGTTTACTCATTTTAATCTCCTATTATTATTTATTTAATACTTCTTCTTTTACTGATTCTGGTACTTGAGCATAGTGGTCAAATTGCATTGAGTATGTTGCTCTACCTTGAGTTTTTGAACGAAGATCTGTTGCATATCCAAACATCTCTGATAGTGGTATGAAAGCATCTAATACATGGATTCCATCTTTTGGATTCATTCCATCAATTTTTCCACGTCTAGATGATACATCGCCCATTACATCTCCAAGATATTCATCTGGTGTTGTAATTTCAACTTTTTCTATTGGTTCAAGTAATACTGGTTTTGCTTTTGCTACTGCATTTTTAAGTCCCATTGAACCTGCTACGTGGAAGGCTACTTCTGATGAGTCTACTTCGTGGTAAGAACCATCAAATAGTACAACATGCATATCTACCATTGGATATCCACCAAGGATTCCTGATGTTGCTGCTTCACGAACACCTTCTTCAACTGGTCTGATGTATTCTTTTGGTACTGAACCACCGACAATCTTACTTTCAAATGTGATTCCAGATCCTTCTTTACCTGGTGTAACTCTAAGATGTACATCACCGTATTGACCAGAACCACCAGATTGTCTTACAAACTTACCTTGAGCTTCTGCTTCTTGAGTGATACCTTCTCTGTAAGCTACTTGTGGGTTACCTATGTTTGCTTCAACTTTAAATTCTCTTAGAAGTCTATCTACGATTATTTCAAGGTGAAGTTCTCCCATTCCTGAGATTATTGTTTGTCCAGTTTCTTCATCAGATCTAGTTACGAATGTTGGATCCTCTTCAGCAAGTTTTTGTAGACCAATGATCATCTTATCTTGAGATGCTCTTGTTTTTGGTTCTATTGCTACTGATATTACTGGATCAGGGAATTCCATTTTCTCTAAGATGATTTGATTATCTTGATCACATAGGGAATCTCCTGTTGTTGTATCTTTTAGTCCTAATAAGGCAACTATATCTCCAGCATAACCAGTTTCGATTTCTTGTTGCTTGTTAGAGTGCATTTGCATTATACGACCAACACGTTCTCTTTTACCTTTGGTTGCATTAAAGATGTATGAACCAGACTCTATAGTTCCTGAGTAAATTCTTGTATAGATTAATTTACCAACGTAAGGATCTGTTACAACTTTGAAGGCAAGAGCTGCTAGTGGGCCATCATCTGTTGCTTTTCTTTCAAGTTCTATTGTTTCATCTTTAGGATCAGTTCCTTTGATATTTGGAACATCTAGTGGGCTTGGCATGAAATCTATTATTGCATCAAGAAGTGGTTGAACACCTTTGTTTTTGTAAGCTGAACCTAATAAGCAAGGGAATATTTTTTGTTCAATTGTTCCTTTTCTTATTGCAGCTTTTATTTCTTCAACGCTTACTTCTTCGCCCTCAAGATATTTCATCATTATATTATCATCAATTTCTGATAATTCTTCAAGCATATTATTTCTATATTCTTCAGCTTGTGCTTTAAGATCATCTGGAATTTCGCTATATAATGGATGAGCTCCTAAGTCTTCTGTATTGTAGGTTACAGCTTCCATTGTTACTAGGTCAACTGCACCTTGGAATTGTTGTTCGCTACCTATTGGAATTTCAAGTGGTAGCGCATTAGCTTTTAATTTATCTTTTATTGTTTCTACTGACATGAAGAAATCAGCACCTGTTGCATCCATTTTGTTAATAAAACATATTCTTGGAATGTGGTATTTGTCTGCTTGTCTCCATACAGTTTCTGATTGTGGTTCTACCCCGCTTTTTGCATCAAATAAAGCTACTGCACCATCAAGAACTCTAAGTGATCTTTCTACTTCTACAGTAAAATCAACGTGTCCTGGAGTATCGATAATGTTAATTCTATGATCTTTCCAAAAAGCTGTAGTTGCAGCTGAACCAATGGTAATTCCACGTTCTTTTTCTTGTTCCATGGAGTCCATAACAGCTGTACCATCATGGGTATCACCTATTTTGTAAATTTTACCAGTGTAATATAAGATTCTTTCTGTTACAGTTGTTTTTCCGGCATCTATGTGAGCCATGATTCCTATATTTCTGGTATCTTTTAATCCTACTTGTCTAGGCATTTATCCCCCTAAATTTAGTATCTGTAGTGTGCAAATGCTTTATTTGCTTCTGCAGCTCTATGCATTTCTTCTTTTCTCTTTACAGCTGCACCAGAGTTGTTAGATGCATCTAAAATTTCTTTAGATAATCTTTCAACCATTGTTTTTTCACCACGAGCTCTAGAAAAGTTTACTAGCCATCTTAAAGCTAGAGTTTGTCTTCTTTCTGGTCTAACTTCCATAGGAACTTGGTAGTTAGCACCACCAATTCTACGTGCTTTAACTTCAAGTGTTGGCATTATATTTTCCATAGCTTGGTAGAAAACTTCTAGTGCGTCATTTCCTGTCTTTTCTTCTACGATAGCAAATGCTTCATAGACGATTCTTGTAGCAAGGCCTTTTTTGCCATCAAGCATAACGTTATTGATAAGTTTTGTTACAACTCTATCGTTATACTTAGCATCAGGCATTACTTCTCTTTTTGGTATATGTCCCTTTCTTGACACTTTGCTTCCCTCCTTTACCAATTTTTAAGTAATATCATTAGTACTCGACTAAATATATCGTTGTGTGCAAGAATGATTTCTATATATAATAGGTACATTATGCACTTATTTTAGATCCTAGTTTTGGCCTTTTTTAGCGCCGTATTTAGATCTACCTTGTTTACGTCCGTTAACTCCTGCAGTATCAAGAGTACCTCTTATGATGTGATAACGCACACCTGGAAGGTCCTTTACTCTTCCACCTCTGATTAGCACAACAGAGTGTTCTTGTAAGTTGTGACCAATACCTGGAATGTATGAAAGTACTTCCGCACCATTAGTTAGTCTAACTCTGGCAACTTTACGTAAAGCTGAGTTTGGCTTTTTTGGTGTTACGGTTCTAACTGATGTACAAACTCCACGTTTTTGTGGTGATTGGTTAGGAGTAATTCTACTTTTTAAAGTATTGTAGTTATAACCTAAAGCTGGTGTATTTGATTTAGATTTTTCACTTTTTCTACCTGTCCTAACAAGTTGGTTAATTGTAGGCATAATGCACCTCCTTTTCTTTTATAATTTAATAATATTGGCAAGCATGCCAATACTTAAATATTCTACTATCTTCGAATCGATATGTCAACTAAATTTCAACAACTAAGAGATATTAATGATAACTTTCAGAAAAATTTTAAAAAAATAATTTATTTAAAAATTTAATGGTATAATCATAATGTAAATAAATTTTAGGAGGTTTGAAAATGAAAATAACATTTGCAGGAAATGATGTAAATTTACTAGGAAAAGAAATTAAAGTTTCTGATAAGGCGCCTGAATTTAAGGCAACAAAAAACGATTTGTCAGTTTTTGACAGCAAAGAAAATGAAGGAAATGTCGTAGTTTACTCAGTTGCTCCATCTCTTGATACAAGCGTATGTGCTTTGCAAGCAAAAAGATTTAACCAAGAAGCAAGCAAACTTGAAAATGTAAAAATCGTAACAATAACTGAAGATTTGCCATTTGCTCAAGCTAGATTTTGCTCAAATGAGGGCATAGAAAATACCATAATGGTTTCAGATTATAAAGATCGTGAATTTGGCGAAAAATACGGATTCTTGATGGAAGAAAACAAATTACTAGCTCGTGGAGTTGTAATAGTAGACAAAGATGGAATTGTTAGATATGTACAATACGTTCCAGAAGTAACAAACGAAGTAGACTTTGATAAGGCTTTAGAAGAAGTTAAAAAATTAATCTAATAATTTGAGGCTAGCTTATAGCCTCTTTTTTTATGGCTTTTTACAAAACATTACATAGATTAATAATTTTTTAGGAAAAATTGCAAAATATTATTATAGACGACTAATAAATTTTTATTATCACTTATTTAAAATTATTTTAATTATACAAATAAAATAACTATATTTTCACATTGACAATGTTTAAATTGTTGGTATTTTAAAATTAACAAATATAAAATTCCATAGTAATATTAGGAGTCAAATATGAAATTAAAAAAATTTATTAATATCTTTATATGTGTAACATTTGCACTTATCCTATTTTCGTGTACAGCTAATCAAAGTAAAAATATCAAAGCCAATGAAAGCAAAACTAGTAACGACAATGAGAAAATTTCTGATGAAAAAATCATAAATGTTTTTAAAACTTTAGGTTATGACATATCAAAAGAAGAGTTTGACAAAAACTATAAGAAAAATATAAAATCCGGAAAACTTGAAGTTTTAGGAGATAAGGTCAGTAGTCTTCTTTTTGATAATAAAGGAGAACTTATTCATGCAGATTTTTTAGATTTATTAGAATTTTCTGATAATGAAATTGATAAAAAATACCCTAGCGAAGCTTTTGTAGAATCAATCAAGGAAAATTTTATAGATAAAAATTATACTAAAGTGTTAAAATCTGATTTTACTAAAGATTACATTGCGTATTCATTTTATGAGGAAAATCCAGCAGGAGTTTTTAATCCATACAATCAAATAAGAGTGGTTTTTGATAACGTAAAAGATAGAGTGATTTTATATAATAAATTTAGTGATTATAAAATTGAAAAAGAAGCAAAAATTAGTGAAGATGAAGCTAGTAAAATTGCTCTTGATTTTCTAGATAATAAAGCTAGGAAGGTAGACAAAATTACTTTGACCGTTGTTGATTCAAATGATTTTTTCGATGAAAATAAACAAAAAGAAAAAGAAAGTAAAGATTTGCATCTGGCATATATTGTAGAAATTTCTGATGATATGGTTTATGTAGATGCATATGATGGAAAAATAATCGGTGGCGATTCATATTAATAAAGGAGCTGACCTATATTTTGTTGAACAATTTATAGGTCAGTTTTTTACTTTATTTTTTTATCAAAATCTCATACAAGTGATCATAGAAAGGTTTTGATTTAAAGATTTCTGCTGTGGAGTAGGATACTAGGCTTACTACTGATAGGCCTAATAAATAGTTAAAAGCTCCTCCTGTCATTTCCAAAACTAAAATTATTGCTGTAATCGGTGTTCTTACTATGGCTGAGAAGTGGCCACACATTGCCATCATGGAAAATACCAAAATTAATTGCGGATCAATTAAGCCTATATTTGCTAAAAAGCTTGCAAATATATTTCCTACAAGCGAACCTATTACTAAAAGTGGAACCAAAGATCCACCTGGTATGCTCACTCCAAAAGCCAAGGCTAATAATAATATTTTTGCAAAATACAAAAAAATTAGTCTTCCTAGATTTGGGTTTCCTTTGATAGGGAAAAATATATAAGATTCTCCTGAAGAAAATAGGTTAATATCAACCATTAAAACAAGTCCTGTGATTATGAAAGGAATCATATATTTTACGAAAGGATTAATATTAATTTTTCCAAAAAATCCCTTAGACCCAATAACTATCTTGTTAAAAAATACTCCAGATAAACCTGTAATTATTCCTAAAATTACTAGATGAATTATCATTTTTAGATGCATTACATGAAATTTTGGAACATTTACCAAGGCTGGCAAATTTCCAAAGATTAAATCTGAAGTAATAACTGCTGAGAAAATTGTAATTGCTGTTGATAGAAAAACTTTTCTGTCAGTTTTTTTGAAAATTTCTTCTATGGTAAATAAAACCCCAGCCATTGGAGCGTTAAAAGCTACTGCTAGTCCTGCTCCAGCTGATGCTCCTATAAAATAAGACTTATCTTCTTCTGATTTGGTCATTTTGTGGGCAATATCTCCAATAAGTCCGCCAATTTGTACGGATGGTCCTTCTCTACCAAGAGTAAGTCCTGAACCAATTGTGAGAATACTTGCTATAAATTTTCTAATTAGAGTTCTAAAAGAATTGACATTTAGCTTATCATTTAACATAGCATAGATAACTGGGATTCCTGAACCATTGATATTTGGATCTTTTTTTGATAAATAATAAATAAAACTTCCAATAATGAAAAATAAGGCAAGTATTAAAATGGAATAAGAAATATTTCCCTCTGCTTTGGCAAATAGATCAAGCATAAGGCCTGAATAAAATTTAATAAGAGTCTTAAAACTTCCTATAACTATTCCACATAAAATTCCTGTCCCTACAAAAGTTAGTATTGTCGATAATTTCTTGGGACTATATGTACGATTAAAGCGCTTTTTTTTAGCCATAATTCCTCCTATGTTTTTTATTATAACAGAAATTGGCCGATGATTTAATTATAAAAAATAAATTTTCCAATAAAAAAACTAACTCTTTAAAGGCTTTTGCCGTTTAAGGTTAGTTTTTGCTATTTATTTAATTTTGTCTAGATTTAAATTAGAGTATTATCTCTTCTTTTTTCTCTAATTCTTTTTTTATTCTTTCGATTTTTTCTATACCTTCTTCTAGTCCTTGGTCATATAGGTGGCAAGCACATAGATGATTTGGTTCAAGTTCTACTAGAGATGGTCTTTCTTTTTTACAAATATCCATTGCGTATTTGCAACGTGTGTTAAATTTGCAACCAACAGGTGCATTGATTGGTGAAGGAATTTCTCCTTCTAGTTTTTCATAGCCTGCTGTTGATACATCAGGATCAGGTATAGGAATTGCTGAAATCAAAGCTTGGGTGTATGGGTGATAAGCGCTAGCATAGATTCTTTCTGATTTTGCAACTTCAACCATAGATCCTAAATACATTACTCCAACCCTATCTGATATGTGTGAAACCATTGATAGGTCGTGAGAAATGAATAAGTAGGTCAACTTTCTTGTATTTTGCAATTCTATTAATAAGTTTACAACTTGTGCCTGAATACTAACATCAAGGGCTGATATTGGCTCATCACAAATAATAAATTCTGGCTCAACTGCAAGTGCTCTTGCTATACCAATTCTTTGTCTTTGTCCACCGGATAATTCGTGAGGGAATCTTGCACCATGTTCTGCATTAAGTCCTACAGTTTGCAAAAGGTCTGAAACTTTAGCTTGAATTTCTTTTTCCTTCATATCCTTAAAGTGAACACGAATTCCTTCAGAAATTATATCTCCAATGGTCATTCTAGGGTCAAGGGATGCATAAGGATCTTGGAAAATCATTTGAGCTTGTTTTCTAAACTTCTTTAGTTGAGATCTATCAAGTTTTGTTATATCAATACCCTTATATTTTATAGTTCCATTGGTTGGATCATATAATTTGATAAGTGTTCTTCCAAAGGTAGTTTTTCCACAACCTGATTCTCCTACAAGACCTAATGTTTCACCTTTGTATATATTTATACTTATGTCTTCGCAAGCTTTTAGATTTTGGTTTTTGCCAACTCTAAAAAACTTATCCATATTTTTAACTTCTACAAGTACTTCTTTATTTTCTCTATTTTCCATAAAAACTCCTATATAGGTTTTTCTACTTTTGGTGCATATTCATGATTTAACCAGCATCTGCACTTGTGGAATTTAGAGAATTCATAAAACGGTGGTTTTTGAGCTCTACAAATTTCCATAGCATAATCGCACCTATCTACAAAAGGACAACCTTTGATATCTTGAATTAGATCTGGTGGTGTACCCTTTAATGAATATAAAGTTTCATCTTTTGTAGAGTTCATCTTAGGAACTGATTTTAATAAAGCCCAGGTGTAAGGGTGTTTACCATCAAAGAAGATTTCTCTTACAGTTCCAGTTTCCATTATTTCGCCAGCATACATTATTTGAATTCTATCTGCAAAATCTGCTACTACACCAAGGTCATGAGTTACAAGAACTATAGATGTATTTTGTTTATCTTTTAGCTCTCTTAATAAGTCGATGATTTGCGCTTGAATTGTTACATCCAAAGCTGTTGTTGGCTCATCTGCTAGAATAACATTTGGATTACAAGCAAGAGCAATTGCTATCATAACTCTTTGACGCATACCACCTGAAAGCTCAAATGGATATTGGTTAAATCTTTTGGCAGCATTTGGTATATTTACAGTTTCAAGAAGTCTAATTGCCTCAGCTTTGGCTTCAGCTTTGCTCATTTTTGTATGAATTAGCAAAGATTCTGTAATTTGTTTACCAATTTTTGTAGTTGGGTTTAAAGATGTCATAGGGTCTTGGAAAATCATTGAAACTTCTGAACCCTTGTAATCTTTAAGCTCATCTTTACTCATATGAATAACATCCTTACCCATATAATTAATTACAGAGCCTTCTTGGATTATTGCATTATTTGGCAAAATTTGAAGAATTGACTTACTTACAACGGTTTTACCACAACCAGATTCACCAACTAAAGCTAAAACTTCTCCATCGTAAATATCAAAGCTAACTCCTCTAATTGCCTTTACTTCGCCAGCATAGGTATCAAAGTGTAAGTTTAAATCTCTAACTTCTATAACCTTATCCCTATTTTCGTAAGACAATATTTGATGATGACTAACTCTATCAACGCTTAAACCATCATCTTTTATAATATTTTCTTTGTTTGTTTCATTCTCACTAATATTATTAGCTAAGTTAAATGTTTTTACTTCTGTCATATTACCTACCTTCTAAGATTTGGATCAAGGGCATCTCTAAGTCCATCGCCAAGGAGTGTAAATGAAAGCATTGTTAGGGCAATCATCAAAGCTGGGAATAGCAATTGGTATGGATAGAATTGGAAATAACTTTGTGCTGCAGAAACCATAGCGCCCCAAGAAGTTTCAGGTGGTTGTACACCAAGTGATAAGTAACTTAGGAAAGCTTCTGAGAAAATATAACCTGGTACATCAAAAGAAATTGAAACCAAAATTACATTTAAAGTATTTGGTAGTAAGTGTTTTAAAACTATGTCTTTGTTGCTTACACCAAGAACTTGAGCAGCCTTAATATAGTCATATTCCTTCAAAGATAAGATTTGTCCTCTAACAAGTCTTGCAAGACCACACCAACCAGTGATAGTCATGGCAAGAATAAGAGTACCAATTCCTGATGTACCAAGTGCAAGTCTTAGAATTATTACTATAAGTATATAAGGAATTGAAATTAAAATTTCAACAATTCTCATCATTATAGTATCAACTTTGCCACCAAAATAAGCAGAAATAGCTCCATAAACACTACCAATAACTGTAGAAATCAAAGCCCCTGCTATACCAATTATGATAGAAACTCTACCACCTCTCCACAATCTTGTGAAAATATCACGACCAAGGTTATCAGTACCAAACCAAAATTGTGCATTTGGTGTTTGGTTTTTTGCTCCAACCATTTGATTAAACTCATATGGTGTTAGCATTGGTCCAATAATAACCATAACTGTCAAAATAATTAAGATGATAAGGGAAATTAATGCGAGTTTATTTTTCTTAAATCTTCTCCATGCATCTGACCAATAAGTAACAACTGGTCTTGCTATAAATTCTGAAGATTTTTGATCATCAGAAATTTTATTAAATAAGGATTTATCAATACTTTGCATAAATTCTCCTATTCAGCTAATTTTATTCTTGGATCTACTAATCCATAAACTATATCTACTAACAATTGTACAACTAAGAATAATGCTGCATAAAATATAGTAGTTCCAATGATAAATGGATAGTCTCTTGAAGTAACTGAGTTTACAAAATAATATCCAAGTCCTGGAATTGAAAACATAGTTTCAATAATGAAAGATCCAGTAAATATTGCTGCTACTTGTGGTCCAACGATTGTAACTATTGGTAGCATAGCATTTCTTAGAACGTGTTTGGTTATAATGTTAAATTTAGAAACACCCTTAGCTTGGGCAGTCAAGATATAATCTTGATTTAAAACTTCTAGAACATTACTTCTCATATATCTAGAATATGTTGCAATAGAACCAAAACATAGGGCAATAGTTGGTATAACAGAATACTTAAATTCTCCTGTCCAACCAGAAGTTGGGAACCATCCCTTCTTTACACCCATCCAATATTGAAGAAGTGATCCTAAAACAAAAACTGGAACTGTGACTCCAATAATTGCAATAATTTTAATAACCGAGTCAGGCCATCTATTTCTGGTAAGAGCTGCAATAATACCAAAAGTAAGACCTATTACAATACCCACTATCATTGCTTGTCCACCAACTTTACCAGAAATTGGTGCAGTTTCCTTAATAGTTCCACTAACTGATCTACCTGCAAATTTAAAACTTGAACCTAAATCTCCATGCATAGCATTAGCTAAGAACATCTTATATTGCTCTGTGGTAGACTTATCCAAACCGTATTTTATCCTATAGTTTTCGAGCGTTTGGGCTGGAAGTGTTTTACCTGCTGCTGTCAATGGATCACCTTGAATATTGTGCATTAGGTAAAATGTTATTGTGGTTATTATAAATAAGGTTATAACCATATATAATAACCTCTTTAATATGTATTTCGCCATTATATCTCCTAAAATTGCAGAAGCTGTTAGAATCTAACAGCTTCTTACTTTTCTTATATTTTCTCTATTCTTATTTAATCTTGATATATTTATATCCAGCTGTAGAGAATTGGTTAACTTTGATATTTTCTATATTATCTTGGTAATATAGGGTTGATTTACCAGTAATAAGTGGATAGATAACATCTTCATCAACTAACATTTGTTCAGCGTTTTTGTAAATTTCTGCTGCTTTTTGATCATCAGTTTCAATTGCTGCTTCATCAATTAGTTTATCATAATCTGCGCTTGTCCAACCAGAGTTTACAGCTGCTGCATCAGATTTGAATAATGAAAGCATTGCTGATGGGTTGTTGTAATCTGCAAACCATGCTAAGAATGCTAATTGGTAGTCACCTTTTTGAACTCTACTAGATAGAACTGGCCATTCTAGTGTTTCTAGGTTAACTTTAACACCTAGTTTTTGTTGTAGGTTTTCTTGTAGGTATTCACCATATGCTTTTAAGAAAGTATCGTTTGTCATAATTAGGCTAATTTCAAGATCTTCTGGTTTTTGACCTTTGCCAATTTCATCAAGACCTTCTTGAAGTAAAGCTTTTACGTCAGAATTTTCTTCGATTGCTTTCTTTAGTGGTTCTCCAGCAAATTCTCTAAAGTTTATTGTATTTAGAGTAATAGCACCTGGTACCCAGTAATAAGCTGGTGTTGATTGTCCAGAAAGAACAACATCATTTAATCCTTCTCTATCTAAAGCAAGGTTAAAGGCTTTTCTAACTTTTGCGTTTTTAAATAGCTCATCTTTGTGGTTTGGAACCATGTAATCCATTGATGGAAGTGCCACATCTGCTGTTGCGATACCTTCCATCTTATCAAATGTTTGTGTCCATTCAGGTAAGTTTGTAATTATTGACATAATTTCTTTTGCTTGGAAAGCGTTCATACGAGCGTTGATATCTGTTAATACTTTTAAGTTAACTTTTTCAAGTGATACCTTATCAGCATCCCAATATTCAGGGTTCTTTTCAAGAACTAATTGAGAGTTGTGTGTCCATTCTGTTAGTTTGAAAGGACCGCATCCTACTACTGTATCAGCTTCAGAACCAAATGCATCACCTTTTGCTTCTACAACGTCTTGTCTTTGTGGGAAGCAAACTCTAAATGGAATTATTGATGTAAAGTAAGTTGCTGGATGAGATAATTTGATTTCTAGAGTCATATCATCTGTGGCTTTTACTCCAAGTTCATCAAGTGGTTTTTTGCCTTTGTTACATTCTATAAAGTTTTCAATGTCGGCAAGTAAGAAGGCACTTTCAGAACCACTTTTTGGATCTACTGTACGTTTGATACCATATTCGAAGTCTTTAGCTGTTAAAGGCTCTCCATCTTCCCATTTCATATTTGGTCTGATGTGGAATGTATATGTTTTACCATCTTCAGAAAGTTCCCAGCTTTCAGCTGCTGCTTCTTCAACTTTTAGTCCATCACCGTCTTCAACTAATCTTAAAAGTGGTTCGTAGATGTTGTTAACTACTGTGTTACCATATGTATCTGAACCTCTTTGAGCATCTATAGAGTTTGGATCTGCTGCTATAAAAGAATTGTAAACAGTTTTATCTCCACTAGTTGCTGTCTCTGTGCTAGCTTGTTCTGTTGTTTTTGTTTCTGTGCTAGCTTCTTTGTTTTCCTCTGTTTTCTTATCTGCGTTATTTCCACAAGCTGTGAAAACTAATGCAAAAACTAAAGGAAGAACTTTAGTAAACCTTTTCATATTAAAAATTTCTCCTCCTGATTTTATAATATGTAGGTGGATTATTTTTCCCACCAACAGCATTATAACAGATAAAATGAATAATGTAAATTTTTTTTAAAGATTTTTTGCATATTTGACTAAGGTTTTCATATTTTCCTTAATTATAGTGAATAATAATACAAATATTTATCTTTTATTTCATTTGCTTTAAAGTTGATTTTTTATAAAGTGATATCTTGATATTGTTATAGCAAATTAAAAAGGACTGTTAGGGAATAAATTTTCCTTAAACAGTCCTTAAAATTTATATTTGCGCTTCTTCTTTTTCTAAAGCTTCCATGTTCATGGCAATTTGTGCATCTTCTAGCTCTTTTGTTTCATAATCTATTTCTACATCGTTGTAGCGTCTCATACCAGTTCCTGCTGGTATTAGTTTTCCTATTATGATATTTTCTTTAAGACCCATTAGATCATCGACTTTGCCTTTGATTGATGCATCTGTTAGAACTCTTGTTGTTTCTTGGAAAGAAGCTGCTGATAGCCATGAATTTGTTGCAAGAGATGCCTTGGTTATTCCAAGTAACTCTTGGCTGTATTTAGCTGGCATTTTGCCTTCTGCTTCCAATTTTTCATTAACTTGCTCAACTTCTCGTCTTTCTTGCAAGGATCCTGGTAAGAATTGACTATCTCCAGAATCTTCAATTTTTACTTTCTTTAGCATTTGACGAGTTATTACTTCTATATGTCTATCGTCAATTTCTACACCTTGGATACGGTAAACTTTTTGTACTTCCTTGGTGATATAATTTTGAACTCCAACTTTGCCTAAAACATTTAATACATCATGTGGATCTAGAGAACCTTCTGTTAGTTGAGCTCCCTTTTCTACCACATCTCCATCGTGGACAAGAATTCTTGAGCCAAATGGAATGTTATATTTTTGAGCATAGCCATCTTCTGATAAGATTTCTACGTCAGTTTTCTTTTCATTTTGGATTAGACTTACAGTTCCAGAATTTTCTGCTATATAAGCAAGTCCTTTAGGTTTACGAGCTTCAAATAATTCTTCAACTCTTGGAAGACCTGAGGTTATTCCTACTCCTGCTATACCACCTGAGTGGAAGGTTCTCATGGTAAGTTGTGTACCAGGCTCACCTATTGATTGAGCTGCTATTATTCCTACAGCCTCTCCAATATTAACTGGTTTTCCTGTTGCTAAGTTTCTACCATAGCATTTTGCGCAAACACCTTGTTTAGCCTTACATTCAAGAACTGAACGTAGTTTTACTTTCTTTATGCCTGCTTGAACTATTCTATCGGCTGTATCTTCATCTATTAATTGATCTTTGCTAGCAATTAGCTCTCCATTTTCATCTTTTATATCTTCAAATGAAGTTCTACCAACTATACGGGTGTATAAGTTTTCTACTAGTTCGTTGCCATCTTTAAATTCGTAGGCTTCAACATAACTATGGGTATGACAATCATCTTCTGTAACTATTACATCTTGAGAAATATCTACCATCCTACGAGTTAAGTAACCTGAGTCTGCTGTTCTTAGAGCTGTATCTGTAAGACCCTTACGAGAACCGTGGCTTGAGATAAAGTATTCTTGTACAGAAAGTCCTTCTCTAAAGTTTGCCTTTACTGGAATTTCTATTGTTTTACCATCAGCCTGGCTCATTAGTCCACGCATACCGCCTAATTGTCTGATTTGGTTGGTTGAACCACGGGCACCAGAATCTGCAAAGATTTTTATGTTGTTATCATCACGCAAATCACTTAGTAGAGCGTCTGTTACCCTATCTGTTGTAATTCTCCAAATATCTATTACTTTTTCATATCTTTCGTCATCTGTTATAAGACCACGTCTGTAAAGTTTTTCGTATTTGTCAACTTCGTTATCAGCTTCAGCTATGATATCCCATTTTTCTTTTGGAATATTTACATCTGCCATAGAAACTGTAAGTCCTGAAAGGGTTGAGTATTTATAGCCTGTTTGTTTGATATAGTCCAAAACTTCTGCAGTTTTGATATTGCCATGTTTTCTAAAACACCTACCTACTATATCTTTTAGAACACCAGAATCGATAACTTGATCTATTTCTAGTGAATATGGATCTTCTTTTCGATTTACATAACCTAAATCTTGAGGAATTCCCTCGTTATAGATAAATCTACCTACAGAAGATTTTACAATTTTGCCCTTATCTTCTGGGTCTTTTTTGATTCTTACTGAAACTTCACTTTGAAATTCTACTGCTCCTGTTAGAAGAGCTTTTTTCATTTCATTGGTTGATTCAAAAACCATTCCCTCGCCTTTGGCGCCTTCTTTGATAGTTGTTAGATAATATGCACCTAATACCATATCTTGAGAAGGTGTGGTTATTGGTTTTCCATCTTTTAAGCCTAAAATATTATTTGTTGACATCATCAAAAGTCTTGCTTCTATTTGTGCTTCATTTGATAATGGCAAGTGGATAGCCATTTGGTCACCATCAAAGTCCGCATTAAATGCGTTACAAGCAAGTGGATGTAGTTTTATTGCCTTACCTTCTACAAGAACTGGTTCAAAAGCTTGAATACCAAGTCTGTGCAAAGTAGGGGCACGGTTTAATAAGACTGGATGATCTTTTATAACTTCTTCTAAGACTTCATAAACTCTTGGATCTTTTTTCTCTACCATTTTCTTGGCAGCTTTTAGATTGTGAGCCATGCCACGATCTACGACCTTATTCATTATAAATGGCTTAAATAATTCAAGTGCCATCTCTTGTGGTAAACCACATTGGTTAAATTTTAGATCTGGACCTACAACTATTACTGAACGGCCTGAATAATCTACACGTTTACCTAGTAAGTTTTGTCTAAAACGTCCGGATTTTCCTTTTAGAAGATCTGATAGAGATTTCATATTTCTATTAGAAGCACCTGTTACAGCTCTTCCTCTTCTACCATTGTCTATTAGGGCATCGACAGCTTCTTGAAGCATTCTTTTTTCGTTTCTTACGATGATTTCTGGAGCTCCAATATCTAAAAGTCTTTTTAATCTGTTATTTCTATTGATTACACGTCTATAAAGATCATTTAGGTCAGATGTGGCAAATCTTCCACCTTCAAGTTGCACCATTGGTCTAAGCTCTGGTGGCATAACTGGAAGAACGTCAAGAATCATCCATTCAGGTTTGTTGCCACTTGTTATAAAAGCATCTACAACTTCAAGACGTCTTGAAATTCTAACTTTCTTTTGACCTGTTGCTTCTTCAAGCTCTTTCATCAATAGTTCATATTCTTTTTCTAAGTCTATATTTGCTAGTAATTCCTTAACAGCTTCAGCGCCCATAGCAGCCTTAAATTCTGTATCGTCTGGATATTTTTCTATTATATCTTGATATTCTGTTTCAGAAATTTCTTGCTTAACGTATAGGTCTGTCTGGCCAGGATTTATTACTACATAAGAGGCAAAATAAAGGATTTTCTCAAGGATTCTAGGACTCATATCAAGTAGTAATCCCATTTTTGATGGAATTCCTTTAAAATACCAAATATGACTTACTGGAGCAGCTAGTTCAATGTGTCCCATTCTTTCACGACGAACTTTTGCCTTTGTTACTTCAACTCCACATTTTTCACAAACTACGCCCTTATATCTAATTCTCTTGTATTTGCCGCAAGAACACTCATAGTCTTTGGTTGGTCCAAATATTTTTTCGCAAAATAGACCATCTTTTTCTGGTTTAAGGGTTCTATAATTGATTGTCTCTGGTTTTTTAACTTCACCATGAGACCAGGATCTGATTTTTTCAGGGGATGCAATTTTCATCCTCATCCCGTCAAAATTTTGTAATTCGCTCATAAATCTCCCTATTCTACTTCCTTGATGCTAAATCCGTCAGTTTCTGAATCTTTTTGATATAGGCTTTCAAATTCTTCTTCTATTTGAATATCTTCACTATCTTCTTCACTTTCGCTTTCATTTTCTTCTGAACTATTCAAGTTTTGTGTTAAAGATCTTGTTTGGGATTTTATTTTTGATGCATCTATTTTGTCAACTTGACTAAATCTATCTTGTTCGTCTACATTTTCTTTAATTTCTATTACTGAACCATCATCATCTAATAGCTCAACATCTAGGGCAAGTGATTGAAGCTCTTTTACTAGAACTTTGAATGATTCTGGAGTTCCTGGATCTGGGATATTTTCGCCTTTTACAATGGATTCGTAAGTTTTTACACGTCCTGTAACATCATCTGATTTTACAGTTAGAATTTCTTGGAGGGTATGGCTTGCACCATAAGCTTCCAAAGCCCAAACTTCCATTTCTCCAAATCTTTGACCACCAAATTGTGCCTTACCACCAAGTGGTTGTTGGGTTACAAGTGAGTATGGTCCAATGGATCTAGCGTGGATTTTTTCTTCAACCATGTGATGAAGTTTTAGCATATACATTACGCCAACTGTTACTGGATTTTCAAAATTTTCCCCAGTTCTACCATCACGAAGAAGAATTTTACCAGTTTTGTTGATATATGGTGCAGTTTTTGAAGCTTCTTCAAGAGCATCTTCAATTTCAGTATCCATTGCACCATCAAATACTGGAGTAGCTATTTTCCAACCCATAGCTCTTGCAGCAAGTCCCATGTGAACTTCAAGTACTTGTCCAAGGTTCATACGGCTTGGTATACCTAATGGGTTTAGGCAAATTTGTATTGGTGTTCCATCTGGTAAAAATGGCATATCTTCTCTTGGTAAAATTCTTGAAACGACACCCTTGTTACCATGGCGACCACACATCTTATCGCCTACCATTATTTTTCTTTTTGTAGCTACATAAACTCTAATTACTTTATTTACACCTGGAGATAATTCGTCTCCATCTTTTTTGTCATATTCTTTTACATCTACTACAATACCTTCTTCACCATGAGGTACTTTTAGTGATGTATCGCGAACTTCACGAGCTTTTTCGCCAAATATTGCACGAAGAAGTCTTTCTTCTGGTGATAATTCTGTTTCTCCTTTTGGTGAAACTTTTCCAACTAAGATATCGCCAGATTTTACCTCAGCTCCTATACGAATGATTCCGTTAGCATCAAGGTTTTTCTTCATATCATCGCCAACATTTGGTATATCTTTGGTTATTTCTTCGGCACCAAGTTTTGTTTCACGAGCTTCGCATTCATGCTCTTCTATATGAACTGATGTTAAAACATCATCTATAACAAGCTCCTCATTAAGAAGCATAGCATCCTCGAAGTTGTAACCTTCCCAAGTTGTAAAGGCAATTAGGATATTTTTTCCTAAAGCAAGTTCCCCATCTTTGGTTGAAGGACCATCTGCCAAAATTTCATTGGCAAAAACCTTATCGTGAAGTTTTACAATCGGTCTTTGGTTTATGGTTGTTCCTTGGTTGGCTCTTTTAAATTTAAGTAGATCGTAGACTTCAATTTCACCATTGTCATCTCTTTTTACTTTTATTTTTTCATCTCCAACATAAACAACTTCCCCAGCGTTTTTGCTAACTACGCAAACCCCAGAGTCTTTGGCTGCTCTATGTTCAATACCTGTTGCAACGATAGGTGCTTCAGATTTTAGAAGTGGAACTGCTTGACGTTGCATGTTGGCACCCATTAGAGCACGGGTACTATCGTCGTTTTCCAAAAATGGAATTAGTGATGCTCCAACAGAAACTATTTGTTGAGGAGAAACGTCCATATATTGGATGGATTCTCTTGGATAAATATCATTTTCACCCTTGTAACCACGTCCTGAAACTCTCTCGTTTACAAAAACACTGTTATCGTCAAGTGGTTCGTTAGCTTGAGCTATAATAAAATTATCTTCAACATCTGCTGTTAGATAGTCTATTTGGTCAGTTACTTTTCCTCCTGCTTCTACAATTCTATAAGGAGTTTCGATAAAACCATATTTGTTAACTCTTGCATAGGTTGTAAGAGAGGTTATAAGTCCTATATTAGGTCCTTCTGGAGTTTCTATTGGACAAATTCTACCATAGTGAGAATCGTGAACGTCACGAACTTCAACTCCTGCACGATCTCTTGATAAACCACCAGGCCCTAGAGCTGATAGACGTCTTTTGTGAGTTAACTCACTCATTGGATTTGTCTGATCCATAAATTGAGAAAGTTGGGATGAACCAAAGAATTCTTTTATAACTGCAGTAACAGGTTTAATATTAATTAGTCCTTGTGGTGTTGCAAGATCAGGATCTTGAGTTGTCATTCTTTCACGAACAACTCTTTCCATACGAGCAAGACCTACTCTAAATTGATTTTGAAGTAATTCTCCAACTCCACGAACTCTACGATTGCCCAAATGGTCAATATCGTCAACATCTCCAATTCCCTCAAAAAGGTTAAATTGGTAATTTACTATGGCTAGTAAGTCACTTCTTGTAATATTTTTTGGCGCAAGTTCTTTCTTTCTTTTTATCATCATAGAAAGAATTTCTTCATTATCGCTAGCTTCATCGATTATTTCTCTCATTACTGGATAATAAACTTTTTCAGCAAATTCATCTATGTCATAATCAACATCTTTTAATTCTTCAAAAGATTTGATATCTACAAAATGATTGCCTACGATTTTTAAAACTTGATATTCATCTTCATTTTTTTCTGCTAAAATATCAACAGAATTAATTCCGGCATTTTCTATAGCAATTGCTGTAGATTTATCAATAACTTCGCCTTTTTTTACAAAAAGTTCACCAGTTTCGCCATCAATTACATCTCCTGCTGCTTTTTCGCCTTCAATTCTTGGCCATAGGGCAAGCTTTTGGTTATATTTATATCTACCAACTTTTGCCAAGTCATATCTTCTATCGTCAAATAATAAATTATTTATTAGGTTTTGAGCAGATTCTAAACTTGCAGGATCTCCTGGTTTAAGCTTTCTATAAATATCTATTAGTGCTTCTTCACTTGTTTGTGAATTTTCTTTTTCAAGTGTTGTTCTAAGATGTTTGGTATCTCCTAAAGCTTTTATTATTTCATCATCAGTTTGGAATAATAAGGCTCTAACCAAAGTAGTAGCTGGAAGCTTTCTTGTCCTATCCAAGCGAACATTTACTGTATGACTAGCATCAGTATCAAATTCTATCCAAGCTCCTCTATTTGGTATTACAGTACAAGAATAAAGTTCATCTCCGCTTTTGTCAGTTTCTTCTGCGTAATAAACGCCAGGACTTCTTACAAGCTGACTTACTATAACCCTTTCTGCACCATTAATTACAAAGGTTGCAGAATCTGTCATCATAGGGAAATCTCCCATAAAAACTTCTTGCTCTTTTACTTCTTCTGTCTCTTTATTGATAAGACGAGCTTTGACTTTTAAATCTCTTGAATAAGTTGTATCCTTATATTTTGCCTCTTGAATACTATATTTTGTTTGATCGTCAAACTCATAGCCTACAAATTCAAGTATTAAATTGCCGTTGTAATCCTCAATTGGAGAAATGTCTTCTAAAATTTGACCTAGGCCCTCATCTAAGAACCATTGATAAGAATCTTTTTGAACTTTTAGTAAATTAGGTAAATCTAAGACTTGAGGAAATTTAGAAAAACTCACTCTTTCAGTTTTTCCAAAGAACTCTTTGTGATATTGGACCATTAATTAAAACTCCTTCACTCTTTTAAACACGAAAGGCTAAAAATTAGCCTAAAATCCTACAAAAATCTAGGTATATAGATTTCTAGCAATGGTATATTATACCACGGATTACCTAGATTTGTCAACTGGAATTTCAGAAAATAATATTAAAATAAATTACATTACTCTTACTATACATACAATAATTGGTATTGTAAACACAATTTTTTTATTATACCACATATTTATAATTTTCTCTAGGATATTTATTTGTAAAGGCCACTTATGTTATAATATTACTAATGGAGGATCTATGAAAAATTTAATTAAATTTATAAGCACAATTACCGGATTATTCCGATCCGTAGTTACAATTTTGTTTTTACTTGCAATAGCTTTTACAATTTTGGTCGATATTAATTTACTTTACGCATCTTTTGATATGATAGGATTTAATTTTATCCCCAAAGCCTTGATAAAAGCAAGTCTAATAATGGTTTTTGCTATATTTTTTATCCTTAATATTATAATAACTAGACATATTTTTAAAGCAGCAGATACTGGTAAATTTCATTTGTCTAACCTACTTTTTGCTTTAATTTTTTTAGCCTTAGATGGATTTATATTTATTAGCTTGAGAAATGAACAAAAATTCTTTATCTACGTATTTTTTGCCCTTAACGGACTTATTGTAATTAATTCTATTTTTGGATTAATAGCCAAAGCTCGTGGCCTATATGTAGATGATGAAGATTTTGAAATTTCTGATGATAATGATAAGGAAAATAAAAAAGCAAATGATTATATAGAGTTTGAGAGAAAATCTGATATTGAAGAAAATGAGTCAAATGATACAGAAGAAAAAGTTAAAATTTACGCAAAAGAAAGCGACGATGAAAATAATTTTGTTATAGAAACTAAAAATGAGGATCCAATGGTTGTCGATTCTGCTAAACTTATAGAAGATTCTAATACCCATGAAGAAATTGACGATAAATTAGTTTACCAAAGTAATCCAAATGAGCTAAGTGACGAAAATTCAGAGGAAGTTGTTATTACTAATGCTTATAAAGATGATGAAACTAAAAAAATAGACTAGTAACTATAGCTTTTTACTTGGATTTTAATTAAGGAGATTTTTTATGGAAAAAAATTGTTACAAGTTGCTAAAGGAACATTACGACAGCAAGTCTAAGGTAAGAAACGAACTTATTTCTCTAAATTCAAAGCTTTATTTGCCAAAAGGAACCGAGTATTTTTTCTCTGATATCCATGGTGAGGCTAGTGCTTTTTTGCATTTGCTAAAGTCTGCTTCAGGAAATATTAGGGAAAAAACTTCTCTAAATTTTGGCGATACTCTCTTAAAAGAAGAACAAGATAGCTTGGTTGACTTGGTTTATAATCCCAAAGAAGTGCTGCACGATCTTGAGCTTAAGGGAAATCTTAACGAAGATTATCTTACCATAACTATTCATAGGCTAGTATCTCTGTTTAGATTTGTTTCAACCAAATACGCCAAAGATTATGTCAAAAGAAAGTTTGGTACTTCCTATACAAACATTGTAGATGAGCTTCTTTACACCAACGATTCAGAATTTAACAAGAAAGTTTATTACGATAACCTTGTCGATAATGTCGTAAAATACGGAGCCGCTCAAGATTTTATAATACTTATTTCAAAGCTAATCCAAAGAGTAAGCGTAGATAAGCTTCACGTTGTAGGCGATATCTTCGATAGAGGTCCATCTCCACAAATAATTTTAGATGAGCTAATAAATTTCCCTAATGTTGATATACAATGGGGTAATCACGATATAGAATGGATGGGAGCTGTCTGTGGCTGTAAGGCTCTTACTGCTGCTTGTGTTGCAAATGCAATCCAATATAACAATTTTGATATGCTTGAAGATGGTTATGGAATAAATCTTCGCCCACTCTATGAATTTACTATGAAAAATTATAGGGAAGACCCTTGCGAATTGTTCATGCCGAGAATTTTTGATGAAAATCACTACGATAATATCGATTCTTTAGTTGCAGCCAAGATGTTTAAGGCTATTTCAATTATAAGATATAAATTAGATGGGCAATTGATCGAACGCAACAAAGAATTTAATATGGATGATAGAAATTTCTTAAAACATATTGATTTTACAAACATGACTTACAAGGGCGAGCCTTTAAAGGATACAAACTTACCTACAGTTAATCCTAAAAATCCACTAGAACTTACAAAAGGTGAAAAACACGTTATAGATAATCTTCAACAGGATTTCATGAGGGCTAGCAAACTTAAAACACACATTTCATTTTTGTACGAAAAAGGTGGACTTTATAAGGTGGAAAATGGTTCTTTGCTCTTTCACGGTTGCATTCCACTAAATGACGATGGATCTTTTAGGGAAGTAGAAATTGACGGAGGAGTTTTTAAAGGCAAAGCTATGATGGATAAATTTGATAGCGTTGCTAGAGAAGCATTTTATAATAAGGACCCTTATTCAGTTGATGTTATGTGGTATCTTTTTAATGGTAGAAATTCTCCGATTTTTGGCAAAAGTCAGTTTTCTTACTTTGAGAATATTTTTGTAGACAACAAAGACTTAAAAAAAGAAGACTACAATCCATATTTTAAGTTATCCAATAACGAAGAAATTGTCGATATGATTTTGGATGAATTTAACGTTAAATCGACTAGAAGAAGAATTGTAAATGGCCACGTTCCAGTAAAAACTACCAAGGGAGATTCACCTGTAAAGGCCAACAACAAATTATATGTAATAGATGGTGGAATATCAAAACCTTACCAGGCAAAAACAGGCATAGCTGGCTACACCTTAGTTTATAACTCCCATGCAGTTTCGCTTGCAGAGCATAGAAGTTACGAATCCATAACTGATGGAGTCAATTCTTACAGGCCAAACATCAAAGAAGTTGAAGTTCTACACCCAAGAATGCTTCTAAAAGATACAGACCAAGGAAAAGAACTAAAAGAACGTATAGAAGTTTTGGAAAATCTCCTAAAAAATTACGACAATATTTAGTATAGATTTTTAAATCTAAGATAAGTAAATATCAGATTAGAAATTTTTGACCAAAATGCAAAAATGTTTCAATAAAAAAGGAATCTCTTGGAAAATTTATTTTTTCCCTACAAGAGATTCCTTTTTAGATTAATATTTTTCAACTTCTGGATAATTTTCTCCAAAAGTTTCAACTGTGACTTTTTTCATTTTTTGTTCTTCTACTGGTCTATCGGCTCTATCAGTTTTTACATTTGCAATTTTATCAATTATATCCATACCTTCTATAACTTTGCCAAAAGCTGCGTATTCTCCATCTAAGTGTGGACTGTCCTTGTGCATTATAAAAAATTGACTTCCTGCTGAATCTGGCATCATTGATCTTGCCATTGACAAAACTCCGGCCTTGTGAGCTAAATCATTTTTAAATCCGTTTGAAGAAAATTCCCCCTTAATTGAATAGCCTGGACCACCCATTCCTGTTCCTTGTGGATCTCCACCTTGGATCATGAAATTTTTGATGACTCTATGAAAAATTAAGCCATCGTAAAAATTGCTATTTATTAGGGAAATAAAATTATTTACAGTGTTTGGTGCGATTTCTGGATAAAGTTCTGCCTTAAAGATATCTCCATTTTCCATTTCAAAAGTAACTATAGGATTTTTTGCCATTATTAACTCCTTTGTTTATTTATTGATAGTTTATATTTTACCAGCCTTAATTTATTTCTCTAGGAAAATTTCCAAAGAAAAAACATCCCCATAAATGAGGATGCTAAATATTTTTAATACCAGCCATGTGATGCCCAGAATTGTTGAGCTGCTTCCCATGAACCGTATCTTTGGTAAACATAATTATCAGCTGCTGCTTCTTGTTCTGCTGGGCTTGCACCGTAATGAATTAATGATGGGTTAAGTTGATATCTACCATAATAACCCCCTCTTGGATTGTAAGCTGTGTATGAACCATTAGATTCTCTTTGAGCTATCCATTCTTTTGCCCAGTTTGTAGTAGCTTGATATTCTACTTGACCTTGATCTTCTTGGCTTTGTTGTTGAGTTGCTTGTTGGTTTACTTGAGAGCTTTGATTGTTGTTTGTTTGAGTTTGTTGAGCTTGTTGAGCTTGTTTATTTTCTTTAGCCTTAGCATTTTTTTCTAAAGCTACGTTCTTTTCTCTAAAGCTTTCTAGTAAGTTGTGGTAAACATAACCGATTTTTCCATTAATATCTACTTTTACATAACCATTTTCAGAAACTTCTATTACTTCAACAAGCTCACCTTTTTGTAAAATGCTCATAACATTGGAGTTTATTGTTGGTTTATCTCTGAAATTTGTTGCTGCTACAATCGTATCTTCTCCAAGTATATGGAAATATCTTCTTGATACAAAAGCATCTTTTCCATTAAAGTCGATTTTTAACCAATCTCCTTGGTCAGCTTTAACTTCATAGCTTTTTTCTTGATCTGAGATAAGTCCCATTACATTATCTCCTAAGTTTGCTTGGTTTCTTACGTTTACTGCATTAGCTAAGTTTTTATCTATTACTGCCTTTGCTGCATCAGATTCTTTTGCATTTATAGCTATTATTGATGGGAAAACTAAAGCTGTTGCAAGTATATATTTTTTAAAATTAATCATATGTATTAATTTCCTTTCATTTTTATTATTATGTTTTGTAACAATAGTTACAAAATGTTAACAACTCTTTTTTACAAGAGTAATTATATCTTGTAATTGTGTGGAAATTATGTGGATTCTTTTTAATATATTTTTATTTTATTATTTTGTGAATCTTTGATATTTCAAGCTTTTAAACAAAATTACGCTCGATTTTTATTAGAAATTTATGCTTTTAGATAGCTATTTCTACACATTTTCCTCAAAAATTTTATATTTATTTTGTAACTTTTGCCTAGATTTTCGTAATTTATTTTATAAATTTAATTTTATATTTGCCGATAATTTTTATATGTAGTAAAATTTTATATATTGATAATGAAAGAGAGATTGCAATGATTGATGTCTACTTGCTTTTTGGTGGCCCTTCTAGTGAACATGATATAGCTTTAAGAAGCGCCCTAAATATTAGCAAAAATTTAAATAAAGAAAAGTACAATTTGAACTTAGTTTATATTAATAAAGAAGGATGTTTTTCTAAAGCCTTTGCTTTTGAAGAAACTAACGATGAATTTTCCCTAGTAAAAGAAATTAATTATTCAAAAGCTGAGAGCATAGGAAATTTTATCGATGAAATTAAATCCTTAGATCCCAAAAACACCGTAATTATTCCTGCTATCCATGGAACTTATGGCGAAGATGGAACAATTCAAGGATTTTTGGATGTTTTGGGCTTTCCTTATGTAGGAAATGGGCTTTTATCTTCTGCCATCTGCATGGATAAGGTTACAAGCAATGATATTTTCTATAAAAATGGTTTCCTCCAAGCTAAATATTTATATACATATAAAGAAGGCTTTGATGAAAAATTTATAGAAAGATGCGAAAATGAAATAGGATTTCCTCTAATTGTAAAACCTTCAGCTAACGGTTCATCTGTTGGAGTAAATAAGGTAGAAAATAAAGATCAATTGGTAAAAGCTATTAATGAAGCCTTAAAATACGATGACAAGGCCTTGGTCGAAGAGCTTATTGTCGGTCAAGAAATTGAAATTGCAGTTATTGGCGAAAAGAATAATATTCTAGCTACCAAACCTGCAGCGTATCTTACAAATCACATTTTTTTGGATTATGATGCAAAATATTTTGATAAGCAAACCATAGAAGAACTTCCTTATAAGATGGATCCAAAAGATGAAGAAAAAGCTAGAGAATTTGCCAAAGAATGTTACAAAGCTTGTGGCTGTTCTGGTTTTGCCCGTGTAGATATTTTCTACTCAAAGGATAGAAAGCTTTATATTAATGAAATAAATACTTTCCCTGGATTTACTCCATCATCATTTTTTGCAAGACTTGCTATGCTTAGCTATGACAAGGACTTTTCTTATGTCCTAGATCAGATAATCGAAGATGGGTTAAGGAGATTTAATGATAAATAAAACTTTAGGTCAGATTGCAAAAATGCTAAAGGGTGAAATTTCTGATCATGATAAAGAAAATACAATCATTAAAGGAATTTCAACAGATTCTAGAACTATTGATAAAACAAACCTTTATATACCTCTTGTAGGAGAAGTATATGATGGAAGAATTTTTATCAAAGAATGTGAAGAAAAAGGTGCAAGCGCCTTTCTTATAGATAAGGATTTTAATCTAAACAAAAATATCACCATTCCCTATATAATAGTAGAAGATACCAAAAAAGCTCTTATTGATTTGGCAAAAGCTTACCGAAGCGAATTGGATATGAAAGTAATTGCCATAACCGGTTCTAATGGCAAAACTACCTGCAAAGACTTGCTAGCTAAAGTTTTATCTGAAAAATTCCTAGTCCAAAAAACTATTGGCAACCTAAATAATGAAATAGGAGTTCCAAAAACTGTTTTGGACTTAGATCCTCAAACAGAAATTGCCGTAATCGAACTTGGAACAGACAATTTTGGAGATATTTCCCTAACTACAGATATTGTAAAACCTGATATTGCAGCAATTTTAAATATTGGCGATAGTCACTTACTAAAACTAAAATCAAAAGAAGGTATTGCCAAGGCAAAACTTGAAATTGTAGAAGGATTGAAAGAAGATGGTTTGTTTATCTACAACAAGGATGACCCAACTTTAAGAAAGGTCATTGCAGATTTTCCTATAAAACAAAAAGTTTTAAGCTTTGGTCTTGATGATAATTCATCTGATTATAAGATAGAAAAAAAAGAATCTAATTTTAATGGGGTAAAATTTAAACATAAGGACGATATTTTTGCTCTTCCACTAGTTGGCGATCATCAATTATATAATGGAGCCTTTGTCGCAATGGTCGCAAGCTTTTTAGGACTTAGGACAGATGAAATTAACAAAGGATTTTCAAAAGCTATAAGTTCAAAAAATCGTACTGAACTTATTGAGCTAGATGGTTTTGATATCTTGGATGATTCGTATAAATCAAATCCTCAAGCTTTACTAGCAGGACTAAAAATGGCCTATATGCTAAATGGCTATAGCAAAAAAATCGTTGTTTTATCTGACATGCTAGAATTAGGAGATGATGAAGCTTCATATCATTTTGACATAGGAAAGAAAATCGATCCAAATAATATCGACTATTGCCTATTTTTTGGTCCTTTATCCCTTAATATGTACCAGGGCGCCTTAGAAAATTTCCCAAAATCAAGAGTATTTTATTTTGAGAAAAAAGCGGATTTGTGCGATAAGCTCAAACAGCTTATTAGTAAATCTACTCTTGTTTTTGTCAAAGGATCTCATGGAATGCATATGGAAGAAGTAATAGAAGCTATTAGAAAGCTAAATATATAAGGAGTAATTATGATTTATACTGTAACCCTTAACCCTTCAATTGATTTATTGGTTGAATTGGAAAATCTAAATTTAGGTCAATATAACAATATAAAATATGAAACAACTCTTCCAGGTGGAAAGGCCCTAAATGTTTCAAGAATCCTTTCAGCTCTTAGAATTCCTTCAATAGCTACAGGTTTTGTGGGTGGATTTCAAGGTATGTTTATCAAAGATTGGCTAGAAAAAGAAAAAATCCAAGCCGATTTTGTAGAAATGAAAAATGTTAACAGAACAAATATAAAAATTTTTGAAAACAAAAGAGAAAGTGTAATAAATTTTCCAGGCCCTAAAATTTCTTCACAAGAAGTTAACGAATTGCTTTATTATTTATCCAGAGTTAGAGAAGGCGATACTCTTATTTTTGGTGGATCTGTCCCACCTATGGAAGAAAATAGAGATGTTGAAATTTATGACAGATTAGTTTCTGTTGCCACGTCAAATAAGGCTGATTTTGTAGCTGATGTTCCAAGTAAGTATCTTTTAAATATGGTTAAGGAAAAACCTCTACTAATCAAACCAAATGGAGAAGACATTGCTGAAATCTTTGGAGTTGAAATTAAAGAGAAAAAAGATTACATTCCTTACGGCAAAAAACTTCAAGAAATGGGAGCAAAAAATGTAATTATTTCCTACGGTTCTCAAGGTTCCATGCTTTTTGCTGAAGATAAGGTTTATGCTTCAAATAAAATTGACGATGGTAGAGAAATTGTAAATACAACAGCTTGTAGAGATGCGATGATTGCTGGATTTTTGGGAAATTTGGTAAAAGATAATAATCCACTAGAAGCCTACAAAGTTTCAATTGCTGCAGCAAGTGCAACTGCTAGAGTTCTCGACTTGCCAAGTCATGATGAGATTATGGGAATGTTAAAATATGTTACAGTTGATGAAATAGAATAAGAATTTAAAAGATCTCCCTTAATTTTAAGAGAGATCTTATTTTTTATCTTTAAAAGCTCCTATTTGTTTTTATCATCTTCTATTAAATATTCTAGAGCTTTAATGGCAACTTTTATAGGAATTTCCGTATCGTGAACGACAGGATTTTCCAAATTTTCTTTTTCTCTTTCTTGGTTAGCTACAACCAAAAAGCAAGCGCCACACCTAACTTTTAGATAGTGGCTTACCGTAAATAAGGCTGCAGATTCCATTTCGCTTGCTAGAGCTCCTAATTTTTTCCAAGCTTGCCATTTATTATTTAGTTCATAGGAAATAGGCATTTTATCTGCTTCATGTTGACCATAAAAAGAATCCTTGCACTGAACAACTCCCAAATGACTATTTTGTTTTAGACTATCGGATGCTTTTTTTAGGGTACTTGTAACTAAAAAATCACTTACAGCAGGAAATTCTATAGGCGCATATTCTTTGCTAGTTCCTTCAGCTCTTATAGCAGCATTAGCTATGACTATGTCGCCACTTTTTACATCAAGACTAATTCCTCCACAAGTTCCAACTCTAATAAAAGTGTGTGCTCCTATTTTTGTAAGTTCTTCCATGGCTATAGCTGCTGAAGGTCCTCCTATGCCAGTTGATGTTACTGAAACTTTTTCTCCATTTAAAAATCCTGTATAGGTCACATATTCTCTATTATCAGCCACTAATTTTGCATTTTCAAAATGCTCTGCAATTTTTTTGCTTCTTTTTGGATCTCCTGGCAAAATTACGTATTTACCGATATCATTACTATCTAAATTTATATGGTATTGTTTGTTATTCTCGCTATAGTTCATTGTTTACTTCTCCATAGGCAAATCAATTTTTATATAAGGAATCTCATTTCTTTCAAGCAATTCTTTTGCATAATCATCAACCCTATAAGCGTTGTTATAATATATTTTGCTAATTCCAGCTTGAATCAAGCTTTTTGTGCAATTTAGACAGGGAAAATGGGTCACATAAGCTATACAACCATTTACAGAAATTCCTTCCTTGGCACAATATAAAAGTGCATTCATTTCTGCATGGATTGTCGCTATGCAATGGCCATCTCTCATGGTGTGTCCTATTTCATCGCAATGAGGATTGCCTTTTATAGATCCATTATAACCAGTGCTTACAATTCTATTTTCCTTATTTACAATTACACAACCTACATAAGCTCTATCGCAAGTACCTCTTTGTGAAACTGTCATAGCAAGATTCATAAAATATTCTTGCCAGCTTAACCTATCCTTTGCCATAATTACTCCTTAAAATTTAAGTCTAACTTTAAACAAAACATCAAATAATTTATAACTTAACAATAGGCCTAAGCCATATATTATTAAGTTCAATAACAAATTATATGGGCCTACAACTACGCTCATCAAAAAATAAATAATTGATGTTAGTGATAAGATACCAAGGGTTTTTGCTATAATGCTAACTGGCTTTGAAATTATCATCAATCCAGATTTTTCGGAAGATATTTTACTATTAACTCCATAGGCCAAAATTGCCCATAATATTGCTATTATCAAAAATCCAGCAATTGATAGATAAGATTTATTAACATTAAAGACTATTTCAAAAGGCTTTAAAATTTCCGGTAAATTATTTGCTATATTATTATAATTTTCAGAAAAATCATAGGCTACATTCTTATTAAATATTGAAATCATCACAAATATCAAAGTTTTTACAAGTCTAAAGGAGCCTATGGCTATAATTGATAGTCCAAGGTGTCCTATGAAATTACCAGCTATCATTCCCAAAGCTACTGCAAAAATACTTGTTGCAAAAAACATCAAAAGCATTTTAGAAATTGTTTCTAGACCTATTAAACTTATTAATGGTCCCCAATCAGATGCTTTCATAAGTCCCATACCTATAAGGTAATTAATCAAAAATATGCTTAGTCCAAAGATAAAAACCATGATACTTTTCATGACTATTTCATCCTTTTTTCTCCAAGGAAACATACAAGTAAATTCGTAATAAGGTAAAGACTCTTCAAGACTTGTAACTAGAATTGCTATTATGAATATGAAAAAACATATTGGCAACGTCAAATCCTCAATGTAATTTCCGCCATAGGAATTTTCTACTTTGTTTCCCCCATAATCTTTCCAAGTTGTAAGGTAATTATTATAAGTATAGTAAGGTTGTGTTATTAAATAATAATCTTCACCAAATTCTTTTTGGAAATTCTCCATATTTTTTTGAAATTCTTGCTCGTCAACTTTTTGAAGCTCTTCATTTTCTTTTAACTTATATTTTTCTTGGTATGTTTTTGCGATTTCTTCTGCTTGACTTAAAAATTCCTTGTCAATTTTTCTGTTTTTTAATTTGAAACTTATATTTGTTGCATTTGCCATTTCATTTATGGATTCTTTGAAATTTTTGGAGTCAACATCCAAGCCATTTTTTAATCCCAAACCGTTGGCAAGAGCCACCAAAATTGATATTAGCAAAATCCATATGCCAAATCTTTTCATGGTAATTCTAAACAATTTCTTAAAATCACTCATTTTCTTGCTCCTTCTTCTAAATAGAAATAATCTTCTACTTTGATTTCCAAATTGTCATATTGAACGACATTTTCATTAGCCAAGATCTTTTCTAAGTCTTCTTTCTTTGAATCAATAAGCAAAGTATACACCCTGCCAATATTAGAAAGTATAATCGCTTTTTCTTTTATTTCATTAGGCAAGTCATCTTTAACGACAAGTTGGATTTTGTGCAAGTTGAGATTATTTTCTTCTGAAGTTGATGATAATTTTCCATCTTTGCTTAGATATAAAATATTATCACATATTCCAGTTAGATCTGACAATTCGTGACTTGAAGCAAAAACTGCACATCCCTTATCCTTGGCATCTAGCAAATAATTGGTTATAAGTCTTTTATTTATTACATCCATGCCATCGAGAATTTCATCTATCAAAATAACTTTTGTGTTACTTGCAAGAACTGTTATAAGTCCCAAAAGATTTTTTTCGCCCTTGGAGAAATTTCTCACAGATTGGTTTAAATTTATATTATTTTTAGCTATTTCACTTACAAAAAACTCCCTATCAAAATTAGGATACAAAATCTCATAAAAATCCGGAATATTTTTTACCTTATTATAATCAAAATAATCAAATCTATCTGGCAAATATGCTATATGCTCAATTGTTTTAGGATTGATTTCCAAAGAATTTCCACAAATCTTAACTTTGCCTGAATCGTGCTTATAAATTCCAACTATTATTTTTAGCAAAGTCGTCTTACCAGATCCATTTCTTCCGACAAGACCTGTGATATTTCCCTCATCAAGCTTAAAAGAAATATTATCTAAAACTTTTTTCTCATCAAAAGACTTGTTTAAATTAATAACCTCAACGAGCATTTATATCACCTGCTTTTTTATAAAGTTTAGTAACATCATCTAAAGTGATGCCTAAGTATCTTGCTTCTATCAGATCATCTTGAAGTTTTTTCATCATTTCATCAATTCTTGCGCTAATTTTTGTATCGTCAAAGGATATAAAAGTTCCAATTCCAGTTTTCGTTTCTATAATCCCTTGCCTATCAAGCTCTCTAAATGCTTTTGAAACCGTAGCTTGGTTAATTAGAAGTTCTCTTGAAAGTTCCCTAACAGAAGGAAATTTATCTCCATTTCTAAAATATCCCTTGGCTATAGCTAATTTCGTCTGTTCTACCAATTGCATATAAAGAGGCGTATCTGAATTAGGATTTAAATCAAACAAAATATTACCTCCATAAATCGTTTTGTGCAACACCATACACTATTAGTATAAATTATATTATTTTTACCAACTTTGTCAATACTTTAAATAAAAAACCACATATCTATAGGAATTTCTATAAATATATGGTTAATTTTTAAAATAAAGTTGCAAAGGGTTTGGCTACAAAGCCTATTGCCTTTTCTATTGGAGAAATATTTGCTAAATCTTCCAAGTTAATCTCAGTAGCTATATTAAAGAAAACATCAAAATCCTCTCTCATTTGACTAATAGCTTTAGTTTCATTCATCAAAACTCCGCACTCGTAATTTAAATAAAGAGCTCGATAATCAAGATTAATTGTTCCTACAAAGCCAGACGAATCATCTGATAACCAAGTTTTGGAATGGCAAAATCCTGGCGTGTACTCATAAATTTTGACTCCATTTTCCAAAAGCTGTTTGTAATGAGTTTTTGCAAGGGCAAAGGCTATTTTTTTATCTGGAATATGAGGCAAGCAAATTCTAACATCTATACCTCTTTTAGAAGCATTGATCATTGTTAAGATAATTTGATCTTCTAAAATCAAATAAGGACTCATCATATAAACGTAGTCTTTGGAATTTTCAATAATGCTTAAAAGTGCATTTTTCCCATAATCTTCCTTATCTTTAGGGCTATCACCAAATGGTAAAACATATCCTTCAGCCTTGCTATCAAAGTATTTTGGCAAATATCTGGAAAAATCTTCCATTTCATCTAAGGTTGAATTCCACATTTGTAAAAACATTATGGTAAAAGATTCAACAGCTGAACCATCTAGTCTTAGTCCGCAATCTTTCCAATGGCCAAATCTTTCGAAAACATTTATATATTCATCAGCAATATTTATCCCACCTGTAAAGGCGATTTTATTATCTATTACAAATATTTTTCTGTGATCTCTATTGTTATAATATGTTGAAACTATAGGAATCATAGGTGAAAAAACTCTGCATTTAATGCCCAAAGATTCCATTTGCTCTCTAAAATCAGATTTAACTCTTATCAAGGAATTTGTTCCATCATACAAAAGTCTAACCTCAACTCCCTCTTGAACTTTTTTTACCAATTCTTCAAGTATGCTGCCCCACATATGACCATAATCTATGATGAAAATTTCTATGAAAATAAAATCTTTGGCAGATCTAATTGCAGTTAATATATCAGCAAACACATCTTCACCTACTGGGTAATACTTTGTAGATGTATTATTATAAGTTACAAATCCTCCGGCATCATAAAAGAAGTTACTTACATTGTAAACTTTTTTCTTATTTTCCTTCAAATAATAATTTAAGTTTGAATCCCTATTATAATACTTTCTGCCTGCTTCTTCTAATCTTGTAACTTTTTCTTGTTCTTTTTTATGACCAATGCTAAAATGATCTAATAAAAATACTGCGCTGGCAAAAGTTGGCCAAATGGCTATAAGCATAAACCAAGAGAGTTTATAAGATGGGTTAATAGAATTCATATTAAGAATTATTAACATTATAAGCGCCCTTAAAACCGTATCGCCTCCCAACAATACTGATGGTTCGATGTCTATATACCAATATAAGTAAAAAATAAGAGCAAGTTGTAAAAGCACCAAAATTATGAAGACTCCAGCACGGCTAAAAAACAAAGAAATCAAAGACTTTTTTGTTTTTTTCACATACTTATTTTCATTAACTTTTTCTATAATATTTAAAGCTTCATCTTTCATAATTTAATTATAGCAAATTTTTGCCTTTAAGTTAACAAAAAAAAGATTATAATCAATAATGTAAGTTTTAAGGAGTTAATAAATGAGTAAAATTTTACTTATAAATGATTTTGTTTCAAAAGGAAAAATTGCTGGAAATATAATGGATGCTTATTTATCTTATAAGCTTCACCAATGCTATTTTTTGCCAACAGCTTTGATATCCCACAACTTTTCTTTGGGCAATATTGCAAAGCTAGATACAAGCTCTTATATCAAAGATTGTCTTGATAGTTGGGATAAACTTGGCTTTACTTTTGATATTATATTTATAGGATATGTCGAAAATAAAAAACAAAAAGATTTAATAATTGATTATATAAATAAAATTAAGTATAATCCTCTAATTGTCTTAGATCCGATTATGGGAGATAATGGCAAATTATATAAGAACGTAAATAACGATAAGCTAGAAATATACAAAGATTTGCTACAAATCGCCCATATTATTATTCCAAATTCTACAGAAGCTAAATTTTTGGGTCTTTGTGATTTTGATAAACTCTTAGCTACAAATAAAAAATATTTGATAACAAGCCTTGATTGTGAAAATAAGCCCTACAATTTAGTAATTGATAAAGATTTATATAAAGTTTATTATGATAAAATAGATCTTAACTACGGTGGGACAGGAGATTTATTTGATAGTTTATTTTTGGATTATTACATAAAAACTAAAGATTTAAAAAAATCTTTGGAACTTACCACAATAGATATTTCTAAAATTCTAAAAATCCAAAAGGAAAAATACGGAAATTATCCATCTCTTGCTATCGAATCAATTCTTAGTGAAATTTATGGAGGAAAGTATGCTTGAAAAAAAATATTATAAAAGATCTATGGAGATAGCCTGGCCTGCTGTTTTTGAGTCTTTTTTTATAGCACTTGCAGGTATGATAGATACATTTATGATAAGTGGCCTTGGACCTTCTGCAGTTGCTGCTGTTGGACTAACCACTCAGCCAAAATTTTTGGCCTTTACAATATTTTTTGCAATAACTAGTGCAATATCAGCCTTAGTAGCCAGAAGGCAAGGCGAAGATAATAGGCTAAAAGCCAACCAAACTTTGGTAACAGCGCTTATAATTTCTATTATTTTTGCAATTTTAATAACGGTTATTATGATATTTTTTACAGATCCTATTTTAAAATTTGCAGGAAGTGCTGAAGATACTCACCAAATGGCCAAGGATTATTTTATAGTAATTATGCTTGGAAATATCTTTAATGCCATAGCTTGGTCAATAAATGCTGCTCATAGAGGAGCTGGAGATACTCATACAGCTTTCATAACCAACGTTGTAGCATCAATTGTAAATATAATTTTTAACTATTTACTCATTCAAGGTAACTTTGGTTTTCCAGCCATGGGAGCAAAAGGTGCTGCTCTTGCAACAGTTTTAGGTACAGTGGCTGAAACGATTATGTGTATCAAATCTTTAACTAAGAAAAATTCTTATATAAATTTTAAAGAAATGAAAAAACTTCCAATAAAAATTGAGAAAGCTATTAGTAAGGAAATTTCAAGACTTTCAACAAATATCTGTGCAGAAATAATGTCAATGAGAATTGGATTTTTCATAACAGCCCTAACAGCTGCAAGGCTTGGAACAGAGTTATTTGCTATTCACAATGTAGGAATGAACCTCTTATCACTTTCCTTTTCTTTGGGAGATGGAATGAGCGTGGCTGTAATAACCCTAACTGGAAATGCCCTAGGTGCCAACAAAAATGATGAAGCCATAAAATATGGCAAGGCCTGCCAGCAAATTGGTTTGTTGATGAGCCTTCTTATTTCAATAATATTTTTTACCCTAGGAAAGACGATCTTTAGCCTATTTTTTACAGATCCTTCGACAATTGATAAAAGTGCTATAGTCATTAGATATATTTGGCTTATAGTTTTCATGCAAATCTTACAGGTAATATATGGCGGTTCTTTAAGAGCTGCAGGAGATGTAAGATTTACCTTGCTAGTTGCCATAGTTTCAGTAACAATAATAAGATCTCTAGTAACACTTATAACCGTAAATATTTTACATCTTGGTCTTGATGGAATTTGGATAGGAGTTTTAGCCGACCAAGTTAGTAGATTCCTAGGATTAAGATATAGATTTAATAAAGGAAAATGGGTAGAGCTAAAAATTTAATTAAATTTTGAAAATAACTGAATCTAAAAAGTTTATCAAGCTTTTCGATTCAGTTTTTCTATGGTCAAAAATCTCTTTTATTGATATAATCAAATAAAGTAATTTGAAAATCAGAAAGGAAATTTGTATGAAAGTATTTAAGAAGATATTGCTAATCTTAGCTACAATGGCTTTACTTGCTCTTGGTTTTTTCTTTTGCAAAGAATATGTAAGCAAAAATCAAGATGTGGAAAATGAAGAGATTTCAGAAGATTCTTATGAGAAAATCGAATCTTTACAAGCTTCAATCAAAGAATCCTATCCAGAAAAATCACAAAGAATAGATTTTCCTGACAATAATAACTTTTTTACCATTCCTGGCCAAGAGGAAATTATCCAAACAGATTTAGGCCAATATGTGGATGGTGAGCTTCTGGTAGATGTAGACTTAGAAGAATTTGACGAAAATATTTTTGAAAAATACGGGGCAAAAATAGTCGGCAAATGCGATATTTGGGGAGGCTATCAAGTAAGTATTCCAAATAAAACTATAGACGAACTTGAAGCTATAGCTAAAGAAATTGGTCAAGAAAATGGAGTTTTAATCTCTGAAGTCCACTGGATAATACCAACGCAAAGTAATGAATACGAATATCCTGATGATAATTTTATCTTAGATTATAAAAACTCTATTCCTCCAGATGATAAGAAGAAGCCAAAAGATTTCAATAAAGATTCCTTATGGGGAAAGTTCAATCCGGATAAAAATTGGCAGAAAAACCTAAAAGCTTTTGAGAAAATAAGGTATTTTTTAAGAGCTGATATTGAATTAAATAATAAAAATCCGTATTGGGGGTACAAAGTAACAAACTTACCTTATATGCGGAAAAATCTTGAAAGTAAATCTGATGTCACTGTCAATGTATTCGAAAATGGAATTATGGAAAATCTGAACGATGACCTCGACTTTGAAAATCTTAATATAAGCGACCTTAACCAAGACTCTGACAAGGATACATCCCTAAAAAATCCTGACTTGGAAAATGACGTCAAAAAAGAATACGAAATGGCAGATAAGATAAATAATGAACAAGGTAATAAGTTAACAAAGCATACCTACCTAGTATCTTCAACCATAGCTGCCAAACACAATAATTATGGAATTTCAGGTGTAAGTGATAAGTCTAAGGTACAGCTAATGCCTTATTCAAGTAGCCTCTTACCTTATCTAATGGCCTATAGATTATATTCTCCTGATAACAGCTCAAATATATTTAATATTAGCTGGGGTTACATAATCATGTCGCTTTATTATATAAATGCAAGTGATACTAATGCTGCTGAAATAAAAAATAATGAATTTAGAGAATTTCTAGTAAATAACCGTCAATTCTTAAAAGAAGAAGAGCTAAAAAAACAAGCACTAAAATCAGATTATCAATATTTTAATGAATTTATCAATAAAGAGAAAAGTGTAGACGATAATGATAAAAGGAGAATAAACTTAGCTCTCAGATCATTTAAAAATGACAATAAAGATTTTTTAATAGTAAATTCTGCTGGCAACGAAGATGAAGAAATAGAAAAACTAAAAGATTTTTCAGACGTTAAAATTACTAAAACAACCATTTTTGATGATTTAGATGAAGATTTAAAGGACCATGTTATCATAGTTGGTGCTGCTTATCCAAAAGTAAGTAAAGATGGAATCAGTTATTGGGAATACTCTACCAAAAAAAATGTAGATATAGTTGCACCAGGAGTTGCTATGCCAGCTTATGACGAAGAAGGTCGTGTTGTCTTATGGCAAGGAACATCAGCGGCAGCACCTTTTATTACAGGTCTTGCTGCCAATCTTTACAGTGCTTATCCCGACCAAATGAACGGTCCTCTCGCCAAAAAATTAATTCTAGAATCTGGTAATCTTGATGTTATTGATTCTCGCAATGGGGAAAATTCTAAGCTAGTTGATGCAAGAAAGCTTACAGAATTAGCAAAGGCAGAAGATTTCCAAGAAAAAGATGAAGATACAAAAGGTTTAAAAGAAGAAAGAATAGATGCTAAGTCAAATAAGTCAAAGTCTAGTCCAGATAGGGAAAAGAAATCCTACTACCAGGACCGCAATGACCCAGAGTTAGCAGAAGATAGAAGATATTTTATTGAAAATGTCTTAGGAAAAATAGACCAAGTAGATTTTAAGGAAAGCCAAATATACCTAGTCAAAATGAAGGACGATTCATCATTTTACCTAGTAACCAAGGATAATCATTCAGAATATGACTTACAAAATTTCAAGGTTTATCTTGCTATTCCAAATGCAGACCTTTCTAAATATAGTCTACAAAGTGTAGAAGACTTTATCCCTGATGAAGAATTTGAAGGTGCCTTTGCAGACCTATATATCTATAATTTCTATGACCCTGATAAGGATAAATTTACTGATTACCTCTTCCTTTTCCGTGACCATGGAGGTAATACAGTTGGAGATTATACAATAAGAGCCATTGCAATGGATAAGGGCAAGCTTTATCATATAGAGGAATTAAAAGATAGCTTAGCCTATAGGGACCTTGTATATACTAAAGATTATCCTCAAGGACTCTTAAATGGATTTAAAATCACCTTAGAACCTAGAAATTACCACAATGTGTATATTAAGCATGATTTTAATAATTATGATGGCAACTTCACGCCAATAGATTTAGAGATTAATAAGGAAGAAAAAGTTCAAAGCAAGGAAGATTATGACCTTGGATTTGTAAAACTCTATAGGGATATAATAAATTCTACTAAGCCTTATTATAATGATGAATACCATCCTCTTTACCTTAACGAATCCTATTATAATGAGGATTTGAAATTTGGCCTTTGTAAAGTTGATGACTTTTCCTATCCTAACCTAATCCTTTCATCTACCCATGACGGCTATAGTACTTATTCAGTCATACAGTATATAGGAAATGGCAAGTATAATACACACCTTATCTTAGACCCGGGACAATCAGGCATAAGCTCAAATTATGTTTATAGTTATGATGATAAGCATCTATTTATTGATAATACAATGAATGATGAGATCTATGTGATAGGCAAAGTTGATGGTAAAATTCGTGTAAACTATGGTTTTTCTAAGAACTTACAAGGACCTGCTGACGTTAGAATAGACTTAGTTGGAATAGATAAAACTAGTGCCAAAGCTTTTGACCAAGAAAGCTATAATGAGCTTGTTTCTAGATTAAAACCTGTAAAAATGTATCCAATGAACGATAAAACTTATATGGAAGTAATCGATAAGTATAAATCTGGACAATCAAAGGATAATACTGTAAGAGAAGATTTATACAATCTAACTATCAATAATCCATTTACAAATAAAATAAGTTATCACGAGCTTTCCGTAATAGAAAAAGATAGCCTATATTATTTAGATGTAAATGACTACAACAAATTTTCTATGGAAGATTCTCCATATATGACAGATCCAGAATTAAAAAAATACAAAGATCCATATTTGAAAGTATTAGAAGAAAATGACGGCAAATATATTAAGAAAAATGAAGATGGAACATATTACTTTTGCCTATATCCTGGATTTTTACCTACTGATGATCCTAATTTAATAAAATATCGATTCCAATATTTCCCTAAATACGGAGCAACTTGTTTTGCTTATAAGGATTATATGAAAGTTGATGAAATAATATTCTTGAAAAATGATTATCCAGGGATAATTACCAATGATAAATTATATCTAGAAGCTGATTTTCTAAGCTGGTGGATGGGTTTTATCTATGATATTAATCCATCTAACAAAACTATAAATATGACAGAAGAAGGTCATGATATAGGCGAAGAAGGTGTAGATTATATTTCAATTTCAACAGCTTCCTACAATTCTATGGAAGAGCTGTTAGAAGATAATTTTAAAAAATAAATAAGAATGATTTAAAAATTAAGACTTAAAAAGAATACAGATAAATTACTTTGCAAAATCAAAATTATGGCATAGGTAAATAATTTTGATTTTGCTAAAATTTATCCTTAAATTCACAAGAAAAATATTGACTAAAACTCCATTTTAAAAGACTTACTTTATTTAACTTAGTCAATTAATTATTTTCATTTTCTTTTTTGACCTCATCTACCAATAAAAAAACTTTTTTTTCAATCTCTTTGATTATCTTTATAAATTCTTCATCAGATTTTCCACTAGGATCTTCAAGTCCCCAGTCTTGTTTTTTATAAGAATAGCTAAGAACTGGGCAAGTTACATTGCAGCCCATTGTTATTAAATAATCTACTTTGCCAATTTCATCTATTAGCTTTACTCTTTGATTTTTTTCCATGTCTATATTGTAAAGCTCTTTGATAAGCCTAACAGCATCTGGATTGATTTTATCCTTAATTTCTGTTCCTGCGGAATAAACTTCAAGATAATCGCTTGCGAATTTTTTTGCCAATGCTTCTGCTATTTGACTCCTACATGAGTTGTGAACACATACAAATCCCACTTTTTTCTTCATTTTCTTACCCTTCTTACTTAAATATTTATATAAAAAGACTCTTGCTTAGAATTTATTCTATATGCAAGAGTCCTCATATTTATTCTGCGCTTAAAAGCTCTACAGTTGATGTTAGTATATCTGAATATGAATAACTAACAGTTCGTTCGCAATCAAAATCGTTATTAACTTTTACAGTAAAGACACTAGGAAAAGCATCTACAATGACACCAGTCTTTGTCTTTATTCTTTTTCTTCCCATGTCAGCTTTTAGTATAACTTCTTTGCCAATACTATCTTTGACTTTTTCCCTGATATCATTAACAGATTGTATCTCCATCTAATCATCCTCTCATAAAATACTCATTTATATTGTACTATATAAGTAGGATAAAGTCAAATAGCATCATATTATACTAGTTCTGAAATTCTTGTCAAATATTTTGGTAAAAAGATTTGTAAGCTTCTACAGTTGAGTATAAATCAGCCTTTGACACCAATTCTGTTGGTGCGTGCATGCTTATAACTGGTGTTCCACAATCAACAACGTCCATGCAATATTCTGCAAGGATAAAGGCAATTGTTCCACCGCCACCTGCATCTACAGCTCCAAGTTCGCCAGTTTGATATATAACATTGTTTTTATCAAAAGCAGCTCTTACTTCTTGTAAATATTCAGCGTTTGCATCATTTGAGCCACCTTTTCCACCTGAACCAGTGTATTTGGTTAGGGCTACTCCGCAGCCAAATTGGGCAGCATTATCTATTTCTGAAACATCTTTGAAGTTTGGATCATAGGCTAAAGTAACATCAGCTGATAAAACTTTTGAATTTTTCAAAGTTCTCTTAAATGATATTAGATCAGCTTTGCCCTTTAGGTTTAATAGCTCAAGGATTGTATTTTCCAAAAATTGTGAGCTCATTCCAGTTGCACCATAAGAGCCTATTTCTTCTTTGTCCACAAATAAAGCTACCAATGTTTTTTTGCTATTTTCCATTGATAAAATTGCATTTAATGTAGCATAAGAGCAAACTCTATCATCTTGTCCATGGGCAATTATCATAGAATTGTCTAAGCCGGCATTTCTTGCTTTTATAGCTGGAACTGCTTCAAATTCTGCTGTTATGAAATCTTCTTCTATGATTCCATATTTTTCATTTAAGATTTTTAGGATATTTTTCTTAACTGGATTTTCTGAGTCTTTATCTAGTGGAATTGAACCTACTATTATTTGTAGTTGTTCGCCTTTTATAACATCTCTAGCTTTTTCATCCATTAGTTTTCTTGATAAGTGGATTAAAAGTTCAGAAATTGTAAATACTGGTTCATCTTCCTTATCTCCAATAGAAATTTCTACTTTTTCTCCATCTTTTTTATAAATTACCCCGTGTAATTCTAGAGGAATTGTTGTCCATTGGTATTTTTTTACTCCACCATAATAGTGAGTTTTCAAATATGCTATATTTGTATCTTCTGATAGTGGAACTGGTTTTAAATCAAGTCTTGGGCTATCTGTGTGAGCTCCAACTATTGCCAAACCATTTTCTAAGTCTTCGCTTCCTATTAGGAAAAGTGCCACAGCTTTTTCTTTGTTAACTGCATAAACTTTATCTCCAGCTTTTAGAGATCCTTCTTTGATCTTTTCATCTAAGTTTACAAAGCCCTTTTCTTCGGCACGTCTAATAATTTCTTTTGTTGCAAGTCTTTCTGTCTTTGCAGTATTTAAGAAATTTATATAGTCTTTTGATATTTCTTCTAGGTCATTTTTTTGATTTTCATCAATATTTAGCCATAGATTTTTTCTTTTGTATTCCATAATTCCTCCTAGATTAATTTCCAAATATTTTTGGTATAGGTCACAGGATCTTCAATTTCAAGTCCTGCCATAAGCTTTGCCTGATCTAACAATAACAAAGCTACCTCTTCTATCTTATCATCATCTTTGGCATCTTTCAACAATTGATAAGCCTTTGAAGATGAATTTATTTCAAGAACTTTTTCTGCCTTGACATTTGGAGTGTTGATTTGATTTTTGAGAGCTTTTTCCATCTCGAGAGAAATCTCTCCCCTTTGTTTTATCATTGCTGGAATATCTGCCAATTTGTCGGTAAATTTGACATCAACCACATCTTCTGGCAAGGATTTTTTGATTTTTTCTATAAGGTCATTTTCTTTTTCATCCTTAGTCACTTCTGTGTCTTCTTGAGCTATTGACTTAAATTTAATTTCATCATAAGAATCAAGCATTCTTATTAAAAATTCGTCAATTGGCTGATCTAAAAATAAGACGTCTGTATCCTTATCTACTAATTCAACAGCTGGAGAATTTTTGATTTTTTCTATAGAATCTCCTGTGGCGTATAAAATCTCGCTGTCAGTAGATTTCATTTTTTCCTTGTATTCTTCTAGAGAAATTTTCTTTTCTTTATTTCTTGAATAGAAAAGTAAAAGCTCTTCTAATTCGTCTTTTTTTGCTCCAAAAGATTCATAAATGGCAACTTTTATATTATTGCCAAATTCATTAAAGAAACTTTCGTATTTTTGTCTATCCTTATCTCTAAGCTCCAACAAATGAGCATTTATTCTCTTGTTAATTTGCTTAGAAATAACCCTTAGTTGCCTATCTTGTTGGAGAGTTTCTCTGGAAATATTTAAGGTTAAATCGTCACTTTCTACAACTCCCTTGGCAAAAGAATAAGCATTATCAAGCAAATCTTCGCACCTATCCATAATTTTTACACCGTGAGTGTAAAGAGTTAGGCCTTTTTGATAATCTTTGGAATAAAAATCAAAAGGTGCTTTTTTTGGTATATAAATGATTGCCTTAAATTCTAAAGTTCCTTCAACATTAAAATGAATCCAAGAAAGAGGCTCATCAAAACCAAAATGTTGATCCTTGTAAAAGTTGATATAGTCCTCATCCTTTAGTTCATTTTTATTTTTCTTCCAAATAGGAATTTCAGAATTTAGAATATCTAGCTCTTTATAATCCTCATATTCTGGCTTATCTTCGGTTGAATCTTCCTTTAGTCTAGTTTTTGTAACTTCCATTTTGATTGGATATCTGATGTAATTTGAATATTTATTTACTAAAGCTTTTATCCTATATTGGTCTAAATAATCATCGTAATTATCATCTTCAGTATTTTCTTTTAGAAAAAGCGTGATCTCTGTTCCATGGTCAGCTTTTTCTATTTCTTTTATCTCAAAACCATCGGCATTTTCGCTTATCCACACATATGCCTTATCAGAATTGTATTTTTTACTTTTGACTTCGATTTTATCTGCCACCATAAAAGCAGAATAAAAACCAACACCAAATTGGCCTATAAGATCGCTTATATCGGAATCTTCTACGGTTTTTCTAAAACTTTCAGTTCCAGATTTGGCAATAGTTCCCAAGTTTTCGGCTAATTCGTCTTCGTCCATGCCAATTCCAGTATCTTTGATTGTAAGACTTCTATTTTCTTTATCAGCGATAATTTCTATATAATAATCTTCCTTGTGAGTTTCCTTATCGCTTTTTAAGTCCATATAATATAATTTATCCAAAGCATCTGAAGCGTTTGAAATTAATTCTCTTAGGAAAATTTCCTTATTTGTGTAGATAGAATTAATCATCAAATCCATAACTTTTTTTGCTTCGGCTTTAAATTGTTTTTTCATTTTCCCTCCTTAGCACTCTATGTTCATGACTGCTAATACTATACTAAAATTGTAGACTTTTTCAAACTAATTTTTAATTCTTTCTTCAAGAGCTTTTAGCTTTTTGGATTTTTTTACAATCTCTTTTTGAGTTTCAAGCCTATTTGCCACAAGCTCTTCTTTTTTATTTGCCAAAGCTTTTTTGCTCTTTAGGCTTGTCACTAGAAAGCTTACCACAAAAGCAATTAAAAAAATCCCCATGATTTTGCTATCATCGACAAAATTTCCTATTTTGTAAATTCCTGTTACAATTCCAGCTATAATAAGTGGTGTAAGGAAAAACTTAGCAAAGGATAAGTTGCCACCTAAGTTATTTATCTCATCATTTTCTTCTTTTAATTTTTCTCTTAAAGCTGTAATTTCTGATAAAATCTCTTCTTTTTCTTTTAATAATTCTTCTTTTTCCATTAAAACTCCTTAAATTTTTTATTTTAAACCCTAGTAAAACACTTGTCTTTGCCTAAAATTGTAGTAATATATCAATAGGAAAAGGGGGTCTTTTATGGACAATACTAACACAACAGATGAAATGGAAATTACGCGCGATATGCTTATCGGCGATATTATAAAAAACAAACCTGAAACTATCAATATTTTGCTAATGGCAGGTATGGGTTGCATAGCATGTCCATCATCCTTATATGAAACCTTGGAAGAAGCTTGCATGGTTCATGGAATGGATGTTGAATATTTGCTAAGCGAATTAAACAGATAAAAGAGCTTATTAGAAGTTTATTTTTTAAACTTCTCTAAGCTCTTTTTTTGTCAAAATTTACTTAGCAGAAAGTATTGCATTTGTAAGTCTTGGGATGACTTGTTTTTTACGACTTAAAACTCCTGGAGCTGAAATTGTTCCATTTTTTACCTTGTTTTTAAATTCTTCTTCTATATCTTCTATATATTTGCCAACTACCAAAAGTTCGCTTGTTTCATTGAAGATATCTGTAAGTACCAAGACAAAGGTCGTTTCTCCATTGCGGTCAATTTTTTCTTTCATTAATTTTGTGATTTCTTCTCTAAGAGGACTTAGCTCTTCGGGATTCATGGTCATTACTTGGCCAACTCTTATGGCATTTTCTCCAATTGTAAAAGTTTTGACATCGCCTTCTACTATATCTTTGGCGGATTTGCCCTTTAATGATGTTGCAGCTCTAAACATTTTATCTGCAAATTCTTCTACATCTAATCCAGCAATTCTACTCATCCTATTTAATATTCTCCTATCGACATCTGTTGTTGTAGGAGATCTTAACAAAAGTGTGTCTGAAATTATCGCAGCACACAAAATTCCTGCAATGCTCTTACTTGGTCTAAGTCCACTTTCCAAATACATTTCTGAAATAATAGTTGCAGTTGAACCAACAGGCTCTGCCCTAAAGAAAAGTGGGGTTGTCGTTGCAATATTTGCCACTCTATGATGGTCGATAATTTCAACTATCTCTGCTTGATCGATATCATCAATGGATTGATTTTTTTCGTTATGGTCAACCAAAATCAATTTTTTCATCTTAGCAGAAATAAGGTGGTATCTGGAAATTGAACCAACAACTTTTTTATTTTCATCAACTACCGGATATGATCTAAATCTTGATTTTGACATAGTATCTCTTACATAATCGATAGTATCTGTCGTTTGGAAATATATCAAATCTCCAGTAGTCATTACATGGCTTATTGGAATTGTCATTGGCAAAAGCCTTGCTGTCATAAAAGTATTGTATTCGGTAGAAATTATTGTCACCTGGTTTTTTGCAGCAAATTCTTTTATTTTCTCGTCAATATCAGAACCATTGGTCAAAATTATCAAGGCAACTTTTCTTTTTATCAAATATTCCAAATACTCTGACCTATTGCCCAAAATAACAATATCGCCTTCAGCAAAATATCCATTGAAGTCTTCATTATCTTGATTCATCGCCAAAACAGTCATTTTCCCATCAAATTTTCTTGGATTTTCTGGCAAATACAAAACTTTTGCATTCAAAACATCGTTTATATTATCCAAAGGCGTATTGGCAATGCCTATTATCCTATCATCCCAGACATCCATATAAGATTTGGTAATATTTGATAAGGAAGCGACAGCTTTTAGCTTCCCCTGATCATCTACCACAGAAAGTGAGTGTGTAAGTCCATCTTGGATAATATCCCAAGCAGTTCTAATAGGAATTGAAGGGTCGATTGCAAAAGCCTTATCAATATCTATATCCTTTACTTGCAAAATTATAGATTCTTTAATTTTTGGAGCTTCTAAGCCAAAATACTCTAAGACAAATTTAGTTTCCGGATTTAATTTGCCAAGTCTTATAGGAATGGCCTTAACATCCCCCTGCCTATTTTTTAGATCTGCATAAGCAAGGGCAGCAACTACTGAATCGGTGTCTGGATTTTTGTGTCCTGTAATATAGACTGTTTCTTTCATATAATCTCCTTATTTAAATTCCACTTTCAGCATTTCAATTTTGTACCTATCAACCTTATCAACTATCAAAACCACATTATCAATTACTATTTTATCCCCTTGAACAGGAATTCTCGATAATTTGTCGATCACATAACCACCTATGGAATCATTTTTTATCTCTTCTAAGTCCAAATTAAAATAATCGTTAAAATCGCTTAGATGCATGGAAGCTCTTACTAGGTATGATTTTTCACTTAATTTAAAAATATCCTTATCATCAGTATCATACTCATCGTCAATTTCGCCAACTAATTCTTCTACAATATCTTCAATACTAACAAGACCGCTCGTTCCACCATATTCGTCTATAACAACTGCCAGAGAAACATTTTCTGCCCTCATATTGGTAAACAAATCAAAAATATGCATATTATCATAAACATAAAAAGCAGGTCTAATTATTTCTGATAAATTAATATCCTTGCCATCTGCTATGGCAGAAACAATATCTTTCATATGCAAAATTCCCAAAATATTGTCTATATTTTTGCCATAAACCGGTATTCTTGAGTGGTTGGTATTTTTTAAAATTTCGTTAAGCTCTTCTTTGCTAGCATCCACACAAATTACTTCCATATTGGTTCTTGGGGTCATAACATCTGATACATCAGAGTTCCCAAAATCAAAGACATTATTAATAATCTCACTTTCTTCGTTATTAATAACCCCTTGCTCTTCTGAAACATCGACAATAGTTTTTAAATCTTCTTCTGTAACAAGATTACTATTATTTTCTTCTCCAACGATAGCTCTTGCTATGGCGCCAGTGATTTTGCCCAAAATAATATTAATTGGCTTAAAAATAATATCACAAACTCTAATTGGCTTAGCAACAGCTAAGGAAACTTTTTCGCTATTAGCACTAGCTATATTTTTTGGTGTAATTTCCCCAAAAATCAAAACGACAATAGTAAGAATAATAGGAGAAATAACAGCTCCCCTAGCTCCATAAACATCTGTAAAAAACAAAGTTGCAATTGTTGTCGTTACAATATTTACAATATTATTGCCAATTAAAATAGTAGATAAAACAGATCCTATATTATTAACTAGTTTTTTGACAATTGGAGCATTTTTCTCTCCATCTTTTTCCATTTGCCTTATTTTAAAAATATTTACACTCGTAAGGGCGGTTTCCGATGAGGAAAAAAACGCCGATAACATCAATCCAATAATTATCGCTATTAATTGGATTATATTAATTTTACTCATAAATCCTCCTAAGATATATATATTATATCAGTAAAATACTAGCTTACCAACAAAGAGATGTGAAAATAAAAAAATATCAAGAAAAGCTTTCTAAACTTTAACTTGATACTTTTTTTGATTATTAATATCCTTTTGCCACAAATTGCAAAAACTCATTTAACTGATCTTTTACATTTGAATTTAATTTACTAACCCACTTTTCTGGGATAGAAGAATATCCAAATCTCGCACCAGAAATGCCGCCTGCAATTGCTGCAATTGTATCAGCATCACCACCGTGATTTACCGCACCTATTACACATTCTTCAATACTTTCTTTATTGCTCCAATATAAGGCATTATTAAAAGTATTAATTATATATCCACTAGGTTCCATCAATTGAATTTTCCCCAAATCAATCTCTTTTCCTTCCAGGGTATTTTTTATAAGAAGATTATATTTTCTAATAGCCTCCGCACAAGTCGTATTATTGTGAGTTATCTCTCCTTGGCTGATATTTAGTTCTAAGGAAGCTTTGTCATTAAGCAAGGCACAAGGTAAGGCTCTCATCAAACTACCATTTCCAAGAGCATCTTCGTCAGGATCTATATATTCTCCTATTTGCTGGTAAAAATTTATTGCCCTAAAACATTGATTTCCTACATCTTTTGGATTAGTGTCAAGCCATTTGCCAAAACTATCTGCACAATCTTTCTTAAAATTGGCAAAGTCGTTTTTCATCAAAACTTTCATCACGCAAAGAGACATCTCTGTATCATCTGTTACATCGCCAATTTTATGATCTAACCAACCACCACCTAAAATATCATCAACCCTGCCATATTTTTCTTTTATCTCATCTTCGCTCATAAATTCCGTAGTCGCACCCATAGCATCGCCAATGGCAAAAGCAAAAAGTGCTCCCTTTAATCTATCAACAATATCCATCTAATCACTCTCCTATTTTGCAAAAGCTTATAATTTTACGCAAATTATCGATTTTTATTTAATAAAAATCCACTCCTTAAATATTTCTATACCCCACTAATCCAAATACACCAAAACTTCTCTTTCCACAAAGTCAGCGGCTTCGGTTCTTATTAGTTTTCTGTATCTTAGTAGGCTTATGTTTTCGCCAGTTTCTTTGTTGTAGGCGTCTTTGTCTGCGTTTCTTATAAGGCTGTCTTCTCCAAGAGCCTTGCTTGCTTGAGCTCTATCTTTGAAATGGCTTGTGTAGAATATTAGATCGTCTGCTTTTACCTTGTAATGATTAGAAAATTCTTTTATTTTTTCTTCAATTATTTGATTTATTTTAATGCGTGCCAGCTCTTCTATGTTTTCGCTTACAAACTTAGCTGGTTCTTTTACCATATCTTGGTAAATTTCCCTGTAAACTTCCGATTTTTCTGGATTGGTCTTGGCAAGTTCTTCTATGGTTTTTTCTATCTCACTATCGAATTTTTCATCATAGGTCGGGCGATTTTTTGCCTTTTCTTGCATAAGACTTGCTAGATAGTTATAGTCTATAGTTCCTTGGTGGACTGAGATTGGTTCATAGTAGAGATCAAATTTACGGTCGTCACCATCAATAATAATATCATCAACTAACAAAGCTTTGATGTAGTAATAAAAATCAGTATATTTTTCCAAAGTTTCTACATCTATCAAATCTTTGTAATATTCCTCATCTTGCGCATATTCACTATAGACCATGACAGCTGCATTGGCCTTGTCAAATTTTTGGAAAGCTAAAACATATTCATACATTTTCTTTAGACCATATTCGACTTCTGGATTTTCTACTAGTTCAAAGCTTAATAGATCTTTTACCGCAAGAGTGAACTTCTCCTTAGACTCTTCGTATGTTGGTGCTGTTACAAAGTTTTCCCCACCGTTTGAATAAAGTTTAAAGGCTTTTTCTATTGCATCTTCAAAGGCTTTTGGACTTCTAAAGGTCACTATCTGTCCGTAGGTCTTACGATCATCGAATAGCCTATTTGTTCTAGAAAATGCTTGAATAAGGCCTTGTGGAGTCATAGGAAATCTATCTATCAAAAGTAGGGATAAGTTTGGTGAGTCAAAGCCTGTTAGAAGCCTATCTACAACAATTACTATATCCACCTGCTCAGCTCTAGACTTATACTTATCTTTTTTCCTTGCAAGTCTCTCATTTAGGTTACGATTGTAAGAGCCTATGGTTTCAAGTGAAAAATTCGTCCCATATTCCTCATTATAGTTAGCTAAGGCTTTTTTCATAGCTTCCTTATTTTCGATTGTCGTATTTTCATTTTCTGCAAGAGAATAGGTCATGGCAACTTTTGGGAAATCGGAAACCATAGATTTTACCCTATCAGAAACTTTCACTTCTGAATTTCCCTCAATAACTTCCTTAAAAAGCCTATAATAATCTTGGGCATCCTTGATTGAAGATGTTGTAAGAATTGCCCCGTAGGTCTTGCCCCTGCCCCTGTCTAGGGCAAATTTTCTTATCATCCCATTTATTATTTTATTTATGACGGTAAGTTTGTAATCGTCTTGCTGGTAAACTTTATCTGGTATATAAGGCTCAAGTTCTTCTTTCTCGTAGGCATAGACATCTATATCAGGCTTGACCTTTTCCACAAGTTCGTAGACACCTTCGCCAATCATATCCATATTTTCCACCTGAAAACCGAGAACTGCCCCATCGCCAATGGCTTCTTTGACTGTGTATTCGTGAAGGCGTCTGCCAAATTGTTCTTCTGTAGTTTGTGGCAAATTTCCCACAGCCGCCTTTTTATTTTCTGCAAAAATTGGCGTACCCGTAAAACCATACCAGAGGGAATTTACGAAAAATTTCTTTAATATATTTTGCTGGGCTGGAGAAATCGCCCTGTGGCACTCGTCTATGACAAAGGCAATTTCAAGCTTTCTAAGCTTAGAAACTTCCTTTTCCTTTAGCCATCTTTCCTTATTATTAATCAAATAATTAAGCTTTTGGACAGTTGTCACCACCACCGACCTATCCTCTGATAGTAGATGATTTTTTAGATTTTTGACATTGTCAGTTGATTCTATATCGATCGTATCATTTGCCGCATAGGCCAAAAATGAATTTGTAGTTTGCTGGTCAAGATCCACCCTATCGACTATAAAAATCGTCTTTTCAATCCTTGGAATCTGATAGAGATTGCGACTTGCCTTGTAGGAAGTTAGGGTCTTGCCAGAGCCAGTTGTATGCCAAACATAGCCGGACTCGTGAAGACTTGCCGCCTTTTTTAGAGCCTTTATGGCGTGTATTTGATAAGGGCGAAGGAGTATGATATTTTCCCCCTCATTATCCAAGACACTATAATGGCTGATAAGCTGGTGGGCTTGGGGGATGGATAAGACTTCTCTGGCAAAACCTTTGAGGTCATCTACTGGATTATTGTCCCTGTCATTCCACCTAGTAAGAAATTTTTTGTTAAGCTTAGTATCGGTGTTGGCTGCTATGTAACGAGTGGTGGCACCATTTGAAATTACAAAGCATTGTAATAAGGAAAATAAACCCCTGTACTTATCGGTTGCTATATAATTTTTGATTTGATTGTAGGCATCCATATGGGAGACCGATCTCTTTTTTAGCTCTATTTGTATCAAAGGAATGCCATTTATAAGCAAAGTCACATCAAAACGTGCATTTTGGTCAAGGCCCATGGTCTTTGGAGCGACAAATTGATTTATAACTTGGTAAACACTAGTTCCACCAGCCACATCTTCTCTTTTAAAAACCATAAGCCTTACAGTACCAAGGCTGGCGTCTTCTCTTTGTAGGGAAACTTTGGCAATGCCATTTTCTCCAACCAAAAACTTACCCGCCTCATAAAAAGAAGAAAAAGTCATGGCATTTTGAATTTGGCGAAACTCAGAATCAGTCAAAGGATGTTCTTTAAGAATCGACTTGTTGTTATTCTCAAGAATCCTCCTAAAATTTGCCCAAAGAGCTTCGTGGGTCTTGATTTTTGGCTCATAGGTCCACTGACTTTTGCCAGTAATTAACTGGTTAATGAGGTCTTTTTCCAATTTTAATTCATCATCAAATTTTATCTCTACCATAACATCTCCTATACAAACATCTTTTGGAGTAAAGATTTTTTCATTTGCTTATATGATACTAGTAATTTTTCTTCTGTTTCGATTTGGGTATCTAGGTTTTCTAAAATATTTCTTATTTTTATCTGTTCTTCTATTTTTTTAGGAAGTTTTATTTCCATTCCAGTTATCATTTCCATCCTAACAGAGTCAACTGTCCCTTTAGCTGATAATCTCATTGCTCTACGTAGGAAATATTTTGAAAAATAGTGATAGAAATATTTTGTATCTACTTCAGATGTAAAATCAAATATCCTATAAACTCTCTGATGTAAATCATACTTACCATTTACATAAAAAAATACTTTCCCAATTTGTCCGTCTCCAATTGTAAGAACAGCTTCTTCATCATATAAATATTTTGAACTTTTAACTGGAGTATCTGATCTTATATAGAAAGGATACTCACCATCCTCAACTGAATCTTGTGTATCACTTTTACCTGTCTTTACGCTAGCTATTTCGTGAATTTTTTTAATTTCCCAATCTCCATCAAACCCCTCAAATCTAAATTCAGGGACAAGTTGGCCTTTTTTAGGAAAAATTTTTTGGAGCATGGATTTTTTGAAATCTTCCAGCTTGGAAACTTTGCCCTCTTGCTTTTCGATTAGGGCATCAATCTTTCTAAACAATTCTCCGATTTTTTCTTGTTCTTCCAACACTGGGTATTTTAAAGGTATTTCTCCAATTTGATTCATGTTTATTTTATTTGGAAAAGCTACGTGTAGAGTTCTTTTCCATATCTCCTTTTGAACCTTATGAGAATTAATGGAATAATTTAAAAACTCTGGAAAAATCCATTCTTTCGGCTTTATCAACGCTAGTGTTACATAATACGCAAATTTTTCTTTCGACTTAATAATATTTGTAATACCAACTGATCCAATTCTAGTCATTAATATATCATTAAATTCCGGAAATACTTTGAAATCTTTATCAAAATCTTTTTCACTTATATATTTAGTCGCTTTTAAGTCTTTTATATTTTCAACTGATAGAAATTTCACTCCTGATTTGGTATAATTTGGCGTTTGGTGCGTTCCATCATATATAGAAGCTAATTTTTTTAAATAGCTTGAGTCCCACTCACCCTCAAAACCAGCAAATCTCAATTGAGGCACATTTCTCATAAATCACCGCCTAGGATTTCCATAAAGCTTTCAAGTTCTTTTTTGGCTTTTTCTGTGTTTGCCACAAGGTTATTCATATCAGCAAGGATTGCTTTTTTTAATTCTTCTTTTTCATCGTTGATAGCTTTTATATCAGCGGAAACTTCTGCCAAGTCTATGGGTTCTTCTTCCTCGAAAGTGTCCACATATCTTGGGATGTTTAGGTTGAAGGCATTTTCTTCTATTTCTTCAAATTTTGCCAGATGGGCAAATTTGTCTATTTCTTTTTTGGACTTGTAGGCCTTGAATATTTTTTGGATATTTTCTTCTGTAAGCTCGTTCTTGTTGCCTTTTTTGGCAAATTCGTTGCTTGCATCTATAAAATATACACTTCTGTCAGTCTTATCTTTTCTTAGTATTATCAAAGATACGGGAATTCCTGTGGAATAGAAAAGATTTGGGGCAAGGCCAATGACTGCATCTATACGGCCATTTTCTAAGAGTATTTTTCTAATTTTTTCCTCTGCGCCAGATCTAAAAAGTACTCCATGAGGAAGTAAGATTGCCATAATTCCAGGGTTTTTTAAGTGGTAAAAGCCGTGGAGCAAAAAGGCATAGTCCGCCTTTGATTTTGGTGGAAGAACTCCGTATTCTGCAAAGCGTGGATCATCCAAAAATCCCTTGCTGGCATCCCATTTGGCAGAATATGGTGGATTCATAAGAACTGCATCAAAGTTGGTTGGCTCATCTACTGGCCAATCGTCAGATAGGGTGTCGCCTTGGTTTAGAGTTTGATACTCAAGTTTTACATCGTGAAGAATCATATTCATGCGTGATAAGTTGTAGGTAGAATTGTTAAGCTCTTGGCCAAAATATCTGATAAGCCCCGACTCATTGGAAAAATTTCTAACATTTAGGAGCAAAGACCCCGAACCAAGAGTTGGGTCATATACTGTAAGGCCTTTTTTGTCCTCCTTGCCATCCATGGCTATCATCGCCATAAGTCTTGATACTTGATGTGGCGTGTAGAATTCCCCGGCTTTTTTGCCTGATTCTGAGGCGAAATTTGCAAGCATATATTCGTAAACATCACCAAGGACATCGCCTGTATAGTTGGCAAAGTTAACTTTTGCAAATTGTTTCATGACATTTGAAATGCGTTTGTTTTTTTCTTGAGCAAGCTTGCCTAATTTGTTGGAATAGAGGTCAATATCTTCAAAAAGTCCCTTATAGTCGTCAGCAGAACGTTCGATTTCATTGAAGGCTTGGCCAAGATCATCTAGCTGGAAAGTTCCTTCTTCGATTTCCTTTATGAAATGAGTAAAGGTGTGGTTAGGTTTTATGATAAAAGAATAATTGTTTTTTAGTTCTTCTGCAAGAAGGTCAGCATCTACTCCTTGCATTTCTTCTTCATATATTTTTTGAATCTCATCAAGATCTTCATCTTCCACTTCAAGAATCTCTCTAACTTCATTAAGCATTTTATCTGATAGGTATTTATAAAAAATTATACCAAGTAGGTAATTTTTGTACTCATTGGCATCCATCTGAGAACGAAGGTCATCAGAAGCCGCCCAAAGTTTCTGGTAAAGATTAACACTAGTTTCCATATATACACTCTCCTTGTTAGTATAATTATAACAAATGTGTTGAAAAATTAACAATCAAAAGTAGCTATTTAGCCAAAAATTCTGATTGTCCATTTTTTGGGGTACTTATATCGGTGTTTTTATACTCAGGTATTCTGTAGGAACATCTCTCATAATTATATTCATATGTAATAAGTTGTAAGCAGAGCTATCAAGCTCCTGGCCAAAACATCTGATGTGGTCGGCGTATTGGCGAAATTTTTGGCAATTTAATCTCTTTTATAATTATGGCCTATAAAATAATTACTATATAATAATTACTCTATGCAACAAAACTACCATTAAATTTTTAATAGATTCTAACCATTTTCTTTTTTTGATAATGCATTATTAACTTTGTATCCAATGATGAAGTAAAATAACATTTGTAATATAACTATAATTGTCATAGTTTTAATATTTATACAATTGCTAAACATTAGTATAATATTTAGCAACATAAAAGATAAGGCATATAATCTCAAAAGTTTAGCTGCATACTTATGCGCATGCTTCCAGTTTTGTTTTGATTTTGTACTTAACGCTGTTCTAAATCCACTATATTTAGCAATATCCCCCTTTGCTTTGTACTCATAATAAAAAGATAAAAAAAGCCCTGATATGGGCAATAGACTAATTACAACTTTTTCAAAATACATACGTAAACCTTCCCAATTTTTTAGCTTCTTTACTAATGAGGATGATCCTCAACAAACATTTTAAGTATTTTTACTTGGTTTTACAAACAAATAGATAATGATTACTTGCCCCTAGTAATTCTTCTTTGTCACAATGAGCGAGGTGCCAGTCAATATATCTTTGCTATAACATTTGTAATGATAAAAGACTTAAAACAAATCCTATTTCATAAAAGCCACAGACTTATATTTGCTAACCTTTGTAAATCCGTTCTTCTCATAAAACTTTATCGTTTTATCAGTGTCATCTGTCAGCAAAATAATTTGTCGAATATCTTTATACTCATCAAGAATTATTTTTAATAGCTGACTTCCAATTCCTTTTTTCTGATATGCTTGTAAAACTAAAATATCTTGAATATAAATAATTGTTGAGCTATCACCTACTACTCTTGCTAAACCTACTAGCAAATCATCATCCCAAGCTGTCCAAACTTTCAAGGAGTTGATTATAGCTTGTTCTAGTTTTGATGGATTAGATGTGTAGGCCGTCCAAGAAACGTCACCGTATAAATTCATGATACTGTCTATATCTGGTATTACTTGCTCTTTTATGATAATTTCTCCCAATGTATTCTCCTTAGATTATGACTTTATTATATTTAGTTGATCTTCCGCCACCAATTTTTTCAATCAAGTTTTTATTTATTAATTCATCTAGCAAATTGAGAACTTTGGACCTGCTATATCCACTTATTTCTGCTATAGATTTCGTGGTATCGTTACCTTTACTTATTAATGATAAAATTTGGTTTTCTTCATCGGTTAAATCTATCTTCTTAATTACTGGAAGTATTATTGAAATAGAGTTTTGGCTTATATTAAACTTTGGTCTAGTGTAGTATTTTTTGTAGGATTCAATTATTCTTCTAATACCAGTACCAAATTGTTCGATAATATCTAATCTAAAGAATACATTTGCAATAATTGGATTTCTTATTACAGATAGGTCACCTTTTAAATACTCTTCTTCAGTTATTGTTTTTGGAAGCCCTCCAGGTGAGGATATTTCTATCCTATCATCATACATAGAAATTCTTATCTTGGATTTAATATCCCATCTTCTATGAACCAAAGCATTTGCAACAGCTTCTCTAAAAGCATCTTCAGGTATTTGTTGATATCTGTTACGTTTAGATCCTTCAATTCTTTCATATTGGTAGTTGCTTTTATAAATAGCTAGGCTATCTTCAAACTGTTTTAAAATTGATTGACCACTGAGATTTTTTCTTTCAAGTATGGTATTGATATCTTCGCCAAACCTAGCTATATCAATTCCAACCATATCATTAGTGTCAGAAAACAATTCTCCAGCAATTGAATAATAATCATATTCATTACTGTATAGCTCTAATGTTTTTAGGATATCTAGATTTAATTCATTTATATTCAGTTCTTTTTTTAGTTCTTTTTCTAGATAATCAAATGTAAATTCTTTTTGATTACTTTTTAGCGAATCATACGATTTATTAGAACTTTCTAATATGAGGCTTTGGAGCTCTAGATTGTCCATTTCAATACTCGATGTCCCATGTCTAATATAGGCTTTTGAATTATAAAAGTATGGCTTATGCTTACCTGCTTTTACTTTCAAAGTTAAAGTTGAATTATCATTTATTTTTAGACTATATGTGGGATTTGGGTTTATAGAATCATTTATAGTATTTTCTATATTTAAAGCAAGGATATCAGGATTTTCTAATCCCACAAGCTCTCCATCATCATTTATTCCAAATATTATCTCTCCACCTTCATAATTTGCAAAGGCACTGACAGTTTTAAGAAAAGATTTGCTAAATTTTTCTTTTAATTCTAGATTTGATGTTTCTTTCATATATACCTCTATTAATATTATATATTCATTTTACGAGAATACAAAATAATCAAATAAATTTTACGCGAATAATCACGCGAATATTTATTCGCGTAAAATTATTCTGTGTGATTATTATTTTACTATCCTTTTCACAGGCGAATTGGCTATAATTAGTCATTTCCCAATTTTAATAATCTCGTAAATTATTTTGTGCGAATAAGTTTTAATGAGCTTATTCGCACAATCATGTTGAAAAAGAAATTTAAAGAATATGATAAAGTCAAAACTTTAGTTGAAAAAAGATGAATATCCACCAACCACTATTGGTATTATCGTAAGTTTTTATCCTAATTTTGATTATTGTTAAGTCGAACTCTGGGACACTGATGGAAATTCTTTAGATGAAGTAACTTATGAAACAAAGAAATTCAAATTATTTTAAACATACTTGTCGGTATTAATTTAACAAAAAAAGCTATATCAAGCTAAAGAAATACCAGAGCTAGTTTAGTTCTAACTCTGGTATTAGATCCAACTTTATGGGGTCACCTTATTTTAGGTGCTTTTTAAGATTGGCTGATTTTTCAATTAAATGGCTTCGTTTATCTCTTTCCGCTTACTTCCATATAATAGTGGTCTTGGTCCTTGGATAGGCTAAGGCTCTTAATGTTTTTTTCTAAATCAAAGGCAAAGTTTCCTTCTCTCATGTCTAGCTTGTCGTAGTCGATGATTTCTGTTTCGAATTTATCCAAGTCTATAGATGAGTTTATCTTATTTAATAGATCGTATCCAAATACTCCTTGCTCATTTCTCTCACCGTAGTAGTCGTAGGATCCTTGCTTGTAAGAGCTTATAGTTATTTGGCTTGTTTGATTTTCTCCTAGTTCGATTTCAAATTCAGCAAAGATAATTCTTTGGGTGTTTGTTACATCCATTAGGTCAATATTGCCATCTTCGTATCTCATCATTGGTTTTTCGCTTAATGCACCTGTTTCAAACAGTTCTTTGATGTAAAGAGCTTTGAATTCTTCGTAGGATAAGGTGTATGATGGAATATTGTGATTTTCAATTTTCCAGGAAGCAAAGTCTCTTTGTCTGGATTCTTGGTTTCCCTTATAGTTGTCATATAGGATTGGTAGGGCCAAGTCTAGGGCAGCATCTAAGCTCATTTCCTCTCTTTCTAGGTCTGCACCAGCATTTTTTAAGTTATTTCTAAGCTTGCTTGATGTGCCATCGTAGCCATCCCAACCTCCTGTGCTTTGAGCTTCGATTTTTACTTTTGGTGTGTCTTGGCCTTGGATAATTAAATAGTGATTATCTTTATGGTAGGGGTTTTCACCCTCTTTTGGGATGGAATATTGGTAAAATTCTTCTTTGCCATCATCAAATTTGCCAAAGCCATCAAAGCCTAGGCTTAGAACCTTGGACTTATCCCTATCAATTTCTATTCCTGCTACTAAGGTTGGATTTTCATCTTCAGGGCTTTCATCACAGTAGCTATTTGTAAAGCTATAAACTGTTACTGGAATGTCCTCAGCATCTGGGGCTTGGCTTAGAGCGTCTTTTAAATATGACTCTTCGTTTAGAGTTTTTTGGTAGGCTTCCCAGGATTCATAATCCTTGAGGTTTAAGGTTTCTGCTGGATCTATTTCATTATTTGTAGAAACAAAGTCCCCCGTATATTTGCCATAAGACAATTTTGCCTGCAAAACTTTCCCATCTTGGTCAATTTTTGGATATGAGCTGGCCAAGTCATCAGCGCTTGATACAAAAGGATAGAAAAGTTTTATTTTCTTTGCTGGTCCTGTGTTTTTTATCTGATATTGGTCTGTTAGCAAGGCTGTTCTCGGGCTTTGATCTGCAGCGTTTGTAGTAAAGAAATCAAAAGTTAATTTACGGTCAGCTTTTATATCCTCTTTCTGATCTGTAGAGCCTATAATTAGGGGTAGGATTGGTCCCTCATATTGCATAAATTGGCAAGACTCATCAGTTGTTATTTCTTCGGATGGACCCAACTCTTGCCTAGAATCAGAGCCTGGAAGCTTATCTTTCAAAAATCTAACAGAAACAACTACTAAGGTTAGACATGCTGCAAGAGCAGCAATTTTTTTCCATGAAAAAGCTTTATTTTTGACCTTGGTGGTCGGGTCAATGATTTGACCCTCTCTTGATTTATAGGTATCTTCTTCTAGATCGCCCATAGCCTTAAAGAGTATCTCGGCATTTTTATTTTCCTTATTTTCCTTTTTCATAATATTTCCTCGCTTTCTAAGCTGTCTTTTAAATTTTTTCTAAGCCTATGAAGCTTTGTTACAAGATTGTTGTACTTATAATTTGAATTTGAGGCGATCTCCTTGATTGGCATAGCGTAGAAGTAACGCTTTAGAAAGATTGTTTTATCTTCGTCAGATAAGTTGTTGACAAAGTTATTTAGAAGCCTTAACAAGTCCCTATAAATTATCTCTTCTTCCAAATCATAGGCACTTGGGATGGCTTCATCTAGCTCGTCAAGGATTAGTGGCATTTGCCCGCCTCCCCTTTTTTCGGCATGGATTTTTCGATAGGAATCTAGGGATAAATTCCTTGTAATTTTTGCCAAAAATAATTTGAAAACATTGGGATTTTGAGGCGGAATACTCCTCCAAGTCGTAAGGTAAGTATCGTTGACACATTCCTCTGCACTTTGAAAATCGGCCAAAATATTATTAGAAATCCTAAAGCAATATGGTCTATATTTTAGGTCAGTTTCTTTTATTGCAGCTTCATTCCTATCAAAATATAATTTGATTATGTCCTTATCATCCATCAAAGCATTCACCCCCTCTATCCTATAAGACGTATTTTAGCGAGAAATATTACATAGAGCTTATATTTTTTCCCAATCTAATAAAACTATTCATATTATATCAGATATTTATTTGGAAATTTTTATTTTCTTCCAATAAATTTGATATTACTTAGCAAAAATAGTAAATATTTAGTATAATGACCTTGTATCATTTAATAAGGAGGATTAGATGGAAAAGGAAACGTTTAATGAGAGAGTTTTTAAACTCAAAAAACACGGTACTGATACAAAAACCGAGATTATGGCTGGTATTACTACTTTTATGACCATGAGCTATATTCTTGCAGTTAATCCTAGTATTCTTGGCGATGCTGGTATGGATTCTGGTGCAGTGTTTACAGCTACAATTTTAGCTTCTATTGTTGCTATGCTAATGATGGCTTTTTATGCTAATATGCCATTTGCTTTATCTGCTGGTATGGGACTTAATGCATTTTTCACTTACACAGTTGTTATGCAAATGGGTAAACCATGGCAATTTGCTTTGACTGCGGTATTTATTGAAGGACTTATTTTTATACTTTTATCTTTCACAGGTTTTAGGGAGGCTTTGTTTAATTCAATTCCTATAAATCTAAAAAAAGCAGTTTCTGTAGGAATTGGTTTATTTATTGCTCTTATTGGCTTGCTAAATGCAGGTATTGTTGGTCTTGGCGAAGTTTCACTTTCTTTGAATACTCTTGCTAGCAAGGAAGGTTTTGTATTTTTCTTAAGCTTAGTTATCATGGTTGTGATGACTGCAAGAGGAGTTAAGGGTGCTTTGCTTTGGGGTATGCTTATTTCAACAATTATTTCTTTATTTTTGGGCGTAAGTCATTTGCCTGATGGAAATGCAATTGTTTCAGCACCACCATCAATAAGCCCAATAGCTCTTAAATTGGATTTTTCAAATGTATTTTCTCTTGAAATGTTCTCAGTTTTGTTTGCATTTTTGTTTGTAGATATTTTTGATACAATCGGAACATTGACAGGAGTTGCAACTAAGGCTAATATGCTTGATGAAAATGGAAATTTACCTGATGGATCTAAGGCTTTACTTTCTGATGCTATTGGAACAACATTTGGAGCTTTGCTTGGTACATCAACTATTACAACTTTTGTTGAATCATCTGCAGGTGTTGCAGAAGGAGGAAGAACAGGTCTTACTACACTTACAACAGCAATTTGCTTTGCTATTGCAGCATTTTTCTTCCCACTATTTTCAATTATTCCAAGTCAAGCAACATCAGCAGCACTTGTAGTAGTTGGATTATTCATGCTAACAACTGTTGCAGAGATTGATTTTTCAGATATTACAGAAGCATTTCCAGCTTTCATGACAATTTTGATGATGCCTATAACATATTCAATTGCCGAAGGAATTTCTTTTGGAATGATTTCTTATGCTGGAATCAAACTTTTAACTGGAAAAGGAAAAGAAGTATCACCACTAGTTTACATTCTAGCTTTGGTATTCTTAGCAAGATACTTACTTCCATTATTTTCATAGTTTTTAGAAAATTTTATAATTTTAAAAGGATTGCCAATTTTTGACAATCCTTTGTTTTTTATAATTTACTTTTTACTGATTTTACCTTATCTTCCATGTGGTAATTTTTATCTCTTCTATCGTCCATTTTTATTACTGTATAAACTCTATCTGAGCCAGCTTTGAAAACTTCTTCTTGCATTTTTCTTGCAATTTCAAAGCACTTATCAGGATCTGCTTCAATTACTGTTCCCATTGGGTTTAGCTCGTGCTTTACATCATAATCTTTCAAAATTCTACTAGCACTTGCTACATACTTACTTACAGAAGTTTCTTTGCTTCCTATTGGTATTATGCAAATTTCCATTACTGCCATAATTTCCTCCTAATATTAAACTTCATAAAATGCCTTATAAATTTTGTAAGCCTCATAATGATCATCTATGCCCCCAAGTTCTCTAATTGAGTGCATGGCAAGAATCGGCTCTCCCACATCAATTGATTTGATGCCAAGTAGGCTTGATGCAATTGGTCCAATGGTTGAACCACCTTGTTTGTCATTTCTATTATGAAACTTTTGAATCTTACAAGAAATTGAATTTGCAAGATCTATTAGTCTAGGATTTGATCCTATATTTGATGAATAAGCTCCATTTGCTGCAGTTTTTATTACCAAACCACCATTCATTTTGATTTTATTGGTTGGATCAGAATATTCCTTGAAATTTGGGTGAATAGCGTGAGCTTGGTCAGCAGAAATTAGATAGGAATTATTCATAGATATATAAAAATCTTCCTCATCCAAAGAATTTAAGAAACAAATTCTTTTAAGAGTATCTTTCAAAAAAGGCGAAAAAGCTCCAGCTGCTGTGCGTGAACCTATTTCCTCATTATCATTTAAGACTAGGACATTATTTTTCTTATTATCCGCATGGCAAAGTGCCATTAGAGATGCATGGACAGAGCCAAGATTATCAATTCTTCCAATTTGATACATATCGTTGATAATAGATCCTTTTTGTCTATCATAAAGTCCCAAATCGTAATCGAGAATGTCAGATGCCTTTATTGATAATTCTTCTGATATTAAATTTTCTATAAAACCACCCTCAAATTCATCTGTAATAGTCTTTACAATTGGATAAAGATGATTTTGCGGATTAAATTCAAAACCCTTATTGGCTTCTCTATTCATGTGAATAGCAGGATTTGGGATAGTTAGTAAATCTTTGTCAAAATTTACCAAAGATTCTTTTATCTTACCATCTTTTTTGTAAGAAACTTTTCCTGCAAGAGATAAGGTTCTATCAAGCCAAGTCGTATAAATCATTCCTCCATAAGGCTCGATATTAAATTTCAAATATCCCTCATCTTTGATTTCTGGATTTGATTTGATTTTAAAAGTTGGACTATCGGTGTGAGATCCAATAATATCAAAACCTTTTGTCAAATCAGATGAAAGAGTAAAGGCGATTAGAGCAGAATCATTGCGGGAAACATAATATTTGCCACCTTTCTTAATTTCCCATTTCTCATTTTCCCTTAACTCTTTAAAACCATAATCCTCTAAAATTTCCTTTGCATTTTTTACTGCAAAATAATTTAAGGGACTAGCATCAATAAAATTAATTAAATCTTTACAAAATTCTAAATTATTCATAAAATTAATATACTCCTCTTAAATGAAAATAATAAATATATGTTAGCTATGACAAGTAATAAAAATGATAAAAAAAGAGTATCAGCAAAAACCTAATACCCTCTATTCATAATGCTTAGCACATGAAATAATTATTAAATTATCATTTTCAACTTTATAAATCAACCTATCTTCAAGAGTAATTCTTCTTGACCAATAGCCTTGTAATTCATATCTTAAAGCTTCTGGTTTTCCCAAACCCTCATAAGGATTTCTCATAACATCTCTAATAATATTATTAAGTCTTTTTAAGGTTTTCTTATCATTTTTCTGCCGATACAAATATTCCTCAAAGGCCTTTTCATGAAACATTATTTTCATTCCTTGATAAGATCCTTTTGAATTACTTTATCTTCTTCAACTTCTTTTGCTCTTTGAATTAAGTCTTTATAATAATCAGAATCACTCATTATATAGGAATTTTCAAGTAAATTATTATATTCTTCAAGACTTATCATAACAACATTTCTGTCATTTTTTCTTGTAACAAGAATAGTTTCGAGATTATCAATGGTTTTATCGCAATAATCTTTCAAATTATTTCTAAGCTCACTATAATTTACTGCCAACATAAAATCACTCCTTTTGTTTTATTGTACGATATTTTGTACATATTTTCAATAGGATGTATAAGAAAGATTAATTTATTAATTCTAATGAAAGATATAAAATTAATGTAAAGATTATATGGTTTTTCTACTACAACTAGTATAATCTATTATAAGCATAAGAAATTTATAAGGAGTAAGCATGAAAGCATTAGAAGAAAAAATTTTAGAAGAGGGCATAGTTCTTGGCAATGATATATTAAAAGTTGATTCATTTTTAAACCATCAAATCGATGTGGATCTAATTGACAAAATTGGAGAAGAATTTGCAAATTATTTTAAGGACAAAAAGGTAGATAAAATACTAACTGTAGAATCTTCTGGTATTGCCCCAGCTCTTGCAACTGCTCAAAAACTTGGGGTAAATTGCGTTTTTGCAAGAAAAAAACAATCCCTAACTACCGATGAAAATATTTATCATTCAAGTGTATATTCATTTACCAAACAAGTTATGAATGAGCTTATAGTTTCAAAAAAATTCATAAATGAAGGTGAAAATATACTTATGATCGATGACTTCCTTGCCAATGGACAAGCAGCCAAGGGCATGATTGCAATTATCAGACAAGCTGGCGCAAATCCTATTGGTTGTGGAATTGTAATAGAAAAATCTTTCTCCAATGGTAGACAAATCATAGAAGATATGGACATTCCTGTTTATTCTTTAGCAAGAATTGCAAAGCTTGAACCAGGTAAGATTGTATTTGAAGAAAATTAATAATTATAAATTTAGGATATTTTGCATAAAATCAGTGTATGTTATATATCCTATTTTTTATATTTGATTGAAGTTTAGCTCAATGCTATAATTGATTATAAGGAGGCTATTATGAACAATATTATTCTAACTAGAATTGACAACAGATTAGTTCATGGCCAAGTTGGCGTAACTTGGACAAAAAACTTAAATGCCAATCTAGTAATCGTAGCAAATGATGAAGTAGCAGAAGATAAGATTCAACAAAAGTTGATGACAGTCATCGCAAAAAGTCAAGGTTTTGACATTAGATTTTTCTCACTTGAAAAAACAGCTGCAATAATCGATAAGGCTGCTCCAAGTCAAAAAATCTTTCTAGTTTGCAAAAATCCACAAGATGTTAAGGCCTTAGTAGATAAGGGTGTAGAAATCAAAGACCTAAATATAGGCAATATGCACCAATCTGAAGGCAAAAAGCAAATAAGCACAAAAGTTTACGCCGATGATTGTGAGATAGATTGTCTAAATTATTTATCCAATAAGGGCATCAATATTTTTATCCAAGATGTACCTGGCAAATTAAAAACTAAGTATCAAGTTATTTAGGAGTTATTATGAATCAAATATCTTTATTACAAGGAATTTTATTAGCCTTAATGGCTTTTATAGTAGGAATTGACTTCTGGCTTGAGGCATTATTCATCTTTAGACCTATTATAGTTTGCACCCTAACAGGATTAATTTTAGGAGATGTAAGAATTGGTCTTGTAACTGGAGGTCTTACAGAACTTGCATTTGCAGGACTTACACCAGCTGGTGGAACTCAACCACCAAACCCTGTTATGGCTGGAATTATGGCGACAGTTCTTGCCTATACCACTGGCAAAAATGAAAATGAAGTATTAGGCCTTGCCTTGCCATTTTCTTTCCTAATGCAATATATTTTGCTATTTTATTATTCTATATTTTCATTTTTCAATGTAAGATTGGAAAATGCTGCAAATAATGCAGATGGAAAAACTTTTAGAAAATATACAATAATACCTATGATAATAGTGGCTATAACCTATGCTTTGGTGGTATTTTTATCTACCTATCTTGCTCAAGATCTAATGAGAAACTTAGTAAATTCTTTGCCAGCTTGGTTTACACACGGCTTAGAAGTTGCTGGAGGAATTTTACCTGCAGTTGGTTTTGCAATGCTACTTAATATAATGTTTAAATTAGAATATCTTCCATATTTAGTAATTGGTTTTATTCTAGCAACATTTATTGAATTTCCAAATCTTTTACCAATAGCACTAATCGGTGCTTCATTTGCCTTGATAACTTACTTTAGAGAAAAAAATAACAGCAATAAAGAAGTTTTTCTAACAGATGAAAAGGAGGATTATAGTAATGGAATATAATGATAAAATTAAGGAAAAAGTTTTAACAGACAAAGACATCACAAATCTTGCTTTAAGATCTACCCTACTTCAAGCTGCTTTCAACTACGAAAGAATGCAAGCAGCTGGTTGGGAACTTGCAATGTTACCAGCTCTTGAAAAAATATATAAGGACGATAAAGAAGGTCTTTCAATAGCCATGAATGATAACCTTGAGTTTATGAACACTCACAATGTAATGGCAGGATTTCTAATGGGTATGCTAATATCTTTATACGAAAATGGTGAAAATAGGGAAACAATAAACGGACTTAGAGTTGGTCTTTTTGGACCACTTGCCGGTATTGGCGATTCCTTGTTATGGTTTACCCTATTGCCAATTGTCGCTGGTATTACAGCTTCACTTGCACTTGAGGGAAATATAGCAGGTCCTATAATCTTTTTTATAGTTTATATCTTGGTTTACCTACTGAGATTTCCTCTAACCAAAGCCGGATATAAGCTTGGTATCAACGCCTTGGATTTTTCATCAGAAGAATCTGCCCTTATATCAAAAGCTGCGACAATTCTTGGTATGACAGTAATTGGAGCATTAATTGCTTCATACATCAAGATAGATGTTGTTTCAACTATACAAACAGCCGCAGGCAATACAGTAAGTATTCAAACTGATTTACTAGATAAAATTATGCCAAATATTTTGCCAATAGGATATACTTTCTTATTATTCTATTTCCTAAGGAAAAAACACGTTAGTCCAATCATGCTAATAGTTGTAACCTTTGTATTAGCAATAATTTTATCCTTACTAGGAATACTATAGAAGATTTAAAAAACCCACTTTTAGGAAAAATTCTAAAAGTGGGTTTTTAAATTATTTTATTTTATCAATTACTTGGGCAAGATTTTCTACTTCTCTTTTGGCTTCAAATGATTTTTCAAAACTTGAATCGTGGATAATGTAATAATCCATTGAAGATTTTTGGCAAGCTAGATAACCATTGTATGAATCTTCTAAGATTAGGGCTTGGTCTTTGGAAACTCCAGCTTTTTTAGCTGCTTTGATGAAAATTTCTGGATCTGGCTTACTATTTTTTACATCTTCTCCAGAGATTATAAAGTCAAAATAATGGGCGATATTTTCTTTATCTATTAGATATTCAATCTTATCTCTATCATTTGATGATGCTATGCAGGCTCTGATATTATTTTCTCTTAGGAATTCTAATAATTCATCTAAGCCTTCTTTTTTTATGCTTTTATCGTAGGTTTTTAGCCAATTATCTCTGTAAGCCTCTAAATCTTTTCTTAATTCTAGGACTTTTTCTTCAGAACCTAGGTATTTTTTTAAAACTTTTCTTATTGTACTTTCATTTAGTCCAGAGACTTTTGACCTTAATTCATCATCAAAAGTTAAATCATATTTACCATCAAGGCTTTCCCAAGACTTATGATAGATTATTTCTGTATCTAACATTAGTCCGTCCATATCAAATATTACTAACTTATATTTCATTAATTCTCCTTTTCTAAATCACAATTTCGCTTTTTACTAACTATTTATTATTACTTCAACTTGCTCATTTATTACGTCTATGTTGTGACCTGTTTCAGAGCTATAAACAAAAATCAGACCGTCATCTTCAATATTTAACTTTTTCATTATTTGATTTTTGTGTTTTTGCAAGTTTCCCTTTGAAATTTTGTCGTATTTTGTAGCTATGATAAAGCCTGTAAAGCCAGATTCTATGATCCACTCATACATTTGCAAATCAAGATCTGTCGGCTCGTGTCTGATATCTACCAAGAGAAATACTTCTTTAAGATTTTCTCTTAGATGCAAATATTCGTTTATTAGCTTATCCCATTTGTCTTTTTCAGCCTTGCTAACTTTAGCATAACCATAACCAGGCAAATCGACAAGTCTAAATTTATTATCTATATTATAAAAATTAATTGTCCTAGTTTTGCCAGGCTTTGATGAAGTTTTTGCAAGATTTTTTCTATTTAGAAAAGTGTTTATAAAGGTTGATTTGCCAACATTAGATCTGCCAACAAAGGCTATCTCACAAAGCTCATCTTTTGGCCATTGAGATTTAAAGCCTGCCACTTGTTGTAGTTTTATTTCCTTAAATTTCATATCAAAGCCCTATCTAAAACTTGAGAAACATTGGAAACTTCTATGAAATTGATCTTATCTCTAATTTCTTTTGGTATATCTAAGGTGTCTTTTTTATTTTTTTCTGGAATTATCACATCTCTTATGCCATAGGAGTAAGCTGCTAGAGCTTTTTCCTTTAGGCCACCAATTGGCAAAACATCTCCAGTTATTGTAACTTCACCAGTCATAGCTATATCTTTTCTAACTTTTTTGCCTGTTAGTGAAGAAACCATAGCAGTTGTCATGGTTATTCCTGCAGATGGACCATCTTTTGGTGTAGCTCCTTCTGGCACATGAACGTGGATATCTTTATTTTCGTAAAATTTGCCACGAATTCCTAAGTCTCTTGCATTTGATCTTATATAAGTCATTGCAGCTTGACCTGATTCTTTCATTACATCTCCAAGAGATCCTGTAAATTCCACATTTCCCTTGCCATCCATGACATTTGCCTCAATGGTTAGCATAGTTCCACCCACAGATGTCCAAGCAAGTCCATTTGCAACTCCAACCTTATCAACGGTTGAAATGTGGTCGTCAAAAAATCTTTCTCTGCCTAAATATTTTTCATAATTTGCCATGGTGACTTTGACAGATTTTTTGCCCTTTAGGATTTCCTTTACTGCACGTCTGCAAATTTTATCTATAAGACGTTCCAATTCTCTAACGCCAGCTTCTCTGGTGTAATTTTTGATAATTGTTTCTATAACTTTATCAGAAATTGAAAGCTCTTTTTCATTTAAGCCATTTTTTTCTAATTCTTTACCTATCAAATATTTTCTAGCAATATTTTCTTTTTCGCTCATGGTGTAGCCGGAAATTTCGATAATTTCTAGCCTATCATAAAGCGGATCAGGAATTTCGTTTGGATCGTTGGCTGTGGTTATGAAAAATACATCGGATAAATCAAAGGCAATATCAAGATACCTATCTATGAATTTGTCATTTTGTTCAGGATCAAGAACTTCTAATAAGGCTGATGATGGATCTCCCTTAAAGTCTGACCCTAATTTATCAAGCTCATCTAGCAAAAATACTGGATTATTAACTCCAGCTCTGTTGATATTTGTAAGGATTCTTCCAGCCATTGCTCCAACATAAGTTCTCCTGTGGCCTCTTATCTCGCTTTCATCAGTTACTCCACCCAATCTCATAGTTACAAATTTCCTATTTAAGGCACGAGCTATGGATTTGGCTATTGAAGTTTTTCCAACTCCTGGAGGGCCAACTAAACAAATTACAGATCCTTGGTTGTTTTTATTTTTGATTCTTACTGCTATTGATTCTAGAATTCTTTCTTTGACCTCATCAAGACCGTAATGATCTTCGTTTAGGATTTGTTCAGCTCTTCTTATGTCTAGTAAATCTTTTGATTTTTTGCTCCAAGGAAGATTTGCCGCAAATTCTAAATAAGCACTTATAACTCCATAATCAGGAGACATTTCAGGTATGGATTCTAGTCTTGAAAGGTCTTTAAATAGAGATTTCTTGCTATCTTTATCTATCTTTAGCTTTTCAATCTTTGCCCTTAATTCGTCTGTTTCGCTTTCGAATTCACCGGTTGTTTCGTTGAGTTCTTTTTTTATTACATCAATTTTTTCTCTAAGATAGTATTCTTTTTGTGATTGGTTGATATTATCTTGAACTTCTTGGTCAATTTCAATGCTTAGATTTTTTAGGTCGATTTCTTTGCAAAGAATTTGGTGAAGAAGAGTTAATCTTTTTTCACTATCAAGTTCTTTTAGTAAATCGTAATATTCATTGGCTTTTAAATCCAAATGATAGATAATTATATCGGCAAGTTTATGAAGATTTGTTACTTCTCCTATGGAAAATACTGATTCATCGTAAACATTTCCATCAAGTTCGACATATCTTTTAAAATCATCTATCAATAATTTTCTTAAAGCTTCTTTTCTTGGTGTTATTTCTTCATCTTCTTCAATATATTTATATTCAGTGACTTTGGCTTTGTAAAAACCCTCAGCTATCCTAACTTCTTCGATTTTTCCAATTGCTTTTGCACTTACATAAACTCTTATATCGCCATTTGGAAGATTAAAGGATTCCTTAATGCTAACGACCATTCCATAATCATAAAGGCTATCCGAATTTGGATTTTCGTCAAAAATATTTTTTTGATTTACCAAAAAAACATCAGTGTTTCGTAAATTTGCATCTTCGATAGCTTTTTTTGATATAGATCTTGCACAATCAAAATTTAGGATGGTGTTAGGAAAGGCCCATAATCCCCTAAGAGGGATAAGAGGATATTCACTTTTACTTATTTTATAAACATCATTCATTATTATTTCTCTTTCAAAAAAGGGAATGGCAACCATCCCCTTATCTTATCTTTTCTTATATTTTAGTTTACTCTTATCGTCAATAGATTCTTTTGTTACTACAACTTCTTTTATATCGGCTTTGGATGGGATTTCATACATCACATCTAATAGTAAATCTTCAAGTATAGTTCTAAGTCCACGAGCACCAGTTTTTTGTTTTATAGCCTTATCAGCTATAGCTTTTAGGGCATCATCTTCAAAAGTTAGCTTGACATTATCCAATTCAAGCATCTTTTGGTATTGTTTAACAAGTGAATTTTTCGGCTCTTTTAGGATTCTAACTAGTGCGTTTTCGTCCAAACTATCTAAGGTAACAATAATTGGAACTCTCCCTACAAATTCTGGAATTAGACCATATTTTAGTAAATCTTCGGTATTTACATCGGATAGATTTGCCTTATGATCAGAAGGTTTTATGTCAGCTCCAAATCCTATAGTCTTTTGAGCTTGTCTTCTGTTGATTATATCTTCAATTCCGTCAAAAGCTCCACCTAGGATAAATAAAATATTTGTAGTGTCAACCCTAATATATTCTTGACTTGGATGTTTTCTGCCTCCTTGTGGCGGAACATTGGCTTCAGTTCCTTCAATTAGCTTTAATAAAGCTTGTTGAACTCCCTCACCAGATACATCACGAGTTATGGATGGATTTTCACTTTTTCTAGTGATTTTATCGATTTCATCTACATAAATTATTCCATGCTCAGCCAAGTCAATATCATAATCAGCAGCTTGTATGAGTTTCAAGATAATATTTTCAACATCTTCTCCCACATAACCTGCTTCTGTAAGGCTTGTCGCATCTGCAATGGCAAAAGGAACATTTAGCTTTCTAGCAAGTGTTTGGGCAAGAAGTGTTTTACCAGAACCAGTTGGCCCAAGCATTAAAATATTTGACTTGTTAAGCTCAACATCATCGTTAGTTTTATTAGAATTTATTCTCTTATAGTGGTTATAAACAGCTACAGCTAAGATTTTTTTGGCTTCTTCTTGACCTATAACATATTCATTTAGAAATTCATTTATTTCTACTGGTGTAGATAGGTCGATTTCTGTAAAATCATCTTCGGGATTTTCTTTGCTATCAAAATCAATTATTTGCTGGCATAAGGCGACACATTCGTTACAAATGTATACATCTGGTCCTGCAATTAGCCTTTCAACTTGTGAGCTATCTTTGCCACAAAAAGAGCATCTCATATCATCAGATTCTAAATTTGCCATTATCTACTTACTTTCTATAACTTTGTCAATCAAGCCATATTCTAAAGCTTCGCTAGCTGTCATGGAAAAATCTCTATCTGTATCTTTTTCGATTTTTTTAAGAGTTTGACCAGTATTAGCTGCCAAAATTTTATTTAATCTATCTTTAATCTTAATGATTTGCTCAGCTTGGATTACAATATCAGAAGCCTGACCTTGGGCTCCACCTGATGGTTGATGGATCATTATGTTAGAATTTGGCAAAGAAAATCTTTTGCCCTTTGCACCTGAGGATAAAAGTACAGCACCCATACTTGCAGCTTGACCTATACAAATCGTTGAAACATCTGGCTTGATATAGTTCATAGTATCATATATAGCAAGTCCACTTGTTACAACTCCTCCTGGTGAGTTTATATAAAATTGTATGTCCTTATCTGGATCTTCACTTTCCAAAAATAGCAATTGGGCTATGATTATATCGCTCATTTGATCGTTGACTTCTCCAGATAGGAAAATTATCCTATCTTTTAAAAGTCTTGAATATATATCATAGGCTCTTTCGCCTCTATTTGTTTGCTCAACAACTGTTGGAACTAAATAATTTCTAGTATTCATACAAATCTCCTTTAAATTTATAATGGAGTTTGATATCTACTTATCTTCGCTTTCTTCTTTAGATTCTTCTTTGTGGTCTTCATTTTCAGCAACAGCCTTATGATATTCTTCATGAGGCAAAGCTTTTGCTTTTTCTACTAAAAATTCAACTGCTTTACGTCTTTTGATATTTTCTTTTACTGTATCGTTTGATACGTTCTTTCTAAAGATTTCTTTGAATTTTTCGATATCGTCAACACCATACATTTTAGCTGACTCGTTGATTTCTTCTTCAATTTCTTCATCTGTTGCATCAAAGCCTTCTTTTAGGGCAACTTCATCTATAACTAAGTTTGCTTTTACTTTTGCAATAGCAGAATTTCTATATTGACTTCTAATTTGGTTTATATCCATCTTAGTCATTTCAATATATTGGCTTAGAGAAATACCCATTTGTTGAAGTCTTTGGTCAAGATTTTGCATTTCAATATCAATTTCATTTCTAATCATTGATTCTGGTGCGGAAACTTCACTTAATTTTACCAAAGCATCAACTGCTTGATTTTGCATAATATTTGTTCTATTGTTTTCTTTTTCTTCTTTTATTTTTTCTCTTAAATCATTTTTAAGTTCATCAAGAGTTTCAAATTCTGAAATATCCATAGCAAATTCATCGTCAATTTCAGGAAGTTCTTTTTCTGTAATTGAATTGATTTCTACCTCAAATTTTGCATCTTTGCCTTGGAATTCTTTTGCTTGATAATCTTTAGGGAATGTTACATTGACATCAAATTTATCGCCTTTTTTGTGACCTACAACTTGATCTTCAAAGCCTTTGATGAAAGTATTTGATCCTAATTCAAGATCATAATCTTCAGCTTTTCCACCTTCAAATCTTTCCCCATCAAGGAAACCATCAAAATCAATATTTACTGTATCTCCCATTTTTGCTTCTCTATCTTCAACTGGGACGATTCTAGCATTTTCTTCTTGTTCTTTCTTTAGACGATTATCTATATCTTCATCTGTTACATTTGCGTCAACTTCTTCGATAATCATTTTATCGTAATCGCCCAAAACTGGATGAGGTTTAGTTTCAACATCTACTTTAAAAGTAATGTCTTTTCCTTTTTCTATATCATCAAGATCTACATTTGGTTGGTCAATTACTTCTAAGCCTAATTCTTCAACTGCTTTTTGGTAAGGCTCTGGAAATACTATTTGGATTGCTTCATCATAAAAGATTTCTGGTCCGTACATTTTTTCTAAAATTCTTCTTGGTACATGGCCTTTTCTAAATCCATCTAGTCTATATCTATTCTTATTTTTGTTATAAACTTTATTTATAGCCTTTTCAAATTCATCATAAGCTACTTCAAATTCAAATTTTGCTAAATTATTTTCATGAGATTTTAATTCTGTCATTTATTCCTCCTGCTTGATAGCTACTCATTTTTTTAATATACTCTAAAATATTTATCTATCAATATTTTACCTATTTTCTTTAATATATTTTATAATATCATCTTTATTATTTTTTAATTTTTCATCATAAATTAAATTTTCTATATCTTTTAATTTATTTCCTAACTCTACTCCTTCTTTGTAACCTAGAAGGATTAAATCCTTGCCATTTATGGCAATTTCACTTCTATTTTTGGGAATTTCATCGTTTTTTACTTCTTCTAAAATTTTTAATCCCAGATCTATATTGGAAGCATCGCTAAAAGTAGTGCTTAAAACATCTGCTTTTTGTAAATCAAATAAATTAAGCAAATTTTCTTCTCCTAGATTTCTTAGAAGTTTTCTAACAGATTTTTTGGTGTAAGTATTGGTATTATCCATATGACGCCTTACTAAAATTGTCGTATCTTCTATAAACTTGTTGGAGTATTTAAGAATCTTTAACCTTTCTCTTAGGGAATTTTCAGAAACTTTCTGGTGGCCAAAAAATCTCCCTTCACCATTTTCGTCTAAGAAAAATGTGTCAATTTTGCCTACATCATGGTAAAGGGCTGCCATTCTAATATTTAGATTGGCCTTTGTCTTATCCAAAACATTTAAGCTGTGGTTGTATACATCGTCTTTGTGAAAAGTTGAATGTTGGTTAAAGCCTTTAGTTCTAAAAACTTCTGGAAATATAAATTCTAAAAGTCCCAGCTCATCTAAAAGTCTAATGCCTCTTGATGGTTTATTAGAAAGAAGGATTTTATTTATTTCTTCTCTTATTCGCTCTTTAGAAATTTCATTGATACTACTTGCCTTGTTTTTTATGGCTTTTTTTAAATTTTCTTCTATTTGAAAATCAAGGCTTGTAGCAAATCTTACTGCTCTTAGCGATCTTAGTAAATCTTCGTTTATCCTAGCTACTGGATCTCCAACAGCTCTTATTATTTTTTTCTTTAGATCAGCTTGGCCATCAAAAGGATCGATAATTTCGTCTTTTCTTTTTGCCATAGCATTTATGGTAAAATCACGTCTTTTAAGATCTTCTACTATATCTTTTGTAAAATCTACTTTATCTGGATGTCTTTTATCATTATAAGAAGACTCTTTGCGCATTGTGGTGATTTCATACTCAAAATCACCGTAGATTACTTTTATAGTCCCAAATTTTTTACCTATATCAATGGTTTTATAATCCTTAAAAACTTCAAGAATTTCATCTGGCAAAGCTTGGGTGCATATGTCTACGTCATGACTTTCTTTATTTAGTAGACTATCCCTAAGACAACCTCCTACTAGGTAAGATTTGTAACCTGCTTTTTCTAATAGGAACAATATCTCATCATTGCTTATCATTTTCATCTTCTTTAGGAATTATGATTTTTCTCATTTCGATTTTGTAATTTACCTTATTTTCTCCATTATATATTTCTACAGATTCTGGCAAATCAAGCTCGACTTCCCCAGTTGCAGTGAATCTTAAGCCGTTTACATTTACTGGTTTGGTTAAAATCTCATTGACATCTTTTAGTACTGATTCGGGTGCTTTTATTACGATGCTTTCTGGGTTAATCGTCCTTGATACTTCCTCGTATAAGTTGTTTATAACTCCAAATGTATTTAATTTTATATTTACTTTCTTGGTTTCGTAAACTTTGAAAGAAATATTTACATCCTCATCTGATTTTTTGACATCTCCTATAGGATTTCCAGACCTATCTACAACTTGCAAATTAAGATTATGAACTTTTCCATCTAAAAGATTAAGATCATCTACCTTTACCTCGCATCTATCAACCTTATTTATAAGGCTTGCAGGGCCTTTCACCGTTATTTCTTTAGGTTTTATGTCGTTTACTTCGACAATTCTTCCATCTTTTATGTTGTCTTTTATTATTAGATTTACTGGTAATTTTTTTGTTATTAGCTTTTGTATATTTAAGTTTATTTGGTTAGGATCGCTACTTTCAACACTTACCCCTGATGGTGTGTCTACTTTTATTGCCAAAGATTGGATTCCTTCTCTTAGGTCAGAAATATCTACTGATGCATAGATATTTTCTGCTTTAAGGTCTATGATTTTTTCCCTTGTTCCCTTTAATTTTACAGTTGTTGTAAAGCTTTGATCACCTCCAACTATAACATAGCCAGATTTTTCCAAATTTTCTTGGTTTTTAATTACAACTGGAATTGATCTAAAGACTTTGTTGACAGTTGGGTTTGTAGAATTAATTACATAAGTCCACATAAATATTGCTACGATTACTGATAGGATTTTTAGTTTATTATCGTTATTTTTCATCATTTTCACCTTCTTTATTATCTTTAATAGGTTCAAATGTTAAATCTTTTTTAAGCCTTAGACTTAGCGACTCGCTATCAAAGTATCTGTCAATTCTTCCAGCTTCTATAACTGAAATATTGCCTGTTTCTTCTGAGACGACTAAGACAATGGAATCTGATCTTTCTGATATTCCAACAGCTGCTCTATGTCTTGTTCCTAATTCTTTTGAGATTGTGTTGGAATTTGACAAAGGCAAGTAGCAAGCTGCAGCTATAATTTGATTATCGTTTATTATTACTGCTCCATCATGCAAGGGTGTGTTTGGAATAAAAATATTAATCAAAAGCTCGCTTGAGACATCAGCATGAAGCTCTGTTCCACTTTCAACAATGTCATTTAGGCCAACTTCTCTTTGCAAAACAACTAAAGCTCCTATTTTTTGTCTTGATAGAGAGCTTGCTGCATTTACAAGTTCGTTTATGGTTTTCTCGCTTCTTTTGGCTCTTTCGCCTGTTAGAATTGATTTGCCTCTGCCTATCCTCTCTAGAGCAGATCTAAGCTCAGGTTGAAAGACAACTATGATAAATACAAGTGCTACTGTCAAAAACTGGTTCATTACCCAGCCTACTGTGTTTAGATTTAAAATATCAGCCAAAGATGCAAATAATAATACAATTATTAGCCCATTTAATACTTGCTCAGCTCTTGTATTTCTTAAAAGTGAAAATAATTTGTAGACTGCAAAGGATATTATCGCTATATCTATAATATCTGTCACTCTTATTAATGATATTGAATTCATAAAATTTGATAGATAATTCATATGTTTCCCCTTTTTATGCTCTACTAATATATTACTATTTTTAGGCTCAAAAGATAGTAAATATAATAAAAAAGCACCCACAAGAAAAGTGAGTGCAAGAATTTTTCTATCCTAGCATTACATCTAAGATCATCATTATTACAAAACCTGCTGCAAATCCCAAAGTTCCAACATTGGTATGGTTTTCTCCTTCACCTGTTGCTTCTGGGATTAGTTCTTCTACAACTACATAAAACATTGCACCAGCAGCAAAGGCCAATAAATATGGCAAAATTGGGATCATTATTTGTGATAGCAAAATAGTTATAACCGCAGCTATTGGTTCAACTGCTCCAGAACCAACTCCTGCCCAAAAAGCTTTATTTCTACTTGATCCAACAGATTTTAATGGCATAGAAATTATCGCACCTTCTGGGAAATTTTGTATAGCAATTCCTATGGCTAAAACTAAAGCTTGGGTCATAGTTACTTGACCATGACCATAAATAACTCCCGCAAAGGAAACTCCAACAGCCATTCCTTCTGGAATGTTGTGGATTACTACAGCTAAAACCATCATTGTAGTTCTTCTCAAACTTTCATTTTTTAAACCTTCAGGCTTATCAGAGTCTATGTGCTGATGGGGAATGGCACTATCTAGAAATAATAGGAAAAATACACCTATCAAAAATCCAACAGAAGCTGGAATCCAAGACATTCTGCCCATTTTCTCATTTACCATTTCCATAGCAGGCATTAATAGCGACCAAATGCTTGCTGCAACCATAACCCCTGCTGCAAAGCCTGACAAGGCTTTTTGAACTTTTGGGTTAATTTCATCTTTCATGAAAAAAACACAAGCAGCACCTAAAGTTGTGCCAATGAAAGGAATTAATAGTCCTAATATTATATCTTTATTCATACTTTTTATAAGTTGGAGAATCTATCTTCCAAATTTCATCTGCATAATCAATAATTGTTCGATCTGATGAGAAGAATCCAGCGTTAGCAATGTTGATTAAGCATTTTTTAGACCAAGTTAACTTATCTCTATAGTCATGATTTATTATTTCACTAGTTTTTCTATAAGATTCAAAATCTTCCAAAACATAGTATCTATCGCCTCGAGAAGAATCTTGAGGATTAATAAGCTCGTTATAAATATCTAAAAACATAAATGAGTTATTATCCCAAAGTTCTCCATTTACTAAAGCATCGATGGCATTTCTTATATTAGAATCCGTTTGGTAAAGCTTTACAGGGTTGTAGGTTTTTTCAATCTCTTTTAATTCTTCGACAGTTTTTCCAAATCTGTAATTATTTTCTTCGCCAGCTTTTTCAAATATTTCTATATTTGCTCCATCATAAGTTCCAAGGGTTAAGGCTCCATTTAGCATAAATTTCATATTGCCTGTTCCACTTGCTTCTTTGCCAGCAGTGGAGATTTGCTCTGATACATCAGCTGCCGGATAGATTTTTTCTCCATAAGAAACTCTAAAGTTTTCTACAAAAACTACCTTCATTTTTTTATTTACATCTGGATCATTGTTTACAACTCTTGCAACTTCATTGGCAAGTTTAATAATCGCCTTTGCTCTAAAATATCCAGGTGCAGCTTTCCCACCAAAGATAAAGGTTGTTGGATAAAAGTCCATATTAGGATTTTCCTTTAGCTTATGGTAAAGATAAATAATATGGAGGATATTTAGGTGTTGACGTTTGTATTCGTGAATTCTTTTTACCTGTATGTCAAATATAGAATTTGGATCAATTTTAATTCCTTCATGCTCCAAAATATATCTTGCAAGTTTATTTTTATTTTTTTGTTTGATTTGCCAAAGTTCTTCCAAAGTTTCTTTGTCGTCGACGTATTTTCCTAAGCCTTCTAATTTTTCAAGATGATATTTCCAATCATCGTTTCCAAGTTTTCTGCTTATAAAGCTTGCTAGATCTCTATTTGCATAAAGTAGCCATCTTCTTGGTGTGATTCCATTTGTCTTGTTGTTAAATTTGTAAGGATATATTTTATACCAGTGTTTAAAGGTATCATTTTTAAGGATTTGTGTATGAAGTTCTGCTACTCCATTTACTGAAAATCCAACATAAATCGCCAAATTTGCCATGTGAACTTGATCATTTATAACGATTCTATAAGGATCGATATCAAAATCATTAAGTCCTTTTCCTTTAAATTCCTCTACCAAAATATTGTTGATTTGATAGATGATTTCCAAACATCTTGGCGAAACTTCTCTAACTATATCAATCGGCCATTTTTCAATAGCTTCTTGCAAAACGGTGTGGTTGGTAAAGGCAAAAACTTTTTTACAAATTTCTAAAGCTTCATTAAAGTTAAGACCATTTTCATCTACCAAAACTCTTATAAGCTCAGCTATGGCAATATTTGGATGGGTATCATTTAGCTGAATTACATGATATTTGTGGAAGTTTTCAAAACGCATATCATCTGAAAAATATCTCTTATATTTTTCCACCAAGTCCTGGATGGAAGCTGAAACAAAGAAATATTGTTGCTTTAGTCTTAATAGTCTTCCAGCTCTTTGAATATCATTTGGATATAAAACTCTTGTTATATCTTCTGCTCTGTTTTTTTCTTCAACTGCGGCATCATATTCAAAATTATTAAATTTATCAAATTGAAATTCTTCAAAAGGCTCACTTTGCCATAGTCGAAGTGTGTTTACCTTGCCATTTTCTAAGCCTACTACAGGCATATCGTAAGGAACAGCCTTTACTTGTTGATCTTTAAAATTTACTATTTTTGAATCTGAATCAACTCTTATTGACCATTCATCTCCATCTTTTAGCCAGCTATCTCCGTTTTCTTTTTGGAAGCCATTTTCAAATGATTGTTTAAATAAGCCTTCTCTATAGCGAACTCCATAACCGTACATGTTTATATTTTGAGTTGCAGCTGAATCCATAAAGCAAGCGGCAAGCCTTCCTAATCCACCATTTCCAAGGGCTGCATCATCTTCATAATCTTCTATGGCTTCAAAGTCAATCCCAATTGAATTTAATAATTCTTTTACTTCATCATAAATTCCTAGATTTATTAAATTATTGCCTAGAGATCTTCCTATTAAAAACTCTGCAGAAAAATAATAAGCAGATCTTTCATATCTGGAATCAGATTTTGATTGTCTCCATTCCTTATTTATTCTTTGCATTATTGTATCGCAAAGTGCATCATATTTGTCTTTTTCGCTCGTATCATCAAAACTTTTTAAAGTTATTCTTTGCAGGTTTTCTATATAGTCTTCTACAAATTTATCCTTTTGATTCTTATCCATTGTATCTCCCATATAATTTTGACATTTCTTTAATTTTTAATGCCAATTCTTCTGTAAAATCTTCTTTTTTTGCTCTCCATTTCCAATTATCGCCTAAAGTTCCTGGCCTATTGATTTGTGAAGTATTATCAAATTCCAAGAAATCTTGGATTTCAAATATTGCTACATCAGAAACTGATGCCATCAAATTTCTAATAATTTTCCACTGGTAGTTATCATCTTTGTCCAAGTCGAAATATCTTTCAATTAAATCCAGCTCTTCCTCATCCATCTCGTCAATCCAACCTTTTAAGGTTGAAGAATCGTGAGTTGATGAATAAACTGTGGAATTTCTTTTATAATTGTGTGGTAGATAATTACTATCAAAATTTTCTCCAAAGGCAAATTGGATTACATTCATTCCAGACATCCCATAGTAATCTTTTAACTCATTTACTTCTTTGGTGATGTAGCCTAAATCTTCTGCTATAAATTTCTTATCTGGAAATTTTTCTTTTATTAGGTCAAAAAGTTCATAGCCATAAGCTTCTTCCCACTTGCCGAATTTTGCGTTTTCATCTGTTGCTGGAATTGCATAATATTTTTCGAAACCTCTAAAATGATCTAGACGTAGAAGATCACAAGTTCTAAAAGCCATTTCTATTCTTTTTATCCAAAAACTAAATGAATCTTTCTTCATCTTATCCCAATCATAGCAAGGATTGCCCCAAAGTTGCCCATCTTCAGAATATGAATCTGGTGGAGCTCCTCCAACTATTAGTGGTTTTTTATCTTTTGGGTCAATTTGTAATATATGAGAATTTACCCATGCATCAGAAGAATCATAGGCTACATAAATTGGCAAATCTCCTATGATTTCAATATTTCTTCTGTTGGTGTATTCTTTTAGTTTTTCCCATTGTTTGAAGAATTCATATTGGATAAATACATAAAAATTAATATCTTCTTTGTGTTTTTTTCTAAAATCTTCTAGGGCTTTAGGATCCCTATCTCTTAAAGCTTCTTCCCATTCTACCCAGCTTATGTCAAGTTTATCTTTTTTGATTGCCATAAATAAAGCATAATCTTCTATCCAAAAGGCTTCTTTTTTTCTAAATTCTTTTATTTCTTTATCTAATTTTCCTTTTGAATTTTGATAGGCCTTTTCTAAGATTCTATATCTTAAATTATATTGGATGGCATAATCCACATATCTTTCATGATCGCCAAAATTTAACGATTCCAAATCTTCTTTTTCCAAGAGTCCATCTTCAATTAGTAAATCCAAGTCTACAAAATAGGGGTTGCCTGCAAAAGATGAAAAGGATTGATAAGGACTATCTCCATAGGAAGTTTGCCCTAGGGGTAAAATTTGCCAATATTTTATTGATGCAGCTGAAATAAAATCAACTACCTTGTAAGCATCTTTGCCAAAAGTTCCTATTCCGTAGGGTGAAGGAATAGAAAATATAGGAATAATAACTCCATTTGATCTTTTTAGTCTTTCTTGTTTTATCGCCATTTCTTACTCCTTACAATAGCTCTATAAAATTTATTACAGGAATCTCATAGGGGTGGTTTTCTTTTATTATTTTAAAGGCTCTTTCTTTATCTTTAGCTTTTATTCTAAATTCAAGCTTAACTTCTTCAACTTGACTTTCTTCTTTTTTTTCTCCTATAAATGGATTTGCATTTTCCAACGGTATAAAATGACCGAGAACTTTTGTTTGACTGTAGACTCTGTCGTAATTTTCGTATTTTAAAATTCCACAGCTTGTTAGGGCATCAATTAATTTTTCCTTGTTAGCTAAGGGAATAAATACCTCAACTTTCATAAATTTCTCTTGCATAATTTTATCTCTGAAAATATATAAGACCAGTGTAAGTCCTAAATTGCTTGTCAAATTCGTTAAAATTTATCCTATAAAGCCTTCCCCAACTAGAAACTACAAGTTCATGGTAATTGCCCATATCATTTAATTCAGTAATTACAACTCCATGGTGGTTCATTACTTTTATGTCGTTGCTTATCCAATTTATTAATATTACTGGTAGGTCTTTTGCCAAAGCTTCGTTTATAAAATCTATCTTTTCACTTAAAGGAGCTTTAATTATTAGTTCTTCTTTTATATGACTTTTTAAAAGCAAATTTCTTTCAAGTCTAATTTTGTTAACTCTTCTATCCAAGGAAATGACTGTAGGAACACCATTTATGTGAGGGGTGAGTTTTTTATAAAAATCATAATGAAAATCATTGTATTCTTCTAAGCTAAATACTTTGTTTTTTTCATACATATATAAATATGCGTTGGTAAAAGCTGTTACCACACAAGATCTATCTCTATAAAACTTTGAAACTCCCATAGCTTCTAAGGAATTTTGAAAGCCTCCATAATATATTCCTCTATCAGTTTTTATCGGCAAAAATTTACCAACTTCACTATTAATCAATTTCATCTGCTGGTTCCTTGTGAAAATCTTTTTTCTTTTTATTGATAATATCTTCCATAGTGTATCCTTTTTTGATTAATCTAGCGTCAATTTTTTCGTGAACTAGAGTGTAAATTACAGATGCAACTGGAATACTTACAAGCATACCGATAATTCCAAACAATGAACCTCCAATTGTTACACTTGCCAAAACCCAAACTGCAGGAAGTCCAACTTGTGCAGTTGCAATTGCAGGATAAATTACATTTTCTTGAACTTGTTGAATTATTATATCATAAATTAGAAATATCAAGGCTTTAAATGGTGATTCTATAAAAATTAGAACAGCAGAAATTCCTGCCCCAAAAATAGGTCCAAAAATCGGTATCAAATCACTAAGACCTACCAAAATAGAAATCATCGGTGCATTTGGTATTCTAAAAATGAGCATTCCTATATATGTTAATGTTATAAGCATGGCTACGGCAATTAATCTTGAAAATAGGTAATCTTTGAAGGTGTGATAGGCAATACTAAAAACTCTATTTATATAATCTCCAGTATCTTCTTTAAAAATCGCATACAAAATCTTGTTGCCATGAAGAGCTAGCATATCTTTGTAAAGAAGGACAAATATTGAAAATACAAAAACAGTAAAGACTGTAATTGCACTTGAACTTACAGAATTTATAACAGACGATGTCATTGTAAATAAACTAACTTCATTTGTCTTAAAAATTCTAAATAAAGGTCCATTAATACTTAGCCAATTTACTCCATTTGCCATGTCGTAAAAACTATCGGCGTAATTTTCTGTAATTGAGTTGGTTTTCATTAATTTATAAATTTCTTTGACAAATTGCGGCCATTTTCTCGTTAGAGCAAAAGCAGAATTTATTATTTGTGGAATTAAAATATTTAAAAGTAAAAGTCCTATTACTATAATACTAATCCAGCTTAGAACCAAAGAAAAAAATCTGATCAACTTTTCATGTTGTGGATCTTTGTAATTTTCTCTAATAAGCCTATAAAAAAAATTCATTGGTATATTGATGATATAAGCAACCATAAATCCCGCGATGAAAGGTTGTATAATTTTTAAAAAATCTTTTATAAACTTAAGTATATTTCCCATATACCAAAAAATAAAAAATACTCCCAAGCCTATAAGCAATGTTTTTAATATTTCATTTTCTTTAATATTTAAATTCATAATATTATTTCCTTCTTTCAGTCAGTACTTAAGTTAATTTTACCACTAATTACCATATTTCTCTAAATTATCAAAAATGGGTAAAATAATGGTAAGTATATAAGGAGATTTTAATGAATAAATGCTATATAATTTCAGCTGGAGAATTTGATGGTTTTTTTGACACAATTGATAAAAGTGATTTAGTAATAGCCGCCGATAAGGGTTATATTTACGCCAAAGATTCTGAGATTGACCTTGATATTGTAATTGGTGATTTTGATTCATCGACCAAACCTGATGGAGAAAATGTAATAACTCTTAATCCCATTAAAGACTATACAGATACCATGGCAGCTTTGATGATTGCAGTTGAAAAGGGTTATAAGGAAATTATCATCTACGGTGGACTTGGCGGACGCGATTCTCATTTTATTTCAAATATTAGAAATGCCCTAAAGTTAAAAAAAGAAGGGATAAATGTAAGTTTTAGAAGTAAAAATAAGAAAATTTTTATTATAGATGATAAATTTTCTTATGAATTTAAAAATTCCGAGGAAGATTTTTATGTTTCAATTTTTGCTTTGGAAAATATGGCTAAGTCAATATGCATAAGAAATCTTTTCTACGAATTAAATAATTATGATCTTAGTTTTGACGATAGTCTAGGAGTTTCAAATGAAACTATCGGCAAGGATTTTTCTATAAGTCTAGAAAGCGGCTATTTGCTGGTAATTTTCGAAAGTAAAAAAATGTAAAAAAACTATTGGTAAAATTAATTGCCAATAGCTTTTTTTGATGTTATTCTATTTCCATGCTTAATTCTAGCCACCTGTCATCAAGTATTGTCTTTTCTTCTTCTAAAGTTTTTATTTGATCAAAGGTTTCTTTTACTTGTATTTGGTCGGCATAGAAGTTTTCTTCTAGGGTTAAATTTGTCAATTCTTTGATTTTTTCGTCAATTTCTATGTGTCTTTCTTCTATCTCTTTGATTTCTGCCTTAATTTTTCTAATCTCATTTTTTTTAAGATTTATTTTTTTCTTTTCTTTTACAAGTTGAGTTTTACTTATTTCTTTTTTAGCCTTTGGCTCTTCTTTTGCTTCGCTTAGTTTTTTCTCATAGTAATCGTAATTGCCCAGATATTCTGTCATCTGCTTACTTTCCATAAGCAAAATTTTACTTGCAATTTTATTTAGAAAATACCTATCGTGGCTTATTATTAATAGGCTTCCTTCATAATCAAGAATTGAATCTTCCAAAATTTCTTTTGAATCTATATCCAAATGATTGGTCGGCTCATCCATCAATATGAAGTTATTATCAGAAATCATCAGTTTAAGTAGTGAAATTCTAGCTCTTTCTCCACCAGAAAGCTCAGAAATTTCCCTATCGACATCGTCATTGTAAAACATAAATTTGGCCAAATAGGATCTTATTTCAAAATTTGTAAGCATAGGATAAGTTTCACTAATTTCATTAAAAATCGTGTTTGATAAGTCCAAAGATTTTTGCTCTTGGTCAAAATACCCAATATGTACGCTTTGACCGAGGTAAACTTTGCCGCTTGTAGGATTTTCTTCTCCCAAAATTATTTTAAACAAGGTAGTTTTGCCTACTCCATTTTCTCCAATTATTGCAGTTCTTTCAGATCTAAAGAGTTTAAAAGAAATATTTGAAAAAATTTCTTTTTGATCAAAAGTCTTAGAAAGTTTGTCTACAGCTAAAACATCTTGGCCGCTTAAAATTCTTGGGGTTAATTTTAATTTCATAAGATGATTAGGCTTATTGGGATTTTCAATTTTTTCCATCTTATCAAGAAGTTTTTGACGTGATCTTGATTGAGAAATTCCTCTTTTTCTTTTGGAACCGCCTTGATTTTTTAGCCTATAAATAATTTCTTCTTGCCTATCTATTTCTTTTTGCTGGTTTTTGTACTGATGGTAACGGGATTCCAGATCTTTTTTTCGCTTTTTGATAAAGCTTGTATAATTGCCATCATAAGTGTTTAAAGATCCATTATCTAAAAATAAAATTTTATTTACAGTGTTATCTAAGAAATACCTATCGTGGGATATTACTATTACTGATCCCTGGTAGTTTTTGACAAAAACTTCCAAAAACTTGATGGCGTTTATATCTAAATGGTTGGTCGGCTCATCTAGCAAAATCAAATCTGGTTTTTCTAACAAAAGATAGGCCAATTCGACTCTGGCTTTTTGTCCACCTGATAATGTTTGTATGTCCTTGTCAAAATCCTCATCAGAAAATCCCATGGCTTTAAGAGTTCCTTCAAGTTCAGATTTTATTTGGTAACCATTCTTTTCTTCAAATTCTTCAAAAAGTCTGTTGTGTTCGTGCAATAAATCATCTTGTTCTTTTTGATTTAGGTTTTCTTTTGCAAGTTTTATTTCAATTTCCCTTAGTTTTTTTTCTATATCTATAAGATCTTTAAAAACACCAAGACAATAATCGTAGATGCTTTGGTGGCTTTTTATCGATAATTGTTGTTCTAAATATCCTATTTTTACACCATTGGGAATAAAAATTTCTCCATCATCTTTTGAAATTTCATCTGTTAGAATTTTAAAAAGGGTGGATTTGCCAGCCCCATTATTGCCAATGAGTCCTGCCTTATCACCCTTTTCAATTATAAAATTGATGTTTGAAAATATATCCTTGGTTGGATAAGATTTGCTTAGATTACTTACTTGTAATACATTCATTAATAATTATAATCCTCTGGAGAATTAATAAAATAAGTTAGGGTAAACAAAGATTCATCAAGATGAACATTTTCTAGAACCACTCCGTTAGATGTTTTTAAATCTACTGGAGAAAAATTCCAAATCCCTTTTACTTCTCTCTTACATAATATATCACAAATTTCTTGAGAAACTTCTTTAGGAGTTGCAATTATTCCTATATCAATATTATTTTTTTTCAAATAATCAGATAAATCTTCTATGCCGTAAATATCTTCGCCGTCTTTGGTTTTTTGTTTTGTATTTTTATCAAAAACTGCACTAAAAGTGTAACCGAGATCCTTAAATGAAGAATATTGGTAAAGTGCGTGTCCAATATTTCCATAGCCTATTAATACCATGGAATATTTTTTATTAACTCCAATAATTTTTGACAATTCGTCCATCAAATCTCTAACATTGTAACCATAACCTTGTTGACCAAAGCAACCATAGTGATTTAGGTCTTGTCTAATTTGGCTGGCTGTTAGTCCTGTTATATCAGATAATTCTTTTGATGATACTCTTACTATTCCTTTATCGTTGATGCTTTCAAGATACCTATAATATTTTGGTAATCTTTTTATTACTGCTAATGATACTCCACTTTCTTTAGTCATTTTCATTCCCGCTTTCCATAAAATCTAGATCTTCATCTGTTAATTCTTCTACAAGTACTACTTTTTCATTATTATACCCTAAATCTTTGTTAATTTCTGGATCATAGGCAATTTTTTCACTATTTTCTATATTATCAGTAGAAACATTATCATTTTCTAATGATTTTTCACTTAGATTTGCATCAATATTCTCTTCTGCCTTTTGATTCTCATCTTCTTTTGCAGCTGTGATTTCTTCTTTATTGTTTTCTATATTATTTTCCTTGATCGCTTCTAATGATTTTTCAACATTTGCAATAGTTCTTGCCCTTCTATTTAATATTATTATATGGATTAGGTGAAGAGAATATAACATCATTAAGGTGTTATATATTATTACTTGGCTATTTTGATCCAAAACTTTTATATGGTAAGTTAAATTCATTGGTATAAGAGGGATAAATTTACCTAAAATCAAAAGAGATGGAACACTTAGGATAGCAAAGCCTATTGCCGTCATTATAGCAATAAATATGGAAATTCCATAGGTATCTTTTTTTATTAGCACAAAAATTGTAAAAATTAGCAAACTTATCCATGAGATAACAAATAATCCCGACCATAAATAATTTAGTATCCAAATATTTGTTCTTATCGATATCATGGTTAATAGGAAAACTAAAAGTATCATCGTGCTTATTATTTGACTTAGAGTTTTTTCAAATTTTTTTTCCACTTTGGCCTCCTATTTATATTTTTTTGATTTATATCTTAGGTTAGAATCGAGTATTCTCTTTCTAATTCTTAAATTCTTTGGAGTAATTTCTATCAATTCGTCATCTTCGACAAATTCCATCATCTCTTCTATGCTCATTTTTTTTGCTGGAGTTAATAATATAGCATCATCTGAACCGCTGGCACGGGTATTTGTAAGTTTCTTTTGCTTGCAGACATTTACATCTATATCAAGTCCTTTTGGATTCATTCCAACAACTTCGCCTTCATAGACCTCATCTCCAGCTTCTACAAATAATAAACCACGCATTTGAGCTGTATTTAGTCCATAAGCGCGAGCAATTCCCTGTTCGCTTGCTATTAGTGATCCATCTTGACGAGTTTCTATATCACCTTTGTATAATTCATAGCCTGCAAATTCTGAGTTTAGGGTTCCCGTTCCTTTGGTGTCAGTTAAAAATTCTTGTCTATAACCTATAAGTCCTCTTGCAGGAATTTTAAATATAAGTCTTGTATAGCCTGATGAATTTGGATTCATATCCATTAGTTCACCTTTTCTTCTACCAAGTTTTTCTATGACTGAACCAGTATATTCTTGATCGACATCAATTGTTGCATACTCCATTGGTTCGTGTTTTTTACCATCGATAGTTTTATACATTACTTCAGGTTTTGAAACTTGAAATTCGTAACCTTCACGTCTTAAATTTTCAATTAGAACTGATAGATGAAGCTCCCCACGTCCAGAAACTTTGAAACTTTCTGTTGTGTCTGTATCTTCCACCCTAAGTGAAACGTCAGTTTGTTTTTCCTTAAATAATCTATCTCTAATGTGTCTGCTTGTTACATATTTTCCATCACGACCTGCAAATGGAGAATCATTTACTGAAAAAGTCATGGACAAGGTTGGCTCTGAAATTTTGGTAAATTCAATAGGTTCGCTATCTTTTTCTGTCCCAATTGTATCTCCAATAGAAATATCTTCCATTCCAGATAAAGCAACGATAGATCCAAATTTAGCTTCTCCAACTTCTACTCTTTGGAGACCATCAAACTCGTAAATTGTTACAATTTTTGATTTTACCATCCTATTTTCATCGTTGTAATTAGTTATTATTGCGTTGTCATTTTTTCTGATGGTTCCATTTTCTACTTTACCTATGGCAATTTTACCTAGATAATCATTATAATCTGTAGTAGAAACCAAAACTTTAAATGGCTTATCTTCATCGCCTTCAAAAACTGGTGTATAATCGATTATCGTATCAAGTAAGTCAGTCATATCCTCTTTTACTTGATTCTTATCTAAACTTGCCCAACCATTTTTTGCTGAAGCATAAATAAAAGGACTTTCCAAATATGATTCATCAGCTTCAAGAGCAATAAATAAATCTAATATTTCATCTTCAACTTCGTCAATCCTTTGATCAGGTCTATCGACCTTGTTTATACAAACTATAGCTGGCAAGCCCAATTCGATAGCTTTTCTTAAAACAAACTTTGTTTGTGGCATTGGTCCTTCGTGGCTATCAACAACCAAAACAACAGATTCTGCCATATTTAGTACACGTTCAACTTCTCCACCAAAATCAGCATGGCCTGGAGTATCTATAATATTAATTTTTATTCCCTTATAATGAATGGCGGTATTTTTTGAAAGAATTGTAATTCCTCTTTCTTTTTCAATACTATTAGAATCCATAACTCTTTCATTAACAGTCTGATTATCACGAAACAAACCAGAAGTTTTTAATAGTCCATCCACAAGTGTGGTTTTACCATGGTCAACATGGGCAATAATTGCGACATTCCTTACATCTTTTCTATTCATAATTCCTTCTTTCAAAATTCAAATCATATCAATATATTATATCTTAGGTTAATAGATTATCAATAAATCACACAAAAAAACACCTAGTGAAAATTCTAGGTGGCAATTTACTAATTGCTTTTTAGAGATACAAATGCAGTTACAACATTATTATCAACCAGCATTCTATCAGAGATAAATTCAACTATATGAAGGCCTCTTCCATGTTCTGAAAAAACATCCTTTTTTTTATCAAAATTTATCCCTTTACCCTCATCTCTTACTTTTATCATACAATAATCTTGATTAATTTCTATAGTAACTTCAATATTTTTCTTATAATCTTTATTATTTCCATGCTTGTAAGAATTTACTATAAGCTCATCTAAAATCAATCTGATCTTAAATAAATCATCCTCATTAAGGCCATAAGTTTTTAAAATGGCTAGAGAATCATCCCTAAATTTTTTGATAAGCTTAAGATCTGTTTGAAGGGTGCGTCTAATAGTATGCATATAAAGATCTCCTTAACACTATCTATATACCCAAATTTAATCTTATAAATATTCCAATTATTGTTGATAATTTTAATATCCAATACAAACTAATGATTTAGTGGTATAATAAATATATAAAATAATGAAAGGAGACAATTAATGAAATACGTATGTACAGCATGTGGATATATTTATGATCCAGCTCAAGGAGATGAAGATAACGGAATCAAAGCTGGTACAAAATTTGACCAACTTCCAGAAGATTGGGTATGCCCAGTTTGCGGAGTAGGCAAAGATATGTTTGAACCACAAGAATAAAAAATTTTCAAAGAGGCTTAGGCCTCTTTTTTTTATGAAAAAATTTAAGCATTTCAAAAATTTTTAAATTATTTACAAAAAAATCGCCACAAAGTTTATAACTTTATGTCGATTAGATTTTACAAAATGCTTCTATTTTTATTTGATTTTTTGCTTTATTTTATCTTTTGCTTTTAGCGCATAGTACAAGGCAAATGATATGCTTAGTAATAAAGCTAATACTAGTACTAGTATTATATAATTTAGTTTGGATGATTTTTTTTGATTTAGTTTTGGAGATTTTCCCAAATATATAGATTTGGTTTTCTCTTTATTGTTTACTTCATTTTTTTCATCCAAAAAATCTTCCGTATTTGGATTTGATGCTTCAATTTCAACTACCAGTGTTTGGTTTTTCTGGTCAAATATTGTTTCTTTTTCGCTCTTATTTGCTTTCTTTGGCGAATCATTGGATATTTTTTTTACGCTTTTGTTGATTTTTTCAGCGGCTTCCTTGGCTAGCTCTTGTTTTTTTTGATTATTTGAAGTTTGCTCAATCTTTTTTGAGTATTCTTTTAATATGGTCTCAGTTTCTTTGGCTATTTTTTCAGTTTCTTTTTTGCTTAGATCGTTTGATTTTAATATAGCCTTTGCCTTTTCGACAGCTTTTTCAAATTCAGTTTTACTTTCTTTGCTAGCTTCAACTTTTGAAGATTTTAAAGCTTTTTTAGAATTTGCTTGGCTTTTAGTAATCTCTTCTATGCATTTGTTAATTTCTGATATTATCTCTTTAACATCTTTTTCTTGTGTTTTATTTGTGGAAGATGGAGCTTGTGCCTTTGATGGCTTTTGTGCGTCGGTGTTTGAGTTTCCAGTATTTTCTTGATCTTTAGTTTTTTCCGGTGGTTTTTGTCCATTGGCATCTGCCGGCTTATCTACTGGTTCAATTTCGGGATTTTCTTCACTTTCATTTTCACTTTCAGTTAATATTAATTCATCTCCGCTTTTTAGTACAGTATCTTTGTTATCTTCAGTTGTGGCTTCCTTTGCTTCTACTCTAAATATAGGATAGAAACATAAAGTCACAATGAGGATTAGCAAAAATTTCATTTTTTTTGACTTCATATTCCCTCCTATATGTTCCTACCTATATTTTACACTTATTTTCTACACAATTCAATTAAATTATTGATTTTTAGCTTCTTATTTGCCATCGTTGGTTAGATAGAAGCCTTTGCCTATAATTTTTGACGTGTTTATTATTGTTATAAAAGCATAAGGATCAATTTGTTTTAAAAATAATTTAGTTCTTGGAGCTTCTTTTGGTGATAATACTAGGAAGAATACAGATCTATTTACACCTTTGTATAGACCAAGTCCGTCTAAGACTGTGGCGGATCTATTTAGATCATCTCTAATAAATTCGCCAATTTCTTTAGGTTTTGTTGTTATTATTATAAATAGCTTATCGGTATTCATCGATTGAATTATTACATCGACAAAAACTCCTTTAAGAAATAGTCCAAGAAATGATAGTAGGCCTATTTCCATATCAAATATCCATATTGATAAGAAGGTGAAGGTAGAATCTACTACTAGTAAGGATTTGCCAACTTCAAGTGCCGAGTATTTTTTTATTATCATAGCGATAATATCTGTCCCACCCGAGCTTGCTGCAAGGTTAAATAATATTGCCGATCCAATAGCTGAAAGGATTAGAGTATAAATTAGCTCTAACATTTTATTATTTGTTAGTGACCCATGTACTGGAGCTATATAATCTAGTGCCAATGCTGTTAGCGAGTTTAATATTGCAACATAACCAGTTCTTAAAGTAAAATGCTTGCCCAAGACAAAAAATGCCACTATCAACAAAAGTATGTTTATTATTAATGTCAATTCTGCACGAGTTAAAGGTAAGAAGGTTGAGATTATAATACTCATACCTTCTACTCCACCGATAACAAAAGAGTTGGGATATTTGAAAAAATGAGTGCCCAAAGCCATGAGGATTGCTGCAAAACTCATCATAAGAAATCTTGTAAACTCATCCATAGGGTCGTGGTTGTATTTAGCTATAGCTCTTTTTTCCAAATAAGTATCTATAAATTTAATTCCAAAGGTCTTATTATCTTTTTTTTCGTTTTTGCTAGCCTTATCCACTAGTACTTCTCCTTACAAACTAATTATTAGAATAATTATCAAAATATCCTTGAATTAGGACAATTGGAGTACCTTTATCTCCAGAACCTGATGTTAAATCAGCTAATGAACCCAATAAATCTGTGATTTGTCTTGGAGTTGTTCCTAAAGTTTCATCTCTACCAACCAATTCCTTTTCTTTTTTGGAAATTCTATCTACCATAGCTGCGGTTCTTTCTTCTATTGATAAATGTGAAAATTCGTTATCAGCTATATATTTAATTTTTAGTTCACTTGGAGTTCCAAATAGTCCATCTGTAAAGGCTGGAGATACAACTGGATCTGCTAGTTCCCAAATTTTTCCAACAGGATCTTTGAAAGCTCCATCGCCATAGATCATAACTTCAATATCTTTGTTAAATTCATTTTTAAGTTTATCTTGAAGTTTTAATACAAATTCTTCTCCATTTCTTGGGAATAATTTTACTTCATTTTCTGTTGATAAGTTTGACCCCAAAAGTCCGTATTTTTCGTTAAAGCCTGAACCATCAACTGATCCATCTAAAATTTCATCAAGTGATAAGATGTTTTTTCCACCTGCTTCTTTTAGTTTTCTTTTTACGATTTCTCTGGTATGAATTGAGCATACCAAAACATCTCCAGAAAATCTTAAAGCATCTACTGGGTTATTTAGAAAATGAATTTCTGAATTTTTTGCATATTCGCTGTATAATTTTGGATAATCGATGTCTGTGAATGTGTGTTTATAATCTCCAGCAATCTTTCTAAATTCATCGATGTCTAAAACATCTTTGTAAGGATTGATATCGCTGTTAAATAAGTCCATCTCATCCATTAAATAGTTTCCTACTTCATCTTGAGGATATGATAGGCAAATGTGAAGTTTTTTGCCACTTTTTGCTATTCCTCTAAGCAAAATTGAAAATCTATTTCTTGATAAAATTGGAAATAATACTACAAGTTCATCACTATCAAATTTATTGTTGATATCTTTTGCAATTTGGTCGACATTTGCATAATTTCCCTGAGCTCTTGCTACAAGTGATTCTGTAACACAAATTACATCTCTATCATTAACTTCAATTTCGTGATTTTTGCATGCATTTTTCACGCTGTCAAAGACGATTTCTACTAAATCGTCACCTTTTTCTATAATTGGCGCACGTAGTCCAATTGATCTTGTTCCTATAAGTCTTTTCATTATAATCCCCTTTCTAAAAAATTATACTTTCTATCTGCAAATTTAAAAGATGCTAGAGCTTAACTTCTAGCATCAAATTTTTCTCCGCATTTTGGACATCTTACTTTGACATTGCCTTTTTTCTTTGGAATTCTAAGTTTTTGACCACAATTTGGGCAGGCAATATACTTAAAATCCTTGTTTCTATTTAATTTTGTCGCATCATTCTTTCCATTTTTTATGGCTTTTTTTATTGGATTTATAAATTTTTCTTTAAATTGTTCATTTTCCAATGCTCTTCTTTGCGTTTGTCTAGAAAAAGACCTGTATATGGCAAAGACGAAAATTACAAAGCCAAATGAATTTAGAAATGTAGATTTGGTAAAATATGAGATTAGGCTAAAAATAATTCCCATCCATACCAAAAATATTCCAAATTCATCTATGTTTAGTTTACTTTTCATCATCATCCTCTACTAACTTTTCCATAATCTTACTTATGTCACCTTGGAGAATATAATTTGCAATATTATCTCTGCTTGTAGCTTCCATATTTATCAAAATTAATTTATTTCCCCTATAAAAATCTATAAGGCCAGCAGCAGGATACACTGCAAGGGAAGTTCCACCAATAATTAAAACATCAGCTCTTGCTATCAAATTTATTGCATAGCTAATATTATCTTGATTTAGCCCTTCTCCGTAAAGAACTACATCAGGTCTAATAATTCCACCACACTTATCGCAAATTGCTATATCCTCATACTTTTTAATATAGTCTAAATCAAAATTTTTTCCACAATTCATGCAATAATAGTCTTTTATATTTCCATGAAGCTCGATTACATTCTTACTTCCAGCATCTTGGTGAAGGCTATCTATATTTTGAGTTATAATTCCTTTAAGTTTGCCCATTTTTTCTAATTTGCTCAAAGCATAGTGGCAAGCATTTGGCTTTATTCCATCAACCATCAAGTTTTCTTTTATATATTTCATAAATTCATCAGGATGATTGATCAAAAACTCATGACTTAGCATATATTCTGGAGAATAGGCAGAATTATTTTTCCTATTGTAAAGTCCAGTTGCAGATCTAAAATCTGGCAATCCTGAAGCAGTTGAAACTCCAGCTCCACCAAAAAATACAATGTTGTTAGAATTTTTTATTATTTCTTTGACTTGATCAAATGTATTCATTTAGCCCTCCTATGGTAAATCTATATTATTTTCCAAAAATTTAGACGTTTTTACAAAAGCTCCTAAAGTTATCACCAAGTAATAAATAAAGGGTGTAAGATTTTTATAAATTCCATATTTACCTATAGCAAAAGGAAATATAAAAGCATAATCCATAGGTTTTGCTAGCTGTAAGCTTGAATTTACAAGGACTAGTGAAAAATATTTGCAAATAATATAAGCAAATAAAATAACTAGGGCAAGAAAAATTACAACAATGATCCCAGCCGATTTATTTTCCTTAAAATTACCTAGGACATTTTTGTTAATTCTTGCTAGTAAAACTAACACAAAGCAAATTAAACCACTAGCAAAATAATAAATCAAATCACTTCCTATATAAAAATAAAATAATTTATAAAATCCTAGCAAAAATATTAAATTTATTATATAAAAACATGCAAAATTTATGATTTTGCTTGCCAAATATGTTTTGCTAGATAATGGTAGGGAAAAGATTAAATATGAATTTGCCTTAGTAAAATCCTTATCTAAAAGTTTAAATAAGTAAAGAAAATTTTCAAGGATAAAAAATCCTAGCCCTGCTATAAAAACACTTGCGACAAAGTCACTTGAAAAACTGATGTTCAATTTTTTTACAATGAAGTGAAATACTATGGCAAAGGCCAAAAATATGGCATTTACTATCATAAGTCTTGTAATAATTTTATTATTTCTTTTTAGATCAAATTTTAATAACTTTTCCATATTAATTCAAATATATCCTATCGTAAAAATCAGCCAGGCTCATATTTTCTTTATTTCTTAAATCTTCTGCCTTAGCTTTTATGAAAATTTTCCCTCTATTTAAGAAAATCACATCATCTATCAAATCTTCAATCTTATCGATCTTATGACTTGCAATTATCATGGTTTTACTGCCGTCAATTTTATCAATCAACAAATTAATTATTTTTCCGCACACAACTTGGTCAAGGCCGTCAATTATCTCATCTAAAAGATAAATTTTCGCATCTAAAGATAAAGTAAGAGCAATATTCAATTTTTGCCTTTGACCCTTGGATAAATTTTTAATAATTTTTGAAGTATCAATGTCTAAATATTCATTAAGTCTTTCATTGTAATCCTTGTCAAAATTTTCATAAAAATCACCATAAAGTTCAATTAGATCATCTCCTGTAAAATCTTCTTCAAAATCAAAATTTGATGACTTAAAAGCGATATATTCTTTGTTTTTGTAACTTATTTCTTCACCAAATATTTTAACTTCGCCTTTTGTAGCTTTTGAAAGGCCTCCGATAATTTTTAATAGGCTCGTTTTCCCAGACCCAGATGGGCCAAATAAGCCCAAAATTTTGCCTTGGCAAATATCAAAGCTTATATCATCAAGGGCTATTATATCTCTGTATTTTTTCTTAGCATTTTTTAATTCTATTATCTTATCCATTTGCAAGATTCCTTAGCTTTAAATGTTCGATGGCCTCATCTAGGCTGATATCAATATCTTCCAAAGATTCTAAAAAATCGTTGATATAGGAATGAAGAAATTCATATCTGATATTGGCCTTTTTCTCCTCATCAATTCTTATATACAATCCATCCGACTTGCTTTCCAAAATGTGACTATCGATAAGTTCGTCAAAACATTGGTCGACATAGACTGGATTTATTTTAAATTTGCTGGTAAAAAATTTTTTGTCATTAACTTTACTACCATCTATTAAATTTCCATTTAGAATTTCAAGTTTTATATAATCTTTTAACTGATTTTTTTTAGATTTGTATTTCATATTTAATACCTTTTTAAGAATTTAAACTTTAAAAAGTAAGCTCCCTATGTTTTACTAATTTCCTATTTATGGTATTATTATATCAGAATTTTGTCCTTTGCCTAATAGGATTAAAAATTTTTATTTTGCCCTTGACAGATATTTTTTATTATCGTATACTATATTAGTAAGCACTTAACGGGGTGTGGCGCAGCTTGGTAGCGCGCGTGTTTTGGGAACATGAGGCCGAAGGTTCGAATCCTTTCACCCCGACCATATTAAATTTATTCATTCATATTGACGTAAACTGATGAAAATTGAATGAAACTAAAAATAATTATTCATAAATAATGAAAACTAATGCAAACTAATGCAGACTAAAACACATTAATGTAGTTAAAATGTAGTTAGCTAAAAATTAAAGTAACGCTAAAATAGGAGGTTTTTGCACCTCCTATTTTTTATTGATTTTATCTTTATACTTTTCTAATATAGGCCTATAATATTTTTCTTCGCCATCAAGCCTTGCTTGGTATGCTTCTTCTACTGTGTTATATGATCCCAAATTTATTTTCTTATAGTTAAGGGTTAAAGATGCTCTATATTTTTTTAATTGTTTATCATAAGTTACTCCCTTGTAACCAGAAGTGTTGTTTTTTGATAAACCTTGTGTTAATCCATATAGACTTGTACCTTCTACTAATTTGTCTTTGATTTCTTTTTGCTCTTCTCTTTTGTGACCACACGATACAGTTCTGCCACTAAGTAGCTCCATACCTCTAACATTGACTTCTTTCCCACAACTACACTTACATAAATATGTTGCTTGACCTTCAACATTAATTCTTTTTATTGCTGTTAGCTCTCCAAAAGTTTTTCCCAATATTTTACTATCAGTTTTTTTGTACTTAATGAGTCTAGCTTTCTCTCCAAAATTCTTGTCACCTAACTTTTTATAGCTACTATGACCACATGAGGTAGATCTACCACTGATCAATCCAGAATTATATACTTCTTTTTCTAAGCCACATGAGCATCTACATAAGCTTTTGCCTTTAGATGAATAGGCCTTTAAAACTGTCCGTTCCCCGAATTTATCGCCAACATTTATCAGTCTTTTTGCCATTAGGATTCTCCTTTTTATAAATATCTAAAAGTTCTCCTACATCATCATCATCTGCATAAGTTCTGAAATAAAGTCTTGCTGTTCTTAAATAATTTTGCTTTCTTACGTGTTCTCGATTTTTTTCTTCCCATCTTCTAGTTGCCTGCACTTGTGATTTAGGCGTTTTATTTTTCAATAATATCTCCTTAATAATAAAACTCTTTACAATAAGACTTTTATTCTTCTACTTCCCCAAAAATATCAACATACTCATCAACTGATAACCTTTCTTCAGCCCACTTTTTAGCTTCACCCTCACTTAAAGGTATGATCTTTTTACCAGCCCTAGACGAATTAACATCAACACTTTCAGCATAATCAGATAAGCCATTTCCTTCACCAAACAAGAAAAACTGACCAGTTTTCTTCTTATACAAAGTTTCCTCAAAAAAATGAAAATCATTCACTGAATAATCACTCTTGTAATAAGCCATAATCTTCGCACTATCAGTATCGTACAACTTGCCATTAATAATTTTCTTCATCTTCTTTAATCTCTCCTTTTTTTATTGATACCCTTATCTTTTAGATATAAATAATTACCTAAAATCCTAATAATTGATTATCAAAATCTATGCCTGATGGAAAATTCAAGCTTTCTAAATTTGAATTTACATAATCCAAATTGATTGATCTTAAATCTTGATAATCGACTATAGATCTAATAGCATCTATATCATTTTTTATGTCTTCGTTCCAATTATTAGTCAAGAAATTCAAAAGTGTTTCTTTATCATTATCAACATTTTTAATATAGTCAAGTAATTGGTAAAAATCCATATACTTACTCAATTCATCTTTACAAATTGATGCATAGGTAAAAGAATAGCGTGCCATCATATTTTTCCTCATAACAAGTTCAGCCAACCAATAGCTATAAAAGCTCTTTAAAATAATATTTCCTACTTCCTCCCCCTTATCTTCAAGTTCTATTTCACTAACAAGATTACCTATTTTTTCATCTAGAAATACAAATCTTTTAAATTCATCATCTTTACTAAATACTTCTTTAAAATATTTGTACATTCCCATATCAACAAGTTCATCTTTTACAATATCAATTGATAGTTCCACCATATCAAGCATTTTTTCGGTTTCATAATATTTATTAAATTCTTTTCTAGCTTCAAATGCTAAAGGATTTGCTGCTCTTAAATCTTCCCAACTCATCTTCCAAATCTCCTTTTAATATATTACCGATCTTACTTATATTATACCGTATACGTTATACTCTGTCAAGTCTTTTTTAAAAAATTTTTCACTTTTTTACTTTTTTTTATCTAAATCAAAAAAATCCACCACAAACGTTGAAATATACACAATCATTCATATTTTACCCTACAAGCGATTTAATTTTCTTAGCCATAGTTTTATATGCCTAATATTGATATAAAAAGACAAAAAAAAGAGCCGACCACATTGGCCGACTCTAGGATATTGTCTTTATTATATTCTAAACCATTTCCATTTCTTTTTCAAGTGCGTAAGTTAAAACTTTTGAAAAATTTATACCTCTATTCTCAGCAGCTTTAGCTAAGCTTTCCGGAATAGTGCAATTCTTTTTAACTTTATTTTCATTATCTAGCCTTACATACCTATACAAATCACATACAACAAAATTTTTAAAGTCGTAATCATCCTCTGTTTCTACATTTTCATCGGGATCTATTATCTTCTCACCGTTACAAAAAGCGTCATAAGCCATTAATTCTATAGCATCTTTAGCCATATATAGAGCTTCTTCTAGTGTCTTTCCTTGTGTTGCTATAGGAATGCTATCATTCCATACAGCGTAAAAACCATCTATTTTTTTAAGGTAAATCGGATATGCCTTAACATCTTGTGATATTGCCATTATTCCTCCCTTTATATTGCCTTCCCCTATTGAGGGGAGCAGTTAGAGCTTTATCCCCAACTGCTTGAAAATCTTTTTAGCAGTAATCTCGTTTATTTCATTGTGTCGTGGGACTTGTGATTTTTTAGTTCCTTCGGCATTTGAATATATATCATGGTCTGAACCGTGTCTAACAAATTTACCGCCGTGACTTTCTATAATTTTTATTAAATCACGCTTCTTCAAAGACAATATCCTCCTTTCAATATATAGTATACGCCTATATATACGCCTTGTCAAGTTTATTTTTTATTATTTTCACAAAAAAAGAGGCCAGCCATAAGGCCAGCCCAAAGTTAAACAGTATCATCACTTTACTATTTATTTTTTTTGTTTTCTAACTTCCGCCTCAACTACATCAGTAAGATATGAGTCAAGATCATCATGAGTCTTGCTTAAGATTTCCTTGCTTTTGTCATTTAGATTTTTCTTGATTGCGGTTTTTGCCCCATTGAATGCTTCCTTTTGTGCTTCTTCATCAAAATTAAGTTCTGGACTATTTTTTAAAGGATCCACAATTGTTTGATTAATGCTACCAACTATAATTTCTGCTAACTCCAAAACTTGATCAGTTGCGTATCTTAAAAGTTCATTTTCTATTAATTGTGCTTTTGCCTTAGCTTCTTTTATCCCTTGAACAGTAAGGGTAAGCACACTTCCAGCTATCAACACCAAAACAAAAATTATTAAACTATCAGTCATTATTTCCTCCTAAACTAATTTATTTACTTCATCTTGAACCGCTTTATATAATCGCTTTTTGCGATCAGAACCAGTTCCATACTTACCAGCTATTACATCACGAGCCATCAAGGTTACATAATCCCCACGACCCTTTCCACCTTTTAGTAAGGTATTTACTTCTGTTTGTACAGCCTTATAGATAAGTTCTATACGAGTCTTTCCAGTTCCATATTTTCCACCTATAACCGCTTTAGCAAAATCGGTAATATATCCACCACTTGCCTTGACTTTTTCTATTTGAGGTATAGGTCTAAAGTATCTTTCTTTGTAGGATCTCTTTCTATCAATAAAATAATCTATATAGCAAGTCGTGTCGTTGTAAGAAATACCATTGTTTGAGTAATTGCAATGGATTATTCCGTCTTTTTTATAAAAAATACCAGTATGCCCACCAGCACCGCCAGATCTGCCCTGCACTCCTCTGATAAAAATATCTCCACGTCTAACATCTTTATATGAGTATATTTCTTTTAAATTCGGCTCTTTGTAAAGAGTTTCAGTTGTCCCAATGTAATTAATTGCGGACTTCCAACCTCCAGCAAGCAAAGCCTTATACACCATAGAAGAGCAATCCAAAAAATTTGGTCCTAATCTTTGTGGGTATTTCATACTATATTTAGGAGCACCGGGTTTTTTGCGGTGTCTATCCTCACACCATTTAATTACCTTGTCAATATCTACAGCCATAATTTATCCTTTCTTATGCACATAAATAGGCTAGCCTAAGCTAGCCTTTGTTATTTTTTTATATCTTTTTTGAGTTCATCTAGATTTTTTGAAATTAACTCTATAGTTGCTTTGGGTGCTAAACCTTGTACTTGCCCTTTTAAGGACTCTAATTGGTAATCTACGCTATCAAATCTTTTATCTATACTAGTAAAATTATCAGCAGACATTTTATTGTGTTCAGATAGCATATGATCGTTAGTTTCCATATTGTAGCTAAGTTTAGACATTATATCAGTATATTTAACATTCAAATCAATTATCAACTGATTTTGTTCCCTTACAAGCTTTCTGTCCTCGCTCCTTTCTTTTCTTTCTAATTCTTTTTCAGCTTTAATATTATCTCTGTCTAATTTCTTTTGCTCATCATATTGCTTTAAAAAGCTTCTACCAAACAAAAAGATAAAAGCTAACAAAACTATGCTAATTGCAATAGCAATACCTTGTTTATTTGCAATATCAGCAATTTTTTCTATAATGTTCACAATTTATTTCTCCTAACTTTTTTTGATTATCTAAATTATCAGTTAGGCTTTAACCAATTATCATTTAGATGAGGCTTTAAAGCCTTATAATTAGCTAGTTCACTAATTATTCAACATAATCTTGACCAGTAATTATCTTAAATTCTTCTGGAGTAATTTGTCCCCAAGGTTGTTTTTTTGTTTTTACCAAAAATTTAAGCTCATCAAGTGTAATCCATTCATATTGCCATGCTAATTGTAAAAAATCCATTATTTGCCCCCTTGTAGATCTAGAATTTCTTTTTCCATTTTTGCCATTTTTATCATATTCATAGCTGATTGTTTGCCTAAAGCTTCTATGACTTTCTCTTTTTCAGCAGCTTCTAATGTTAGTTTGGAAATTTGCTTTCCCATTGCCATAAAGCGTTTTTGTTCAGCTTCTTTTTTCTTGTTGATTCCTAGTATAGAATCTATTTTATGAAATACTGCCATTATTCGAAGTTTCCCCCTATTGATGAAATGTAACATTCTCCTATTGCTCCGTTTCTTTCTACACTTACTCTTATATTAAATCCCCAATTTGATGCTGTTTTTTGCTTATTTGATAAGAATATCTTCTTATTCCCAGCAGCTTTATCTGTCACATCTTCCCATGTAGGATTTGCATCACTACCATTGTTGCAAGCTTCTATTTTTAGTATCGCTTTTTCTGGTATTGATCCGACTAGATTTATTAGTGCCTTTGTTACCATAGCATCTGCCTGTAATGGCTTTTGGAGTTCAAAGAGTATTTTTGTTTCGTTCTTTCTAAAATTAAAGACTTTCTCTGCAACACCTCCTTCATTATCATCTGCGACTATTTTTATAGTATGATTGCCATTAAGTAATTTTTGATAGGCTAATCTTGACAAGCTAAAAGTATATGTTGATCCAGCGGTTGCTGTAAATTGCTTGGTTGATTTACCATCAAGATATTCATTGACAGTAAGAGTTGGATTGTCTTGATCTGATACCTTGTAAGTAAATTCAAACTCTTTATTTTGTAGACCCATGTTAGCGCTTGTAGTAGTTTCAATGATTGGTATTCTATTCCAAGAAATAGTGTATGCACCGTCAGAGCCTTTATTATCATATATCAAGATTTCAGGTTTCAGATTACAAAGCGGACGGACACCAGAGGCGTTGTAGTAGTACTGGGCGTTAGCATTACCATCGGTGTCGACGGTGCGCAACAGATTTTCGGTGGATTTATAGAAAGTTCTAAGCCACCAAGCTTTATTGCTGTTATCAAAATCTTTGCCCATTCTACTGTTATTGTCGGTAAATAAGGGAAATCTATATCCTTCTTTTTCAGAACCGCTTTCTAACCCTACTTCTGTCATCGAAACTAAAAACATTTTATCCGTAGCATTTCCAGATGCTGTGCTTATGCTAGTGTAGACAATATCATTTTTAAAATTAGAAGAAAAATTTTTCAACAATCCATTATTATCATTAATCCACCTCCTAAGTTCTGAATCTTGGTACTTTATTGTAGAACTATCAAATTTCTTATCTAGTAAAACTCTCTCGCTTATGAGTGTTACCGTGTTATTCGGATAACCCCTGTGATTTTTGTCTGCTATTATCCATACTATGGTATGACCGTTGTATTTTGTATTTATATCCTTAATCTTTGCCCCTATTGGTAAATCACTTAATCTTTTCAAAGTTTATCACTTCCTTTTCCTATTTAATATTTTGTAAAATAGCATCTACTAGCACTCCAACCTAGATAAATCTTCATTGAATACTCCGTTGGTAAATTTAATCCCATTTAAATCTTTAAAATTAATAGTAAATGGGTTGCCAGTTATATCTTCATAAAGTCCACTTTCAACCTGTTTAAGTCTTACCAATATATCTGATGAAATTATTCTTTCTACGTTGGTTATATTGTTCCACTTGGTCTTTTCAGCATCTGTTACTGTTCTGTGAGTTGGATCTTCTTTTAATTGAGAAAGACTTAGTTTTAGATCAATCTCATCTAAAAATCTTCCCCAACTTGACCATGTAACATTATCTAAACCTAGTCTAAAGTAAGTCTGCATATTTTTTGTAAGTAGACAAATCTGTATTGGATATCCACCACTTGAATCTTCCCAACCTTGCATAGTTATTAGTAGACAATATTGAGCATCAGTTTTGGTATGTAAGCCTAATGCTAGCGTCTTTTTAAATTCTTTTACTATCTCATAAGGGTGATTTTCTATATACCATTGAGGGCTTTCGTCTGTATCTTTAGTGTCGATAAATTTTGAACTTATTTCTAATTTTTCAAATTTATCTTTGTCGGCTTTCTTTTCGATAAGTCCTTTTATTTTACCTACAACCTGCTTTAATCCTTCATAATCTAATAGTTTCATAGACTATGCTCCCATGGCTTGGTTGATTTCTTCTGTACTTATAGCTTGTAAATCTGCTTCTTTAACATATCCATCAAGATTTACCTGTGTGTTTGTATCTCCGATCTTTTCCCACTTCTTATTGATGAATAACCATTCTTCATAAACGTTACTTCCTTCGCCTTTCGGCCCTATGAGATATATGGTATTTTCATCTGCTGTGCTTGGCTTTTCTGCTGCTATTTCTTTTTTCATGTGCCTTGCATCACTAATAAGTTTTTGTACAGTTGTTTTGTTTACAAGATCTTTATCATCAACTAATTCTGATATCTTTGTAGGTACTGTGATATTGACTTCTTTGTTGCTTACATTGACTAGTGTTCCATTTCTTTTTATCTTTGTAATAATATTTTTTTCTGCACCATCTTCTAATCCGTTAAGCTTATTAAGATTTGCGCTAGATAAAAGGCCTGCTTCTTCACTTGTTGCCACATTATAGGTCTTTAAAGTCGATAGCTTTTGCTTATCCTCATCTGTATAGTTATTCTTTGATAAACCCATACCAGATTCTTTTTGCACGAACTTTTCTTTAATTAATCCTATTAGGTGTTGCAATCCAACTAAATCTAAAAATCTACTCATTTTTTCCTCCTAGAACATCTTAGCTATATCTTCTTCTGTGATCCTAGCTACACTCATTTTTCCAATTTTTTCCAACATCTCTTGCTTATCTGCTTCAGTAAAAAAGTCTATTCCAACTTTTGGCGTATAACCATCTTTGCTTATCATAAATGGATTTGATATAAAAGTATCCTTGCCAATTGTACCAATTACTTTTCTTACTTGTAGATAAAATTCACCACTAGTTAGAACATAGTCTTTATTTATAATCTTTATTTCACATTGCAAAATCCCCGGTTGACATAGAGTTCCATCTGTAAGCACTATTTTTAGTTGCTTATTATCTTCTGAAACTTGGCAATCTAGCTTTAAGGTCTTCATATCAGGCCTAAGCATAAGACAATAAATTTCCTCATAGTCTTTAATTTCTAAAATCCTTATCCCTTCAGTAAGATTGATATATAGAATATTAGTTTTGTTGTCATATTGTACAAAGCCTGTATAAAGTCCGTTGTTATTTTTCATATCTACTTTGATTTTATAAGCTTTTTCCATAGGCTATTCTCCTAAACTTCCTAATAACTGGAGCAATTCTTCTTGACTTACTGGCTCAAAATCTTGTACATTGTAAAAGTCTTTTATTGTTTCTTTGATAGCTGCCATTTGTTTCTTATTTTCTTCTGAAATTTCTGAAACTATACTAATATTGTTTTGAACTGAATTATATTCTTTGATAAAAGAATCTAAAATATTCATTTGGTAGCTAACTGTAAGAATATCACCTTCGGCTAATGTTTTTTCTTTAAAGACAATCTTATCTCCCTTATAAAGAAAAATATTATCGACAATGTTGTTAGCTTTGAATAACTTTCCCTCTGTGCTTTGTCCCTTTATGGATAATTCATAGGGCAAAACAGAGTTTTCAGTCGTTAATTCTATCTTGTAAACACCAATAACATCTACATCATAAGAAATGGGAAGATCAGTATATTTATAAGTTTTAGTCAAGGACTTGCTTATATCTGGCTTAAAATTTAAATAAATATCCTTGTTATTATTTAATTCATCTACGATCTCGTTAATTCTTTTGGTAATATCAAAAAGTGGAGATTGATTAGTTAATTTTTCCATACAGTCACCTTCAAGCAAAAAAGGAACGACTTCATATTGTCATTCCTTTCTTTATTTTTTCTATTTCTTTTTTAAGTGCCTTGTTTTCATTTCTTAGCATTTCAACAATTTCTTTTATTGATTTTATTTCTTCTTGCATTTGGTCTATACTATCTTTTTTTTCGTCTTTCTTTGCTGAAAAAATTAAGGCTCCTACTTCATCAACTCTATAATCCATATCTACCTACTTCATAATACATTTTAGTCTTCTTACTGTTGGTATAAGTGCAGGGTTATTAGAAGATAAGTCAACCTTGATTCTAAAATTGTTTTGTGGACTTGTTTCTGTAGCTTCATAAGTGTATTCAATATAACCACCTACTTTTTTTACCTTGCCTTCACCTTTTTGAGATAGTTTTTTCCATTCTTTGCCATCTCGATCAACAGCATAGTAGAAAACTACACCAGTTCCACTTGGAGCATAGACATCAACTACTACTTTTATATCACTGTATTTAACATCTGTTACTACGTTTCTTGAAATGTAGGAGCTTTTACTATCATTTAAGCAACCAACCAACAACAAGCTATCCAAAGCTATTGCCGGTGATAAATTACCTTTAGTTGTCATAATCGCTCTAATTGTTACATTATCTACTTTTTTAAGTAAGTTCATTTGATTATCTACTGCAATTGGAAACCATGTTTTTGACTCATCAGTTGAATATGACCATTCCAAAGAGCAATCCAAAGGTACAGATGTATCTGAAAGTATTTTTATTGAGTCATACTCGATACCTTTTATAGAGTTAAAGTAAACATAAGATTCTCTTACATAATCATTTGTATACAAATCGAATTTTAGGTTAAAGTCTTGTTTAGCACTCCATGCTATAGCGTTAGAAGATTCAAACATTAAGCCTGGCAAATATGGATTTTCAAGTATAAGTTTTTTGCTTGCCAAATCTCTTTTACCTAATTCTTGTACATATATACTAGCTGTTGATGAGTTTGACAAAACAGTTATTGCATACTGTTCATTAGCCTTTAAATAAACTGGATTATCAAAGTCTATTTTTGTTTGACCAGTGCTATCTTCACTAATATTTATCTCGTCAAAGTTTATTACTTTTTCTGTGAGAATTTCTTGACCTGGATAACCATTATCACATTTTCTTATTTGTATTCTTAGATCATAGTCCTTATCCTTGCTAGCAAAATATAAGCCTATTGAATTTAACATCTGATCTTTGCCAACAGAAAAAGTTTGTGCAACTGGATCTACTATGTTTCTCTGAAACCAATTTGTAGTATAAACTGTTGTATAAGTCTTATGAGTAGTTGTGGTGTGTGTAGTTGTAGTTGTTTCTAGAATACCATTAGCTGTAAATGGTGTTTTGCCTCTTAATTTTGGATTATCCTCTGCAAAAACATCTACGCTTACAGTTCCACATCTTACCTTGGCTGGAATAGTAAATGAAGCTTTTACTTCTCCGTTGGTGTCAGCTATAAGCTGTCCATCTGCTCCTTTGTTGTTTTCGCTTAATGGCTTTGCATCTACTTCAATATCATTAAATAAAATTTTAATATTGTCTTGCTTTGGCAAAAATCTTGTTGCTGTAACTGTTATCTCTATAGGTCGCATATACTCTATAGCGCTTTCTGTTACATTTACACTTGTTGATGTTGTTTGATAAGAAGATGTTGATGCACTTTGACTAGTAGTAGAACTCCATGCCCATCCATCACCTAATAGCGGGCCTTGTTTACCATTATCTCTTCTAATACTATTAAAAGATACTTCCGTTCCACCATTTTCTCTTAATACTATGCTGTTGGTTTCTACCCAATTATCTACCTGCGGATAGATCTTAACACTTGGTGTTTTTGGAAAGGCTGTAAAAGGATTTATCCTATAGGCTCTAGTTGCATAAGGCTGTTTGTCACCTATTATTTCTTTTCCACTGGCAGTAACAATTCTTTCGTATTCCTTTATATCTTTTGAATTTTCCTTATCTATACTTAATTTATTGATGGAAAATTTATAACCTAAAGTCAATTCATTAGTTGTTACATCTATACTTGCATTATAATCAGGGTGGTTTATATCTGCTTTACTAAAGCCCATAAAGCCATCAGTTAAAATCCCCTTTAGTTGAGTTGCTTCTTCACCTTCAAGAGCTTCTTTGTCTAAGTCCGTTATGGCTTGGTTAAGTTCCATATCTTCTAGTCTTTCAAACATTCTTTGGATTCTTGCCATATCTGATCTTAAACTTCTGGAATTTATTATTTTTAAAACATCATTTACCGGTGCAACTTGTACATAACCTAAAAGAAGAACATCTTGATCTGTAATATCTGCTGGTGCTACTTTGTCAACCGTATCTGATTGACCTGTAATAACTCTTAGCATTCCTTTCTCATCAATGGTAATACTTGCTATATAGTGCAAGTAAAATGTGTAGTCTACAATCATTTGTGATTTATCTACTGGCATATCACCATCAAGAATTTCAATATAATAATTACCTCTGTCTACTGTTAGCTTATAATCTTTGTCTGCTAACATTGCCTTGTTGTAGGTAAGCTCTACCTCATAACTAGTTCCCAAATCTGGTTGTTTTCCACCATCTAGCCATCTTATAGTATCAGACTCTAATACATAATCAACATTCTTACTATAAGTTGTATTGGTGTTTGTTTGCTTAACTGATAAGATTTGTGCAACTGGTGTAAATTGACTTGGAATAGGATCTGTACCATTTACCGACCCTTGTCTAGTTAATCTTTGACTTACTTGTATAACTGAAATAAGCCTATCTATTTTTGCTACCGGACTATTATTTAATAAATATCTACTATTGCCAGTCTCAAATATTTTTGGCTCTGCAATAATATTTCTGGTTACATTAGCTCTAGGAATAGGAATAGTTGTTGCTGTTTGCTTTTCTATTTCCCAACCCTTTACATAAGCTTTACCGCTTGATAGGTTTAGGTATAAGCATTCTTCGTCACTTTGTGCCTTTTGTGATAGCTCCATACCCCTAACCTTGTAATGACCGGATTCGTCATAGGTTCTTCTAGCTAGCAAAGCTAAGAACTTATTAAATATGGTATCTTCATCGTTTTTGTTATTTGTTACAAGCTCGCCATCTTGCAATACATAGATTGTAGTGGCCTTATCATCGTTTGCTCTTAATATCAAGCTTTCTTTTAATCTATCAGCTCCTGGCAACCCATAATTAGGTGTACCACTTGCAGGAGAAACAAGCCTTTGATCGTCAATAGATTGTATAGCTTCTCTTTGAAGTCTTACTCCTATAGTTTCAAGACCTTTTCCTCTTATTCTTACAGTCTGTTTATAAAAATCTCTTACTATTCCAGCTAAATAAATTTTTCCATCTGTAACTGTTACATTCTTTTCTATGGATCCTTCTATATCTTCAATAAGTATTTGTGCTCCACTTTTTATATCTCCATCTTTCAAAAAACAATCAGCAATATTTTTAACTATTCTTTTTTGACTAGATTGTAATTCGTTTAGTTCTCTACTTTGAAGATGAAATCCAGGTCTAAATAACAATTGAGTATAATTATTATCTAGATTTATGTCATAATATGGTGCTTGTGACAAATCAATATTTTTAATTTCTTCTGTCATATATCCTCCTAGCACTCAATAATCATAAAGTAGCTATCTTTAGTATCTGATTGTCTTGTTGTTACTTTTCTATTTGCTATCACTTCAAGAACACCAACATCTTCTATATCCTCTGGCAATAAAATTCTTTTATTTTCGTTGCCATTTTTTGGTGTAACTCTTGAAAATATGCCTATTTGCCTATAAGTAACTGGTGGCAATTCATCAAAATATATGGTGCTTTCAATCAAAACCCATCTGGATTTTAGCTTCAAAGCTTCTTCTTTTGTCAAAGTTTTAAATTTTATCTTTGCATATTCAATTTCTCCAGACTCATCTGGAATTACCATAGAAACTCTGTCCGCTTTTTTCATACCTACTAACTCATCAAGGTTTTCAGCATCAAGATTTGGTTCAGGTGGCACAAAGCCATCTTTGTTTTCATTTTCCCATGGACTAGTTCTGCCAAGACCAATAAAGATGTTTCCTTGTTCCAATAAGGATAAGGCTCTGGAACAATGGGCTGTGTTAGTTATTATTGGCAATCTTTCGTAAATATTTGTATTGACTGTTTTAATAGCCATCTTATTTGATCCTTTCTGTTCTAACTTCTATAGGTTTTAAAGTCATAGTAAGTCTTCCTTCCTTTTGTCTATCTGCACTAAATGATTCGTTTTCAAGTGCATAAGCTTCTTCTAGGCTCGGGTTTTCTTTTTCTAATACCTTTGCTATATCTTCTAAAGATAAGATCCCGCCTAAATGATTTCTTAATACTCCTGTTGCATAAATTTCTCTTACCTTGCCAACTCCATCCCAAAACATTATTTGTTTACCTTCAAGAATAGCTTTGCCATCTAAAATGGTATTTGCTAAATCATCTAATAAGATATCAATTCTTGCATCTGGTACGGTTGCAAATGCATCGTTATTTACATAAGCAATATCTATAAAGTGTTCTCTATATATCTTGTTATAAACGTGAGTATTTCTTTCTTCCCAAAATTGGTCTTTAATAATATTCCATCTAGGAGCAATAGAAAATGTGATTTTTACACCTGCTGCTTTAACTCTGTTAAGATAGTTTATCAAAGCTGGTGTAATATGACTTGAATCTGGTAAAGATATATCTATTACAGAATAGATCCAATAATCATAAGAAATCAGCCTTCCTTCGCCATCTAAATATTCTCTTTCATCAAGCTTGATAAGCTTTGTCCATGGTTCAAAAATTCTAATGGATTCTGGCAATAAATTTTCGTTATTGTCTTTGTTGATTTTTCTTGCAGCTGCAATTTTTATGCCTTCTAGTGTGTTCTTTGGGGTCAATATTTCAATTATTATTCTTTTTCTATAAACATCATCAATTTCTTGGTAGTCTCTTGGTACTCCAAACATATTGCCCCAATAGTCAAGCCAATCGTCATTTGCTGTTTCTAAAGCCATTTCTAATATAGCTAAATTCAATCCATCTTTTTGAATTACTAAAGCTTGAAATATCGCATCAATAAGTATGCTCTTAGCTCTTCCATCAGCATCAACATTTAACTTATACAGTGCTAACAAGGACTTGTAATAAATAGAGTTCAGCAATCTTAATTTCATTACTAACTCTTTTCTTTGCCTTTAAGCTTTTCAACGGTAGTATTGACTGCTATTACACCGGGTCTAATTATTTCATCTTTTCTTATATTTACATCCTTTAAATTTTCAAGATCAACATAAGCTATAGCTTCACTGTATGAGTCATATATATAAGCTAATAAAGATGAATATTTAAGGCTTTGAGATACTTTCATATTGTCCATGTATTCTTTAATAGCTACAGTAATCATTGAATCGTATAAAATGCTATTAACGCCTTCCCTATAAATAACTTTTATATTGTCCACGTCTACAATTCTTTTGACAGCTGGCTTTATAGCTACTTCAATTCCAGCGGATCTATATATTTCTACAGCCTTATATACTTCTTCGTAAAGCTCGTTATTTAAGTTTCCTGCTTTATCATGTACATAAGCTAATGCAAATCCAATGTAATTATCATCTATATATACACCACTTACGCCAGGAACTTCTTTTATACCATAAGCAATGGCTTCTGCTGTACCTCTTTGTAGAGTATGCACAAATTCTTTAAATCTTTGTGCTCTACTAGCTTCACTTTCTCTATCTTCACCATTGAAAATATCGTTAGTATTGGCAACATTAGCTATGTTTGCTGAACCCATTTCCATTTTGCAAATTTCACCAGCTACAGCATTACCTCTTTTGCCTTTTTCGACAGCTTCTATTTTTATTATTATTGATCTGCTACCTTCTTGTACTTTTACGTTTTCAACGCTTTTATAATATTCTTTTTTAAGCCTATTCTTACCAGTATGAAAAAGACTACCTCTTGGAATTATCATTTCTTGATATAAAGGCTCATCAAAAAAAATTGTTACATAGCCTTCTGCTCTAATTGCAGGTTTTCTTTCAAAAGAAAAAGCATTGTAACAGCTATTCCTAATAGCATGCTCAACGCCTTTTTTAAGATCATAATAAAATTCTTCTGCTTGTAGTGCTACCGATTCTAGTAGAGTTCTGGTAGCTGAACCGACATTAAAGTCTGTTAGCTTATCAGTTCTTGATGCTACCCAATTGATAAGCTCTTCTAAAATACTATTAGCTCCTTTTATTCTAAAGGCCACGCTTCTCACCTCCTATAATATATATTCAAAGCTAAAAGGCTTGCCAGGCTCTATTGGAATAACCTTAGCTCTAATAATCACTTGTCCGTCAATAACTTCTGCATCGATATCTTTTATATCTTTGACTCTAAAGTCCGATCTAATGCAAGATTCAACTTCAAATATTATTTTATTTACGTTTTCTTGACTGTAATTTTTGCCATAGTATCTACTAAGCCTAGATCCAAATTCAGGGTGCATAAACAAGCTCCCTTTTTCAACTGAAAGCCTTGATAATAGTTGCTGACCTAAATTTTCAAGTCCTTTTACAATATCAACATCTGAATGGTTGACTTCCAAATGACCTTTTACATCATGGTCTACCGTCTTATTGTGGTATAAGTCTAAATCCATTCCATAAGCAACAGCTTCTATTTCTGATTTGTCATTGCTATTAGCAACAGAATAAGCTTGGCTAGTTGGTATTAGTATATACTCACCTAATTTAGCAACTTTCTTATCTCCATAATCTAAAAATCCTTCGTGAACCGAATCTATGTAAGGAGAATCTAATTGATTGACCTCTACAATTTCACGCCAATTTTTAATATCATATTTTTTAGCTATTCTTTGTAAAGAATCTCCCAATTCTATTCTGTGTGTAATAAGTCCATTCATAGCTCGCCCACCTCAATAAAATCATGTTTAAGCTTTTTCTTTATCAACCATAAGTTAGTTAACAAGCACGTTAGATGATTATTTAGATCTGTTGTTTTATTCAAATTATAGTCTTCTAGCTTATCTTTGACATAATAAACATTATTTATAAGCCTATCAAGTCTTTCTTCTCTAAGCTCGCCATATTCAATATCTATATCTAATATATAATGCTTGTATAGCTCATATCTTAGACTATAAGAGTCAAGTAGGATAAAAAGTATATAAGTATATAAATAGCTTTTTTTAATCTCGTGTAAACTCTCTAAACAATCAAATATAGCACTGTCATTCTTAAATTTGTTTATAGAATAGAAGAAAAGCATATCATTTAATGATAATGTGTTCTTAACATCACCTGGAAAGTTGGTAAAAGATTGTGTCTGTATAAAGTAGCTCGTATCAAGTACGTTTTTGTCCATTGCAAGTACTTTCTTGTGGATATTATAAGTACTGATACTTATTTTGTTTTCAAATTTATATTTAATCCCACTTTTGTAGTATTTATCATTGTTTACATCTAAGCAAACAAGGGAAGCAAATCTAAGATTCTTACATATTTGGTAAGCCGTTGAAGGGCACCATCTTATAGAATTAACTTTGCAACCTACTAAAGGGGATAAGTTTTCAATTAATTGGATCATAATCAATCCTTTGTTAAATTAACTTTGCTAAACTTTGTATCGTTAGTGTCAAGTTTTTCTATTACATCTCTATCTCTTACTGTTATTGTTATCGTTTTAGGACTTTCTAATGGATTTCCTATTACTTGTATTTCGGGACTTTCTACTGCATCTCCAACACGTCTTAATACATAAAGTTGTATATCATATTTGTATATTAGTGGCTGGTTAACATTTCTAGAAATATTTAATCTAATTGGTATTGTTACGTATGCTTCGCCATCAGTATGATTATAAAAGTTTAAAAAGTCCTTTACTGGTCTTCCATCTCTTATATCATCCATAACTGTTAACATAGTTTTTTTAAGGCTTAGAAACTTTTGATATCCATGTGCTGGATCTTTTCCTGTTCCTTTGTAGCCTGTAGTGCCTACTATATTAAGTTCTTTTAATCCGGATCCAAACAAATCAACTACTGCTCCAACTTTTGTATAATGTACATTTACTCTATTTGGAATTTTTAAATCATAAGTTTCTGGGTTTAAATCAAATACATAGGATTGATTTTTATATTCCAACTCCATTCTTTTTAATCTATTAATTCCATCATAAGCATTACCATTCAAGGCCATTTTTATTTCCTGTTCCTGTTTCGCCTGGATCGATAAATCTTATAGGCTTACTATCGTATCTATCAATTGGCGAATTAGATCCTTTGATTTCATTTACTTCGGGTGCAATTAAATTTATACTACTACCGGATCTTATGTTAACACTTCCTTTTGAGTTAATGGTTGTTTCACCTATAGAGTCTATTCTAACATCACTATCAGAAAGTATTTTTACTTTTTGCTCTGTTTTAATTTCAACATCTTCTGATGTTTCCAATCTTACTCCCTTTTCAGTAAAAGATAACTTTGTTTGTCCTTTGTCAGTTTGCCTAAATAATGATAAAGTCCCATCATTTTCAATTTTAACACTTGCAAGTTCCACTATATCTGGGACTTCCATTTCTGGTCTAGGATTTTCTTCAAAATGTTTTCTCATTATCTTAGACTCTGATTTTCTTAATGTTCTTCTGTCGTATTCTTTAGGCTCGTCATCTCTTCTAAGCCTTTTGAACGTTTTAGGTTGTGTTCTAATTTCAAAATTCTTATTTTCATCTATACCTATAGTAAATAAAAAGTCGGGTGTATCTTGAGAATATCTTGTAATGCCTAATTGTGCATCGTGATACCATCTGTTGTATTTTGCATCAGCCCTATCTTCTACAGAATCTTTTGTAACTCTTAGATAGTTAAAGGGTTCTATTAAGCTTGTATGCAAGTTGTGGCGAATAGTTTTGTTTGTCTTTTTGTTTTTAAGCGTTAAATCTTCAAAGTTAAAAGCATCTTCTCTATGATCACTCATTTTATGGATTTTACCTACAGAAAAAGCACATGAACTTTCAACATTTTCATATTCACCACTACCATTTCTATAAGTATAAGATTGATCCTTATTTACTCTTGCGCTTTCGCCACGTGTAGCTACAGCTTCACCATAAGCATCTATTCTAGGATTTACATTAGTTTTATTTTTATTCCAGGTTGGAAGAGTTCCAATAATAATAGGTTTATATTTTTCAGATCCTATAAAAGCAAGTACAACTCTTTGACCTACTTGCAAAGGCGTGTAATCTCCATAATACATATCTGATTCTTCATCATAACCAGAATAGCTTTCTAATTGTACACAAGAATTAACTATTCCATTTGTTATTTGATTATCCCCTACAAAAGAACCTGATTGTAGCAAAACATCAGCTGTACCATTTTTATCATATACTCTTGTTACAGTACCTGTTATGATTTTCCCTTGATTGTCTGCATCTGCTCTTCCTCCGTATTGGACTTCACCTAAACTTGATTGTAATCTCATCATTCCTCCTACAAACCATATATTCTAAGTCCACAATTCCAATTTGCTGGATTATATTTTCTGCCTGGGCCAGAAGGTACACCATAATCATGTGCCCCAAATGTTCTACCATCATCAGATAGAAATTCTGTATGCTCATTTCTTAATAGTATATCCCAAGGTTTAACCTCACTAAGTGGTATTTTATACCATAGCTTTAGTTTCTCCCCTTGTTCTATCATTGTATAAGTTGATGGAGCCCATGTTCCATGCCAATCTCTGCCCTGTGCTTCCATTGCTACCTTGTATACCAAACTAGAACAATCTGAAATTCCATCATTCATTCTTAATGATCCCATATCATAACGTTCATTTGCGTGACTCCAAGCTATAGAAGCAATACTTGCTCTAAATCCAGTAGGATCTGAATATTTAATCGGTACATATCCTCCGCTTGTACTACCGCCATATTGAACTGGTATATCCATTGATGAATAGTCCATGCCTGTTATTTCTGTCATATCATCCGCGGTTATCATCTGCCATTGATTCCAAGGCTTTTTAAATCGACTACCGTATTTTAAGCCTCTAGTTACTTGTAAAGTTGTTTTCCGACCTTCTGCATAAACAAAACTGTGACTAACATTTTCAATATAGTATTCCATATCAGTAGTTGGTACTAATAACCTACAACCAACTTTATATACAGCATCACCTCTTAAAATGAAACTACCGTTTTCCATCATTCCATTTTTGATATTCCAATTAAATAAATCAATGGTCTTCTGTGATACTTGAGAGTCATCTTCTTTGTTGGCTTCGCTTATAATTGATTCCATATTTGATTTAGCTTCATCTACACTATCTTTGACTATTTCTTCTTCTAGTTTTTTCTTTTTATATTCTAGTTCATCTTTAGATAGTCCCATATAATTAGTTTCACGTCTAACATCGCTGTAACTAAGGTCTGTAGATTTTGCTTCTTCTTTAGCTTCTTTTGCTGCATCATCTATGTTCTTTTGATCAAATTCTTTTTTCCAAAATTCAAGATCTTTTTCATAATCACTTTTTTCATGAATACCAACATCCCATTCACCGCTACCCTCACTAGCTCCAGTAGGGCCATAAGCTCCAGCGCTAGAATATTTACTAGTAACTTGTAATCTTCTTAGTCCATATCTGTCATAATAAGGTTTATACCAAATAGGAGGGCCAAATAATTGATCGTAATCTGTTATTAAGCTTTCGCCCTTAACAGAATAAACTGTATAAGACTCCAAATCAGATGTGCCTAATTCTTCATCCATAATATCTTTATCATCTATCTTATATAATGGTAGATTTGCCCAATCTGTAGGATTAAAAGGTGTCGGTCTTGATATAAGGGTCGGTTTATCATCAACCACTTCCCAAAACAACTCATTAAAAGGAGCGTTTCTTAATTCTTTTAAGTAAGTCCATAAACTGCCTTGAAACTCATAAGCTGTAAAATTATTCCCCAAAGACTCTTGACGTTGTCTTGCATTATCAAGATATATGCCTTTAAAATAATCTTTGAATGATTTTCCATTAGCAAAATTAAGATTTATGCCCTTATCAAGATAGAAATCAACAACAGTCTTAATAAGTTTTGATGGAGAGTTTTGACTTACAATAGCATCTTGACCTTGGTAAAATCCACACATATTGTAGCTTGCATTTATTTCTTGCACTGCTCCAATGTCAAATTGCATAAAGGCTTTATTAAAACCTCTACCTGTTATGTTTATAATTCTTTTAGGCACTAGATCTACGTACACTAAAGATTTGTAAGAATTATCTACCATGCCAAACAAAACAGTCCCTTTTTTATCACCTCTGCCTAATTCAATAATAACAAGATCACAAGAATGTATTTTATCATACCATTCTTGCTTAAAGGCTAAGGATATAGAAAAAGTTGCACAATCATCAGCTCCTACATCTCTTGTAGTTTCAAGCGATAGTACATCAAAATCAAGGTTCTTATTTGTTGTAGGGTTGGCTAATTGAAATATCTCTACGTTACCCTTTTCTGTGGCAAATGTAATTTTACAATAAGGGTTGCTTACATAGCTATACATTTATCACCTTGCCTTTCTTTGATAAACTTGATTTAGCTGGAATTTTTGTTGATTATTAGATAATTGCTTAATCGCTGCTAATACCGCTTCTTTTACTTGCTCTGTAATGGTATTATTTTCTGCTCCATTAATGCTAACATTTAAATTTATAGTTCCGTTAGTTGCGTTTGACAAATTACTTTCTCTATAATCTTTTGCATCAAGTTTTGATAAAACTGCTTCATCTTTGTGTATAAAGGCTAGCTGGTCTTCTGGTACTCTATCTATACCGATAGCATAAGAACTTATATTGGATTGACTGCCAATATTTGCATCTTTTTGGTCGCTTAGCTGTTTTATTCCTTGAGATAATATAGTTTCTGCTATATTTCCTCTTTCAACATTATGATTATTAGCTGGTCTTTCAAAGGTATTTTCAAAGCTTGCAGCAGACTTTCTAGCATCATTAGATGTTTTGAATGAGTCATACCATGAAGATGAATAATCAGAGTTCATCTCTTGCATTAAGAAATCTAATTGAGTTTTAAGATTTGTCCAATCAGTTCCTTTTGACTGTGCATAGTTAACTAGATTTTTAAATCGTGGGCCTTCCCATTGAGCAAGTCCCCTACCAGGGCCTCCACCTAGTTGTTTTTGTGCTGGATTAAGCCCGGATTCTGCTTGTAGGTTTGCCATAATTCCAGCTGTACCAGCATCAGAAAAGCCTTGTTTTTTGAAATAGCTCCAAATCTTATCAAAGTTTTCATTGCCTTCGAGAGGACCAGTATCTACTGGCAAGCCATTAGCTCTATTAAAAGCGTATTGACTTCTACTTTGTGCATAACTTGACCCTGCTTTCTTGTTTGTACCTGTAGACTTAATTTTTTTCTCGCCTTTAGATCCTTCAACAGTTATGTTGAATAATCCACCATTTTCAAGCCTATCTAATAGCTGTTCTTCTCTTTTAACAACTAATTCTTTTCTACCAACAAGATCTTTATCTTTTTTGTCTTTGTGGAGTTCGCTTGCTTCAACAGTAGATATACTTGCAGCGCCTTTCCCTAGTTTTCTACCTAGTTTATCTCCTACAAATGCACCAGCTATACCGCCTAAAGCTCCACCTATTATAGTTCCTACTGGGCCAGCTATTGCTGTTCCTGCCATAGCGCCATATTTTGCACCAGCAAAACCGCCACCCAATGTTCCAGCACCAGCACCGATGGATCCAAAACCTTCTTTTACATCACCTTTTTTGAAATTGTTGTAAGCTTCATATCCATATGTACCAACTGTAATAGCTGTACCTGCTATACCTAAACCTTTAGAAAATTTGCCTGCATTTTCACCTAGAAAACTTACAGACTTAGCAACATTTCCGCCTTCTTCTGCAACAACCGGATTCTTTAATTTTGAAAATAAACTAAAGACTTTTGCACTTTCGCCAGCTGAACTGCCAGCACCCTTGCCTAGATTACCGATAAGTAACCTTGGTACATTTGCTACTGCTGCACCTATACCCCCACCTATTAAGGCTTGACCAGCTATTGAGCTTGTACCTTGTAAGAAACTTGGCATATTGTTGTAGGTTTCTTTAAATGGTCTTGTAGCTTCATTAAGAGCATTGCCCGCATCCATAGAAGTGGCTTCTTTGTTCAACTCATAATTGGTATTTATTAATGCTTTTGAGTTTATAGCGTTATCAAGTTGTGCTTCTTTATTTCCACCCTTGCCATACTTTTCTTGGATTTCTTTGTATGATTCAGGACCTTGATTAAGAAGTTTTACAACTTCGTCGCCTTCATCAACGGTAACTCCCATATGATCTTGCAACCATAGGGATCTCATAGTATCACTATGAAGATTTTTACCAAGACCTCTTGTTAAAGCTTTTATTGCTTCAGGATCTGAAAAACCATGTTCTGCTCTTCTTCTAGCTTCTTTTAGTGCATCTTCGCCATAGCCTAACTCTTCGCCATAACCAAACATTCTCAAGGTCATGTTGTCTCTAGCGTTAAATCCACCTTGCATTTTACCTACAAGTTCAGCAGCCTTATCACCTTTTAATGCAGGATTTTGCCTAGCTAATTGTGCTTGTAGGCTTGCTGCCATTTCAAAGTCAGATGAAGTCACTTCAAGTTTGCCTTTAGTTATTACATCTGTAATATCAGCAAGACTTCGTGCGAGTTCATCTTCTCTGCCTTTCATACCTGTGGCGGCAATATTTGTTCCTATAGCGTCTGTGTATTCTTTTGAGCTTATATTGTCAAAACTTCTTTTTCTTAATTGAGAAAAATCCGATCCTAGAGAATTGGCGTTAATACCAAAAGCTAATGATGTTTCCATCATATCTTTTGAGCTTTGCTTTAAGTCATTTTGCCCATAATATCCACCACTAACCAAGGTATCTTGTAGATTCATTACTTGTCCAGTATCAAAACCATATTTCTTACCTTGATTACTAGCTTCACTTCTAGCCTTGTTAAAGTCGCTTCCGTAAACTCCTAGTCTATTGTAAATATCTAAGGCGTTTTTCTCATAAGCAGCTGCATTTTTTGAACCATTGTTTAGATAAGAAAAAACCGCTCTTCCAGCTCCTATTGCAAGTCCACTTTTTGTTAAATTTCCAAATAAATTATCTTTAAAGCTTTTATTATTACTTGAATTAACATCAGAACTATTAAAGCTAGATGGAGAAGATGGAAAATTTGTAGAATTATTATAAGCGCTTCTAGCAGAAAAACTTTGACCTAACTTATCAATGTTATTACTAAGCTTTCTAATTACTTCTGATAAATCGCCTATATTATCTTTATCTTTGCTAGCAAAATCTGTTAAATTGGAGCTTTCAGATCCACCAATACCAAAATTTTGAGCATCTTTTTGTACATTTTTTATATATTTGCTTAAATTTGAAAAACTCTGTTTAGCAGGATCTGTATTGGCTTGTACATTAATCTTGATATCACTCATCTATATCCACCTCCTCCCATTGCTGTTCATTATTTACATCTATTTGTTTTTTCTCTACTTCAGGAGCATCTTCATTCCACCATTTTTCAAATTCTGGATCGGTGAAACTTCTTCTGTATTGGTCTATGTTCATAGGATCATCAAAATAGCTTAGCCATTGCATCAATTCTAAATCATAGGCATTGTAATTAGCTAACCTATCATCAAACATTGAACAACCAAGTATTTTACTTGCTTTCCACAGACTCCTTATCCAAGGATTTATCGCCAGTTCCTTTAGATCCAGTTTCTTCATTTGTTGGTCGAAAGGAATTTATAAACATATTGACCTCTTCGTATAATCCCAAAACGGTTTCTGGATTATCTATCTTGTCATAGTCAAACCAATCAGGTTTTTTAACAATTAAATTATCGAGAAAAGCAATAGCTTCTGCTAGGAAATAACTTTCATTAGGTAGGGTTGATAATGAAGCATCAGCTAATAATTGTGACATTTTAGTACCTATTGCAACTCTATCGCGAATAGAAGGGAACTTTACAACGAAAGTCCCCTTTACTTTTTCCCCTTGAATTGTGCTTTCAAATTCAATTTCTTTTTCTCTAGCACTTAAATCTGTAAACTCTTTTAATCCTTGCATCTATTTTATTCTCCCATATCGCATGATAAGAATTGTACTGTAGCATTTTCACCTGCTATAGCGTTAGCTCTAATAGTAGTTGTGTAATCACTAAAAGTACAACCTCTGTAGACTCTAAGTGTTTTATTGTCCCATTTGTTTATTACTTCTATATCGATAATATCTTTTTGAAGAATATCTTCTCCAAGCCCTATATATCCAACATCTGCCAAGTCTGTATTTCTTAACATATATCTTTCTAGGGTGAAAGTACCTTCATATCTATTTTGTACGTGTTCTTGTGGCATTATTGAGCCTATCTCATACACTCCTTCAGTTCCATAAGAAATTTTAGGATCTAATGATTGTGCTCTGCCAACTACTTGTCCTTTAATTTTTAATAGGACGGTTGCACCAGTTACAACCGTTTGTTTTTCTGCACTTGCCATGTATATTTACCTCTCTAACTTTCTTGATCCATGATGGATAGTTCTTCACTGTAGAATGTGATATCGATAAATGTGAAGTTAGTTACTTCTGTTGGTGCTACATCGAATGTTAGATATACTCTGTCATTCTTTTTTGATATATTGACATTCTTATAAGCAATAATTATTCCGTCTTTCTTGTATTGTTGTAAAACAGAAATAGCTCTGTTTCTTGCAGATTCAAGTACAGAATAAGGTGTCAATTTACCAGTTAGCATCTTATCAAGTTGTTTTCTAATTTCTTTAGAAAGTTGGTCGGCAATAGCTCCTGTAGATCTTTCAACCTTGAGTGGGTCATTATATTGTGCAAAAGTAGTGTAGTCCCATACAAGTTTAGGGTAGAAAATCAATTGATTATCTCTACTAGCAACCATATCGTCAAATAGAACTCCATTATCTATAAGCTTGTTCTTATCATCTTCTGGATATGTTTTTTCAGGTTTTAAATAGTTGAAAACATCAGCTGTTGCACTTTCAACACCTAAGAAAGCAAATCTACCAGCATACATAGCTGCATGAATAAATGCAGGATATAGTTTATTGTTAAAGTCATAGATACCTTGACCAGTAAATTGGACTCTTTCATGTTCTAATTGAGATTTGAAATTAACTTGTTGTTGAACTGATATATTGTTAGCAGCACCACAGACTAGTCTTCTTTCTTTGCCATATCTTTCACTCATCTTAATTACGTGTTCTCTACATTCAGCGATAATCCCAATATCATCAGTTAGTGGAACGATGTAGTCGATATCGTATTTTCCTAATTTATCTAAGAATTTGATAAAGGATCTAGCTTCTCTTCCTTCGCTTCCACCTGCTAGTAAAGTAAATGGATAGTTTTCATAATTTGAAACTTCTCTATTTATGATAGTTACCTCAACATATTCTGATTGAGTCTTAGTTGTTTTTTGTATATCTCTTAGAACACCAGTAATTGGAGTTGTTTCTGTAATCTCTTTCTTATCAAAGAAATCTAAATCCAATACTGACAATTCAATATTTGCAGTTTTAACAGGTTCTATATCGTAGTTTTCGTAACCCATTAAATAAAGTGCTAGACTTCTAACGTTTCTATATTGTGTAGGGTCAAGGTTAAGGTCGATATCAACCTTTGCTGTTTCTGCATTCTCGCCAATATAGGTTTGAAGTTTTATAGAATCACCTTTACCATTAGATATGATTGAAATACTAGCGTATTTTTCATCACCGGTATATTTAATAGAAAAAGCACCACCCAAATTGTCGAATATCTCGTACTTATCTGATTTAGCGTCATAGATAGTCAAGCATTTTGTATTGGCTGATGCTCCGTCTGTTAGTTTGTGTGATATTAAGTTGTTTTCTTCTCCGTAGTCTTTTGAAGTTATTGTATAAACAAATTCTGACTCGGTTACAGGTGCTGTACAAGGTATTAGGAATGTATCGCCTTGATTGTATTTACCTTGGCCAAAAGTTATTTTAATTCCATCTCCTAAATCCTTATCAGTTGCATTAGCTGTTTCTTTTAGTGATAGTTCTTCGCCTATTTGCTCTCCATCTGATGCTAAAGAGTATTTATATGTTGCATCAGAAATATCTCTAAGTCCAGTTGATGTAATTTCAATCTTAAAGGTTTTGTTTTCTTTGCCAGTATAATCGCCTTTTACTGTTAGGCTTCCAGTTGAGTTAGCGTGTTGAGTGCTTATTACCTTTCCGACTGTTGCCGGTACTTCTTTCTTTTGGAATACATTTCCCATTGACTTTGTAGCGTCATTTGATCTTATACAGAAAATTTGATCTGCTCCACCTATTTCTACTCCATCTTTTGTTTCAATAACAGGATCGTAAGCTTTTAAAGCTGCATCTAAAAGATATCCACCTTTTAGAATTTTGATAGCATCTTCAGGGTCTTCTATGATAGTTATTTCTCCAGGAACGCCACCTTTAGAAGATCCTATTAATGCCATATTCTTTGCTCCATTGGTTTTAAATATTCTCATATTACTTTCTACATGAGAATAAACACCTGGTTTTCTGTATCTTACTTTGTGAAAATGGTAGCCTTTTTTATATGCCATATATTTACTCCTTATTCAATTTCAGCAGCAAGAATTTTGTCCCACTCTTCTTGGCTTTTGTATAATTGGCCATTAAGTTTGACTCTTATTGCTGCTTTGGTTTCTGCTCTTACATTTCCTTTTCCAATAAAATATTCTTTAAAGGAAATTAGCCTTTTACTCTTTTGAGGTTCTTTCTTTACCTCTTGTTTCGCTTTTGGTGCAATTTTCTTTTCCGTCATCATCTACTCCTTTACGATTAATAGATATATCGTTAATAGTTGTTCCTAAATTGAATTGAGAATCTAATTCTCCTGCAAATTCATCAAATCTATAGTATGTCGTTGTATATTCACAAGATAAAGTTAAAGCCCTTCTATAAACAAAAAAGTTTATATAATCTGGTATAGGCTCTAAATCTCCACCACTTAAACTTGATAAGATTATGTTTTCTTCCTCAAAATCTTTTCTTGTTGTCAATAAGCAATATTTTGTTATTGCATACAAAAAAGAAGTGATAATTGCGTTATCACTCCATATTTCACACCTTATATTTGTTTGCATTTGAATACTTTCTTGTATTGGGTGTCTTATATTCTTTGACCAATTAAGATAATTACTATCTGATTCATTTCCTATATAGTTTTCGTCTATACCATTTCCCAAACCATAAGAAACCTCTTGATCCGACTCCACCAAGACAACAATACAAGGTAGATACAATTCTTCTCTAGGATAGCTTGATCTCACGTTGATTTTGTATTCTTTTATGAATTTTTTAACGTCTTCGTTAGTTTTTTCATCTGCGTATAAAAAAAACTTATCTATCAATTCAACATTGTTAGATAAGTAATTCAAAACTTTTTTTATTTTGCTTTTTACAAACAAGTCCAGCATCTGTATCATAGGTTAGCCTCCAAATAATCATATGAAAATTTTTCAGCCTTTTTACTAACCTTTGGAAAAGCTTTAATACCTTTTAAGCCTGGATGAAACCAGCTTTTTGGATCTGACTTATCTGATACTCTCCTAAAGGTTAAATACTGACTTCTTTTGGCTCCGGACTTATATGTTTTGGTTTTTCTTACTAGATAATCATATTTAGAATTTTTCCACTTATATCCTGTATTAGATCTTTGTGGTGAATATCCTAAATCTCTTACAAGACTTTCTTCAAGGTATTGACCATATTTTAAATTTTTAGCAGCTTTTAATATCTTAGGTGGTAATGATCCTCTGCCTGCTGTTCTGTGCCTAAATGGTATTGTTAAATACCAACCTGGCTCATTTTTTCCATCTACACGTCTAACTACTTTTGTTCTTTTGGGTGACTTAGAAAAGCCTATTTTTTCATCAAACTTATTACAACCATTTTCAAGTAAGGCTGGGAATTTTCCATTTAGTTGCACATAGCCTTTTAATGGGCCTTCCATCGTTACAGCTGATATAGCTTGCTTATAATCTGTGCTAGTTGATCTTAATTTTGTATTTGCTTCATAAATAAGTTCATCTCTAGCATAAGATAGAGTTGCCTTAACCATATCACTTGCTACTGTATCTATAGCCTTGTATATATCAGTCATAAGCAAATCCTCCGTCTTTTTCTAAACTAGGTTCATATTCCCTTTTAGCATTAACCGTATTACCATAAGCAAAATTTATTCTAGTTGCTAGGTACTGCTTTGGCATAATATCTGTTTGAGGCTCTTTTAAGCCTTTAGATACATTTACAGATCTTAATTCATGAGTCATCTCTTTTATCATATACTCTGGGCTAGTTAAGTATAAAACACTTACTCTTGCTCCATTTGGGGGTTTTGAGCTTTCATCTATCCATTCTAAATGGTGTTTATCTTCACTAATTTTAAAATCTATATTTTCATCATAGACATAGTCGCCTACCATTACAAAAATAACTTTCTTAATCGGTCTATAGGTGCTGGAGGTTTTGTTGCCATTAACTGTAACAACTTGTGAATATCTACAGTCGATTTCATAAAAGTCTAATTTATCATGGTAGGACATTATAATATCTCTTTCTGGGGTAATATATACTGTCCCCGGCTCTGATATTCCTTCAAGTTTTAAAACTTGTTTACCATTAAAGCTAGTAGCAACAACCTTTATTTCTTTTCTTCTAATGTATCTATAGCCTTCGCCCTTGCAATAAGGGCAATGCGGATCTGGCTGACCTTCAATCATGCACTCACAAACAATAGATTGATACCATGAAGCGTTATAACCATGAGTTTCTATTAATTCATCAAAGTTTTTAGGTATAAAACCTGCATTAGCTGCCATAATATCCTCCTACAAAACAACTGAATCAAACCTGGCAAAATATTTCCTAATTATCGGAGTTAATTCTTCTAGGTCTTTTCTGTACTCTAGGATACGCGCGGATGCTCCACCATACATAGCTGATTGAGTTGTTCCTATAGATTGACTTAAACCATCTATTGATACAGAAGATGAAGCAATACCAGCACCTATAATCTGATCTCCCCATACTTCAAATATAGTTATAGCAGCGTATTTGAAGATCCAATCTAAAAGATTGTGTGGAATTTCTTCCTTTTCCATACCTGCTTTATAATTAATTGAAATTGCCATTGGCATATAAGATCTTGTCATAAAATATGGTACAGCTACACCTATAGCTGGGTTAATATAATTTACACTTCCTGTTGTAGGAAAAATTGTCACATCTCCAACTCTTTTATCAAGTTGTATCCATTCTTTAGGAATTTTAAGTATTTTCTTATTGCCCATTTTATAGGTTATAGACTCAATTTCTCTTACTGGTCTTTTAAATAACGGTGTATATTGGTAAGAGTCAAAAAGACTGTTTCCCTCAAAGTCGTGTAATTCATCTTTGATTTCTCTAGGGGTTATACAAATATCAAATACTTGCTCTGCCCTATCTATAGCTGAATTAAGGCTTGACACTAAAAATGTTCTTGAAAATGGTGTGCCATCATAAGTCATTAGGTCTATACCTTGGAAGTGATTATCTATTAAATCTTCGGTTGTAAGCCCTTTAATCTTTATAAGGTTTTCTGCCGCTTGATCTGTTGGTAATGTAAATTTTTCTCCCTGGTCGTATATATTTTCATTAGAAGAGGGATTCTCTTCATCATACATATTGTCATAGTATTTTCTCATACCCTCCCCTTTCTATGTTTATTTATCAAGCTTTAAAAGAGTTTCTATAAGCTCTGCTTTACTAGATCCTGCTGGCGCTTTTTCTCCTTTAGCCTTGATTAGTTCTTTTAGTTCTTTTATAGATAAAGTTTCATAGTTAACTTCTTCTTTTTCAGCATTTAAGCTTTCCACTTCTACTTTCCCTTGACCTAAAGTTACTTCTTGTATCTTATTTGTATCTTTATTAGCTTCTGACTTTTCTTTTTTATTATCATCAACCAATTCATAACCTTTAAGTCCTAAAAGTTTTTTAGCTAATTCATCTTCTATTTCAACCATTCCGTATTCATCAAATTTAACAGAATTTTCTTCATCTATGATAAGTCTTGAATTAACTAAATTATCATTTTTTATCAGCATAATTTCTCCTTAAAGAAAAACTAGGCGATAAGCCTAGTCAATCTTGATGTTTTTAATTGTTACAAATTTCTTTGGTGCATATACTATTGGTGTACCATATAAGAAAATACCAAATCTTCTTACTGGGCCAGTCATTGCATATGGTAATTTAAAGGCTGGTAGCAATTGTCTAAAGGTAATAGCTGACTCATCAAATTGGCCTATAACTGCTTCACCTGTATTTGGCAATACTTCGTTTTTATCAACAAAGATTGTTTCAGCGGATTTTTCTCTTGATTTTGCGCCGACTCTACCTATTTCATAGAATTTAGATCCATTATCTTCTGTTCTATAGATTACAAAGTATTCTGGTGCAAAAATTTGTGTATCTGAATTTTTAATTGTTAATTTTACGCCTTTTTTGATGTTTTCAGTTGCAACTGTTACCGCATCTGTTTCTACAGCTACAGATTTACCTTTGTGTGAGTATGCAACTACTGCATATTTGAAAGTTCCACCTTGTGCAAATTTAGCTGGGTTTTTAGCATCTTCGTCAGCTACTGCTGCTGTTACTGTTGGTGCTGTTGGTGGTTCTTGTCCATAAGCTGGTGCATTGGTATCTAATACTTCCATACCTCTTCTTAAAAATACATCTGGGATTAAATCAACAGTTCCGCCTAATGTATTAAATTTAGTTACAGTAGTACCTGCTACCATTTCTCCTGCTTCAACACTCATAATTGCTCTTTGATTTGGATAGTATTGCTCACTAAATTTTTGTGCAACATTCATTGGTAGATAAGCTTTAGTTGGTGTACCATAGTTGTCTAAAATATTTGTTGCTGCGTTGTTAATGTGTTTATCTTCTAGATATTTACCTCTTAAATCTACAACATTATGATCTGCTGTTTGTTTTAAAATACCATTCCATTGTAAGCCTTCTTCATCTGCTGGTGCTAGTGTTGAATCACCATAGAAAAGTGCTTGTTCAGCTTGACCTAAAATGAATTTCATTCCATTTTGAGTTTCTAATGCTTCTGGTTCTGAAACAGTATTTACTAATCTCATAAGATCGGTTACTGATCTAGTTACATTTAAACATTTAACTTTTGCAAGTTCTCTTTTATAGCTTGATGTTGTATCAAGTCCTGCAATACCCTCTGGTTGGAATCCTGGTATATCTTCTCCGTAAGAATCAACTACGTTATATTCTTCAACATTAGAGAAAGCTCTTGATTTTGGAATATCTCTCCAAAGTTTTAGGTGTTGTTCAGAATAAGTTAATGTCTTGATTGTGTTTTCTAGTGACTCTGGAATTATAGCTGCGCCACCTTTTGCTCCAGGGTTAATTTGTGCAAAATTATTTGTAGTTAATGCCTTATAAAGGTCTTGTACTTGTGTTTGTGTTAATGAATTAAATGCCATGTTTATTACTTCCTTTCTTAAATTAAGTGTTTTTCAATAATTGATACTAAAGCTTCAGATAAAGGTGCTCCTTGTTCAGCTTTACTTACATCTAAAGCACTTACATTTCTATTGCCTGCTAGAAATTCATTTGATAGAATTTCTGCTCTTTGTGATTTTGATAGGTCTTTGTAAGTTTTCTTTTCTTCTTCGTATTTATTAAAAACTTGTGCGTTTTTAACTGATTTTCTAATGTTATTGGCTCTACTTAGTTTTTTGCTTAATAGATTAATTGACTTTTCAAGCTCTTTATTTTTTTCAACTACTTCATTTGCATTGTCAGTATTAATTTCTAATAGATCTACAACTTTCTTTAGATTTTCTGTTAAATCATCTAATCTACCATTGATTTCATCTAAGCCTAAATCATCTTTAATTCTGTCAAGCAAGTCATCATAATCGACTTCTTCTGTATCTTCGTCTTCTTCTACTTGCTTTTCAGTTTCGTTTTCTTCTTCGCTTTCTTCGTCATTTTCAGCTATTTGGTCATCTTCGGTTTTTTCTAATTCTTCATCATTTTCGATTTCTTCATTGTCAGTTTCTTCATCAGCGATTTCTTCATCAGATGCTTCTTCTTCATCTTCGCCTTCGCTAAAATCGTAAACTATTTTTTCATCATCATCTTCTGATTTAGCAACTTCATCTTCGCTTATATAATCTTTGTCTACTTCATCTTCATTAAAGTAGTCATCTGCTACATTTTTTAATAGTCTATTGAGTTTTTCATCAATGCCTAATTCTTTTTCTTTGTCCATTTTTACTCCTTAAAGTTGATTATTTGGTGTACTTTATCTTCCATTTCAGATCCATAGATTCCTCTAAACATCATTAGATACAGCTTAATATCGTCTTTATTCTTGCTTTTATTTAGCTTATTTTTAAAAGTTTCTAATGTTTCAAGCACTTGCCTATCCCCATCTAAAGCCTTTTGATAATAGATTTTGCCATTTTCTAAGCTTTCTTTTAATAGGGCTTTTTGACTTGTCGAACAAGCTGTCATTGACTTAACTATTGCATTCCATGTTGCATTAGCATTACAAGGTGTGCTAGTTACTGCAACATTTGTCACTCTTGCCTTTAGAATTTGTCCCTTTTCGTCTTCTTTGAGAATTTGTCCTTCGATAGAAAAACCTAATCTTCTAGAAGTACCGGACTTCTGTAGGGCTATTGCGGTTTCCCAAAATCTTCTGCCATCTGCATTGTCAAGTAAGTATCCCTCTAGGTATAAACCTTCTTTTGTGATTTTTGTGTTTTTCTTATCAGGATAACCAACAATTCTTGAATTATCGTGATCTAAATTTAAAAATCCTTTTTCTAAAAAAGATGAAATATCAAGGCCATTTTGAACAACCTTTTCGCCTTGATAATCAAGATCTGGTGTACTTGCCAGCCCTTTAATCTTGCCTATAATTCCTTTTTGAGAGTTTAGACTCTTTGATTCATCGCTTTTTATAAGGTCTACTAAAGGTACATAAATCTGCATATCCCTCACATTCTTATCCTCCTTTCTCAAAGTTCTTGCTCCCTACCTCCCACCCTTTATTCATAGATATGCAATAAAAAAACACCTATGATTTCTCATAAGTGTTTTAGTGTTTGTATTAATTTTTATTTTAGATCAAAGGCTTTATATACTTATCTGCTATTCTTTGCTCCCCTAATTCTACTAATGCGTCATAGCATTCTTGATATCTATTTTCTCCATCGACTATTAGATCTGTATCAAGTGGCATTAGTTCAAATACAATTGCTCTGTAATTATCTTGCCCTTCTACTTCTTTTAAGATTTCATTTATCATTTCTTTTATGTTTCTTATTACTTTTGCCATTTCTTACCTCCTAAAATGATAAGGCTAATGCATCTATTGCATCTAAATCTTCATCTTCAAGAAATTTAGTTATTAATACTGCCGCTATTTCTCTATATTCAAAGCTATTGAGCGCTCCTTCTAATGATATAGTACCGCGTTTTAGTTCTTCAACAAGATTTGCAATTCCTGAACTTCCTAAATCATTTTGTATCTTTTCTACTTTGTCTGTTCTTTCTAGAACCTTTGTTTCTATAGCTTTATATTTATTGCTTATTGCTGGGTCTTTTTTGCTATCTTGATATTTATCTAATACATTTGCTAGAAAATCTCCGTTTTTAGCTGTAAGTTGCTTGTAGATCTCTCTACCTATACCATGAGTCCCTTCTTTTCTAACGTTTTTAAATTCTTCCAAATCCCAAATACAAGGTAAGCAATGTGCTATTTGATCAGCGTATGAATGTATTTGTCTATCGGTGTCTTTTCCATGAACTAAATTGCTTATAGCTTGACCTGCGGTTTCTACTAGAGTTTCTTCAAGAGGTTTTAAGGATTCTCTTCTTTCTGGTGTGCATAACTTGTCTGGATTTGCTGTAACAGTTTCACTTACCTTAGCGTGCATACATTCATGTATAGCTGTTTTGGTTTCGTGAACTGGATCCCCGGTTTCAGCGACTAAACATATTTCATGATTGTATCTTATTCCATCATTATGGACGGCGAATCTACATAGTCCTACTGCATTTGATCGCCCCGTATTAAATGCTTTCCCATTTCTTTTGCTATATAAAGGTAAATTTAATCCTAGCATATCCATAATTGCTCTGCCCTTTATATCGGTGTGCATATCTTTAATTGGTTTTATTTTTTCTACTAATTCATTAGTAGTTTTTACTTCTTTATATTCATACTTTGGGTCAATCTTCTTTGTGCCTAGTCTGTATCTGAACTTACCAGCTTGTTCGCCTGTTAGTGTTTTTTCTCTAGCTTTTATTTTTTCCTTTACTGCTTGACTAGATCTTTTTTCTTTTAAAACTTTGTCTTCTGCGGCTAATTTGTTGACTAATTCATTGCTTTTGATTTCTTCTATTAAATTATTAATGGCTGTTTGTGCCATATCTCTTACGCCTTCTCTATCTTTGGTATCACCAAAAACTTTATTTCTATTAACATCATATTTTAGATTAAATAAAGTTTCGTTTGCCCTTCTGCTAGCAGCTTTTGATTGGTGTCCTCCGCCGATCTTACCTATAAGTTCTTGCATTGCTTTCACATCTGGTTTAATCCATGTATGTGAATGTGTATTTTCTATATTTACATCTGCACCTAATCTTTCAAGTAATGCTTTTTCTTGCCTTGCTGTCAAATTAGGATTGTCTGTTAGTCTATTTATATCTTTTGGATTAGATTCTTCTTCTTTTGTCAAATTTTCTAATAGGCTTTTGGCTTCATTAAAAATTGCACCAGCAAACTTGCCACTATCGCCTCCATTGACCTTGGTGTAGAATTTCCCGGAATCCATATCATAGTACATTTTCCCACCTTGTTCATTTATTGCTCTTTCGCCTATTTTACCTTTAAATTCTGGATTGTTGCTGACTTTTCCTGCCAAATCTATTCCTAAATCATTAAAGTATAATCTCTTTTCACCATTCTTATCCCATAAAGATGCGCCTTTTTGTTGCAATCTTCTAAATTGGTATTTGGATAAGTTCCCATAAGTATTTGCCTTGCTATTTTCATTATTCTTGGCTGGACTAGTTTTCTTTTCTGGCTTTTGCATATCGTTAATAGATAATTGATTGGTTTTTACTTTTGGTCTTTTAAAATTACTTGCTATAAAATCTTGCAATGATCCATGCTTTCCTGCTTTTGTGTATAGGTCTAATACTTCTTTTTCTGATAAGCCTTTAGCTTTTCCATCTTTGCTATCAAAAGATACCTCTATATTTTCTGGTAGTTTCATTTGCTTTTTTGCAATTTCCATAGCTTTATTACCGGATTTATATCTTATTCCATAAAATGTTTTGTTTTTGCCATTTATTAATACTTTTACCGGAAATAGATGCGCTCTGTTTTGTACAGCTTTTATTAGGCTTTTAAAGTCCTTTATAATTATTCTCATTTTCTCGCTCCTTTGTTGATATTTATGTATCTGTTTTTCTTATCTAGTTCTTTAAATTCTTCTTCTGTTAGTATTCTTTGCATTGCAATTTTGTATTTTTTGTTATATGGATACTTGTTAGCATCAATTAATCTTCTAACATTTTCAGCATCTTTTTTGCACAAAAAATGGGCGTACTGTTCATAAGCCCCACCCTCTCTTTTAAGTAACCATTTACGCTCTGGTAGTTTTGGATAATATTTTATTGTTAATTTCATGACCTATGTTTATTTTTATTTCAACGTTTTGTATTTCACAATTATTTCACTATTAACCTAATAATTCTCCATTGCTAAACATAATGTTTTTTTGCTTTTTATAGATATCAAAATAAGTTTCTTGCTTATCTCCATTTTGTGTACACTCTACATATATCCCATCTAAAAGAGTTGTAGAAATTAGTATTTTATTATTTTGTAGAATTTTACAAGACCAAACAACAAATATATCTTCAATACTAATATTCTTATTAAAGTTTTCCTTGTAATACATAATTAACCATTCTTTACAAGCTTTTTGAAATTTATAACTATCCATTTTATTCTCCTTTTTAACGTAAAAAAAACACATTAGTTTTTACTAACGTGTTTAAAATAATATTTATTAAATTTACATTCCTGAATTGTTCATTCCTACTACTTGCCAATAACCTAATGTATCACCTGTCACAACTTGTGGCCATTCCTCTTTTAGATAATTAGCAACGTCTTGCCATTTTCCCTTTTCATCTTGAGATAGTGTATCCCATTCAGCTTTTTCTTTTTCAAATTCACAAATTATTTTTATTTTATTGTTTCCCTTTTGCATAATTATTTCCATTAATACATAAGAGATAATTCATAAGCAGTCGATCCTACGCAACCGTGCATTAAAATCTGTTCAGTGATTTTCCCTGCTTTTAAATCGGCTAAATGGTCTTCAAAATCTTCTCTTGTAGTCTCTTCACCTTCGCCTTCAAAGTATTTGTTAACTTCTTCATCACTTAAGCTAGGCCATAACTCTTTAAATTCTTTTATAACCTTGTTTTTATAATCTTCATATTTTGCCATTGCCTACTCCTTTAATATATTGTCTCGATAATTATAAGCATCTTCGTATGCTGTTTCCCCATTAAATTCTTTGATTTTACTCTTTTGTTTTGACCATTTTTCAAATTCTGTGTTGCCATCATATACGTAAAAAGCTATATCTTCTTCTTTGTCATAGCCTTCTCTCCAAAGAGGAGGTTTATAGTTTTTATCAAATTTGCATCTACTATATGCTGTAAACCCGATTTCAGAATAAAACTTATGATTGCCAATAAAACTATCTAATTTTTTACCACCTAGTCTTACAGCTTCTTTTAATAAGTCTCTTCCTCTGATATTATCATTACTATTTTTACAAACTGCTTCAATATCTCCTTGATTAGTAATGGCAAATACACTACCACCATCAGTTCTATAACACTTTAAGTCTTGGCATTCTTCTTCTGTTTTAGAAGACACTCTCCATCTTTTGTATTTTGGCATAGATTCTATAGCTTCGCTTAAAGCCTTTACAAACTCTTTAGGTTCGACTTCTTTTACTTCTACTTTAGGATCTTCTTTGATCTTTTTAGGTTTTAGTGTTTCTTGTTTTTCTATTATAAAATTGTGCTTTATAAACTCTTGCAAAGTTTCATTTGGATTTTGCTTTAGGTATTGGTCTATTAGTTCTTTTTCACTTAATATTATACCATGTTTTGCTTTACTTTTAAATGATAAATTGCTATTTTGGGCCACTTTCATTTGTTTTTTTATTTCATTTAAGGCTATATTGGGATTTTTCCATCTTTTAGCTCGGTGTACTCCATACTTGTCTTCAACTTGAGTCTCCATCAATACGAGCTTTGATCTGTCTAGTTTCTTTTCAAGGATATTTTCAAGTTCTAATTCTTTATTTACTAATGCAAGTGACTTTTGAAATAGACTTTCTTGTGTTTCTTCACTTTCTTCTGTATCGTCTTCTTCGCCACTATCTTCAAAGTCAAAACCCATGGAATTATCCGATGGTAGCATTTGTTTAGCTTGTAGATAGTAAGGATTTGCTATTATATCTCCACCTTCAATTTCTGCTAGTCCTTTTTCTGCTCTTACTTCGTTAATTGTCATGTAAGATTCTGATTTTTTCTTTGCTAGGTCTACTTGATCTGATTCTGATTCTTTATCTATTCCATCAAAGATAAAAACATATTCATCTTCGGTATTAAATTTAGAAACTATAAATTTGTTTATTGTGTTTTCTACAAATCTTAATAGTGGAAATAGTCCCTTGGCTTTTGAGTTGTCTATTTTCTTTTCATCTCCTGAAAATAGACTAGATCCCTTGCCACCTACACCTCCGTTATTAGGGAAGTTTATTTCTGCTGGGTCTATTTTATATGCACCACAAATTATGTTTATTAGATAGTTTACCCATTTTTCAAATACCATTTCACCTCCTGACTGGGCAATATTAATAAATTCCAATTCGCCTGGTAGGGTAAAGACTGGTATTTTCCATGCACCTTTTTGACCTGTGACTTGAGTTCTCCATTGTCTTTTAAATGATTCTAGGGTCTGTCTATCTCCTGGTGCTGGGCCATTTTTTTCTCCTTTAATATTTAGTATGCCTTTTGTCATACCACCTTGTTGGAAAAATCTCATATTGTAGTCTTCTGCTTCAAGGTATGAAGTAAGTTGTCTTACTATAGTTTCTATTTCTGATAGGCCATAAGGTTGACTATGTACACTAGTTCTTGGATTTCTTACTGCAAAGGCCATCTCATCTGCTGTAAAGCCTGCTACTATCTTTCCGTCTACAACTTGTACATAGGATAATTTTTCTCCATCTCTGATATCTATATCATCTGCGTAGGCTGATTCTTTTAGGTCTATATTATCAAGGGCTGGTTTTATTGTAGCTGCATCTACTGCCTCAAAGGCTTGAACAAACTGACCTGTAACATCATATTCTAATTCAAAGTTGACCTGGTCGTATGTCAATGAGTCTCTGATTATTTTTCTAATAAAGGTGTCAAATCTGTCGCGATTAGGATCATTCCCTAATCCACAATTTTCTATAAACTTTTCTATAAGGTCTATGGTTTTTTCTTGTTCTTCGGTCGGTTCTTTGCTGCTATCTTTCAGCATTACCTTAAAGCCTACACCATCTGTAGCATATTTGGATCTGGAAGTAAAAGTTCCTACTTGGTCTATTCTAGTCGATATAATATTTGAAATAGGAGCTACTTCCAGGGATATTTTCTCTAATAATTCAAATGATAGCTTGTTTTCCTTTTCCCTATAGTTAGTTGATACAAACATATCCTCCATAGGTGATTCATTATCATAGTATGAATATTTAAGCCTTGGCACAAATTGGTCGGCGTTGAATGAGCCTCCCTTGCTGGCAAAGTTTACTTTTATTCTTTTATCTTCTGTCATTCAACTTTCCTTTCAAAAATCATTCTGCCATTTTCATCAAAAGTAGCATTGTCCGGCAATACCTCAATCATACATTGGCAATGTGGGTGAGTAACTCCTACAACTGCTTTCCATTCGCTAGTCTTTTTCCCATAATTACTGCCATTAGCTATTAGATCAGCAAGTAAAAATACCTTTGGGGTTTTCCCATCTTCTTCTAGGTAAAGACTTGAACAATGTTTACAAGCTCCTTGGCTTGGTCTTTTGAACACTTTTGTTTCAAGTCCCTTGTTAGAATATGGACTATTACCCTTAATTATTCCATCTGCTATGCCCTCATTTTTGCTATTGATTAATTCAGTTTTTACAACCATATCCCAATCTTGTTTAGTATCTTGAGTTATTTTTCTTAGCTCTGTAGCAATCCATGTATCTCTAGGTCTGTCATCTTTAAATACTTCATCAATAACTGAAAATTCTTTTTTAAAATATTCAATGCTCGCACTTGAAACCTTGTGCCTAAACTTATCTAATTGATAATCAAGACCTTCTTGAACACATTCTTGACTTATCTTGTATATAGGGTTATCACTAGGCTTTATTTCTCTTATGAGTTTTTCAAATTCACTAGGGTCTAAATCAAGATCTGGATGTGAAATATCAATCTGCCCTTTTTTGTAAGCTCTTTCTAATATTGATTGAAACTCAACTGGTATATTAAGCTTCTTTGCTAGACTTGGATCTATCTTTCCACCTCTAGCAACCTTATTCAAAACTTTTAAATATCGGTCAAGAATAACCTTGACTCTTCTATACTTTTCTCTTGGGGTCATTCTCGCCTCCTAATATTATTAAAATTGGTAGGGCGGATAGGATTTGAACCTATATCTTTAGTCTTCTGAACTAATATTCTGCCTGGTTAAACTACCACCCTAAAAAAATAAGCAACTTTTTAGTCGCCTATTAATACTCGATATATTTCTTTATTAGCTTCTTTCATAACTCTATCAAAAATAATAGATGCTTCCATCTGCAAAACCCTTAAATATTTATCTTCTAAAGGATATTGAGCTGTTTCTGTATTTATTGTCTTTCTATTAGATTTGCATAAGCATTTAAGCTCTTTATTTGCCTTTTTAAAGCCTTTTATTTTTATAGTCATAGGATTACTCCTTTAAGTTCTTTTCTTTTTATCTGAATTAAATTACTTGTAGTATTTTAGGTTTTAACACTTAAATTTCTATTTCTTTATTCCTAAATAACTGCATAAAAATAGCAGCTAATACATCTACTACGATTGCATTACCTGCCTGTTTATATAACTGACTATCACTATTTACTTTTCTTGCCTTATAAAAATCTTTATCTTCTATTCCCATGAGTCGCCAAAACTCCAATGGTGTTAGTTTTCTGATTCTAAAATCATCTGTAACCACTCCCCTGTCATTATTACAAGTCAAGGTTTGGCTACAATCTTTCTGCACCCTACCCCTACGATTGTTACAAGTAGGATTAATAAGGTCTATACCGTCGCCTTGGTGGGCTTCTAGGTAACCTTTTTTAGTTCCGTTTTTAATTGGTATGGTTTTATTAGTATCGCTTGTAACTAAATAATTGTCTTTTCCAACCGTTGTCAAAGTATTTGAAGTTCCATCTTTTTTTAATTCTAATTGTTGAACAAATTTATCATCTCTAAGTCTGCCCCTACTTGCTGCAATAGCTGGTAATTCTACCGTTACACAAGGCTTACTACTATTTGATAGTAATGTTGGTGATAAACCATCTGCATTGTAAGTTCTAAATTCACTTGGATTAGTTCGTCTTTGATGCTTTATCTTATGAGTTTGTACAATTTTAGCTTCGTTTATTTCATCTATACAAGGTTGAAGTCCTCCACCTTGACAAGTATTTAGAGTTGGGCTTATTCCCTCTTTGTCAAATACTCTAAATCTTTCTGGATTGTTTCTATTTCTGCTATTGAGTTTATGAGTTTGTATAAGCTCTGGTTCGACTACAACATTACCTTCGCTTTTCCTTATAGATATTCCTCTTTGCTTTGTTGTCACACAATTAGCAACTTCTTTTTCTTTGGGATCATTAATCGAAGAATCGAATACACTTTTATATTTAATATCATAATTTCTCACAATACCGACAAGCTTTTTAACTCGTTCACTAGTCAAATAATATTTTTCATCTACATTTTCTTCTAAGATATCTTTAAGTCTTGTTTTTAACACCTGCTTTTCTGGAAATTTAAAACCTTGATTATCATCCAGTATTGATATACAAAATACCCTTTCTCTATTTTGTGGTACTCCATAATCTTTTGCATTTAATACCTTTGAATAGTTTGTATAACCTAAATTAGTTAAGATATCAAGCCACTTTTCATAACCCGCTTTATTTTTCTTAAAGGTTAAGGCTTTTACATTTTCCATAAGTAAATATTTAGGTCTTTTAGCTTCTATTATTCTTTCACACTCCCAAAGTAGACTACTTCTTGTGCCACTATCTTTTTCAAATCCTTTTTGTTTGCCGGCCATAGAAATATCTTGGCATGGAAAAGAATATGTAAACAAGTCAAAATCCGGCAAATCTTTAGGATCTATTTTGCATATATCTCCAAAATTTTTAACCTCACCATGTATAGCTTTATATGAGTCAATAGCAAATTTATCTATTTCACAAATTCCCACTACTTCATGGTCTATATTCGCCCTTTCTAGACCCATTCTTTGCGTACCTATACCGGCAAAACTTTCAAAAACTCTTAACATACACCAATTCTCCTTAAAATAAAAAATCGTACGATTTACGCACGATTAATTCACGATTGTTTTTGTTTTTCTGGCGACAAGAGAGGGATTCGAACCCTCGCACCTTTTAAGGTCTAACGGATTAGCAATCCGTCCCCTTGACCGCTTGGGTATCTTGTCACAAAAAAAAGACGGCAAAAACCGCCTTAAATAAATTATTATATTTAAAATTCTACTAAGTCCATCTGGTAACCTTTAGATATTTTAGATCCATACTGTGTATACTTATCAACTCCTATTAGTGCATAAGCTAAACAACAAGCCAAATGATCTGGGCCTTTTCTTGTTGCTACTTGGTAAATGTATCCATCTTTATCTCTATCAAGGATTTGTACATTTATCAAATGTTTTGTAAGTATCTGTGTCATCTCATCTTGATAAGAATAAAAGCCTATAAAACCCTGCTTTACCGCTTGTATAGTCCTTTGCATCTTAGAAGTTTTATCTACCTTTACCATTCTTCTTTGATCGTTCCAATGATCTGTAAAGTTTACTGCTGAATAGGGGCCAGTAGTAGTTGTCCATGTACAAGCATAGGCTGAATATGGGAAAGCTCTTAATAATTCTGTATTTTTATCTGCACCATAACCGGCATCTGCTATTATCAAATCTGGATTAAATGGCTTTAACAAAGATATTACTTGCTTAACATCCATTAGTGGCATTATATTAGAACGTTTAAATTCTCGCATACACACAACTTGTAAAGTCATATTAGGCCTAATTCCAATAACCAGTACCCATGTAGGTTCTCCCCAATCTATACCAGCTATGTATGCTATAAATTCATCTGTTCTATTGATTTCTTCATGACCTGCTACAATATGAGTCTTTACATCATTTTCCCCTATCTCTAAACCTTTATTGGCATAAGGTTCTCCTAATACATAATTATAGAATAACTGTTTGAATGGATATTCTAATTTTCTACGCATAATAGAATCTGCTGAAATGTGTAAAGCATTTAATTGTGAAATAAAATAACCTCTAGTATCTTTGATTTGAGGTTTTTTAGCAATCCATTTGCCAACCTGCCATCTGTCTAAAGGCTTTCTACATTTAATGCACCTATATTCATAAGTGCCATTTTCTATTTCTTCTGTTATAGGATTATATCCATCTTTTACTTGAATAATATTATCTAAAGTTATTTCTTGCCAAGTATTACAATGTTTACATTTGTATAAATATCTTCTCTGATCTGACTTTTCGTATAATTCATTTATTCCAATACCTGGTAATGTTGGTGTTGACCATCTACGCATTAATCCATACTTAGAAGATGACATTGACTCTTTAAAAGCTAATTCAGTTCCTATCCTCATTCTGTCGTACTCATCTGCACAATACATATCAATATCTGCACCCTCACCTTGTGATCCATCTCCTGATGTTCTCATAAAGATATTAGATGTGCCTATTTTCTTACTTGATACGTTATTTAAGTCTTTAGCAACTTGTCTTTGTAGATGTGGGCTGTCTTTAATAACCGGACTTACTCTAGTTCTTGAAAAATCCGCCATTTGTGCCATTGTAGGGAATGTATACATTATATTTACATTGTCGTGAGTATCTGCAAACCATAAAACTTCGGCTGTAGCTAACTCACTCATGCCTAACTGCCTAGCTTTTTGTATAACTTTATTAGGGTGATTATCATTTAAAATTGATTCTTGCCATGGTCTATGAGCAAAAGGATTATGATCTGAAACAAAGGTCATTGGCTTTGACTTTATAGGCTTATATTTTAAAGCCCATAAGGCTGGAAAGCTTCTAATAATGGTATCTTCTATAGACTTTTTAGCTAAATAGCTAGACTTAAAAGAATTTACATTATCTATAATGTTTAATTCATCCATGGTAAAATACCACCTAGACTTTGTATATTTTCACTTGTTTTATATAGGTCTAGCTCTTGCAATCCACTTGTAAAGCTAGCTTTGTTTAGGTGCAAAATATATTCTCTATCCTCAATACTGTTAGGGTTTTTTATTATAATTCTTAAATAAGGATAATAGCAAAATTTCAAAAAATCTGCATCTTCCCCATAATATCTTTTAACTGTTTCTGGATCTATAAATTCATTGGCATTTATATATCCTATAACTTTATAACCGTTAATTTCTAAAATAAGTCTTTTCTTATCTAAGCCGCTTATTTCATATTCCCTAAAATCAATACTTAAATCGTTAGAAGATTTTAATTTTCCATAAATACTAGAATAATCCATCTTTAGGCCTATTTTCTTCATCATTAGTGGTGTTTAAATGTATCAACATTCTGCTATATAGTTCTTTAAGACTATCATCTTCGCTTAATCCCAATGTATCAAGTAATAAAGCTTTATTGTCTCCATCTCCACTATCCATGCTCTTTAACATTAAACTTATATTAATTAATCGGTTTAAATCTTCTACATTTTTTGCTCTAACTCTACCCTCTGAAACGTCAATAAAAAAATTAGTAATTAGGGTATCAACAGCACCATTAATTAATTTGTCTTTGCTATATTTAGTTTTTAAATATTTGCTAGCTGAATTAATTCCCATCATCGCTAATTTCCTTTAGTTTTCTTTGTATTTCTTTTTCGCTTTTTCCTATACTTCGTAAATAATCTTCATAATAGTCTGTGGCTTTGTAATATTCTTCCTCTACGTTTTCAAGTTCTGATAATACCTTTTGTTTTTCATCATCTGGTATATGAGTAAACATTGACTGCAACAGTTGCATATATTTTTTTTCGGTGATTTCTTGCAAGTTTTTAATACCAAATTGAGTTAATCCTCCCAATGCTCCGTCTGTTAATTTATCTTTTAGTTCTATAGCTTTAAATACATTTTCTATAGTGATAAAATAGTCATTTTCTTTAATCAAGTTTTTTAGCTGATCTGCTCCGGATTGAATAACCATATCCAAAAACTCTAAATCATTTTTAAGCTTGTTTGTTTCAGAACCTGGCTGGATTTCTTTTTCTTGTTCTTCTATGAGTTTAGCAATTGGTGCTTTGTTGATAAAATCCTTTAGGTTGTTTTCTTCGGCTGAATAAGCTTGTCTTATCTTCCTGTATTGGCCTAAATAGGCCCACGATATATTAAAACCCTGCTTATCTAGATATTCTTTTATAGATTGTATGCTGGTCTTAATATCAATCATTCTATTTACTTCATCAATATATGGACTATCCATTAAAAGTTTAATTTTAGGAGGTATTTTTTTCTTGCTGTCTATCTTTGTCTTTGCAATTTTAAAACACCTCCTATTCTTCTAAATATATTGTCTTTATGTATAATTCTACTAAGGCTATGGCTCTTGCAAAACCCTCTATAATGGCCTCTTCGTCTTTGCTTGAATATTGAGAAATAGCAAGTTCGGAGTTATCTTCTATAAAGTCATGCAAATTATTAATCATAGCTTTAGATTCTTGTTCTATATCTTTATGTTCATAATCATAACTATAATTTGGGAAATAGTCCTTGACTGTGTAAGGCTTTTTAGTCTTAATAATATACAAGTTATTTTCTGATTTTTCGGTATCCATTATTTTATTATCATGATCAACTTTGCTGATATCTTTATGCTTCATAACTCTTTCCTTGCTATTTTTCACAAATTTATAAATAAAAAAAGCTTTGAATAAATCAAAGCTAGGGAAACTGACAAATGATGTAGTAGATCAAGGTCGGTAAAAATATTTCTTTCAGGAGTGTTTGGTGTAACAATTCATTTAGGCTAGACGTAGGTACTAATGGGTAAAGTGACCTTGATACTACTATACAGTTATATTATAATCCATTTTTATTTTTAATGTGTCTAATGATTTTCTAATTTTACGCATCGCCAAACATTTTATAGCTTAATACCTTTAAGGCTTCATTGGCTATATTATATATCTGGGCTCTTTCATAATGATACTTGTCCATCAACTCATATACTGCTCCTCTTTCTCCATAAGCATAAAGAGTCATTACTATATCTTTTTCTTTCTCATCAAGGTAGGTTAAAGCGTTTTCTACCATTCTAACTAGGGCCTTGTTAACTCTGTTATTGCGTTCTAACATAGCTCTCTTAGCTATATTATTTATATATGTATCGTCAAGATTTCTCCCTCCGCCTTGGACAGATTCATCCCCATACCTAACTGTAATATTAGTCAATCGATCACTAATTTCGGTTATCTTGTCATCTATTTCTTTTGTAGTAGTTCTCACTTGCAAGTATTTTTTTAAAATTTCCTTGCAAAGACATTTATAAAACTCTTGCACTATCCCTCCGTATTTTGGAAATATTTTACCATAATAAAGCATATTGATAATTATGCCTAGTTTTTCTTCGATTTTGTGATTTTTTCACACACTTTTTTGTCGATTTTTAATCGTTTTCTTTTAGTATATCGCTCCAATTGACATAATCCAAAGTAATACAATCAAGTTTTAATTCAAGTCTTTTTTTAAATCTTTCAAGTCTTACTGGGCCAAATCCAAACTCATCTTTTAGAGTTTCCACAACTAAAGCAAGAAATCTTTCTACAAGAAAAACAGTTGTATCTGACTTAGCGATTCTTGCCATTTCTTCTTTGTAGACTCTTTCGGCTTTCATCTTTTTACCTATAGAAGTGCCACCTTTGTATCTAAACATTCTAAACCTTTCTTAATTGCTTTATTATGTAGATCAAAATTAATCACATAAATATTTTTATATCCACCTGATAACCGGTTCACCTTTAAAGCCTTTTTCCCATATATACCAGCAATAGCAAACAGCACTTGACGGATAATTTGTAAAAACTCCATTTCTAACACAATTAGCCCTCTTGCTAAATACATATACGTACTTAGGTGGATTTTCTTCAAATAGTTCTCTACGTTTTACACTTTCTAAAAACTGTATTTTAAGCAACATTGCTAGCCTTTTGCCATCATCTATAATCTTAATAGAATGCTCTACAAACTCTTTAGCATACTTATAGGGTGGATTAGTAATTATATCTTCATGCCAACTTGTAGTTGTAAAAAAATCCATCCCTCCTACTCCATATCCGCGATAATACAGATCCCTAGAAGTTACATTATATTTATTTTCTTCAAGTACTTTTGAAATATGGCCCTCACCACAACAAGGCTCTAATATGTTTTTATCAAAGCTTTCTACCTTCAATAGTTCTTCAACCGCTTGTGGATCAGTAGCATAATAATCGTGTTGTACTCTTGTAAAGTCTGAATGATTGCTTGCCCCCATAATTACAAACATATTGTTATTAGGGTTATAATCCAGCGCGTTTTTATCTTTTTCTCTATCTATAATCTTCTTTTCCTCTTTCTATTTCTTGCCACTTGATCCAAAACCTTTATCACCTCGGCTGGTATCTAAATTTATTTCATCTACTTTACAAGGATAAACATTAATTTCTTGACCAAATACTAACTGGGCTATCCTATCACCTTTTTTTATAACATAAGAGTTTTTACTCAAATTTGTAAGACAAACTTTAATCTCGCCCCTATATCCACTATCAACTAAACCAGTATGACAAAGAACACCTTTAGATGATAAACCAGACCTAGCTCTAACATCTGCATAATAACCCTTATCAAATTCAAAAAATAATCCGGTTTCTATCAGTCTTGTATCACCAGATAAAAGAACAACTTCTTTATCAGCCCTTATATCCCAGCCCTGGTCTCCTTTATCTTTGCTTAATTCATATGGTGCTTTATATCTCATTCTTTTATTTCCTCTAAATTCATATTTTCAAGTCTTATTGTATGAAATTCTCTAGGTAGGCTTTTATCTTTCCAACGGACATATGCAAGTTGTGCATAGATTCCATTTGTAGCTTCTACCGTTTTTCTAATTCTATATGTGCCCAATTCCTCTACTATAAATTCTGGACTATCCACTTCTACTACCGTATTTTTATCTACCTTGCACCAATACTCTAGGTCTATGTGGTCATCTCCTACATCTACTATTGGTCCTACAATGTAGCCTTCTATATAATAGCCATATACATAATTTTCTTCGTCTATATAGCCTTTTTCCTTACCTTCTATTACAAAGTCGGTATCTTTTATAAGTTTATCTATATCTAGGATTTTTGCTTTAAACATCATAATTTTCCTCCGTATCATTGAAATATTCACCCATTACAAGTCTTCCATTTAAAACCTTGGCTATCATTTCTTGCCTTCTTCATATCAGCCAACTCAAAGCTTTCTTTAAAGAAAACTGCAATCATAAAAAAGTTAGCAATTTAAGCATATATAAATTCATAGCTCGCTAATCTCTCTTATAGCTCTCTCTTTAATTCTTAAAATAGCTTCATTTTCTCTCTTATCATAATTTTTAAACCATTTGTTTTTAAATTCCTTTAGACTTTCTCTATAAGTTTCTTCTCCATAATCACGAGACAACCACCATTCCAAATCATGAGTTAGTTCAGCAAAATCTTTTACAAATTCATTCATGAACTCATCTTGCATTTCACCAACTAAATTATTTTCAATGGTATAACAAATATAACTTAAACATCCTCCACTCATTATTTATCCCTCCATATTTTTGTTATCAATATGATTGCATTACCTATCAAGCTTCCTATAACAACCCAGAATATTGTATCTAATATATTCATTCTCCCACCTCCGTCTTATCATATAAATCTTGAAAATCCTCTGCACTAATCTTGTATCTATCGTTATTGTTGCCATCAACAAACACGATGCTACCATCCTTGAATATCTCTAAACCAAAATTAAACTCCTTTAGTAGACTTGTAAAACTGCACAATATCAAAGACATTTGATTTTTCCTTTGTATGTTCATCTCTTTACGATCCTTCTTGTATATTCATGTCCTACTAAGTAAGTCACTAAATCTTCTTTATTTTCAGCAACTGCTAACTGCTTCCACCTATAGGTCTGGCACGTTCTATTTTTTGTTAGTTCAGTATTTATAATATAAGGCTCTTTGTACTCTAAAACATAATTAAATTTCATATTTAATCTCCCCATTCCAAAGTCACAAAAACAGTATCAGTTTCATCTAAATAATTAGCATCTGACAAATCTAAAGGTGTATAAATTTCTTCACTACATCCTAAATTTCCGTTATATATTTCCTCAAACAATTCAATTTTTAATTCACTTTCTGGATCAAAATTATCGAACCATTCTAAAAAATCTTTTACTTTCATAAATCAATACCTTTTAATTTCTTCCAAATTCAAATAAGGAGCTACGTCATAATCTACTTTAAAATCACATTCATACTCGATATCGTTTTCTTTATCATAAAAATAAGCTAAAACATCATCTTCATCGTCAAAATAAGATAATTTTTTAATCAAATCTTTAACTTTCATTCTTTAAACCTCATCTAACAATTCTTTATCTTCGTAAATATTGCCAATAATCGAAATCTGATACTTATCTAGAAAACTGCTCAAAACTAAAGTAGTTCTAGTATTAGCACCACTTTTATAAGTTGCTACAGTATTCCCATCTTCATGTCTCACTTCTACAAAACCTCTTGATCTAGTTTTTAAGATATCTCCCTCGTAAATCTCATTACCATTTTTGTCTTTCAAACCTGTGGATTGCATTAAACTTATATCGTTTGTAATAAACATATATTCACAGTCTCCATCTCCGTTAAAATCAACTAAAATGCTGTTTTCATTTACAACACCAATGTTATAAATCATTCTTTTGTATTTATTAAAATATGCTCTAAATTTAGGTATCATTCCTCAACCTCCACCAACTCAAAATCAGCTAAATCAGTATCAAACTTTTTCTTGATTTCTTCAATTTCTTTAAGGGTAAATGTGGTTTTATAACCGTTATTTTCAGTACTGTGACTCAAATAATACTTACCTGTCGGAAAACAAAGTGTTAGATTATTTTCATTTTCATATGCCATCCACCTATGCTTCAAATAAAACTTCTTCTCTTCCTCTCTATCCTCTGGAGGTGTAGAAGCATACTCAACAAGCAAGTCAAATAGTGGTTTTTTTACCCCTCCAAAGTCAGTATTTATTGTAAAAGGCTCATCAATGCTAATATAACATCCATTAAAATAATCACCATCAATATTGATGTATCCGTTTTTAATATCTACATCTAACCCCAACTCTTCAACTCTTTTTATAAATTCCTTAGTCTTCATTTCTCAACTCCACCAGTTCATCTATAATATTTTCCAAATCTTCTATTTCACTTGTATCAGCACAGTCTTCTTGATAAGTATCCCAAGCTACTCTCAAAGCATTAATAATAACATCCAACTGACTTTCCCTAAGATGCAAACAATAACAACCTTCGTTTATATTTTGTGCTTTAATTATTTGATCTACCAAACTCAAACATTCTTCTAGTGTATAATATTGATCTTCACGAAATGGATTATCATCTGCTTGATTACAATCAAAACCAAGAACCCACTCACCTACTTCGTAAAGCCTACCAGAATAAGTTAACCCACCATGAACATCAAACAAATCTACTAAATCATTATAATCCACACCATAGTAAGGATGTGTTTTAGGAATAACAACATATCCACAATACCAAAAAGTATTCACATCAAACGAATAAGGCATAAAATGCGGGTTGTCACTCCAATCTATTCTTTTAACAATAACTTCATAACCTAAGTATTTTCTTCTTATTACAATTCCACTCTTCATATTCTCCCCCTAACAAAACTTACATAATCTCCCTAAAATCATAATCTGTATATTTTTGCAAAAATAATCTTTTTTTTAATAAATATACACGAGTTTTTGTAGCTACTGACTTCACTTCTTCCACTATCATCTTTCCAGACTCACAATCTTGATACATAAAATCGGCGATATAGGAAATCTTTGGCAAAGTTTCTTTGTCTGTCCTAATAGTCGGGATAAGCTCAAACTTAGGTTGTAGCTGTAAATTCTTGATTTTTCCTGCCCTTTCCAAAAGTTTAAGCTCACCATATCTGTGCGACTCCTTGATACTATCAAACTTATGACCATCAACAACAACTTTTTTGTTCTTGTACTTCCTATAGCTCAAAACGGAATCACCCCATTGTCAAACTCTTCAAAATCATCCCCAAAGAAATCATCGTTATTTTGCTCTGTATGCGTTTTATTTTCATTAGCCATATATTTATATGTCTTTTCGTTATTTTTCGCTCCCGCGTAATTCTGCGAAGAATTTGAGCTATTTAAGAACTCCACCCTATCCGCAATAACCGTAGTGGTATAAACTTTCTTGCCTGTTTCCCTATCGTCATAAGATCCAGTTTCAATTCTCCCTTCAATTGCACACAAACTGCCCTTTTTTAGATATCTGCTAGCATTTTCTGCCTGCTTGCCCCAAACTACAACTTTTGGAAAATCAGCGGTAGGATAGGAATTAGCTTCCGCCTCCTCCCTTTTCTCCCTAGTCATCTGCCTATCACAAGCAAGTGTGAAATTTGCCACCGCTTTATTTGCCTGCGTATATCGTAAATCTATATCTCTAACCAATCTTCCGATTAAGATCACCTTATTTAGCATAAATTCCTACTCCTATTTTCCAAATAAAAATTAACAACCGAATCAGCCTCTGCCCGAATTTCACAAATCTTTAAAACTTCAATCCATTCGCCCTCGTGGTTTTCCTCAATAACCCAAAAGACTTTATCGCTCAATACATGCTTGACAACAAGCCTAGACTTGCTATCAATATTCCTAACTAGATCAACTTCTTTGTTTTTATTATTCACTTTGCAATCATCAAGATTTATTAATTGGTCTATAAGCTTTTTGCATTCATTTTCTACGTATCTTTGGTTGCAATGTACAGGATTATCCCCTGCATGGTTACAATCAAAACCAAGTACATATCCATCTTCAAGATCCATAACCTCTAAATCCATAATTTTACTCAGATAATCCGAAAAAGTTATTCCTCCATGAACTTCTATGTCGTACTCTTTTTCAAATTCTCCATAAAACTTATCAACTAATTCGTGGTCATCTGGTAAAATCACATATCCGTTATACCAATCAGTCGACATAAGAGTTCCTTCTAACATTTCTCTAAAAATATTGTCGTATTCTTTATCTCGGTAAATGTGTTTTATAAAAAACATATATCCCTTGTAAGTATCTACTCTAGCTAATTTATCAATCATTTATTTCTCCTAACTCCTTTTTGTTTTCCAACATCTTTTCAAATCTCTTTTTCCTTGCTACTTCTGCGTATGTTATCTGCTCCGAATTTACAGCTTGACCTGTATATGACTTGTCTAAGTAATTGCCCTCCATAACTTTCACAAAGTTATTAGGTCGGATAAACCAGTCAAAAGTAATTACAAAGTCATTAACATATCCTTTGAGAAAAGTACTGTCATCAATCGACTTAATTGTATCTAAAACCTTGTCTATTCCGTTTTCGTTAATCCTTGCTTTGGTCATCTTATATCTATCCGTACCAGCATTTAGGGACTGCATCTTAGGTATGTTTACATCAAGCTTATTCCAGGAATTAATGATTTGACTCTTCCACGTATCGGTAGACGAATCGGGCAACGTATCGATATCTGTTTCATCTTGAGGATTGTTGAAATCATCACATTCTTCCGAATCGTTACACGAATCGGTAGGCGAATAAGTATTAGTATAAGTATTAGTATAAGTATTAGTATAAGTATATATAGATTTCCTTTTCTCAATTTCATCTTCAAAAAGCTTCATAATCTTTTTATCGATATCTCTTTTTGATAATTGCCACCAACTTTTCATACTTTTGTAAACAACCATAATTAGATCAAGGCTATCTACTCCTTCAAGTGTTCTACTCGCCATTTCTTCTATAGGTTTTCCTCCACTATTTATTGTGTATTTTAACGAATGGTGTATTGCAATTTCTTGATTTTCATAATTATAAGAAATTTTTTTATACTTGTTCATAAATCTATCAACTAATGTTCTTATAGCTTCAGGACTATAACCAATTTCAAAAGCCATAAGCTTAATCGGTAACTTAAAAATTCCTATCGCATTACCTCTCGGGCAAGTTAAGAGATACATCATAAACAATTTATCCTCGGGAGAAAACTCATCTATGATCTGTTCGTCATTCCAAAAATCACGTTCAACAATTGTTTTGCTCATATCCTGCCTCTATCTCGATTATGTATTCCATAATCTCTTTAAATTCTGTCCAATTCTTAACCGTCTTTGCAACCTCGGTTAAGTAGTCTTTATCAATGTATTTAGATGCTCTTTTTAGATAATTAATTCCTACTGGTTTGTTATAATAATAAAGCCTATTGTTCAAGATTCCGCTTATATAATATAAATCTGTATCTATTGTGGTTTCTGGATTTGCTACATAATAAGCAATTCTTGGTATCATATCAAAGGCTTTATAAACATTTGGATACTGAATTATTGATCTATCCATAGCTTCTAACAAGTCTTTTAGCTTATATTTCTTAACCCACTTTTTAACTTGCTTTTTCCCATGTTCCTTGACTCCATAGCCTGTTGCTTTTTCAAACTCTGCGCAAAGTATTTCTGCTACATCATCATCTAAACTTTTTAATTCTTCGCGCCATTCTAGCATCATGTCTATTTGATTTCGCTTTTCTTGTAATTCTTCTAGTTCTTTTTGTTGTTTTGTTACCATTGAATCATCTGATAATTTCCTATCTGATTTTCCTCTATTGCAATCTCTGCATGAAGTTATTAAGTTCAGTAAATCATTAGTACCGCCTTTACTTACCGGATTTATATGGTCTACCTCCAAAATAACGTCTGGTGCTGTTTTTCCACAATATTGGCAAGTAAAAGAGTCCCTCTTAAAAACTTCAAACCTTAATTTCTTACTAATTGTTTTTCTATTTGCCATCTAGCACACCACCACCTCAATACGAAAATCATCATCTTTTTTACAAAAATTATTCATCAATTATTCATTTTCACCAACTGGCACAAAGTCATCAGAAAAGAAATCATCTTCTAAAATTTCTCCCGTATCTTTGTCTACTTTTTTACTCTTGCTATCGTCATCGGATACTTGCAAAGTCTTTGGATCTTTCGCCTTTTCTTCCTCGCTAACAACTTCATAGTCAATATCGTAAGTAATTCCGCCAGTTTCTTTATCAAAAACTGAAGCTTTAAACACTTGATTGTCAAAGGCTATAGCTTGACCCAACTCTGGCTTATCGATAGCTTTAGGTGCGTATTTTAAAACTTGTATCAAGCAAGATTTTTTCGCCATTGCATCAAAATTGCTTGTCCAAGGTCCAGAACTATATGACTTAGAAAATGTTCTTCCGTAGTTTTCCGCATCTTCCTTACTCATATAAAAGCTATCTCTGCCACCCTCTTTAGTTTCATAAACAGCGTAGTATCCTATAACCTCTCCGCTTTCTCCTCGAATAACTGGCTTATGAACGATCTCACCTGTACCATAATCAATGGAAAACTTGTCATTATCGTGAACCTCTTTAGCAGTAATTCTTTTAAATTGACCCGTATTGTGTGCTAACTTTAAAAGTCCTTGATAGCCGATTTGAAAATTAACCGTTGTGATACCTGTTTTTTTATTTTCGTAAGGGATAAGATAAGCCTCCCCAAGTGGAGTATTAAACTCAAGCCCCAATTGTGCGGAGTTCATAACCGCTGCAATAAGAGATTGAGGGCTACAAGCTAGTAGCTTCGGATTGCTATTTATAGCAGTTAATGATGTTCTTATAAACTTTTCAGTTGGTAAATATTGAGGTAAAGCATTCTTGATCTCGCCTTTCATACTCATTAGTAAATTTCTTACATTGTCCTGTGGTGCTGGTTTACCATTTGTCTTTTTGCTTAATGCTTGTTTTGCGTTAGTCATGTAATCCTCCTATAAACCCTCGTTTTGTTCTTCTAATACTGATATTTTTTTCTCGAGTTTTTCTGTCATTTGATAGTATTTGTCCCTTTGTTCTCTAGCTAAATCTAACTGCCCTAAAATCTCATGTTGTTTATTTATGAGCTGAGCCTTTTCAACTCTCAGCCTAGTAATTTCACTTTTTAATGTCTCAATATAATCTTTTGTTATGTCACTTAAAACATCAGCATAATTTTTGTTTCTATTACTCACTTACAATCTCCTTAATAAAAAATCTTCTGCTTTCACTTTCTTTTCCATACTTGTCATAAATTTCTGGTGCTTCTTTTTTTATCCTCTTAGTATCAAGCCTTACAGAAATTGACGGCTTGTAACTTACAGTAAAATAACTTGTTTCTCCGTAATTATTATCAGCAAGCTGGATCTTCAAATCTTGCTCGAATTTTCTATTCCTATCTTCCAAATCTTTGATCAAATCTTTATTTGCCTTGTATATTTCATAAGAATTTACATCAACATCTAGCTTTATACTATCCTCAATACCACCCTTAAATCGTGCCTTTAAAGCATCATCAAAAGCTACTGACCCATCAGGATCTGGCATTAGGTCTTTTTCTACATACTCAGTCCAAAACTCAATTTCCTTATCCCTAAGCATCTTTATAGTTTCATCGTCCCAATCAATCTCACGGATAATAAATTCACTACCGAATACCAAACAAGCCAAATAACACTTTTTAGCACCAGTCACACTCATATAATGCAAGCATTGAAGCTCGTACTCTATTGGAATTGCTCCATCTTCCCACTTATATCGGTTATAAGGGCTGGTAGTTTTACACTCAAGGATTGCATCTTCTCCCACTACTCTTCTGTCAATATCAGCAATCAGAAAAGGATAATCCACATCGCACATCATAAAATTATCACGACGCACTTTTTTACCAGTCGCCTCAGTAAATCTTCCAGCAACATAATCTTCAAAATCTCGCCCTTGTCTTAAAGCCTCCGATTCATTATCGGAAATCTCAACCTTTGACGTCTTTTCCAAAAATAGCTGTGCTTGACTTTTCCAATGTGACAAACCACAAGCAGCCGCCGCATCAGAACCGCCAATCCCTAATTGTCTAAGCTTTAGCCAATCCTCCCTGCTAAGCTTTGCAACATTAGCAATAGCATTAGTCATAGCAAGCCCTCCTCATACTGTAAATTAAGAAGTCTATCATCTTCCACATCTTGACAATAAAGCATATCGCAATACTCTTGGTCTTCATCATCAAGCTTTCCAATCTTTATGTTGTTGATCTCAACTTCTTCATTGATCTTGTTTGCCTTAAACATATACTGCAAAACTGCCTCATGCTCGCTCTCAGAAAAGTCTTCAACAAACTCCTTATATGGGATATCCACCTCATAATCTTTATAAATACACTTTGTAAAAGTTACTCTCATACTCTCTCCTACTTATCTAAATAATTTTTCAACTTAAAACGCCTTTTAATCTCTAATTTAAGCAATAAAATCTTATCTTCCCTATCCTTTAAATCCTTATTACTAGTCAAACACTCAAGTAGAGTAGTAAGACCATCATCAGAAATAGTCATAATCTTTCTTCTAAACTCATCAAAATCGTAGCAATTCACTTTAAATATCCTTTACAAATGGTATAGTAATAGAGAATATTTTTTGTTCAATCTCGCTAAATTCCTACATTCAAGCGAGATTTTTTTATGCCAAGCACTCATCATAGATCTCACAAACTTTTTTAAAATTTTCTTTTCTTCCTCTAAGGTTCATTTTTCTGATCTCTTCACTTCTATAAAAATTCTCCCTTGCCTCCTTTTGCTTTCTTTCTTCTCTCAAAACTCTTCTTTTATCCAAACTTGCAAATAATTCGTTAATTCTAATACTCATCATAAATTCCTCCCTTACTCATCTTTAGAAAATATATAAATTTTATCAGCTTCATTATCAGCAAATAAACCTTTTATTTCTACCACATAATCTGCTCCATCAACTCTTATAAGACTTTCTATTTCCTCATCTTCATCGTAAATGTCTAATAAGTTTTTTAGATCCTTTATTTTCATATTTGCACCCCCATATCTTTTCTGATACGGTCACCTATCTTTACTTTTTCAATATCAATTAGCATTTATCCTCCTAAGCTCTCTTACTATCTAAAAACTCTATAATATCTTCTTTCTTGTAATATTTTGACTCTCGATTTAAAAAACAAATTTTAAGACCATCTTTCTCCCAATTATCTACAGTCCTTGTAGAGATTTGAAAATAATTTTTCATATCGCTTAAAGTCATGTAGTCTTTTAAAACAGTCAACCTTTCTTCCACTTTTTCCATTTTTTCTCCTAATTTAATCTTCGTAAAGTTCCCACCAATTAAACTTGAAATACTTACCTAATTTTTTTGCGTGCCTAACAGGCAATTCCACTTGTCCATACTCATACTTTTGATACATATTAGCACTAGTTCCTAAAATCTCTCCTATTTCTTTTTGAGTCTTCTTATTTTTCAACCTCAAATCTCTTATTCTACTATATGTAGTATTCATTTTATATAACCCCCTATATGTGGTATAATATATAAAAATGAAGAAAGGAGGCCTTATGGTAAAAATTCCTTACTGCGATAGCAATGGTATTCTAACAGCAGAGGTAATACTTAAAAACCAATCCAATGTGTTTTTACTTGATCAGACCAACTACAATAGATACAAACAAGGTCAATCATTTAATTACTATGGCGGCTATTATAAGCAAAACCCTGTAAGGATAACAGTTAAGGGTACAAAGCGCTGGTATTTAATCGTTGAGAATAGTGCCTGCAGCTATAGATTTATCTGATATGAATTGGATGTAGATTTCTACATCCTTTTTATTTACCTCGAGATTCTCTTCTAAAAAGACTCTCACATCCTCAACAAGGTCATCCAAATTCTTAAAAGTCATATTATAATTTGACATAATCTCTAAAATTTCTTTAAAGGCTTTATTCTCTTCATTTTTTGACATAATTTTCATAATTTTTCCTTATCTTTGTGTGATTAATTTTTCTATTGTTTTTGTAATAAGATCTATATGATCCGAAGAAAGTTTTTCTTGTTTGATATCAATATTTACAGAATGATTTGAACATGAATAAATTCTATTAAGTATTTCTTCAATATCAGAGTCGTTCAAAATTATTTGATCGGCTCTTTTTCTTTCTTGATAATCTACACACTTGTTTAGTTCTTCCCACTCCAATTTGCTAAATTTTCTTCTGAATTTTAAAAATTCTTTTACATCAGATAATTTCATATTTCCCTCCTAATCTAATTTAAAATCTGACATCCTTTTACTTTGCTTAAAATCGTTATTATTTCTTAATCCGCCAAGAAAATTTCCTTTATCATCTCTTATATCTATTTGATATTCAAAGCTTAAATTATATTTTCTTTTATACTTTTTCTCATAATGTGATAATGCGAGTTCCAAGTACTCTATATCTTTTGCAATTTCTAATTTTTCCATTTAATTTGCCCTCATATTTTAAAGATCATTATTATTTCTTAATCCACCAAGAAAATTTCCTTTTTCAAATCTCTTTAATTTGATTCTGTTTCTAATTCTTTTTATAAAATCAACCATTTTAAGTCTCCTTTTTGTCCTTTTAATAATTTTTCCTATAAGCTATAATGTAAGTAAATATAATTTAGGAGATTAATATGCAAAAATTCAATACAATCATTTCTTTACTAGCCTTAGTCGCATCATTCTTTTCTGTTTGGCAATCTAATAAGGCCAATAGATTTGAATTAATTCTTCTAAATCCAACCTATAAACGTATGGGAAAATATACTAGGCTTAATTTTGATATTCTTAATAATTCTTCAAAATCTTTAATGATTGAAGATATAAAACTTAAAACTCAAATAACAAACCATAATTTGCCTATACAATATTTCAATGTTTTCGAGATTTTCGATAAGCAAAATCAAATAAATATGTCTAGGTCTGATTTCCCTACCCTTCCCCCTATGCCTGAAGAAAAAGATTTTCCAACTGATTTACATAATCTTATCTTGTCCCCTTTCCAACTCAAAAATATGACTTTTTATATATTAGAAAAAGAACATTTAATAGACGTTTGCATAGATGCTAGTCAAAGAATAGATTATTTTAGCAAAAATAAATCATTTCCACTTGTCTTCGTTAAGTCTGCATAAAATTATCAAATTAAGTATTAAGTGTATAACTAAAAACACTGTGGTTAATATTTCCATGTCTTCCTCCTGTGATTTTTTCTAAGATGTTTATTCTTTAAATTTGTGGATGCTGTATAAAATTGCTACATCAATTATCAAATGCACTACCAATAGTGATATGGTAAAATCTTCCATATAAGTCTCCTCTACTTTAAGGCCATTATTTTATTTTTCTTTTAACAACTAAGCTTCTTAATAGTGTCCAAATCGTCTACTTTTTCATCAAAAAAAATTTCTTGTCTATCTGAAGGATCTAAATTTAATAAATCACTCAAGGCTTGAATTTCACTTGCCAAAAATTCAGTTTTGTTATTAATTTTGTTATATAGTCCAGCCCTTGATAATCCAAGCTTTTCAGCTAGAAATCCTAAACGGTAACCACTCACTTTGATTTTATAATTTAACAAAACACTATTTGTCATTCATTACCTCCTTTCCTATCGTTAAAATTATTATACAGCAAAGTTTCCTTTTTGTCTACTATTTTCTTAAAATTTTTCAATTTTTTTCTCAAACGTATAAAATTATTGACGATATGGCGACTTAATGATAGAATGTATATATAAAAAGGAGGTACTAAATGGCTACTCTAAATCAAAATATAAAGAAAAGAAGAATTGAGTTAAATATGACTCAAGAAGAGCTAGCATTGAAAACGGGTTACAAATCAAAGAGTGCAATTTCTAAAATAGAATTAGGAAATCGAGATTTATCACAATCACAAATATCGGTTTTCGCTAAAGCCCTAAATACTACTCCAGGCTATCTAATGGGATGGAAAGATGATCCAGACTACTCCAAAATCCCAGGAATAAAAATAATAAAAAAATTCGTAAATGTTCCAATACTTGGAGAAATAGCCTGTGGTCAACCTATGTTTTGTGAAGAAAACTTTGAGGGGATATTTCAAATAGATGAGGACTTAGATCAGCCTGATTTTTGTCTTATAGCAAGAGGTGACTCTATGATCGATGCAGGTATCCACGATGGTGATATAGCTTTTATGAGAAAAACTCCAATAGTTGAAAACGGAAAAATAGCAGCAGTTTATTATGATGAAGATGTCACACTAAAAAGATACTACAGCAAAGGCAATCAAGTAATACTCCAACCAGAAAATAAATTCTATTCCCCTATTATAATCGATTTATACGAAGATATCCCCCTTCAAATACTAGGAGAGCTTATAGGTGTTTATTCTAAAGTTAGTAGATAAGATTAAAACACTAACTGGGGTACATTTTGTACCCTATAAGGTGGAAAATAAGTGTACGATTTTTTTCGTACACTCTACTAAATAAATTAATAAAAACCGAGTTCATTACCTCTGATAATGCAAAAAGATATAAAACTTATTATTGCTCGCAACTGCTAAACCTAATCTAATAAAAAGTATTAAACGTCACTTATATATTTTTAAGCGAAGTATATTCGATATTATTTCACTTACAAATATTTAAGCGAAATTTACAACAATATATTTCATTTACTGCCTAAAGTAAGATAAACTTTATTAATTCAAAACTTTAATAAAATTTAAAATTATATATAAATAGACATTTAAACAAGTTACTAACAAAATGCAAAGCTCAAACAAAGTGTTGTTTTGCTAGATGATGAAAAGGGAGAAAATTATGAAGAAAAAATCATTGGTGCTTGCACTTGCTATGCTAGCACTTGTAGGTTGCGATACTAAAAAAGATGATACCAAGGAAGTCAAAGATGATGCAAGACCAAAAACACAAACAACATCTAAGGCCGAAGAAAAAGAACTTAGTTATAGCGAGCAAATAGCAAAAAACCTTGAAGAAAATAAAAAGAAGCCTGAAAAGGAACTTGCCGAAGCAAAAACCAATAATCCGACCATAGATGAAATTATCAGCAAAGAACCCACCATTAATGTAGAAAACTTTAGCGACAAGCTTATCTTAAATGCTTATAAAAACCCAAATAGTATGTACGAGCAATACTTATCAGATAGCATGACTTGGTATGAAGTACCTGAAGATCAGGTTATAAATGCCTTAAAATCAATGATAAGTGAAGGTGTTAAATTGTCACAAGAATTGGGAATAACCCTTGATTCTTTGCCAATATATTATGCTATTGATAAAGAAGCATATAAAGTCAGAGAAGATGTTTACTCTAGGGGTAAAGCTAGCTGTATGAAAGGTTTTGATATTAATGGTATGTATATTGATAATTTTAATGCCTTCTTAGATCCTAATATTGCTAATGATTATAGATTGATGCTTAGCACGTATGAATTAAGAGATTATTTAGCAAGGTGCTATGCGAAATCAATAGGGCTTGGAGAACCTCTTGGTAAGTGGTTTTTATCGTATAGTGGTAGCATAGACAATATGTTAGACCCAGAAAATTATCCAGGAGGAATTACAGCTGCCACACTAATTACCACCTCATATGACCCTTATCCATGCTATGTAACTATAATAGATGAAACGAATAACCCAGTCAAAGTTGGATACTCGCTTAATCAAATATGGGTAATGCCTATAAATTTATTTACACTAGATGCTAGTACACCAAATCGCATAGATATGTTGCCAGTACCGCATATGATAACAGGACCAGGATTTATGTATCTGAATTAAATAAAAAAGACCCCCACAATCACCACAAAAGCAAGGATCTTTTTAAATAGGATATATAAACATAGTGCGAATATGCTTATATTCCTATTATAGCAAAAATAATCAAAAAATAACAGGTTAAATAATAGGAGGAAAAAATGAAAATTGAATCTTACAAAATAAAAAGCGGAACTAGATACAGATTCCAAATCAGACTAGGAGAAAAAGTAACAACAAGATCCGGATTTAGAACTAAAAATTCAGCAATCTTTGCCTATACTCAATTGCTAGAAGAATATCAAAACGGTGTTGAAGGTAACGTAACCTACCAACAGGTCTATGATGAGTGGTTAGAAGTTTATAAGACTAAAGTTAAGGAAGCAACCCTACAATCGACTACAACCATCTTTAAGATTCATATCCTACCAGTCTTTGCCCAGAAAAGAATAGGAGATATAACCACTAAAGATTGTCAGAAATTTGCTCTAAATCTCACACAATTTGTAAAAGGTAAAGAATATTATTACCATGCTAAAAGGATAATGAACTATGCACAAGGTATATACAAGATACAAGAAAACCCCTTTAATATACCAATTATGCCAAACTTCAAAGAGTCTGACAAAAAAGTGGACTTCCTAGAACCAGATGATGCAAATAGGCTCATAGAATACTTTAATGATGATATTTATCGGAAAGCTATGTTCAGAATTTTTATTTACGCCGGATTAAGAAGAGGAGAATGTTTAGCTTTGACCTGGAACGATATAGATTTTAAAAGAAAAGGTGTAGATATAAATAAAACCCTTACGACAGGGATAGATAATAAACTTGTAGTATCAAGTCCTAAAACAAAAAAATCTAAAGCCTTTATAGAGTTAGACAAAGAAACTTTGCTTATACTAAAAGAGCTGAAATTGCAATCAAAAAACAATATAATATTTCCTAACAACAAGGGAGAATATAGAAGACTCTCTGATCCTGATATTAGGCTAAAAAAAGCCTTAAAAGACCTGGGCCTAAAGCCTATAAGAGTCCACGACCTAAGACACACCCACGCAAGCCTACTCTTCTACTTTGGTTGGGATGTAAAATCTGTACAAGAAAGATTAAGACACGCAAGCTCAAAAACCACCATGGACATATACATCCACGTCACCAAGAAAAAACCAAAACAAGACATTAATAGTTTTGCAGAAAAAATGGATAAATTTGCCTAGAAAAAATAGTTGTAGCTATTATGTAGTTATTCAAATTAAAAACATTGCAAAATCAACACTCAAAAGCCTAATGTTTAAGACCTTTCACCCCGACCATATTAAATTTATTCATTCATATTGACGTAAACTGATGAAAATTGAATGAAACTAAAAATAATTATTCATAAATAATGAAAACTAATGCAAACTAATGCAGACTAAAACACATTAATGTAGTTAAAATGTAGTTAGCTAAAAATTAAAGTAACGCTAAAATAGGAGGTTTTTGCACCTCCTATTTTTTATTGATTTTATCTTTATACTTTTCTAATATAGGCCTATAATATTTTTCTTCGCCATCAAGCCTTGCTTGGTATGCTTCTTCTACTGTGTTATATGATCCCAAATTTATTTTCTTATAGTTAAGGGTTAAAGATGCTCTATATTTTTTTAATTGTTTATCATAAGTTACTCCCTTGTAACCAGAAGTGTTGTTTTTTGATAAACCTTGTGTTAATCCATATAGACTTGTACCTTCTACTAATTTGTCTTTGATTTCTTTTTGCTCTTCTCTTTTGTGACCACACGATACAGTTCTGCCACTAAGTAGCTCCATACCTCTAACATTGACTTCTTTCCCACAACTACACTTACATAAATATGTTGCTTGACCTTCAACATTAATTCTTTTTATTGCTGTTAGCTCTCCAAAAGTTTTTCCCAATATTTTACTATCAGTTTTTTTGTACTTAATGAGTCTAGCTTTCTCTCCAAAATTCTTGTCACCTAACTTTTTATAGCTACTATGACCACATGAGGTAGATCTACCACTGATCAATCCAGAATTATATACTTCTTTTTCTAAGCCACATGAGCATCTACATAAGCTTTTGCCTTTAGATGAATAGGCCTTTAAAACTGTCCGTTCCCCGAATTTATCGCCAACATTTATCAGTCTTTTTGCCATTAGGATTCTCCTTTTTATAAATATCTAAAAGTTCTCCTACATCATCATCATCTGCATAAGTTCTGAAATAAAGTCTTGCTGTTCTTAAATAATTTTGCTTTCTTACGTGTTCTCGATTTTTTTCTTCCCATCTTCTAGTTGCCTGCACTTGTGATTTAGGCGTTTTATTTTTCAATAATATCTCCTTAATAATAAAACTCTTTACAATAAGACTTTTATTCTTCTACTTCCCCAAAAATATCAACATACTCATCAACTGATAACCTTTCTTCAGCCCACTTTTTAGCTTCACCCTCACTTAAAGGTATGATCTTTTTACCAGCCCTAGACGAATTAACATCAACACTTTCAGCATAATCAGATAAGCCATTTCCTTCACCAAACAAGAAAAACTGACCAGTTTTCTTCTTATACAAAGTTTCCTCAAAAAAATGAAAATCATTCACTGAATAATCACTCTTGTAATAAGCCATAATCTTCGCACTATCAGTATCGTACAACTTGCCATTAATAATTTTCTTCATCTTCTTTAATCTCTCCTTTTTTTATTGATACCCTTATCTTTTAGATATAAATAATTACCTAAAATCCTAATAATTGATTATCAAAATCTATGCCTGATGGAAAATTCAAGCTTTCTAAATTTGAATTTACATAATCCAAATTGATTGATCTTAAATCTTGATAATCGACTATAGATCTAATAGCATCTATATCATTTTTTATGTCTTCGTTCCAATTATTAGTCAAGAAATTCAAAAGTGTTTCTTTATCATTATCAACATTTTTAATATAGTCAAGTAATTGGTAAAAATCCATATACTTACTCAATTCATCTTTACAAATTGATGCATAGGTAAAAGAATAGCGTGCCATCATATTTTTCCTCATAACAAGTTCAGCCAACCAATAGCTATAAAAGCTCTTTAAAATAATATTTCCTACTTCCTCCCCCTTATCTTCAAGTTCTATTTCACTAACAAGATTACCTATTTTTTCATCTAGAAATACAAATCTTTTAAATTCATCATCTTTACTAAATACTTCTTTAAAATATTTGTACATTCCCATATCAACAAGTTCATCTTTTACAATATCAATTGATAGTTCCACCATATCAAGCATTTTTTCGGTTTCATAATATTTATTAAATTCTTTTCTAGCTTCAAATGCTAAAGGATTTGCTGCTCTTAAATCTTCCCAACTCATCTTCCAAATCTCCTTTTAATATATTACCGATCTTACTTATATTATACCGTATACGTTATACTCTGTCAAGTCTTTTTTAAAAAATTTTTCACTTTTTTACTTTTTTTTATCTAAATCAAAAAAATCCACCACAAACGTTGAAATATACACAATCATTCATATTTTACCCTACAAGCGATTTAATTTTCTTAGCCATAGTTTTATATGCCTAATATTGATATAAAAAGACAAAAAAAAGAGCCGACCACATTGGCCGACTCTAGGATATTGTCTTTATTATATTCTAAACCATTTCCATTTCTTTTTCAAGTGCGTAAGTTAAAACTTTTGAAAAATTTATACCTCTATTCTCAGCAGCTTTAGCTAAGCTTTCCGGAATAGTGCAATTCTTTTTAACTTTATTTTCATTATCTAGCCTTACATACCTATACAAATCACATACAACAAAATTTTTAAAGTCGTAATCATCCTCTGTTTCTACATTTTCATCGGGATCTATTATCTTCTCACCGTTACAAAAAGCGTCATAAGCCATTAATTCTATAGCATCTTTAGCCATATATAGAGCTTCTTCTAGTGTCTTTCCTTGTGTTGCTATAGGAATGCTATCATTCCATACAGCGTAAAAACCATCTATTTTTTTAAGGTAAATCGGATATGCCTTAACATCTTGTGATATTGCCATTATTCCTCCCTTTATATTGCCTTCCCCTATTGAGGGGAGCAGTTAGAGCTTTATCCCCAACTGCTTGAAAATCTTTTTAGCAGTAATCTCGTTTATTTCATTGTGTCGTGGGACTTGTGATTTTTTAGTTCCTTCGGCATTTGAATATATATCATGGTCTGAACCGTGTCTAACAAATTTACCGCCGTGACTTTCTATAATTTTTATTAAATCACGCTTCTTCAAAGACAATATCCTCCTTTCAATATATAGTATACGCCTATATATACGCCTTGTCAAGTTTATTTTTTATTATTTTCACAAAAAAAGAGGCCAGCCATAAGGCCAGCCCAAAGTTAAACAGTATCATCACTTTACTATTTATTTTTTTTGTTTTCTAACTTCCGCCTCAACTACATCAGTAAGATATGAGTCAAGATCATCATGAGTCTTGCTTAAGATTTCCTTGCTTTTGTCATTTAGATTTTTCTTGATTGCGGTTTTTGCCCCATTGAATGCTTCCTTTTGTGCTTCTTCATCAAAATTAAGTTCTGGACTATTTTTTAAAGGATCCACAATTGTTTGATTAATGCTACCAACTATAATTTCTGCTAACTCCAAAACTTGATCAGTTGCGTATCTTAAAAGTTCATTTTCTATTAATTGTGCTTTTGCCTTAGCTTCTTTTATCCCTTGAACAGTAAGGGTAAGCACACTTCCAGCTATCAACACCAAAACAAAAATTATTAAACTATCAGTCATTATTTCCTCCTAAACTAATTTATTTACTTCATCTTGAACCGCTTTATATAATCGCTTTTTGCGATCAGAACCAGTTCCATACTTACCAGCTATTACATCACGAGCCATCAAGGTTACATAATCCCCACGACCCTTTCCACCTTTTAGTAAGGTATTTACTTCTGTTTGTACAGCCTTATAGATAAGTTCTATACGAGTCTTTCCAGTTCCATATTTTCCACCTATAACCGCTTTAGCAAAATCGGTAATATATCCACCACTTGCCTTGACTTTTTCTATTTGAGGTATAGGTCTAAAGTATCTTTCTTTGTAGGATCTCTTTCTATCAATAAAATAATCTATATAGCAAGTCGTGTCGTTGTAAGAAATACCATTGTTTGAGTAATTGCAATGGATTATTCCGTCTTTTTTATAAAAAATACCAGTATGCCCACCAGCACCGCCAGATCTGCCCTGCACTCCTCTGATAAAAATATCTCCACGTCTAACATCTTTATATGAGTATATTTCTTTTAAATTCGGCTCTTTGTAAAGAGTTTCAGTTGTCCCAATGTAATTAATTGCGGACTTCCAACCTCCAGCAAGCAAAGCCTTATACACCATAGAAGAGCAATCCAAAAAATTTGGTCCTAATCTTTGTGGGTATTTCATACTATATTTAGGAGCACCGGGTTTTTTGCGGTGTCTATCCTCACACCATTTAATTACCTTGTCAATATCTACAGCCATAATTTATCCTTTCTTATGCACATAAATAGGCTAGCCTAAGCTAGCCTTTGTTATTTTTTTATATCTTTTTTGAGTTCATCTAGATTTTTTGAAATTAACTCTATAGTTGCTTTGGGTGCTAAACCTTGTACTTGCCCTTTTAAGGACTCTAATTGGTAATCTACGCTATCAAATCTTTTATCTATACTAGTAAAATTATCAGCAGACATTTTATTGTGTTCAGATAGCATATGATCGTTAGTTTCCATATTGTAGCTAAGTTTAGACATTATATCAGTATATTTAACATTCAAATCAATTATCAACTGATTTTGTTCCCTTACAAGCTTTCTGTCCTCGCTCCTTTCTTTTCTTTCTAATTCTTTTTCAGCTTTAATATTATCTCTGTCTAATTTCTTTTGCTCATCATATTGCTTTAAAAAGCTTCTACCAAACAAAAAGATAAAAGCTAACAAAACTATGCTAATTGCAATAGCAATACCTTGTTTATTTGCAATATCAGCAATTTTTTCTATAATGTTCACAATTTATTTCTCCTAACTTTTTTTGATTATCTAAATTATCAGTTAGGCTTTAACCAATTATCATTTAGATGAGGCTTTAAAGCCTTATAATTAGCTAGTTCACTAATTATTCAACATAATCTTGACCAGTAATTATCTTAAATTCTTCTGGAGTAATTTGTCCCCAAGGTTGTTTTTTTGTTTTTACCAAAAATTTAAGCTCATCAAGTGTAATCCATTCATATTGCCATGCTAATTGTAAAAAATCCATTATTTGCCCCCTTGTAGATCTAGAATTTCTTTTTCCATTTTTGCCATTTTTATCATATTCATAGCTGATTGTTTGCCTAAAGCTTCTATGACTTTCTCTTTTTCAGCAGCTTCTAATGTTAGTTTGGAAATTTGCTTTCCCATTGCCATAAAGCGTTTTTGTTCAGCTTCTTTTTTCTTGTTGATTCCTAGTATAGAATCTATTTTATGAAATACTGCCATTATTCGAAGTTTCCCCCTATTGATGAAATGTAACATTCTCCTATTGCTCCGTTTCTTTCTACACTTACTCTTATATTAAATCCCCAATTTGATGCTGTTTTTTGCTTATTTGATAAGAATATCTTCTTATTCCCAGCAGCTTTATCTGTCACATCTTCCCATGTAGGATTTGCATCACTACCATTGTTGCAAGCTTCTATTTTTAGTATCGCTTTTTCTGGTATTGATCCGACTAGATTTATTAGTGCCTTTGTTACCATAGCATCTGCCTGTAATGGCTTTTGGAGTTCAAAGAGTATTTTTGTTTCGTTCTTTCTAAAATTAAAGACTTTCTCTGCAACACCTCCTTCATTATCATCTGCGACTATTTTTATAGTATGATTGCCATTAAGTAATTTTTGATAGGCTAATCTTGACAAGCTAAAAGTATATGTTGATCCAGCGGTTGCTGTAAATTGCTTGGTTGATTTACCATCAAGATATTCATTGACAGTAAGAGTTGGATTGTCTTGATCTGATACCTTGTAAGTAAATTCAAACTCTTTATTTTGTAGACCCATGTTAGCGCTTGTAGTAGTTTCAATGATTGGTATTCTATTCCAAGAAATAGTGTATGCACCGTCAGAGCCTTTATTATCATATATCAAGATTTCAGGTTTCAGATTACAAAGCGGACGGACACCAGAGGCGTTGTAGTAGTACTGGGCGTTAGCATTACCATCGGTGTCGACGGTGCGCAACAGATTTTCGGTGGATTTATAGAAAGTTCTAAGCCACCAAGCTTTATTGCTGTTATCAAAATCTTTGCCCATTCTACTGTTATTGTCGGTAAATAAGGGAAATCTATATCCTTCTTTTTCAGAACCGCTTTCTAACCCTACTTCTGTCATCGAAACTAAAAACATTTTATCCGTAGCATTTCCAGATGCTGTGCTTATGCTAGTGTAGACAATATCATTTTTAAAATTAGAAGAAAAATTTTTCAACAATCCATTATTATCATTAATCCACCTCCTAAGTTCTGAATCTTGGTACTTTATTGTAGAACTATCAAATTTCTTATCTAGTAAAACTCTCTCGCTTATGAGTGTTACCGTGTTATTCGGATAACCCCTGTGATTTTTGTCTGCTATTATCCATACTATGGTATGACCGTTGTATTTTGTATTTATATCCTTAATCTTTGCCCCTATTGGTAAATCACTTAATCTTTTCAAAGTTTATCACTTCCTTTTCCTATTTAATATTTTGTAAAATAGCATCTACTAGCACTCCAACCTAGATAAATCTTCATTGAATACTCCGTTGGTAAATTTAATCCCATTTAAATCTTTAAAATTAATAGTAAATGGGTTGCCAGTTATATCTTCATAAAGTCCACTTTCAACCTGTTTAAGTCTTACCAATATATCTGATGAAATTATTCTTTCTACGTTGGTTATATTGTTCCACTTGGTCTTTTCAGCATCTGTTACTGTTCTGTGAGTTGGATCTTCTTTTAATTGAGAAAGACTTAGTTTTAGATCAATCTCATCTAAAAATCTTCCCCAACTTGACCATGTAACATTATCTAAACCTAGTCTAAAGTAAGTCTGCATATTTTTTGTAAGTAGACAAATCTGTATTGGATATCCACCACTTGAATCTTCCCAACCTTGCATAGTTATTAGTAGACAATATTGAGCATCAGTTTTGGTATGTAAGCCTAATGCTAGCGTCTTTTTAAATTCTTTTACTATCTCATAAGGGTGATTTTCTATATACCATTGAGGGCTTTCGTCTGTATCTTTAGTGTCGATAAATTTTGAACTTATTTCTAATTTTTCAAATTTATCTTTGTCGGCTTTCTTTTCGATAAGTCCTTTTATTTTACCTACAACCTGCTTTAATCCTTCATAATCTAATAGTTTCATAGACTATGCTCCCATGGCTTGGTTGATTTCTTCTGTACTTATAGCTTGTAAATCTGCTTCTTTAACATATCCATCAAGATTTACCTGTGTGTTTGTATCTCCGATCTTTTCCCACTTCTTATTGATGAATAACCATTCTTCATAAACGTTACTTCCTTCGCCTTTCGGCCCTATGAGATATATGGTATTTTCATCTGCTGTGCTTGGCTTTTCTGCTGCTATTTCTTTTTTCATGTGCCTTGCATCACTAATAAGTTTTTGTACAGTTGTTTTGTTTACAAGATCTTTATCATCAACTAATTCTGATATCTTTGTAGGTACTGTGATATTGACTTCTTTGTTGCTTACATTGACTAGTGTTCCATTTCTTTTTATCTTTGTAATAATATTTTTTTCTGCACCATCTTCTAATCCGTTAAGCTTATTAAGATTTGCGCTAGATAAAAGGCCTGCTTCTTCACTTGTTGCCACATTATAGGTCTTTAAAGTCGATAGCTTTTGCTTATCCTCATCTGTATAGTTATTCTTTGATAAACCCATACCAGATTCTTTTTGCACGAACTTTTCTTTAATTAATCCTATTAGGTGTTGCAATCCAACTAAATCTAAAAATCTACTCATTTTTTCCTCCTAGAACATCTTAGCTATATCTTCTTCTGTGATCCTAGCTACACTCATTTTTCCAATTTTTTCCAACATCTCTTGCTTATCTGCTTCAGTAAAAAAGTCTATTCCAACTTTTGGCGTATAACCATCTTTGCTTATCATAAATGGATTTGATATAAAAGTATCCTTACCACTTGTACCAATTCCTTTTCTAACTTGTAGATAAAATTCACCACTAGTTAGTACATAGTCTTTATTTATAATCTTTATTTCACATTGCAAAATCCCCGGTTGACATAGAGTTCCATCTGTAAGCACTATTTTTAGTTGCTTATTATCTTCTGAAACTTGGCAATCTAGCTTTAAGGTCTTCATATCAGGCCTAAGCATAAGACAATAAATTTCCTCATAGTCTTTAATTTCTAAAATCCTTATCCCTTCAGTAAGATTGATATATAGAATATTAGTTTTGTTGTCATATTGTACAAAGCCTGTATAAAGTCCGTTGTTATTTTTCATATCTACTTTGATTTTATAAGCTTTTTCCATAGGCTATTCTCCTAAACTTCCTAATAACTGGAGCAATTCTTCTTGACTTACTGGCTCAAAATCTTGTACATTGTAAAAGTCTTTTATTGTTTCTTTGATAGCTGCCATTTGTTTCTTATTTTCTTCTGAAATTTCTGAAACTATACTAATATTGTTTTGAACTGAATTATATTCTTTGATAAAAGAATCTAAAATATTCATTTGGTAGCTAACTGTAAGAATATCACCTTCGGCTAATGTTTTTTCTTTAAAGACAATCTTATCTCCCTTATAAAGAAAAATATTATCGACAATGTTGTTAGCTTTGAATAACTTTCCCTCTGTGCTTTGTCCCTTTATGGATAATTCATAGGGCAAAACAGAGTTTTCAGTCGTTAATTCTATCTTGTAAACACCAATAACATCTACATCATAAGAAATGGGAAGATCAGTATATTTATAAGTTTTAGTCAAGGACTTGCTTATATCTGGCTTAAAATTTAAATAAATATCCTTGTTATTATTTAATTCATCTACGATCTCGTTAATTCTTTTGGTAATATCAAAAAGTGGAGATTGATTAGTTAATTTTTCCATACAGTCACCTTCAAGCAAAAAAGGAACGACTTCATATTGTCATTCCTTTCTTTATTTTTTCTATTTCTTTTTTAAGTGCCTTGTTTTCATTTCTTAGCATTTCAACAATTTCTTTTATTGATTTTATTTCTTCTTGCATTTGGTCTATACTATCTTTTTTTTCGTCTTTCTTTGCTGAAAAAATTAAGGCTCCTACTTCATCAACTCTATAATCCATATCTACCTACTTCATAATACATTTTAGTCTTCTTACTGTTGGTATAAGTGCAGGGTTATTAGAAGATAAGTCAACCTTGATTCTAAAATTGTTTTGTGGACTTGTTTCTGTAGCTTCATAAGTGTATTCAATATAACCACCTACTTTTTTTACCTTGCCTTCACCTTTTTGAGATAGTTTTTTCCATTCTTTGCCATCTCGATCAACAGCATAGTAGAAAACTACACCAGTTCCACTTGGAGCATAGACATCAACTACTACTTTTATATCACTGTATTTAACATCTGTTACTACGTTTCTTGAAATGTAGGAGCTTTTACTATCATTTAAGCAACCAACCAACAACAAGCTATCCAAAGCTATTGCCGGTGATAAATTACCTTTAGTTGTCATAATCGCTCTAATTGTTACATTATCTACTTTTTTAAGTAAGTTCATTTGATTATCTACTGCAATTGGAAACCATGTTTTTGACTCATCAGTTGAATATGACCATTCCAAAGAGCAATCCAAAGGTACAGATGTATCTGAAAGTATTTTTATTGAGTCATACTCGATACCTTTTATAGAGTTAAAGTAAACATAAGATTCTCTTACATAATCATTTGTATACAAATCGAATTTTAGGTTAAAGTCTTGTTTAGCACTCCATGCTATAGCGTTAGAAGATTCAAACATTAAGCCTGGCAAATATGGATTTTCAAGTATAAGTTTTTTGCTTGCCAAATCTCTTTTACCTAATTCTTGTACATATATACTAGCTGTTGATGAGTTTGACAAAACAGTTATTGCATACTGTTCATTAGCCTTTAAATAAACTGGATTATCAAAGTCTATTTTTGTTTGACCAGTGCTATCTTCACTAATATTTATCTCGTCAAAGTTTATTACTTTTTCTGTGAGAATTTCTTGACCTGGATAACCATTATCACATTTTCTTATTTGTATTCTTAGATCATAGTCCTTATCCTTGCTAGCAAAATATAAGCCTATTGAATTTAACATCTGATCTTTGCCAACAGAAAAAGTTTGTGCAACTGGATCTACTATGTTTCTCTGAAACCAATTTGTAGTATAAACTGTTGTATAAGTCTTATGAGTAGTTGTGGTGTGTGTAGTTGTAGTTGTTTCTAGAATACCATTAGCTGTAAATGGTGTTTTGCCTCTTAATTTTGGATTATCCTCTGCAAAAACATCTACGCTTACAGTTCCACATCTTACCTTGGCTGGAATAGTAAATGAAGCTTTTACTTCTCCGTTGGTGTCAGCTATAAGCTGTCCATCTGCTCCTTTGTTGTTTTCGCTTAATGGCTTTGCATCTACTTCAATATCATTAAATAAAATTTTAATATTGTCTTGCTTTGGCAAAAATCTTGTTGCTGTAACTGTTATCTCTATAGGTCGCATATACTCTATAGCGCTTTCTGTTACATTTACACTTGTTGATGTTGTTTGATAAGAAGATGTTGATGCACTTTGACTAGTAGTAGAACTCCATGCCCATCCATCACCTAATAGCGGGCCTTGTTTACCATTATCTCTTCTAATACTATTAAAAGATACTTCCGTTCCACCATTTTCTCTTAATACTATGCTGTTGGTTTCTACCCAATTATCTACCTGCGGATAGATCTTAACACTTGGTGTTTTTGGAAAGGCTGTAAAAGGATTTATCCTATAGGCTCTAGTTGCATAAGGCTGTTTGTCACCTATTATTTCTTTTCCACTGGCAGTAACAATTCTTTCGTATTCCTTTATATCTTTTGAATTTTCCTTATCTATACTTAATTTATTGATGGAAAATTTATAACCTAAAGTCAATTCATTAGTTGTTACATCTATACTTGCATTATAATCAGGGTGGTTTATATCTGCTTTACTAAAGCCCATAAAGCCATCAGTTAAAATCCCCTTTAGTTGAGTTGCTTCTTCACCTTCAAGAGCTTCTTTGTCTAAGTCCGTTATGGCTTGGTTAAGTTCCATATCTTCTAGTCTTTCAAACATTCTTTGGATTCTTGCCATATCTGATCTTAAACTTCTGGAATTTATTATTTTTAAAACATCATTTACCGGTGCAACTTGTACATAACCTAAAAGAAGAACATCTTGATCTGTAATATCTGCTGGTGCTACTTTGTCAACCGTATCTGATTGACCTGTAATAACTCTTAGCATTCCTTTCTCATCAATGGTAATACTTGCTATATAGTGCAAGTAAAATGTGTAGTCTACAATCATTTGTGATTTATCTACTGGCATATCACCATCAAGAATTTCAATATAATAATTACCTCTGTCTACTGTTAGCTTATAATCTTTGTCTGCTAACATTGCCTTGTTGTAGGTAAGCTCTACCTCATAACTAGTTCCCAAATCTGGTTGTTTTCCACCATCTAGCCATCTTATAGTATCAGACTCTAATACATAATCAACATTCTTACTATAAGTTGTATTGGTGTTTGTTTGCTTAACTGATAAGATTTGTGCAACTGGTGTAAATTGACTTGGAATAGGATCTGTACCATTTACCGACCCTTGTCTAGTTAATCTTTGACTTACTTGTATAACTGAAATAAGCCTATCTATTTTTGCTACCGGACTATTATTTAATAAATATCTACTATTGCCAGTCTCAAATATTTTTGGCTCTGCAATAATATTTCTGGTTACATTAGCTCTAGGAATAGGAATAGTTGTTGCTGTTTGCTTTTCTATTTCCCAACCCTTTACATAAGCTTTACCGCTTGATAGGTTTAGGTATAAGCATTCTTCGTCACTTTGTGCCTTTTGTGATAGCTCCATACCCCTAACCTTGTAATGACCGGATTCGTCATAGGTTCTTCTAGCTAGCAAAGCTAAGAACTTATTAAATATGGTATCTTCATCGTTTTTGTTATTTGTTACAAGCTCGCCATCTTGCAATACATAGATTGTAGTGGCCTTATCATCGTTTGCTCTTAATATCAAGCTTTCTTTTAATCTATCAGCTCCTGGCAACCCATAATTAGGTGTACCACTTGCAGGAGAAACAAGCCTTTGATCGTCAATAGATTGTATAGCTTCTCTTTGAAGTCTTACTCCTATAGTTTCAAGACCTTTTCCTCTTATTCTTACAGTCTGTTTATAAAAATCTCTTACTATTCCAGCTAAATAAATTTTTCCATCTGTAACTGTTACATTCTTTTCTATGGATCCTTCTATATCTTCAATAAGTATTTGTGCTCCACTTTTTATATCTCCATCTTTCAAAAAACAATCAGCAATATTTTTAACTATTCTTTTTTGACTAGATTGTAATTCGTTTAGTTCTCTACTTTGAAGATGAAATCCAGGTCTAAATAACAATTGAGTATAATTATTATCTAGATTTATGTCATAATATGGTGCTTGTGACAAATCAATATTTTTAATTTCTTCTGTCATATATCCTCCTAGCACTCAATAATCATAAAGTAGCTATCTTTAGTATCTGATTGTCTTGTTGTTACTTTTCTATTTGCTATCACTTCAAGAACACCAACATCTTCTATATCCTCTGGCAATAAAATTCTTTTATTTTCGTTGCCATTTTTTGGTGTAACTCTTGAAAATATGCCTATTTGCCTATAAGTAACTGGTGGCAATTCATCAAAATATATGGTGCTTTCAATCAAAACCCATCTGGATTTTAGCTTCAAAGCTTCTTCTTTTGTCAAAGTTTTAAATTTTATCTTTGCATATTCAATTTCTCCAGACTCATCTGGAATTACCATAGAAACTCTGTCCGCTTTTTTCATACCTACTAACTCATCAAGGTTTTCAGCATCAAGATTTGGTTCAGGTGGCACAAAGCCATCTTTGTTTTCATTTTCCCATGGACTAGTTCTGCCAAGACCAATAAAGATGTTTCCTTGTTCCAATAAGGATAAGGCTCTGGAACAATGGGCTGTGTTAGTTATTATTGGCAATCTTTCGTAAATATTTGTATTGACTGTTTTAATAGCCATCTTATTTGATCCTTTCTGTTCTAACTTCTATAGGTTTTAAAGTCATAGTAAGTCTTCCTTCCTTTTGTCTATCTGCACTAAATGATTCGTTTTCAAGTGCATAAGCTTCTTCTAGGCTCGGGTTTTCTTTTTCTAATACCTTTGCTATATCTTCTAAAGATAAGATCCCGCCTAAATGATTTCTTAATACTCCTGTTGCATAAATTTCTCTTACCTTGCCAACTCCATCCCAAAACATTATTTGTTTACCTTCAAGAATAGCTTTGCCATCTAAAATGGTATTTGCTAAATCATCTAATAAGATATCAATTCTTGCATCTGGTACGGTTGCAAATGCATCGTTATTTACATAAGCAATATCTATAAAGTGTTCTCTATATATCTTGTTATAAACGTGAGTATTTCTTTCTTCCCAAAATTGGTCTTTAATAATATTCCATCTAGGAGCAATAGAAAATGTGATTTTTACACCTGCTGCTTTAACTCTGTTAAGATAGTTTATCAAAGCTGGTGTAATATGACTTGAATCTGGTAAAGATATATCTATTACAGAATAGATCCAATAATCATAAGAAATCAGCCTTCCTTCGCCATCTAAATATTCTCTTTCATCAAGCTTGATAAGCTTTGTCCATGGTTCAAAAATTCTAATGGATTCTGGCAATAAATTTTCGTTATTGTCTTTGTTGATTTTTCTTGCAGCTGCAATTTTTATGCCTTCTAGTGTGTTCTTTGGGGTCAATATTTCAATTATTATTCTTTTTCTATAAACATCATCAATTTCTTGGTAGTCTCTTGGTACTCCAAACATATTGCCCCAATAGTCAAGCCAATCGTCATTTGCTGTTTCTAAAGCCATTTCTAATATAGCTAAATTCAATCCATCTTTTTGAATTACTAAAGCTTGAAATATCGCATCAATAAGTATGCTCTTAGCTCTTCCATCAGCATCAACATTTAACTTATACAGTGCTAACAAGGACTTGTAATAAATAGAGTTCAGCAATCTTAATTTCATTACTAACTCTTTTCTTTGCCTTTAAGCTTTTCAACGGTAGTATTGACTGCTATTACACCGGGTCTAATTATTTCATCTTTTCTTATATTTACATCCTTTAAATTTTCAAGATCAACATAAGCTATAGCTTCACTGTATGAGTCATATATATAAGCTAATAAAGATGAATATTTAAGGCTTTGAGATACTTTCATATTGTCCATGTATTCTTTAATAGCTACAGTAATCATTGAATCGTATAAAATGCTATTAACGCCTTCCCTATAAATAACTTTTATATTGTCCACGTCTACAATTCTTTTGACAGCTGGCTTTATAGCTACTTCAATTCCAGCGGATCTATATATTTCTACAGCCTTATATACTTCTTCGTAAAGCTCGTTATTTAAGTTTCCTGCTTTATCATGTACATAAGCTAATGCAAATCCAATGTAATTATCATCTATATATACACCACTTACGCCAGGAACTTCTTTTATACCATAAGCAATGGCTTCTGCTGTACCTCTTTGTAGAGTATGCACAAATTCTTTAAATCTTTGTGCTCTACTAGCTTCACTTTCTCTATCTTCACCATTGAAAATATCGTTAGTATTGGCAACATTAGCTATGTTTGCTGAACCCATTTCCATTTTGCAAATTTCACCAGCTACAGCATTACCTCTTTTGCCTTTTTCGACAGCTTCTATTTTTATTATTATTGATCTGCTACCTTCTTGTACTTTTACGTTTTCAACGCTTTTATAATATTCTTTTTTAAGCCTATTCTTACCAGTATGAAAAAGACTACCTCTTGGAATTATCATTTCTTGATATAAAGGCTCATCAAAAAAAATTGTTACATAGCCTTCTGCTCTAATTGCAGGTTTTCTTTCAAAAGAAAAAGCATTGTAACAGCTATTCCTAATAGCATGCTCAACGCCTTTTTTAAGATCATAATAAAATTCTTCTGCTTGTAGTGCTACCGATTCTAGTAGAGTTCTGGTAGCTGAACCGACATTAAAGTCTGTTAGCTTATCAGTTCTTGATGCTACCCAATTGATAAGCTCTTCTAAAATACTATTAGCTCCTTTTATTCTAAAGGCCACGCTTCTCACCTCCTATAATATATATTCAAAGCTAAAAGGCTTGCCAGGCTCTATTGGAATAACCTTAGCTCTAATAATCACTTGTCCGTCAATAACTTCTGCATCGATATCTTTTATATCTTTGACTCTAAAGTCCGATCTAATGCAAGATTCAACTTCAAATATTATTTTATTTACGTTTTCTTGACTGTAATTTTTGCCATAGTATCTACTAAGCCTAGATCCAAATTCAGGGTGCATAAACAAGCTCCCTTTTTCAACTGAAAGCCTTGATAATAGTTGCTGACCTAAATTTTCAAGTCCTTTTACAATATCAACATCTGAATGGTTGACTTCCAAATGACCTTTTACATCATGGTCTACCGTCTTATTGTGGTATAAGTCTAAATCCATTCCATAAGCAACAGCTTCTATTTCTGATTTGTCATTGCTATTAGCAACAGAATAAGCTTGGCTAGTTGGTATTAGTATATACTCACCTAATTTAGCAACTTTCTTATCTCCATAATCTAAAAATCCTTCGTGAACCGAATCTATGTAAGGAGAATCTAATTGATTGACCTCTACAATTTCACGCCAATTTTTAATATCATATTTTTTAGCTATTCTTTGTAAAGAATCTCCCAATTCTATTCTGTGTGTAATAAGTCCATTCATAGCTCGCCCACCTCAATAAAATCATGTTTAAGCTTTTTCTTTATCAACCATAAGTTAGTTAACAAGCACGTTAGATGATTATTTAGATCTGTTGTTTTATTCAAATTATAGTCTTCTAGCTTATCTTTGACATAATAAACATTATTTATAAGCCTATCAAGTCTTTCTTCTCTAAGCTCGCCATATTCAATATCTATATCTAATATATAATGCTTGTATAGCTCATATCTTAGACTATAAGAGTCAAGTAGGATAAAAAGTATATAAGTATATAAATAGCTTTTTTTAATCTCGTGTAAACTCTCTAAACAATCAAATATAGCACTGTCATTCTTAAATTTGTTTATAGAATAGAAGAAAAGCATATCATTTAATGATAATGTGTTCTTAACATCACCTGGAAAGTTGGTAAAAGATTGTGTCTGTATAAAGTAGCTCGTATCAAGTACGTTTTTGTCCATTGCAAGTACTTTCTTGTGGATATTATAAGTACTGATACTTATTTTGTTTTCAAATTTATATTTAATCCCACTTTTGTAGTATTTATCATTGTTTACATCTAAGCAAACAAGGGAAGCAAATCTAAGATTCTTACATATTTGGTAAGCCGTTGAAGGGCACCATCTTATAGAATTAACTTTGCAACCTACTAAAGGGGATAAGTTTTCAATTAATTGGATCATAATCAATCCTTTGTTAAATTAACTTTGCTAAACTTTGTATCGTTAGTGTCAAGTTTTTCTATTACATCTCTATCTCTTACTGTTATTGTTATCGTTTTAGGACTTTCTAATGGATTTCCTATTACTTGTATTTCGGGACTTTCTACTGCATCTCCAACACGTCTTAATACATAAAGTTGTATATCATATTTGTATATTAGTGGCTGGTTAACATTTCTAGAAATATTTAATCTAATTGGTATTGTTACGTATGCTTCGCCATCAGTATGATTATAAAAGTTTAAAAAGTCCTTTACTGGTCTTCCATCTCTTATATCATCCATAACTGTTAACATAGTTTTTTTAAGGCTTAGAAACTTTTGATATCCATGTGCTGGATCTTTTCCTGTTCCTTTGTAGCCTGTAGTGCCTACTATATTAAGTTCTTTTAATCCGGATCCAAACAAATCAACTACTGCTCCAACTTTTGTATAATGTACATTTACTCTATTTGGAATTTTTAAATCATAAGTTTCTGGGTTTAAATCAAATACATAGGATTGATTTTTATATTCCAACTCCATTCTTTTTAATCTATTAATTCCATCATAAGCATTACCATTCAAGGCCATTTTTATTTCCTGTTCCTGTTTCGCCTGGATCGATAAATCTTATAGGCTTACTATCGTATCTATCAATTGGCGAATTAGATCCTTTGATTTCATTTACTTCGGGTGCAATTAAATTTATACTACTACCGGATCTTATGTTAACACTTCCTTTTGAGTTAATGGTTGTTTCACCTATAGAGTCTATTCTAACATCACTATCAGAAAGTATTTTTACTTTTTGCTCTGTTTTAATTTCAACATCTTCTGATGTTTCCAATCTTACTCCCTTTTCAGTAAAAGATAACTTTGTTTGTCCTTTGTCAGTTTGCCTAAATAATGATAAAGTCCCATCATTTTCAATTTTAACACTTGCAAGTTCCACTATATCTGGGACTTCCATTTCTGGTCTAGGATTTTCTTCAAAATGTTTTCTCATTATCTTAGACTCTGATTTTCTTAATGTTCTTCTGTCGTATTCTTTAGGCTCGTCATCTCTTCTAAGCCTTTTGAACGTTTTAGGTTGTGTTCTAATTTCAAAATTCTTATTTTCATCTATACCTATAGTAAATAAAAAGTCGGGTGTATCTTGAGAATATCTTGTAATGCCTAATTGTGCATCGTGATACCATCTGTTGTATTTTGCATCAGCCCTATCTTCTACAGAATCTTTTGTAACTCTTAGATAGTTAAAGGGTTCTATTAAGCTTGTATGCAAGTTGTGGCGAATAGTTTTGTTTGTCTTTTTGTTTTTAAGCGTTAAATCTTCAAAGTTAAAAGCATCTTCTCTATGATCACTCATTTTATGGATTTTACCTACAGAAAAAGCACATGAACTTTCAACATTTTCATATTCACCACTACCATTTCTATAAGTATAAGATTGATCCTTATTTACTCTTGCGCTTTCGCCACGTGTAGCTACAGCTTCACCATAAGCATCTATTCTAGGATTTACATTAGTTTTATTTTTATTCCAGGTTGGAAGAGTTCCAATAATAATAGGTTTATATTTTTCAGATCCTATAAAAGCAAGTACAACTCTTTGACCTACTTGCAAAGGCGTGTAATCTCCATAATACATATCTGATTCTTCATCATAACCAGAATAGCTTTCTAATTGTACACAAGAATTAACTATTCCATTTGTTATTTGATTATCCCCTACAAAAGAACCTGATTGTAGCAAAACATCAGCTGTACCATTTTTATCATATACTCTTGTTACAGTACCTGTTATGATTTTCCCTTGATTGTCTGCATCTGCTCTTCCTCCGTATTGGACTTCACCTAAACTTGATTGTAATCTCATCATTCCTCCTACAAACCATATATTCTAAGTCCACAATTCCAATTTGCTGGATTATATTTTCTGCCTGGGCCAGAAGGTACACCATAATCATGTGCCCCAAATGTTCTACCATCATCAGATAGAAATTCTGTATGCTCATTTCTTAATAGTATATCCCAAGGTTTAACCTCACTAAGTGGTATTTTATACCATAGCTTTAGTTTCTCCCCTTGTTCTATCATTGTATAAGTTGATGGAGCCCATGTTCCATGCCAATCTCTGCCCTGTGCTTCCATTGCTACCTTGTATACCAAACTAGAACAATCTGAAATTCCATCATTCATTCTTAATGATCCCATATCATAACGTTCATTTGCGTGACTCCAAGCTATAGAAGCAATACTTGCTCTAAATCCAGTAGGATCTGAATATTTAATCGGTACATATCCTCCGCTTGTACTACCGCCATATTGAACTGGTATATCCATTGATGAATAGTCCATGCCTGTTATTTCTGTCATATCATCCGCGGTTATCATCTGCCATTGATTCCAAGGCTTTTTAAATCGACTACCGTATTTTAAGCCTCTAGTTACTTGTAAAGTTGTTTTCCGACCTTCTGCATAAACAAAACTGTGACTAACATTTTCAATATAGTATTCCATATCAGTAGTTGGTACTAATAACCTACAACCAACTTTATATACAGCATCACCTCTTAAAATGAAACTACCGTTTTCCATCATTCCATTTTTGATATTCCAATTAAATAAATCAATGGTCTTCTGTGATACTTGAGAGTCATCTTCTTTGTTGGCTTCGCTTATAATTGATTCCATATTTGATTTAGCTTCATCTACACTATCTTTGACTATTTCTTCTTCTAGTTTTTTCTTTTTATATTCTAGTTCATCTTTAGATAGTCCCATATAATTAGTTTCACGTCTAACATCGCTGTAACTAAGGTCTGTAGATTTTGCTTCTTCTTTAGCTTCTTTTGCTGCATCATCTATGTTCTTTTGATCAAATTCTTTTTTCCAAAATTCAAGATCTTTTTCATAATCACTTTTTTCATGAATACCAACATCCCATTCACCGCTACCCTCACTAGCTCCAGTAGGGCCATAAGCTCCAGCGCTAGAATATTTACTAGTAACTTGTAATCTTCTTAGTCCATATCTGTCATAATAAGGTTTATACCAAATAGGAGGGCCAAATAATTGATCGTAATCTGTTATTAAGCTTTCGCCCTTAACAGAATAAACTGTATAAGACTCCAAATCAGATGTGCCTAATTCTTCATCCATAATATCTTTATCATCTATCTTATATAATGGTAGATTTGCCCAATCTGTAGGATTAAAAGGTGTCGGTCTTGATATAAGGGTCGGTTTATCATCAACCACTTCCCAAAACAACTCATTAAAAGGAGCGTTTCTTAATTCTTTTAAGTAAGTCCATAAACTGCCTTGAAACTCATAAGCTGTAAAATTATTCCCCAAAGACTCTTGACGTTGTCTTGCATTATCAAGATATATGCCTTTAAAATAATCTTTGAATGATTTTCCATTAGCAAAATTAAGATTTATGCCCTTATCAAGATAGAAATCAACAACAGTCTTAATAAGTTTTGATGGAGAGTTTTGACTTACAATAGCATCTTGACCTTGGTAAAATCCACACATATTGTAGCTTGCATTTATTTCTTGCACTGCTCCAATGTCAAATTGCATAAAGGCTTTATTAAAACCTCTACCTGTTATGTTTATAATTCTTTTAGGCACTAGATCTACGTACACTAAAGATTTGTAAGAATTATCTACCATGCCAAACAAAACAGTCCCTTTTTTATCACCTCTGCCTAATTCAATAATAACAAGATCACAAGAATGTATTTTATCATACCATTCTTGCTTAAAGGCTAAGGATATAGAAAAAGTTGCACAATCATCAGCTCCTACATCTCTTGTAGTTTCAAGCGATAGTACATCAAAATCAAGGTTCTTATTTGTTGTAGGGTTGGCTAATTGAAATATCTCTACGTTACCCTTTTCTGTGGCAAATGTAATTTTACAATAAGGGTTGCTTACATAGCTATACATTTATCACCTTGCCTTTCTTTGATAAACTTGATTTAGCTGGAATTTTTGTTGATTATTAGATAATTGCTTAATCGCTGCTAATACCGCTTCTTTTACTTGCTCTGTAATGGTATTATTTTCTGCTCCATTAATGCTAACATTTAAATTTATAGTTCCGTTAGTTGCGTTTGACAAATTACTTTCTCTATAATCTTTTGCATCAAGTTTTGATAAAACTGCTTCATCTTTGTGTATAAAGGCTAGCTGGTCTTCTGGTACTCTATCTATACCGATAGCATAAGAACTTATATTGGATTGACTGCCAATATTTGCATCTTTTTGGTCGCTTAGCTGTTTTATTCCTTGAGATAATATAGTTTCTGCTATATTTCCTCTTTCAACATTATGATTATTAGCTGGTCTTTCAAAGGTATTTTCAAAGCTTGCAGCAGACTTTCTAGCATCATTAGATGTTTTGAATGAGTCATACCATGAAGATGAATAATCAGAGTTCATCTCTTGCATTAAGAAATCTAATTGAGTTTTAAGATTTGTCCAATCAGTTCCTTTTGACTGTGCATAGTTAACTAGATTTTTAAATCGTGGGCCTTCCCATTGAGCAAGTCCCCTACCAGGGCCTCCACCTAGTTGTTTTTGTGCTGGATTAAGCCCGGATTCTGCTTGTAGGTTTGCCATAATTCCAGCTGTACCAGCATCAGAAAAGCCTTGTTTTTTGAAATAGCTCCAAATCTTATCAAAGTTTTCATTGCCTTCGAGAGGACCAGTATCTACTGGCAAGCCATTAGCTCTATTAAAAGCGTATTGACTTCTACTTTGTGCATAACTTGACCCTGCTTTCTTGTTTGTACCTGTAGACTTAATTTTTTTCTCGCCTTTAGATCCTTCAACAGTTATGTTGAATAATCCACCATTTTCAAGCCTATCTAATAGCTGTTCTTCTCTTTTAACAACTAATTCTTTTCTACCAACAAGATCTTTATCTTTTTTGTCTTTGTGGAGTTCGCTTGCTTCAACAGTAGATATACTTGCAGCGCCTTTCCCTAGTTTTCTACCTAGTTTATCTCCTACAAATGCACCAGCTATACCGCCTAAAGCTCCACCTATTATAGTTCCTACTGGGCCAGCTATTGCTGTTCCTGCCATAGCGCCATATTTTGCACCAGCAAAACCGCCACCCAATGTTCCAGCACCAGCACCGATGGATCCAAAACCTTCTTTTACATCACCTTTTTTGAAATTGTTGTAAGCTTCATATCCATATGTACCAACTGTAATAGCTGTACCTGCTATACCTAAACCTTTAGAAAATTTGCCTGCATTTTCACCTAGAAAACTTACAGACTTAGCAACATTTCCGCCTTCTTCTGCAACAACCGGATTCTTTAATTTTGAAAATAAACTAAAGACTTTTGCACTTTCGCCAGCTGAACTGCCAGCACCCTTGCCTAGATTACCGATAAGTAACCTTGGTACATTTGCTACTGCTGCACCTATACCCCCACCTATTAAGGCTTGACCAGCTATTGAGCTTGTACCTTGTAAGAAACTTGGCATATTGTTGTAGGTTTCTTTAAATGGTCTTGTAGCTTCATTAAGAGCATTGCCCGCATCCATAGAAGTGGCTTCTTTGTTCAACTCATAATTGGTATTTATTAATGCTTTTGAGTTTATAGCGTTATCAAGTTGTGCTTCTTTATTTCCACCCTTGCCATACTTTTCTTGGATTTCTTTGTATGATTCAGGACCTTGATTAAGAAGTTTTACAACTTCGTCGCCTTCATCAACGGTAACTCCCATATGATCTTGCAACCATAGGGATCTCATAGTATCACTATGAAGATTTTTACCAAGACCTCTTGTTAAAGCTTTTATTGCTTCAGGATCTGAAAAACCATGTTCTGCTCTTCTTCTAGCTTCTTTTAGTGCATCTTCGCCATAGCCTAACTCTTCGCCATAACCAAACATTCTCAAGGTCATGTTGTCTCTAGCGTTAAATCCACCTTGCATTTTACCTACAAGTTCAGCAGCCTTATCACCTTTTAATGCAGGATTTTGCCTAGCTAATTGTGCTTGTAGGCTTGCTGCCATTTCAAAGTCAGATGAAGTCACTTCAAGTTTGCCTTTAGTTATTACATCTGTAATATCAGCAAGACTTCGTGCGAGTTCATCTTCTCTGCCTTTCATACCTGTGGCGGCAATATTTGTTCCTATAGCGTCTGTGTATTCTTTTGAGCTTATATTGTCAAAACTTCTTTTTCTTAATTGAGAAAAATCCGATCCTAGAGAATTGGCGTTAATACCAAAAGCTAATGATGTTTCCATCATATCTTTTGAGCTTTGCTTTAAGTCATTTTGCCCATAATATCCACCACTAACCAAGGTATCTTGTAGATTCATTACTTGTCCAGTATCAAAACCATATTTCTTACCTTGATTACTAGCTTCACTTCTAGCCTTGTTAAAGTCGCTTCCGTAAACTCCTAGTCTATTGTAAATATCTAAGGCGTTTTTCTCATAAGCAGCTGCATTTTTTGAACCATTGTTTAGATAAGAAAAAACCGCTCTTCCAGCTCCTATTGCAAGTCCACTTTTTGTTAAATTTCCAAATAAATTATCTTTAAAGCTTTTATTATTACTTGAATTAACATCAGAACTATTAAAGCTAGATGGAGAAGATGGAAAATTTGTAGAATTATTATAAGCGCTTCTAGCAGAAAAACTTTGACCTAACTTATCAATGTTATTACTAAGCTTTCTAATTACTTCTGATAAATCGCCTATATTATCTTTATCTTTGCTAGCAAAATCTGTTAAATTGGAGCTTTCAGATCCACCAATACCAAAATTTTGAGCATCTTTTTGTACATTTTTTATATATTTGCTTAAATTTGAAAAACTCTGTTTAGCAGGATCTGTATTGGCTTGTACATTAATCTTGATATCACTCATCTATATCCACCTCCTCCCATTGCTGTTCATTATTTACATCTATTTGTTTTTTCTCTACTTCAGGAGCATCTTCATTCCACCATTTTTCAAATTCTGGATCGGTGAAACTTCTTCTGTATTGGTCTATGTTCATAGGATCATCAAAATAGCTTAGCCATTGCATCAATTCTAAATCATAGGCATTGTAATTAGCTAACCTATCATCAAACATTGAACAACCAAGTATTTTACTTGCTTTCCACAGACTCCTTATCCAAGGATTTATCGCCAGTTCCTTTAGATCCAGTTTCTTCATTTGTTGGTCGAAAGGAATTTATAAACATATTGACCTCTTCGTATAATCCCAAAACGGTTTCTGGATTATCTATCTTGTCATAGTCAAACCAATCAGGTTTTTTAACAATTAAATTATCGAGAAAAGCAATAGCTTCTGCTAGGAAATAACTTTCATTAGGTAGGGTTGATAATGAAGCATCAGCTAATAATTGTGACATTTTAGTACCTATTGCAACTCTATCGCGAATAGAAGGGAACTTTACAACGAAAGTCCCCTTTACTTTTTCCCCTTGAATTGTGCTTTCAAATTCAATTTCTTTTTCTCTAGCACTTAAATCTGTAAACTCTTTTAATCCTTGCATCTATTTTATTCTCCCATATCGCATGATAAGAATTGTACTGTAGCATTTTCACCTGCTATAGCGTTAGCTCTAATAGTAGTTGTGTAATCACTAAAAGTACAACCTCTGTAGACTCTAAGTGTTTTATTGTCCCATTTGTTTATTACTTCTATATCGATAATATCTTTTTGAAGAATATCTTCTCCAAGCCCTATATATCCAACATCTGCCAAGTCTGTATTTCTTAACATATATCTTTCTAGGGTGAAAGTACCTTCATATCTATTTTGTACGTGTTCTTGTGGCATTATTGAGCCTATCTCATACACTCCTTCAGTTCCATAAGAAATTTTAGGATCTAATGATTGTGCTCTGCCAACTACTTGTCCTTTAATTTTTAATAGGACGGTTGCACCAGTTACAACCGTTTGTTTTTCTGCACTTGCCATGTATATTTACCTCTCTAACTTTCTTGATCCATGATGGATAGTTCTTCACTGTAGAATGTGATATCGATAAATGTGAAGTTAGTTACTTCTGTTGGTGCTACATCGAATGTTAGATATACTCTGTCATTCTTTTTTGATATATTGACATTCTTATAAGCAATAATTATTCCGTCTTTCTTGTATTGTTGTAAAACAGAAATAGCTCTGTTTCTTGCAGATTCAAGTACAGAATAAGGTGTCAATTTACCAGTTAGCATCTTATCAAGTTGTTTTCTAATTTCTTTAGAAAGTTGGTCGGCAATAGCTCCTGTAGATCTTTCAACCTTGAGTGGGTCATTATATTGTGCAAAAGTAGTGTAGTCCCATACAAGTTTAGGGTAGAAAATCAATTGATTATCTCTACTAGCAACCATATCGTCAAATAGAACTCCATTATCTATAAGCTTGTTCTTATCATCTTCTGGATATGTTTTTTCAGGTTTTAAATAGTTGAAAACATCAGCTGTTGCACTTTCAACACCTAAGAAAGCAAATCTACCAGCATACATAGCTGCATGAATAAATGCAGGATATAGTTTATTGTTAAAGTCATAGATACCTTGACCAGTAAATTGGACTCTTTCATGTTCTAATTGAGATTTGAAATTAACTTGTTGTTGAACTGATATATTGTTAGCAGCACCACAGACTAGTCTTCTTTCTTTGCCATATCTTTCACTCATCTTAATTACGTGTTCTCTACATTCAGCGATAATCCCAATATCATCAGTTAGTGGAACGATGTAGTCGATATCGTATTTTCCTAATTTATCTAAGAATTTGATAAAGGATCTAGCTTCTCTTCCTTCGCTTCCACCTGCTAGTAAAGTAAATGGATAGTTTTCATAATTTGAAACTTCTCTATTTATGATAGTTACCTCAACATATTCTGATTGAGTCTTAGTTGTTTTTTGTATATCTCTTAGAACACCAGTAATTGGAGTTGTTTCTGTAATCTCTTTCTTATCAAAGAAATCTAAATCCAATACTGACAATTCAATATTTGCAGTTTTAACAGGTTCTATATCGTAGTTTTCGTAACCCATTAAATAAAGTGCTAGACTTCTAACGTTTCTATATTGTGTAGGGTCAAGGTTAAGGTCGATATCAACCTTTGCTGTTTCTGCATTCTCGCCAATATAGGTTTGAAGTTTTATAGAATCACCTTTACCATTAGATATGATTGAAATACTAGCGTATTTTTCATCACCGGTATATTTAATAGAAAAAGCACCACCCAAATTGTCGAATATCTCGTACTTATCTGATTTAGCGTCATAGATAGTCAAGCATTTTGTATTGGCTGATGCTCCGTCTGTTAGTTTGTGTGATATTAAGTTGTTTTCTTCTCCGTAGTCTTTTGAAGTTATTGTATAAACAAATTCTGACTCGGTTACAGGTGCTGTACAAGGTATTAGGAATGTATCGCCTTGATTGTATTTACCTTGGCCAAAAGTTATTTTAATTCCATCTCCTAAATCCTTATCAGTTGCATTAGCTGTTTCTTTTAGTGATAGTTCTTCGCCTATTTGCTCTCCATCTGATGCTAAAGAGTATTTATATGTTGCATCAGAAATATCTCTAAGTCCAGTTGATGTAATTTCAATCTTAAAGGTTTTGTTTTCTTTGCCAGTATAATCGCCTTTTACTGTTAGGCTTCCAGTTGAGTTAGCGTGTTGAGTGCTTATTACCTTTCCGACTGTTGCCGGTACTTCTTTCTTTTGGAATACATTTCCCATTGACTTTGTAGCGTCATTTGATCTTATACAGAAAATTTGATCTGCTCCACCTATTTCTACTCCATCTTTTGTTTCAATAACAGGATCGTAAGCTTTTAAAGCTGCATCTAAAAGATATCCACCTTTTAGAATTTTGATAGCATCTTCAGGGTCTTCTATGATAGTTATTTCTCCAGGAACGCCACCTTTAGAAGATCCTATTAATGCCATATTCTTTGCTCCATTGGTTTTAAATATTCTCATATTACTTTCTACATGAGAATAAACACCTGGTTTTCTGTATCTTACTTTGTGAAAATGGTAGCCTTTTTTATATGCCATATATTTACTCCTTATTCAATTTCAGCAGCAAGAATTTTGTCCCACTCTTCTTGGCTTTTGTATAATTGGCCATTAAGTTTGACTCTTATTGCTGCTTTGGTTTCTGCTCTTACATTTCCTTTTCCAATAAAATATTCTTTAAAGGAAATTAGCCTTTTACTCTTTTGAGGTTCTTTCTTTACCTCTTGTTTCGCTTTTGGTGCAATTTTCTTTTCCGTCATCATCTACTCCTTTACGATTAATAGATATATCGTTAATAGTTGTTCCTAAATTGAATTGAGAATCTAATTCTCCTGCAAATTCATCAAATCTATAGTATGTCGTTGTATATTCACAAGATAAAGTTAAAGCCCTTCTATAAACAAAAAAGTTTATATAATCTGGTATAGGCTCTAAATCTCCACCACTTAAACTTGATAAGATTATGTTTTCTTCCTCAAAATCTTTTCTTGTTGTCAATAAGCAATATTTTGTTATTGCATACAAAAAAGAAGTGATAATTGCGTTATCACTCCATATTTCACACCTTATATTTGTTTGCATTTGAATACTTTCTTGTATTGGGTGTCTTATATTCTTTGACCAATTAAGATAATTACTATCTGATTCATTTCCTATATAGTTTTCGTCTATACCATTTCCCAAACCATAAGAAACCTCTTGATCCGACTCCACCAAGACAACAATACAAGGTAGATACAATTCTTCTCTAGGATAGCTTGATCTCACGTTGATTTTGTATTCTTTTATGAATTTTTTAACGTCTTCGTTAGTTTTTTCATCTGCGTATAAAAAAAACTTATCTATCAATTCAACATTGTTAGATAAGTAATTCAAAACTTTTTTTATTTTGCTTTTTACAAACAAGTCCAGCATCTGTATCATAGGTTAGCCTCCAAATAATCATATGAAAATTTTTCAGCCTTTTTACTAACCTTTGGAAAAGCTTTAATACCTTTTAAGCCTGGATGAAACCAGCTTTTTGGATCTGACTTATCTGATACTCTCCTAAAGGTTAAATACTGACTTCTTTTGGCTCCGGACTTATATGTTTTGGTTTTTCTTACTAGATAATCATATTTAGAATTTTTCCACTTATATCCTGTATTAGATCTTTGTGGTGAATATCCTAAATCTCTTACAAGACTTTCTTCAAGGTATTGACCATATTTTAAATTTTTAGCAGCTTTTAATATCTTAGGTGGTAATGATCCTCTGCCTGCTGTTCTGTGCCTAAATGGTATTGTTAAATACCAACCTGGCTCATTTTTTCCATCTACACGTCTAACTACTTTTGTTCTTTTGGGTGACTTAGAAAAGCCTATTTTTTCATCAAACTTATTACAACCATTTTCAAGTAAGGCTGGGAATTTTCCATTTAGTTGCACATAGCCTTTTAATGGGCCTTCCATCGTTACAGCTGATATAGCTTGCTTATAATCTGTGCTAGTTGATCTTAATTTTGTATTTGCTTCATAAATAAGTTCATCTCTAGCATAAGATAGAGTTGCCTTAACCATATCACTTGCTACTGTATCTATAGCCTTGTATATATCAGTCATAAGCAAATCCTCCGTCTTTTTCTAAACTAGGTTCATATTCCCTTTTAGCATTAACCGTATTACCATAAGCAAAATTTATTCTAGTTGCTAGGTACTGCTTTGGCATAATATCTGTTTGAGGCTCTTTTAAGCCTTTAGATACATTTACAGATCTTAATTCATGAGTCATCTCTTTTATCATATACTCTGGGCTAGTTAAGTATAAAACACTTACTCTTGCTCCATTTGGGGGTTTTGAGCTTTCATCTATCCATTCTAAATGGTGTTTATCTTCACTAATTTTAAAATCTATATTTTCATCATAGACATAGTCGCCTACCATTACAAAAATAACTTTCTTAATCGGTCTATAGGTGCTGGAGGTTTTGTTGCCATTAACTGTAACAACTTGTGAATATCTACAGTCGATTTCATAAAAGTCTAATTTATCATGGTAGGACATTATAATATCTCTTTCTGGGGTAATATATACTGTCCCCGGCTCTGATATTCCTTCAAGTTTTAAAACTTGTTTACCATTAAAGCTAGTAGCAACAACCTTTATTTCTTTTCTTCTAATGTATCTATAGCCTTCGCCCTTGCAATAAGGGCAATGCGGATCTGGCTGACCTTCAATCATGCACTCACAAACAATAGATTGATACCATGAAGCGTTATAACCATGAGTTTCTATTAATTCATCAAAGTTTTTAGGTATAAAACCTGCATTAGCTGCCATAATATCCTCCTACAAAACAACTGAATCAAACCTGGCAAAATATTTCCTAATTATCGGAGTTAATTCTTCTAGGTCTTTTCTGTACTCTAGGATACGCGCGGATGCTCCACCATACATAGCTGATTGAGTTGTTCCTATAGATTGACTTAAACCATCTATTGATACAGAAGATGAAGCAATACCAGCACCTATAATCTGATCTCCCCATACTTCAAATATAGTTATAGCAGCGTATTTGAAGATCCAATCTAAAAGATTGTGTGGAATTTCTTCCTTTTCCATACCTGCTTTATAATTAATTGAAATTGCCATTGGCATATAAGATCTTGTCATAAAATATGGTACAGCTACACCTATAGCTGGGTTAATATAATTTACACTTCCTGTTGTAGGAAAAATTGTCACATCTCCAACTCTTTTATCAAGTTGTATCCATTCTTTAGGAATTTTAAGTATTTTCTTATTGCCCATTTTATAGGTTATAGACTCAATTTCTCTTACTGGTCTTTTAAATAACGGTGTATATTGGTAAGAGTCAAAAAGACTGTTTCCCTCAAAGTCGTGTAATTCATCTTTGATTTCTCTAGGGGTTATACAAATATCAAATACTTGCTCTGCCCTATCTATAGCTGAATTAAGGCTTGACACTAAAAATGTTCTTGAAAATGGTGTGCCATCATAAGTCATTAGGTCTATACCTTGGAAGTGATTATCTATTAAATCTTCGGTTGTAAGCCCTTTAATCTTTATAAGGTTTTCTGCCGCTTGATCTGTTGGTAATGTAAATTTTTCTCCCTGGTCGTATATATTTTCATTAGAAGAGGGATTCTCTTCATCATACATATTGTCATAGTATTTTCTCATACCCTCCCCTTTCTATGTTTATTTATCAAGCTTTAAAAGAGTTTCTATAAGCTCTGCTTTACTAGATCCTGCTGGCGCTTTTTCTCCTTTAGCCTTGATTAGTTCTTTTAGTTCTTTTATAGATAAAGTTTCATAGTTAACTTCTTCTTTTTCAGCATTTAAGCTTTCCACTTCTACTTTCCCTTGACCTAAAGTTACTTCTTGTATCTTATTTGTATCTTTATTAGCTTCTGACTTTTCTTTTTTATTATCATCAACCAATTCATAACCTTTAAGTCCTAAAAGTTTTTTAGCTAATTCATCTTCTATTTCAACCATTCCGTATTCATCAAATTTAACAGAATTTTCTTCATCTATGATAAGTCTTGAATTAACTAAATTATCATTTTTTATCAGCATAATTTCTCCTTAAAGAAAAACTAGGCGATAAGCCTAGTCAATCTTGATGTTTTTAATTGTTACAAATTTCTTTGGTGCATATACTATTGGTGTACCATATAAGAAAATACCAAATCTTCTTACTGGGCCAGTCATTGCATATGGTAATTTAAAGGCTGGTAGCAATTGTCTAAAGGTAATAGCTGACTCATCAAATTGGCCTATAACTGCTTCACCTGTATTTGGCAATACTTCGTTTTTATCAACAAAGATTGTTTCAGCGGATTTTTCTCTTGATTTTGCGCCGACTCTACCTATTTCATAGAATTTAGATCCATTATCTTCTGTTCTATAGATTACAAAGTATTCTGGTGCAAAAATTTGTGTATCTGAATTTTTAATTGTTAATTTTACGCCTTTTTTGATGTTTTCAGTTGCAACTGTTACCGCATCTGTTTCTACAGCTACAGATTTACCTTTGTGTGAGTATGCAACTACTGCATATTTGAAAGTTCCACCTTGTGCAAATTTAGCTGGGTTTTTAGCATCTTCGTCAGCTACTGCTGCTGTTACTGTTGGTGCTGTTGGTGGTTCTTGTCCATAAGCTGGTGCATTGGTATCTAATACTTCCATACCTCTTCTTAAAAATACATCTGGGATTAAATCAACAGTTCCGCCTAATGTATTAAATTTAGTTACAGTAGTACCTGCTACCATTTCTCCTGCTTCAACACTCATAATTGCTCTTTGATTTGGATAGTATTGCTCACTAAATTTTTGTGCAACATTCATTGGTAGATAAGCTTTAGTTGGTGTACCATAGTTGTCTAAAATATTTGTTGCTGCGTTGTTAATGTGTTTATCTTCTAGATATTTACCTCTTAAATCTACAACATTATGATCTGCTGTTTGTTTTAAAATACCATTCCATTGTAAGCCTTCTTCATCTGCTGGTGCTAGTGTTGAATCACCATAGAAAAGTGCTTGTTCAGCTTGACCTAAAATGAATTTCATTCCATTTTGAGTTTCTAATGCTTCTGGTTCTGAAACAGTATTTACTAATCTCATAAGATCGGTTACTGATCTAGTTACATTTAAACATTTAACTTTTGCAAGTTCTCTTTTATAGCTTGATGTTGTATCAAGTCCTGCAATACCCTCTGGTTGGAATCCTGGTATATCTTCTCCGTAAGAATCAACTACGTTATATTCTTCAACATTAGAGAAAGCTCTTGATTTTGGAATATCTCTCCAAAGTTTTAGGTGTTGTTCAGAATAAGTTAATGTCTTGATTGTGTTTTCTAGTGACTCTGGAATTATAGCTGCGCCACCTTTTGCTCCAGGGTTAATTTGTGCAAAATTATTTGTAGTTAATGCCTTATAAAGGTCTTGTACTTGTGTTTGTGTTAATGAATTAAATGCCATGTTTATTACTTCCTTTCTTAAATTAAGTGTTTTTCAATAATTGATACTAAAGCTTCAGATAAAGGTGCTCCTTGTTCAGCTTTACTTACATCTAAAGCACTTACATTTCTATTGCCTGCTAGAAATTCATTTGATAGAATTTCTGCTCTTTGTGATTTTGATAGGTCTTTGTAAGTTTTCTTTTCTTCTTCGTATTTATTAAAAACTTGTGCGTTTTTAACTGATTTTCTAATGTTATTGGCTCTACTTAGTTTTTTGCTTAATAGATTAATTGACTTTTCAAGCTCTTTATTTTTTTCAACTACTTCATTTGCATTGTCAGTATTAATTTCTAATAGATCTACAACTTTCTTTAGATTTTCTGTTAAATCATCTAATCTACCATTGATTTCATCTAAGCCTAAATCATCTTTAATTCTGTCAAGCAAGTCATCATAATCGACTTCTTCTGTATCTTCGTCTTCTTCTACTTGCTTTTCAGTTTCGTTTTCTTCTTCGCTTTCTTCGTCATTTTCAGCTATTTGGTCATCTTCGGTTTTTTCTAATTCTTCATCATTTTCGATTTCTTCATTGTCAGTTTCTTCATCAGCGATTTCTTCATCAGATGCTTCTTCTTCATCTTCGCCTTCGCTAAAATCGTAAACTATTTTTTCATCATCATCTTCTGATTTAGCAACTTCATCTTCGCTTATATAATCTTTGTCTACTTCATCTTCATTAAAGTAGTCATCTGCTACATTTTTTAATAGTCTATTGAGTTTTTCATCAATGCCTAATTCTTTTTCTTTGTCCATTTTTACTCCTTAAAGTTGATTATTTGGTGTACTTTATCTTCCATTTCAGATCCATAGATTCCTCTAAACATCATTAGATACAGCTTAATATCGTCTTTATTCTTGCTTTTATTTAGCTTATTTTTAAAAGTTTCTAATGTTTCAAGCACTTGCCTATCCCCATCTAAAGCCTTTTGATAATAGATTTTGCCATTTTCTAAGCTTTCTTTTAATAGGGCTTTTTGACTTGTCGAACAAGCTGTCATTGACTTAACTATTGCATTCCATGTTGCATTAGCATTACAAGGTGTGCTAGTTACTGCAACATTTGTCACTCTTGCCTTTAGAATTTGTCCCTTTTCGTCTTCTTTGAGAATTTGTCCTTCGATAGAAAAACCTAATCTTCTAGAAGTACCGGACTTCTGTAGGGCTATTGCGGTTTCCCAAAATCTTCTGCCATCTGCATTGTCAAGTAAGTATCCCTCTAGGTATAAACCTTCTTTTGTGATTTTTGTGTTTTTCTTATCAGGATAACCAACAATTCTTGAATTATCGTGATCTAAATTTAAAAATCCTTTTTCTAAAAAAGATGAAATATCAAGGCCATTTTGAACAACCTTTTCGCCTTGATAATCAAGATCTGGTGTACTTGCCAGCCCTTTAATCTTGCCTATAATTCCTTTTTGAGAGTTTAGACTCTTTGATTCATCGCTTTTTATAAGGTCTACTAAAGGTACATAAATCTGCATATCCCTCACATTCTTATCCTCCTTTCTCAAAGTTCTTGCTCCCTACCTCCCACCCTTTATTCATAGATATGCAATAAAAAAACACCTATGATTTCTCATAAGTGTTTTAGTGTTTGTATTAATTTTTATTTTAGATCAAAGGCTTTATATACTTATCTGCTATTCTTTGCTCCCCTAATTCTACTAATGCGTCATAGCATTCTTGATATCTATTTTCTCCATCGACTATTAGATCTGTATCAAGTGGCATTAGTTCAAATACAATTGCTCTGTAATTATCTTGCCCTTCTACTTCTTTTAAGATTTCATTTATCATTTCTTTTATGTTTCTTATTACTTTTGCCATTTCTTACCTCCTAAAATGATAAGGCTAATGCATCTATTGCATCTAAATCTTCATCTTCAAGAAATTTAGTTATTAATACTGCCGCTATTTCTCTATATTCAAAGCTATTGAGCGCTCCTTCTAATGATATAGTACCGCGTTTTAGTTCTTCAACAAGATTTGCAATTCCTGAACTTCCTAAATCATTTTGTATCTTTTCTACTTTGTCTGTTCTTTCTAGAACCTTTGTTTCTATAGCTTTATATTTATTGCTTATTGCTGGGTCTTTTTTGCTATCTTGATATTTATCTAATACATTTGCTAGAAAATCTCCGTTTTTAGCTGTAAGTTGCTTGTAGATCTCTCTACCTATACCATGAGTCCCTTCTTTTCTAACGTTTTTAAATTCTTCCAAATCCCAAATACAAGGTAAGCAATGTGCTATTTGATCAGCGTATGAATGTATTTGTCTATCGGTGTCTTTTCCATGAACTAAATTGCTTATAGCTTGACCTGCGGTTTCTACTAGAGTTTCTTCAAGAGGTTTTAAGGATTCTCTTCTTTCTGGTGTGCATAACTTGTCTGGATTTGCTGTAACAGTTTCACTTACCTTAGCGTGCATACATTCATGTATAGCTGTTTTGGTTTCGTGAACTGGATCCCCGGTTTCAGCGACTAAACATATTTCATGATTGTATCTTATTCCATCATTATGGACGGCGAATCTACATAGTCCTACTGCATTTGATCGCCCCGTATTAAATGCTTTCCCATTTCTTTTGCTATATAAAGGTAAATTTAATCCTAGCATATCCATAATTGCTCTGCCCTTTATATCGGTGTGCATATCTTTAATTGGTTTTATTTTTTCTACTAATTCATTAGTAGTTTTTACTTCTTTATATTCATACTTTGGGTCAATCTTCTTTGTGCCTAGTCTGTATCTGAACTTACCAGCTTGTTCGCCTGTTAGTGTTTTTTCTCTAGCTTTTATTTTTTCCTTTACTGCTTGACTAGATCTTTTTTCTTTTAAAACTTTGTCTTCTGCGGCTAATTTGTTGACTAATTCATTGCTTTTGATTTCTTCTATTAAATTATTAATGGCTGTTTGTGCCATATCTCTTACGCCTTCTCTATCTTTGGTATCACCAAAAACTTTATTTCTATTAACATCATATTTTAGATTAAATAAAGTTTCGTTTGCCCTTCTGCTAGCAGCTTTTGATTGGTGTCCTCCGCCGATCTTACCTATAAGTTCTTGCATTGCTTTCACATCTGGTTTAATCCATGTATGTGAATGTGTATTTTCTATATTTACATCTGCACCTAATCTTTCAAGTAATGCTTTTTCTTGCCTTGCTGTCAAATTAGGATTGTCTGTTAGTCTATTTATATCTTTTGGATTAGATTCTTCTTCTTTTGTCAAATTTTCTAATAGGCTTTTGGCTTCATTAAAAATTGCACCAGCAAACTTGCCACTATCGCCTCCATTGACCTTGGTGTAGAATTTCCCGGAATCCATATCATAGTACATTTTCCCACCTTGTTCATTTATTGCTCTTTCGCCTATTTTACCTTTAAATTCTGGATTGTTGCTGACTTTTCCTGCCAAATCTATTCCTAAATCATTAAAGTATAATCTCTTTTCACCATTCTTATCCCATAAAGATGCGCCTTTTTGTTGCAATCTTCTAAATTGGTATTTGGATAAGTTCCCATAAGTATTTGCCTTGCTATTTTCATTATTCTTGGCTGGACTAGTTTTCTTTTCTGGCTTTTGCATATCGTTAATAGATAATTGATTGGTTTTTACTTTTGGTCTTTTAAAATTACTTGCTATAAAATCTTGCAATGATCCATGCTTTCCTGCTTTTGTGTATAGGTCTAATACTTCTTTTTCTGATAAGCCTTTAGCTTTTCCATCTTTGCTATCAAAAGATACCTCTATATTTTCTGGTAGTTTCATTTGCTTTTTTGCAATTTCCATAGCTTTATTACCGGATTTATATCTTATTCCATAAAATGTTTTGTTTTTGCCATTTATTAATACTTTTACCGGAAATAGATGCGCTCTGTTTTGTACAGCTTTTATTAGGCTTTTAAAGTCCTTTATAATTATTCTCATTTTCTCGCTCCTTTGTTGATATTTATGTATCTGTTTTTCTTATCTAGTTCTTTAAATTCTTCTTCTGTTAGTATTCTTTGCATTGCAATTTTGTATTTTTTGTTATATGGATACTTGTTAGCATCAATTAATCTTCTAACATTTTCAGCATCTTTTTTGCACAAAAAATGGGCGTACTGTTCATAAGCCCCACCCTCTCTTTTAAGTAACCATTTACGCTCTGGTAGTTTTGGATAATATTTTATTGTTAATTTCATGACCTATGTTTATTTTTATTTCAACGTTTTGTATTTCACAATTATTTCACTATTAACCTAATAATTCTCCATTGCTAAACATAATGTTTTTTTGCTTTTTATAGATATCAAAATAAGTTTCTTGCTTATCTCCATTTTGTGTACACTCTACATATATCCCATCTAAAAGAGTTGTAGAAATTAGTATTTTATTATTTTGTAGAATTTTACAAGACCAAACAACAAATATATCTTCAATACTAATATTCTTATTAAAGTTTTCCTTGTAATACATAATTAACCATTCTTTACAAGCTTTTTGAAATTTATAACTATCCATTTTATTCTCCTTTTTAACGTAAAAAAAACACATTAGTTTTTACTAACGTGTTTAAAATAATATTTATTAAATTTACATTCCTGAATTGTTCATTCCTACTACTTGCCAATAACCTAATGTATCACCTGTCACAACTTGTGGCCATTCCTCTTTTAGATAATTAGCAACGTCTTGCCATTTTCCCTTTTCATCTTGAGATAGTGTATCCCATTCAGCTTTTTCTTTTTCAAATTCACAAATTATTTTTATTTTATTGTTTCCCTTTTGCATAATTATTTCCATTAATACATAAGAGATAATTCATAAGCAGTCGATCCTACGCAACCGTGCATTAAAATCTGTTCAGTGATTTTCCCTGCTTTTAAATCGGCTAAATGGTCTTCAAAATCTTCTCTTGTAGTCTCTTCACCTTCGCCTTCAAAGTATTTGTTAACTTCTTCATCACTTAAGCTAGGCCATAACTCTTTAAATTCTTTTATAACCTTGTTTTTATAATCTTCATATTTTGCCATTGCCTACTCCTTTAATATATTGTCTCGATAATTATAAGCATCTTCGTATGCTGTTTCCCCATTAAATTCTTTGATTTTACTCTTTTGTTTTGACCATTTTTCAAATTCTGTGTTGCCATCATATACGTAAAAAGCTATATCTTCTTCTTTGTCATAGCCTTCTCTCCAAAGAGGAGGTTTATAGTTTTTATCAAATTTGCATCTACTATATGCTGTAAACCCGATTTCAGAATAAAACTTATGATTGCCAATAAAACTATCTAATTTTTTACCACCTAGTCTTACAGCTTCTTTTAATAAGTCTCTTCCTCTGATATTATCATTACTATTTTTACAAACTGCTTCAATATCTCCTTGATTAGTAATGGCAAATACACTACCACCATCAGTTCTATAACACTTTAAGTCTTGGCATTCTTCTTCTGTTTTAGAAGACACTCTCCATCTTTTGTATTTTGGCATAGATTCTATAGCTTCGCTTAAAGCCTTTACAAACTCTTTAGGTTCGACTTCTTTTACTTCTACTTTAGGATCTTCTTTGATCTTTTTAGGTTTTAGTGTTTCTTGTTTTTCTATTATAAAATTGTGCTTTATAAACTCTTGCAAAGTTTCATTTGGATTTTGCTTTAGGTATTGGTCTATTAGTTCTTTTTCACTTAATATTATACCATGTTTTGCTTTACTTTTAAATGATAAATTGCTATTTTGGGCCACTTTCATTTGTTTTTTTATTTCATTTAAGGCTATATTGGGATTTTTCCATCTTTTAGCTCGGTGTACTCCATACTTGTCTTCAACTTGAGTCTCCATCAATACGAGCTTTGATCTGTCTAGTTTCTTTTCAAGGATATTTTCAAGTTCTAATTCTTTATTTACTAATGCAAGTGACTTTTGAAATAGACTTTCTTGTGTTTCTTCACTTTCTTCTGTATCGTCTTCTTCGCCACTATCTTCAAAGTCAAAACCCATGGAATTATCCGATGGTAGCATTTGTTTAGCTTGTAGATAGTAAGGATTTGCTATTATATCTCCACCTTCAATTTCTGCTAGTCCTTTTTCTGCTCTTACTTCGTTAATTGTCATGTAAGATTCTGATTTTTTCTTTGCTAGGTCTACTTGATCTGATTCTGATTCTTTATCTATTCCATCAAAGATAAAAACATATTCATCTTCGGTATTAAATTTAGAAACTATAAATTTGTTTATTGTGTTTTCTACAAATCTTAATAGTGGAAATAGTCCCTTGGCTTTTGAGTTGTCTATTTTCTTTTCATCTCCTGAAAATAGACTAGATCCCTTGCCACCTACACCTCCGTTATTAGGGAAGTTTATTTCTGCTGGGTCTATTTTATATGCACCACAAATTATGTTTATTAGATAGTTTACCCATTTTTCAAATACCATTTCACCTCCTGACTGGGCAATATTAATAAATTCCAATTCGCCTGGTAGGGTAAAGACTGGTATTTTCCATGCACCTTTTTGACCTGTGACTTGAGTTCTCCATTGTCTTTTAAATGATTCTAGGGTCTGTCTATCTCCTGGTGCTGGGCCATTTTTTTCTCCTTTAATATTTAGTATGCCTTTTGTCATACCACCTTGTTGGAAAAATCTCATATTGTAGTCTTCTGCTTCAAGGTATGAAGTAAGTTGTCTTACTATAGTTTCTATTTCTGATAGGCCATAAGGTTGACTATGTACACTAGTTCTTGGATTTCTTACTGCAAAGGCCATCTCATCTGCTGTAAAGCCTGCTACTATCTTTCCGTCTACAACTTGTACATAGGATAATTTTTCTCCATCTCTGATATCTATATCATCTGCGTAGGCTGATTCTTTTAGGTCTATATTATCAAGGGCTGGTTTTATTGTAGCTGCATCTACTGCCTCAAAGGCTTGAACAAACTGACCTGTAACATCATATTCTAATTCAAAGTTGACCTGGTCGTATGTCAATGAGTCTCTGATTATTTTTCTAATAAAGGTGTCAAATCTGTCGCGATTAGGATCATTCCCTAATCCACAATTTTCTATAAACTTTTCTATAAGGTCTATGGTTTTTTCTTGTTCTTCGGTCGGTTCTTTGCTGCTATCTTTCAGCATTACCTTAAAGCCTACACCATCTGTAGCATATTTGGATCTGGAAGTAAAAGTTCCTACTTGGTCTATTCTAGTCGATATAATATTTGAAATAGGAGCTACTTCCAGGGATATTTTCTCTAATAATTCAAATGATAGCTTGTTTTCCTTTTCCCTATAGTTAGTTGATACAAACATATCCTCCATAGGTGATTCATTATCATAGTATGAATATTTAAGCCTTGGCACAAATTGGTCGGCGTTGAATGAGCCTCCCTTGCTGGCAAAGTTTACTTTTATTCTTTTATCTTCTGTCATTCAACTTTCCTTTCAAAAATCATTCTGCCATTTTCATCAAAAGTAGCATTGTCCGGCAATACCTCAATCATACATTGGCAATGTGGGTGAGTAACTCCTACAACTGCTTTCCATTCGCTAGTCTTTTTCCCATAATTACTGCCATTAGCTATTAGATCAGCAAGTAAAAATACCTTTGGGGTTTTCCCATCTTCTTCTAGGTAAAGACTTGAACAATGTTTACAAGCTCCTTGGCTTGGTCTTTTGAACACTTTTGTTTCAAGTCCCTTGTTAGAATATGGACTATTACCCTTAATTATTCCATCTGCTATGCCCTCATTTTTGCTATTGATTAATTCAGTTTTTACAACCATATCCCAATCTTGTTTAGTATCTTGAGTTATTTTTCTTAGCTCTGTAGCAATCCATGTATCTCTAGGTCTGTCATCTTTAAATACTTCATCAATAACTGAAAATTCTTTTTTAAAATATTCAATGCTCGCACTTGAAACCTTGTGCCTAAACTTATCTAATTGATAATCAAGACCTTCTTGAACACATTCTTGACTTATCTTGTATATAGGGTTATCACTAGGCTTTATTTCTCTTATGAGTTTTTCAAATTCACTAGGGTCTAAATCAAGATCTGGATGTGAAATATCAATCTGCCCTTTTTTGTAAGCTCTTTCTAATATTGATTGAAACTCAACTGGTATATTAAGCTTCTTTGCTAGACTTGGATCTATCTTTCCACCTCTAGCAACCTTATTCAAAACTTTTAAATATCGGTCAAGAATAACCTTGACTCTTCTATACTTTTCTCTTGGGGTCATTCTCGCCTCCTAATATTATTAAAATTGGTAGGGCGGATAGGATTTGAACCTATATCTTTAGTCTTCTGAACTAATATTCTGCCTGGTTAAACTACCACCCTAAAAAAATAAGCAACTTTTTAGTCGCCTATTAATACTCGATATATTTCTTTATTAGCTTCTTTCATAACTCTATCAAAAATAATAGATGCTTCCATCTGCAAAACCCTTAAATATTTATCTTCTAAAGGATATTGAGCTGTTTCTGTATTTATTGTCTTTCTATTAGATTTGCATAAGCATTTAAGCTCTTTATTTGCCTTTTTAAAGCCTTTTATTTTTATAGTCATAGGATTACTCCTTTAAGTTCTTTTCTTTTTATCTGAATTAAATTACTTGTAGTATTTTAGGTTTTAACACTTAAATTTCTATTTCTTTATTCCTAAATAACTGCATAAAAATAGCAGCTAATACATCTACTACGATTGCATTACCTGCCTGTTTATATAACTGACTATCACTATTTACTTTTCTTGCCTTATAAAAATCTTTATCTTCTATTCCCATGAGTCGCCAAAACTCCAATGGTGTTAGTTTTCTGATTCTAAAATCATCTGTAACCACTCCCCTGTCATTATTACAAGTCAAGGTTTGGCTACAATCTTTCTGCACCCTACCCCTACGATTGTTACAAGTAGGATTAATAAGGTCTATACCGTCGCCTTGGTGGGCTTCTAGGTAACCTTTTTTAGTTCCGTTTTTAATTGGTATGGTTTTATTAGTATCGCTTGTAACTAAATAATTGTCTTTTCCAACCGTTGTCAAAGTATTTGAAGTTCCATCTTTTTTTAATTCTAATTGTTGAACAAATTTATCATCTCTAAGTCTGCCCCTACTTGCTGCAATAGCTGGTAATTCTACCGTTACACAAGGCTTACTACTATTTGATAGTAATGTTGGTGATAAACCATCTGCATTGTAAGTTCTAAATTCACTTGGATTAGTTCGTCTTTGATGCTTTATCTTATGAGTTTGTACAATTTTAGCTTCGTTTATTTCATCTATACAAGGTTGAAGTCCTCCACCTTGACAAGTATTTAGAGTTGGGCTTATTCCCTCTTTGTCAAATACTCTAAATCTTTCTGGATTGTTTCTATTTCTGCTATTGAGTTTATGAGTTTGTATAAGCTCTGGTTCGACTACAACATTACCTTCGCTTTTCCTTATAGATATTCCTCTTTGCTTTGTTGTCACACAATTAGCAACTTCTTTTTCTTTGGGATCATTAATCGAAGAATCGAATACACTTTTATATTTAATATCATAATTTCTCACAATACCGACAAGCTTTTTAACTCGTTCACTAGTCAAATAATATTTTTCATCTACATTTTCTTCTAAGATATCTTTAAGTCTTGTTTTTAACACCTGCTTTTCTGGAAATTTAAAACCTTGATTATCATCCAGTATTGATATACAAAATACCCTTTCTCTATTTTGTGGTACTCCATAATCTTTTGCATTTAATACCTTTGAATAGTTTGTATAACCTAAATTAGTTAAGATATCAAGCCACTTTTCATAACCCGCTTTATTTTTCTTAAAGGTTAAGGCTTTTACATTTTCCATAAGTAAATATTTAGGTCTTTTAGCTTCTATTATTCTTTCACACTCCCAAAGTAGACTACTTCTTGTGCCACTATCTTTTTCAAATCCTTTTTGTTTGCCGGCCATAGAAATATCTTGGCATGGAAAAGAATATGTAAACAAGTCAAAATCCGGCAAATCTTTAGGATCTATTTTGCATATATCTCCAAAATTTTTAACCTCACCATGTATAGCTTTATATGAGTCAATAGCAAATTTATCTATTTCACAAATTCCCACTACTTCATGGTCTATATTCGCCCTTTCTAGACCCATTCTTTGCGTACCTATACCGGCAAAACTTTCAAAAACTCTTAACATACACCAATTCTCCTTAAAATAAAAAATCGTACGATTTACGCACGATTAATTCACGATTGTTTTTGTTTTTCTGGCGACAAGAGAGGGATTCGAACCCTCGCACCTTTTAAGGTCTAACGGATTAGCAATCCGTCCCCTTGACCGCTTGGGTATCTTGTCACAAAAAAAAGACGGCAAAAACCGCCTTAAATAAATTATTATATTTAAAATTCTACTAAGTCCATCTGGTAACCTTTAGATATTTTAGATCCATACTGTGTATACTTATCAACTCCTATTAGTGCATAAGCTAAACAACAAGCCAAATGATCTGGGCCTTTTCTTGTTGCTACTTGGTAAATGTATCCATCTTTATCTCTATCAAGGATTTGTACATTTATCAAATGTTTTGTAAGTATCTGTGTCATCTCATCTTGATAAGAATAAAAGCCTATAAAACCCTGCTTTACCGCTTGTATAGTCCTTTGCATCTTAGAAGTTTTATCTACCTTTACCATTCTTCTTTGATCGTTCCAATGATCTGTAAAGTTTACTGCTGAATAGGGGCCAGTAGTAGTTGTCCATGTACAAGCATAGGCTGAATATGGGAAAGCTCTTAATAATTCTGTATTTTTATCTGCACCATAACCGGCATCTGCTATTATCAAATCTGGATTAAATGGCTTTAACAAAGATATTACTTGCTTAACATCCATTAGTGGCATTATATTAGAACGTTTAAATTCTCGCATACACACAACTTGTAAAGTCATATTAGGCCTAATTCCAATAACCAGTACCCATGTAGGTTCTCCCCAATCTATACCAGCTATGTATGCTATAAATTCATCTGTTCTATTGATTTCTTCATGACCTGCTACAATATGAGTCTTTACATCATTTTCCCCTATCTCTAAACCTTTATTGGCATAAGGTTCTCCTAATACATAATTATAGAATAACTGTTTGAATGGATATTCTAATTTTCTACGCATAATAGAATCTGCTGAAATGTGTAAAGCATTTAATTGTGAAATAAAATAACCTCTAGTATCTTTGATTTGAGGTTTTTTAGCAATCCATTTGCCAACCTGCCATCTGTCTAAAGGCTTTCTACATTTAATGCACCTATATTCATAAGTGCCATTTTCTATTTCTTCTGTTATAGGATTATATCCATCTTTTACTTGAATAATATTATCTAAAGTTATTTCTTGCCAAGTATTACAATGTTTACATTTGTATAAATATCTTCTCTGATCTGACTTTTCGTATAATTCATTTATTCCAATACCTGGTAATGTTGGTGTTGACCATCTACGCATTAATCCATACTTAGAAGATGACATTGACTCTTTAAAAGCTAATTCAGTTCCTATCCTCATTCTGTCGTACTCATCTGCACAATACATATCAATATCTGCACCCTCACCTTGTGATCCATCTCCTGATGTTCTCATAAAGATATTAGATGTGCCTATTTTCTTACTTGATACGTTATTTAAGTCTTTAGCAACTTGTCTTTGTAGATGTGGGCTGTCTTTAATAACCGGACTTACTCTAGTTCTTGAAAAATCCGCCATTTGTGCCATTGTAGGGAATGTATACATTATATTTACATTGTCGTGAGTATCTGCAAACCATAAAACTTCGGCTGTAGCTAACTCACTCATGCCTAACTGCCTAGCTTTTTGTATAACTTTATTAGGGTGATTATCATTTAAAATTGATTCTTGCCATGGTCTATGAGCAAAAGGATTATGATCTGAAACAAAGGTCATTGGCTTTGACTTTATAGGCTTATATTTTAAAGCCCATAAGGCTGGAAAGCTTCTAATAATGGTATCTTCTATAGACTTTTTAGCTAAATAGCTAGACTTAAAAGAATTTACATTATCTATAATGTTTAATTCATCCATGGTAAAATACCACCTAGACTTTGTATATTTTCACTTGTTTTATATAGGTCTAGCTCTTGCAATCCACTTGTAAAGCTAGCTTTGTTTAGGTGCAAAATATATTCTCTATCCTCAATACTGTTAGGGTTTTTTATTATAATTCTTAAATAAGGATAATAGCAAAATTTCAAAAAATCTGCATCTTCCCCATAATATCTTTTAACTGTTTCTGGATCTATAAATTCATTGGCATTTATATATCCTATAACTTTATAACCGTTAATTTCTAAAATAAGTCTTTTCTTATCTAAGCCGCTTATTTCATATTCCCTAAAATCAATACTTAAATCGTTAGAAGATTTTAATTTTCCATAAATACTAGAATAATCCATCTTTAGGCCTATTTTCTTCATCATTAGTGGTGTTTAAATGTATCAACATTCTGCTATATAGTTCTTTAAGACTATCATCTTCGCTTAATCCCAATGTATCAAGTAATAAAGCTTTATTGTCTCCATCTCCACTATCCATGCTCTTTAACATTAAACTTATATTAATTAATCGGTTTAAATCTTCTACATTTTTTGCTCTAACTCTACCCTCTGAAACGTCAATAAAAAAATTAGTAATTAGGGTATCAACAGCACCATTAATTAATTTGTCTTTGCTATATTTAGTTTTTAAATATTTGCTAGCTGAATTAATTCCCATCATCGCTAATTTCCTTTAGTTTTCTTTGTATTTCTTTTTCGCTTTTTCCTATACTTCGTAAATAATCTTCATAATAGTCTGTGGCTTTGTAATATTCTTCCTCTACGTTTTCAAGTTCTGATAATACCTTTTGTTTTTCATCATCTGGTATATGAGTAAACATTGACTGCAACAGTTGCATATATTTTTTTTCGGTGATTTCTTGCAAGTTTTTAATACCAAATTGAGTTAATCCTCCCAATGCTCCGTCTGTTAATTTATCTTTTAGTTCTATAGCTTTAAATACATTTTCTATAGTGATAAAATAGTCATTTTCTTTAATCAAGTTTTTTAGCTGATCTGCTCCGGATTGAATAACCATATCCAAAAACTCTAAATCATTTTTAAGCTTGTTTGTTTCAGAACCTGGCTGGATTTCTTTTTCTTGTTCTTCTATGAGTTTAGCAATTGGTGCTTTGTTGATAAAATCCTTTAGGTTGTTTTCTTCGGCTGAATAAGCTTGTCTTATCTTCCTGTATTGGCCTAAATAGGCCCACGATATATTAAAACCCTGCTTATCTAGATATTCTTTTATAGATTGTATGCTGGTCTTAATATCAATCATTCTATTTACTTCATCAATATATGGACTATCCATTAAAAGTTTAATTTTAGGAGGTATTTTTTTCTTGCTGTCTATCTTTGTCTTTGCAATTTTAAAACACCTCCTATTCTTCTAAATATATTGTCTTTATGTATAATTCTACTAAGGCTATGGCTCTTGCAAAACCCTCTATAATGGCCTCTTCGTCTTTGCTTGAATATTGAGAAATAGCAAGTTCGGAGTTATCTTCTATAAAGTCATGCAAATTATTAATCATAGCTTTAGATTCTTGTTCTATATCTTTATGTTCATAATCATAACTATAATTTGGGAAATAGTCCTTGACTGTGTAAGGCTTTTTAGTCTTAATAATATACAAGTTATTTTCTGATTTTTCGGTATCCATTATTTTATTATCATGATCAACTTTGCTGATATCTTTATGCTTCATAACTCTTTCCTTGCTATTTTTCACAAATTTATAAATAAAAAAAGCTTTGAATAAATCAAAGCTAGGGAAACTGACAAATGATGTAGTAGATCAAGGTCGGTAAAAATATTTCTTTCAGGAGTGTTTGGTGTAACAATTCATTTAGGCTAGACGTAGGTACTAATGGGTAAAGTGACCTTGATACTACTATACAGTTATATTATAATCCATTTTTATTTTTAATGTGTCTAATGATTTTCTAATTTTACGCATCGCCAAACATTTTATAGCTTAATACCTTTAAGGCTTCATTGGCTATATTATATATCTGGGCTCTTTCATAATGATACTTGTCCATCAACTCATATACTGCTCCTCTTTCTCCATAAGCATAAAGAGTCATTACTATATCTTTTTCTTTCTCATCAAGGTAGGTTAAAGCGTTTTCTACCATTCTAACTAGGGCCTTGTTAACTCTGTTATTGCGTTCTAACATAGCTCTCTTAGCTATATTATTTATATATGTATCGTCAAGATTTCTCCCTCCGCCTTGGACAGATTCATCCCCATACCTAACTGTAATATTAGTCAATCGATCACTAATTTCGGTTATCTTGTCATCTATTTCTTTTGTAGTAGTTCTCACTTGCAAGTATTTTTTTAAAATTTCCTTGCAAAGACATTTATAAAACTCTTGCACTATCCCTCCGTATTTTGGAAATATTTTACCATAATAAAGCATATTGATAATTATGCCTAGTTTTTCTTCGATTTTGTGATTTTTTCACACACTTTTTTGTCGATTTTTAATCGTTTTCTTTTAGTATATCGCTCCAATTGACATAATCCAAAGTAATACAATCAAGTTTTAATTCAAGTCTTTTTTTAAATCTTTCAAGTCTTACTGGGCCAAATCCAAACTCATCTTTTAGAGTTTCCACAACTAAAGCAAGAAATCTTTCTACAAGAAAAACAGTTGTATCTGACTTAGCGATTCTTGCCATTTCTTCTTTGTAGACTCTTTCGGCTTTCATCTTTTTACCTATAGAAGTGCCACCTTTGTATCTAAACATTCTAAACCTTTCTTAATTGCTTTATTATGTAGATCAAAATTAATCACATAAATATTTTTATATCCACCTGATAACCGGTTCACCTTTAAAGCCTTTTTCCCATATATACCAGCAATAGCAAACAGCACTTGACGGATAATTTGTAAAAACTCCATTTCTAACACAATTAGCCCTCTTGCTAAATACATATACGTACTTAGGTGGATTTTCTTCAAATAGTTCTCTACGTTTTACACTTTCTAAAAACTGTATTTTAAGCAACATTGCTAGCCTTTTGCCATCATCTATAATCTTAATAGAATGCTCTACAAACTCTTTAGCATACTTATAGGGTGGATTAGTAATTATATCTTCATGCCAACTTGTAGTTGTAAAAAAATCCATCCCTCCTACTCCATATCCGCGATAATACAGATCCCTAGAAGTTACATTATATTTATTTTCTTCAAGTACTTTTGAAATATGGCCCTCACCACAACAAGGCTCTAATATGTTTTTATCAAAGCTTTCTACCTTCAATAGTTCTTCAACCGCTTGTGGATCAGTAGCATAATAATCGTGTTGTACTCTTGTAAAGTCTGAATGATTGCTTGCCCCCATAATTACAAACATATTGTTATTAGGGTTATAATCCAGCGCGTTTTTATCTTTTTCTCTATCTATAATCTTCTTTTCCTCTTTCTATTTCTTGCCACTTGATCCAAAACCTTTATCACCTCGGCTGGTATCTAAATTTATTTCATCTACTTTACAAGGATAAACATTAATTTCTTGACCAAATACTAACTGGGCTATCCTATCACCTTTTTTTATAACATAAGAGTTTTTACTCAAATTTGTAAGACAAACTTTAATCTCGCCCCTATATCCACTATCAACTAAACCAGTATGACAAAGAACACCTTTAGATGATAAACCAGACCTAGCTCTAACATCTGCATAATAACCCTTATCAAATTCAAAAAATAATCCGGTTTCTATCAGTCTTGTATCACCAGATAAAAGAACAACTTCTTTATCAGCCCTTATATCCCAGCCCTGGTCTCCTTTATCTTTGCTTAATTCATATGGTGCTTTATATCTCATTCTTTTATTTCCTCTAAATTCATATTTTCAAGTCTTATTGTATGAAATTCTCTAGGTAGGCTTTTATCTTTCCAACGGACATATGCAAGTTGTGCATAGATTCCATTTGTAGCTTCTACCGTTTTTCTAATTCTATATGTGCCCAATTCCTCTACTATAAATTCTGGACTATCCACTTCTACTACCGTATTTTTATCTACCTTGCACCAATACTCTAGGTCTATGTGGTCATCTCCTACATCTACTATTGGTCCTACAATGTAGCCTTCTATATAATAGCCATATACATAATTTTCTTCGTCTATATAGCCTTTTTCCTTACCTTCTATTACAAAGTCGGTATCTTTTATAAGTTTATCTATATCTAGGATTTTTGCTTTAAACATCATAATTTTCCTCCGTATCATTGAAATATTCACCCATTACAAGTCTTCCATTTAAAACCTTGGCTATCATTTCTTGCCTTCTTCATATCAGCCAACTCAAAGCTTTCTTTAAAGAAAACTGCAATCATAAAAAAGTTAGCAATTTAAGCATATATAAATTCATAGCTCGCTAATCTCTCTTATAGCTCTCTCTTTAATTCTTAAAATAGCTTCATTTTCTCTCTTATCATAATTTTTAAACCATTTGTTTTTAAATTCCTTTAGACTTTCTCTATAAGTTTCTTCTCCATAATCACGAGACAACCACCATTCCAAATCATGAGTTAGTTCAGCAAAATCTTTTACAAATTCATTCATGAACTCATCTTGCATTTCACCAACTAAATTATTTTCAATGGTATAACAAATATAACTTAAACATCCTCCACTCATTATTTATCCCTCCATATTTTTGTTATCAATATGATTGCATTACCTATCAAGCTTCCTATAACAACCCAGAATATTGTATCTAATATATTCATTCTCCCACCTCCGTCTTATCATATAAATCTTGAAAATCCTCTGCACTAATCTTGTATCTATCGTTATTGTTGCCATCAACAAACACGATGCTACCATCCTTGAATATCTCTAAACCAAAATTAAACTCCTTTAGTAGACTTGTAAAACTGCACAATATCAAAGACATTTGATTTTTCCTTTGTATGTTCATCTCTTTACGATCCTTCTTGTATATTCATGTCCTACTAAGTAAGTCACTAAATCTTCTTTATTTTCAGCAACTGCTAACTGCTTCCACCTATAGGTCTGGCACGTTCTATTTTTTGTTAGTTCAGTATTTATAATATAAGGCTCTTTGTACTCTAAAACATAATTAAATTTCATATTTAATCTCCCCATTCCAAAGTCACAAAAACAGTATCAGTTTCATCTAAATAATTAGCATCTGACAAATCTAAAGGTGTATAAATTTCTTCACTACATCCTAAATTTCCGTTATATATTTCCTCAAACAATTCAATTTTTAATTCACTTTCTGGATCAAAATTATCGAACCATTCTAAAAAATCTTTTACTTTCATAAATCAATACCTTTTAATTTCTTCCAAATTCAAATAAGGAGCTACGTCATAATCTACTTTAAAATCACATTCATACTCGATATCGTTTTCTTTATCATAAAAATAAGCTAAAACATCATCTTCATCGTCAAAATAAGATAATTTTTTAATCAAATCTTTAACTTTCATTCTTTAAACCTCATCTAACAATTCTTTATCTTCGTAAATATTGCCAATAATCGAAATCTGATACTTATCTAGAAAACTGCTCAAAACTAAAGTAGTTCTAGTATTAGCACCACTTTTATAAGTTGCTACAGTATTCCCATCTTCATGTCTCACTTCTACAAAACCTCTTGATCTAGTTTTTAAGATATCTCCCTCGTAAATCTCATTACCATTTTTGTCTTTCAAACCTGTGGATTGCATTAAACTTATATCGTTTGTAATAAACATATATTCACAGTCTCCATCTCCGTTAAAATCAACTAAAATGCTGTTTTCATTTACAACACCAATGTTATAAATCATTCTTTTGTATTTATTAAAATATGCTCTAAATTTAGGTATCATTCCTCAACCTCCACCAACTCAAAATCAGCTAAATCAGTATCAAACTTTTTCTTGATTTCTTCAATTTCTTTAAGGGTAAATGTGGTTTTATAACCGTTATTTTCAGTACTGTGACTCAAATAATACTTACCTGTCGGAAAACAAAGTGTTAGATTATTTTCATTTTCATATGCCATCCACCTATGCTTCAAATAAAACTTCTTCTCTTCCTCTCTATCCTCTGGAGGTGTAGAAGCATACTCAACAAGCAAGTCAAATAGTGGTTTTTTTACCCCTCCAAAGTCAGTATTTATTGTAAAAGGCTCATCAATGCTAATATAACATCCATTAAAATAATCACCATCAATATTGATGTATCCGTTTTTAATATCTACATCTAACCCCAACTCTTCAACTCTTTTTATAAATTCCTTAGTCTTCATTTCTCAACTCCACCAGTTCATCTATAATATTTTCCAAATCTTCTATTTCACTTGTATCAGCACAGTCTTCTTGATAAGTATCCCAAGCTACTCTCAAAGCATTAATAATAACATCCAACTGACTTTCCCTAAGATGCAAACAATAACAACCTTCGTTTATATTTTGTGCTTTAATTATTTGATCTACCAAACTCAAACATTCTTCTAGTGTATAATATTGATCTTCACGAAATGGATTATCATCTGCTTGATTACAATCAAAACCAAGAACCCACTCACCTACTTCGTAAAGCCTACCAGAATAAGTTAACCCACCATGAACATCAAACAAATCTACTAAATCATTATAATCCACACCATAGTAAGGATGTGTTTTAGGAATAACAACATATCCACAATACCAAAAAGTATTCACATCAAACGAATAAGGCATAAAATGCGGGTTGTCACTCCAATCTATTCTTTTAACAATAACTTCATAACCTAAGTATTTTCTTCTTATTACAATTCCACTCTTCATATTCTCCCCCTAACAAAACTTACATAATCTCCCTAAAATCATAATCTGTATATTTTTGCAAAAATAATCTTTTTTTTAATAAATATACACGAGTTTTTGTAGCTACTGACTTCACTTCTTCCACTATCATCTTTCCAGACTCACAATCTTGATACATAAAATCGGCGATATAGGAAATCTTTGGCAAAGTTTCTTTGTCTGTCCTAATAGTCGGGATAAGCTCAAACTTAGGTTGTAGCTGTAAATTCTTGATTTTTCCTGCCCTTTCCAAAAGTTTAAGCTCACCATATCTGTGCGACTCCTTGATACTATCAAACTTATGACCATCAACAACAACTTTTTTGTTCTTGTACTTCCTATAGCTCAAAACGGAATCACCCCATTGTCAAACTCTTCAAAATCATCCCCAAAGAAATCATCGTTATTTTGCTCTGTATGCGTTTTATTTTCATTAGCCATATATTTATATGTCTTTTCGTTATTTTTCGCTCCCGCGTAATTCTGCGAAGAATTTGAGCTATTTAAGAACTCCACCCTATCCGCAATAACCGTAGTGGTATAAACTTTCTTGCCTGTTTCCCTATCGTCATAAGATCCAGTTTCAATTCTCCCTTCAATTGCACACAAACTGCCCTTTTTTAGATATCTGCTAGCATTTTCTGCCTGCTTGCCCCAAACTACAACTTTTGGAAAATCAGCGGTAGGATAGGAATTAGCTTCCGCCTCCTCCCTTTTCTCCCTAGTCATCTGCCTATCACAAGCAAGTGTGAAATTTGCCACCGCTTTATTTGCCTGCGTATATCGTAAATCTATATCTCTAACCAATCTTCCGATTAAGATCACCTTATTTAGCATAAATTCCTACTCCTATTTTCCAAATAAAAATTAACAACCGAATCAGCCTCTGCCCGAATTTCACAAATCTTTAAAACTTCAATCCATTCGCCCTCGTGGTTTTCCTCAATAACCCAAAAGACTTTATCGCTCAATACATGCTTGACAACAAGCCTAGACTTGCTATCAATATTCCTAACTAGATCAACTTCTTTGTTTTTATTATTCACTTTGCAATCATCAAGATTTATTAATTGGTCTATAAGCTTTTTGCATTCATTTTCTACGTATCTTTGGTTGCAATGTACAGGATTATCCCCTGCATGGTTACAATCAAAACCAAGTACATATCCATCTTCAAGATCCATAACCTCTAAATCCATAATTTTACTCAGATAATCCGAAAAAGTTATTCCTCCATGAACTTCTATGTCGTACTCTTTTTCAAATTCTCCATAAAACTTATCAACTAATTCGTGGTCATCTGGTAAAATCACATATCCGTTATACCAATCAGTCGACATAAGAGTTCCTTCTAACATTTCTCTAAAAATATTGTCGTATTCTTTATCTCGGTAAATGTGTTTTATAAAAAACATATATCCCTTGTAAGTATCTACTCTAGCTAATTTATCAATCATTTATTTCTCCTAACTCCTTTTTGTTTTCCAACATCTTTTCAAATCTCTTTTTCCTTGCTACTTCTGCGTATGTTATCTGCTCCGAATTTACAGCTTGACCTGTATATGACTTGTCTAAGTAATTGCCCTCCATAACTTTCACAAAGTTATTAGGTCGGATAAACCAGTCAAAAGTAATTACAAAGTCATTAACATATCCTTTGAGAAAAGTACTGTCATCAATCGACTTAATTGTATCTAAAACCTTGTCTATTCCGTTTTCGTTAATCCTTGCTTTGGTCATCTTATATCTATCCGTACCAGCATTTAGGGACTGCATCTTAGGTATGTTTACATCAAGCTTATTCCAGGAATTAATGATTTGACTCTTCCACGTATCGGTAGACGAATCGGGCAACGTATCGATATCTGTTTCATCTTGAGGATTGTTGAAATCATCACATTCTTCCGAATCGTTACACGAATCGGTAGGCGAATAAGTATTAGTATAAGTATTAGTATAAGTATTAGTATAAGTATATATAGATTTCCTTTTCTCAATTTCATCTTCAAAAAGCTTCATAATCTTTTTATCGATATCTCTTTTTGATAATTGCCACCAACTTTTCATACTTTTGTAAACAACCATAATTAGATCAAGGCTATCTACTCCTTCAAGTGTTCTACTCGCCATTTCTTCTATAGGTTTTCCTCCACTATTTATTGTGTATTTTAACGAATGGTGTATTGCAATTTCTTGATTTTCATAATTATAAGAAATTTTTTTATACTTGTTCATAAATCTATCAACTAATGTTCTTATAGCTTCAGGACTATAACCAATTTCAAAAGCCATAAGCTTAATCGGTAACTTAAAAATTCCTATCGCATTACCTCTCGGGCAAGTTAAGAGATACATCATAAACAATTTATCCTCGGGAGAAAACTCATCTATGATCTGTTCGTCATTCCAAAAATCACGTTCAACAATTGTTTTGCTCATATCCTGCCTCTATCTCGATTATGTATTCCATAATCTCTTTAAATTCTGTCCAATTCTTAACCGTCTTTGCAACCTCGGTTAAGTAGTCTTTATCAATGTATTTAGATGCTCTTTTTAGATAATTAATTCCTACTGGTTTGTTATAATAATAAAGCCTATTGTTCAAGATTCCGCTTATATAATATAAATCTGTATCTATTGTGGTTTCTGGATTTGCTACATAATAAGCAATTCTTGGTATCATATCAAAGGCTTTATAAACATTTGGATACTGAATTATTGATCTATCCATAGCTTCTAACAAGTCTTTTAGCTTATATTTCTTAACCCACTTTTTAACTTGCTTTTTCCCATGTTCCTTGACTCCATAGCCTGTTGCTTTTTCAAACTCTGCGCAAAGTATTTCTGCTACATCATCATCTAAACTTTTTAATTCTTCGCGCCATTCTAGCATCATGTCTATTTGATTTCGCTTTTCTTGTAATTCTTCTAGTTCTTTTTGTTGTTTTGTTACCATTGAATCATCTGATAATTTCCTATCTGATTTTCCTCTATTGCAATCTCTGCATGAAGTTATTAAGTTCAGTAAATCATTAGTACCGCCTTTACTTACCGGATTTATATGGTCTACCTCCAAAATAACGTCTGGTGCTGTTTTTCCACAATATTGGCAAGTAAAAGAGTCCCTCTTAAAAACTTCAAACCTTAATTTCTTACTAATTGTTTTTCTATTTGCCATCTAGCACACCACCACCTCAATACGAAAATCATCATCTTTTTTACAAAAATTATTCATCAATTATTCATTTTCACCAACTGGCACAAAGTCATCAGAAAAGAAATCATCTTCTAAAATTTCTCCCGTATCTTTGTCTACTTTTTTACTCTTGCTATCGTCATCGGATACTTGCAAAGTCTTTGGATCTTTCGCCTTTTCTTCCTCGCTAACAACTTCATAGTCAATATCGTAAGTAATTCCGCCAGTTTCTTTATCAAAAACTGAAGCTTTAAACACTTGATTGTCAAAGGCTATAGCTTGACCCAACTCTGGCTTATCGATAGCTTTAGGTGCGTATTTTAAAACTTGTATCAAGCAAGATTTTTTCGCCATTGCATCAAAATTGCTTGTCCAAGGTCCAGAACTATATGACTTAGAAAATGTTCTTCCGTAGTTTTCCGCATCTTCCTTACTCATATAAAAGCTATCTCTGCCACCCTCTTTAGTTTCATAAACAGCGTAGTATCCTATAACCTCTCCGCTTTCTCCTCGAATAACTGGCTTATGAACGATCTCACCTGTACCATAATCAATGGAAAACTTGTCATTATCGTGAACCTCTTTAGCAGTAATTCTTTTAAATTGACCCGTATTGTGTGCTAACTTTAAAAGTCCTTGATAGCCGATTTGAAAATTAACCGTTGTGATACCTGTTTTTTTATTTTCGTAAGGGATAAGATAAGCCTCCCCAAGTGGAGTATTAAACTCAAGCCCCAATTGTGCGGAGTTCATAACCGCTGCAATAAGAGATTGAGGGCTACAAGCTAGTAGCTTCGGATTGCTATTTATAGCAGTTAATGATGTTCTTATAAACTTTTCAGTTGGTAAATATTGAGGTAAAGCATTCTTGATCTCGCCTTTCATACTCATTAGTAAATTTCTTACATTGTCCTGTGGTGCTGGTTTACCATTTGTCTTTTTGCTTAATGCTTGTTTTGCGTTAGTCATGTAATCCTCCTATAAACCCTCGTTTTGTTCTTCTAATACTGATATTTTTTTCTCGAGTTTTTCTGTCATTTGATAGTATTTGTCCCTTTGTTCTCTAGCTAAATCTAACTGCCCTAAAATCTCATGTTGTTTATTTATGAGCTGAGCCTTTTCAACTCTCAGCCTAGTAATTTCACTTTTTAATGTCTCAATATAATCTTTTGTTATGTCACTTAAAACATCAGCATAATTTTTGTTTCTATTACTCACTTACAATCTCCTTAATAAAAAATCTTCTGCTTTCACTTTCTTTTCCATACTTGTCATAAATTTCTGGTGCTTCTTTTTTTATCCTCTTAGTATCAAGCCTTACAGAAATTGACGGCTTGTAACTTACAGTAAAATAACTTGTTTCTCCGTAATTATTATCAGCAAGCTGGATCTTCAAATCTTGCTCGAATTTTCTATTCCTATCTTCCAAATCTTTGATCAAATCTTTATTTGCCTTGTATATTTCATAAGAATTTACATCAACATCTAGCTTTATACTATCCTCAATACCACCCTTAAATCGTGCCTTTAAAGCATCATCAAAAGCTACTGACCCATCAGGATCTGGCATTAGGTCTTTTTCTACATACTCAGTCCAAAACTCAATTTCCTTATCCCTAAGCATCTTTATAGTTTCATCGTCCCAATCAATCTCACGGATAATAAATTCACTACCGAATACCAAACAAGCCAAATAACACTTTTTAGCACCAGTCACACTCATATAATGCAAGCATTGAAGCTCGTACTCTATTGGAATTGCTCCATCTTCCCACTTATATCGGTTATAAGGGCTGGTAGTTTTACACTCAAGGATTGCATCTTCTCCCACTACTCTTCTGTCAATATCAGCAATCAGAAAAGGATAATCCACATCGCACATCATAAAATTATCACGACGCACTTTTTTACCAGTCGCCTCAGTAAATCTTCCAGCAACATAATCTTCAAAATCTCGCCCTTGTCTTAAAGCCTCCGATTCATTATCGGAAATCTCAACCTTTGACGTCTTTTCCAAAAATAGCTGTGCTTGACTTTTCCAATGTGACAAACCACAAGCAGCCGCCGCATCAGAACCGCCAATCCCTAATTGTCTAAGCTTTAGCCAATCCTCCCTGCTAAGCTTTGCAACATTAGCAATAGCATTAGTCATAGCAAGCCCTCCTCATACTGTAAATTAAGAAGTCTATCATCTTCCACATCTTGACAATAAAGCATATCGCAATACTCTTGGTCTTCATCATCAAGCTTTCCAATCTTTATGTTGTTGATCTCAACTTCTTCATTGATCTTGTTTGCCTTAAACATATACTGCAAAACTGCCTCATGCTCGCTCTCAGAAAAGTCTTCAACAAACTCCTTATATGGGATATCCACCTCATAATCTTTATAAATACACTTTGTAAAAGTTACTCTCATACTCTCTCCTACTTATCTAAATAATTTTTCAACTTAAAACGCCTTTTAATCTCTAATTTAAGCAATAAAATCTTATCTTCCCTATCCTTTAAATCCTTATTACTAGTCAAACACTCAAGTAGAGTAGTAAGACCATCATCAGAAATAGTCATAATCTTTCTTCTAAACTCATCAAAATCGTAGCAATTCACTTTAAATATCCTTTACAAATGGTATAGTAATAGAGAATATTTTTTGTTCAATCTCGCTAAATTCCTACATTCAAGCGAGATTTTTTTATGCCAAGCACTCATCATAGATCTCACAAACTTTTTTAAAATTTTCTTTTCTTCCTCTAAGGTTCATTTTTCTGATCTCTTCACTTCTATAAAAATTCTCCCTTGCCTCCTTTTGCTTTCTTTCTTCTCTCAAAACTCTTCTTTTATCCAAACTTGCAAATAATTCGTTAATTCTAATACTCATCATAAATTCCTCCCTTACTCATCTTTAGAAAATATATAAATTTTATCAGCTTCATTATCAGCAAATAAACCTTTTATTTCTACCACATAATCTGCTCCATCAACTCTTATAAGACTTTCTATTTCCTCATCTTCATCGTAAATGTCTAATAAGTTTTTTAGATCCTTTATTTTCATATTTGCACCCCCATATCTTTTCTGATACGGTCACCTATCTTTACTTTTTCAATATCAATTAGCATTTATCCTCCTAAGCTCTCTTACTATCTAAAAACTCTATAATATCTTCTTTCTTGTAATATTTTGACTCTCGATTTAAAAAACAAATTTTAAGACCATCTTTCTCCCAATTATCTACAGTCCTTGTAGAGATTTGAAAATAATTTTTCATATCGCTTAAAGTCATGTAGTCTTTTAAAACAGTCAACCTTTCTTCCACTTTTTCCATTTTTTCTCCTAATTTAATCTTCGTAAAGTTCCCACCAATTAAACTTGAAATACTTACCTAATTTTTTTGCGTGCCTAACAGGCAATTCCACTTGTCCATACTCATACTTTTGATACATATTAGCACTAGTTCCTAAAATCTCTCCTATTTCTTTTTGAGTCTTCTTATTTTTCAACCTCAAATCTCTTATTCTACTATATGTAGTATTCATTTTATATAACCCCCTATATGTGGTATAATATATAAAAATGAAGAAAGGAGGCCTTATGGTAAAAATTCCTTACTGCGATAGCAATGGTATTCTAACAGCAGAGGTAATACTTAAAAACCAATCCAATGTGTTTTTACTTGATCAGACCAACTACAATAGATACAAACAAGGTCAATCATTTAATTACTATGGCGGCTATTATAAGCAAAACCCTGTAAGGATAACAGTTAAGGGTACAAAGCGCTGGTATTTAATCGTTGAGAATAGTGCCTGCAGCTATAGATTTATCTGATATGAATTGGATGTAGATTTCTACATCCTTTTTATTTACCTCGAGATTCTCTTCTAAAAAGACTCTCACATCCTCAACAAGGTCATCCAAATTCTTAAAAGTCATATTATAATTTGACATAATCTCTAAAATTTCTTTAAAGGCTTTATTCTCTTCATTTTTTGACATAATTTTCATAATTTTTCCTTATCTTTGTGTGATTAATTTTTCTATTGTTTTTGTAATAAGATCTATATGATCCGAAGAAAGTTTTTCTTGTTTGATATCAATATTTACAGAATGATTTGAACATGAATAAATTCTATTAAGTATTTCTTCAATATCAGAGTCGTTCAAAATTATTTGATCGGCTCTTTTTCTTTCTTGATAATCTACACACTTGTTTAGTTCTTCCCACTCCAATTTGCTAAATTTTCTTCTGAATTTTAAAAATTCTTTTACATCAGATAATTTCATATTTCCCTCCTAATCTAATTTAAAATCTGACATCCTTTTACTTTGCTTAAAATCGTTATTATTTCTTAATCCGCCAAGAAAATTTCCTTTATCATCTCTTATATCTATTTGATATTCAAAGCTTAAATTATATTTTCTTTTATACTTTTTCTCATAATGTGATAATGCGAGTTCCAAGTACTCTATATCTTTTGCAATTTCTAATTTTTCCATTTAATTTGCCCTCATATTTTAAAGATCATTATTATTTCTTAATCCACCAAGAAAATTTCCTTTTTCAAATCTCTTTAATTTGATTCTGTTTCTAATTCTTTTTATAAAATCAACCATTTTAAGTCTCCTTTTTGTCCTTTTAATAATTTTTCCTATAAGCTATAATGTAAGTAAATATAATTTAGGAGATTAATATGCAAAAATTCAATACAATCATTTCTTTACTAGCCTTAGTCGCATCATTCTTTTCTGTTTGGCAATCTAATAAGGCCAATAGATTTGAATTAATTCTTCTAAATCCAACCTATAAACGTATGGGAAAATATACTAGGCTTAATTTTGATATTCTTAATAATTCTTCAAAATCTTTAATGATTGAAGATATAAAACTTAAAACTCAAATAACAAACCATAATTTGCCTATACAATATTTCAATGTTTTCGAGATTTTCGATAAGCAAAATCAAATAAATATGTCTAGGTCTGATTTCCCTACCCTTCCCCCTATGCCTGAAGAAAAAGATTTTCCAACTGATTTACATAATCTTATCTTGTCCCCTTTCCAACTCAAAAATATGACTTTTTATATATTAGAAAAAGAACATTTAATAGACGTTTGCATAGATGCTAGTCAAAGAATAGATTATTTTAGCAAAAATAAATCATTTCCACTTGTCTTCGTTAAGTCTGCATAAAATTATCAAATTAAGTATTAAGTGTATAACTAAAAACACTGTGGTTAATATTTCCATGTCTTCCTCCTGTGATTTTTTCTAAGATGTTTATTCTTTAAATTTGTGGATGCTGTATAAAATTGCTACATCAATTATCAAATGCACTACCAATAGTGATATGGTAAAATCTTCCATATAAGTCTCCTCTACTTTAAGGCCATTATTTTATTTTTCTTTTAACAACTAAGCTTCTTAATAGTGTCCAAATCGTCTACTTTTTCATCAAAAAAAATTTCTTGTCTATCTGAAGGATCTAAATTTAATAAATCACTCAAGGCTTGAATTTCACTTGCCAAAAATTCAGTTTTGTTATTAATTTTGTTATATAGTCCAGCCCTTGATAATCCAAGCTTTTCAGCTAGAAATCCTAAACGGTAACCACTCACTTTGATTTTATAATTTAACAAAACACTATTTGTCATTCATTACCTCCTTTCCTATCGTTAAAATTATTATACAGCAAAGTTTCCTTTTTGTCTACTATTTTCTTAAAATTTTTCAATTTTTTTCTCAAACGTATAAAATTATTGACGATATGGCGACTTAATGATAGAATGTATATATAAAAAGGAGGTACTAAATGGCTACTCTAAATCAAAATATAAAGAAAAGAAGAATTGAGTTAAATATGACTCAAGAAGAGCTAGCATTGAAAACGGGTTACAAATCAAAGAGTGCAATTTCTAAAATAGAATTAGGAAATCGAGATTTATCACAATCACAAATATCGGTTTTCGCTAAAGCCCTAAATACTACTCCAGGCTATCTAATGGGATGGAAAGATGATCCAGACTACTCCAAAATCCCAGGAATAAAAATAATAAAAAAATTCGTAAATGTTCCAATACTTGGAGAAATAGCCTGTGGTCAACCTATGTTTTGTGAAGAAAACTTTGAGGGGATATTTCAAATAGATGAGGACTTAGATCAGCCTGATTTTTGTCTTATAGCAAGAGGTGACTCTATGATCGATGCAGGTATCCACGATGGTGATATAGCTTTTATGAGAAAAACTCCAATAGTTGAAAACGGAAAAATAGCAGCAGTTTATTATGATGAAGATGTCACACTAAAAAGATACTACAGCAAAGGCAATCAAGTAATACTCCAACCAGAAAATAAATTCTATTCCCCTATTATAATCGATTTATACGAAGATATCCCCCTTCAAATACTAGGAGAGCTTATAGGTGTTTATTCTAAAGTTAGTAGATAAGATTAAAACACTAACTGGGGTACATTTTGTACCCTATAAGGTGGAAAATAAGTGTACGATTTTTTTCGTACACTCTACTAAATAAATTAATAAAAACCGAGTTCATTACCTCTGATAATGCAAAAAGATATAAAACTTATTATTGCTCGCAACTGCTAAACCTAATCTAATAAAAAGTATTAAACGTCACTTATATATTTTTAAGCGAAGTATATTCGATATTATTTCACTTACAAATATTTAAGCGAAATTTACAACAATATATTTCATTTACTGCCTAAAGTAAGATAAACTTTATTAATTCAAAACTTTAATAAAATTTAAAATTATATATAAATAGACATTTAAACAAGTTACTAACAAAATGCAAAGCTCAAACAAAGTGTTGTTTTGCTAGATGATGAAAAGGGAGAAAATTATGAAGAAAAAATCATTGGTGCTTGCACTTGCTATGCTAGCACTTGTAGGTTGCGATACTAAAAAAGATGATACCAAGGAAGTCAAAGATGATGCAAGACCAAAAACACAAACAACATCTAAGGCCGAAGAAAAAGAACTTAGTTATAGCGAGCAAATAGCAAAAAACCTTGAAGAAAATAAAAAGAAGCCTGAAAAGGAACTTGCCGAAGCAAAAACCAATAATCCGACCATAGATGAAATTATCAGCAAAGAACCCACCATTAATGTAGAAAACTTTAGCGACAAGCTTATCTTAAATGCTTATAAAAACCCAAATAGTATGTACGAGCAATACTTATCAGATAGCATGACTTGGTATGAAGTACCTGAAGATCAGGTTATAAATGCCTTAAAATCAATGATAAGTGAAGGTGTTAAATTGTCACAAGAATTGGGAATAACCCTTGATTCTTTGCCAATATATTATGCTATTGATAAAGAAGCATATAAAGTCAGAGAAGATGTTTACTCTAGGGGTAAAGCTAGCTGTATGAAAGGTTTTGATATTAATGGTATGTATATTGATAATTTTAATGCCTTCTTAGATCCTAATATTGCTAATGATTATAGATTGATGCTTAGCACGTATGAATTAAGAGATTATTTAGCAAGGTGCTATGCGAAATCAATAGGGCTTGGAGAACCTCTTGGTAAGTGGTTTTTATCGTATAGTGGTAGCATAGACAATATGTTAGACCCAGAAAATTATCCAGGAGGAATTACAGCTGCCACACTAATTACCACCTCATATGACCCTTATCCATGCTATGTAACTATAATAGATGAAACGAATAACCCAGTCAAAGTTGGATACTCGCTTAATCAAATATGGGTAATGCCTATAAATTTATTTACACTAGATGCTAGTACACCAAATCGCATAGATATGTTGCCAGTACCGCATATGATAACAGGACCAGGATTTATGTATCTGAATTAAATAAAAAAGACCCCCACAATCACCACAAAAGCAAGGATCTTTTTAAATAGGATATATAAACATAGTGCGAATATGCTTATATTCCTATTATAGCAAAAATAATCAAAAAATAACAGGTTAAATAATAGGAGGAAAAAATGAAAATTGAATCTTACAAAATAAAAAGCGGAACTAGATACAGATTCCAAATCAGACTAGGAGAAAAAGTAACAACAAGATCCGGATTTAGAACTAAAAATTCAGCAATCTTTGCCTATACTCAATTGCTAGAAGAATATCAAAACGGTGTTGAAGGTAACGTAACCTACCAACAGGTCTATGATGAGTGGTTAGAAGTTTATAAGACTAAAGTTAAGGAAGCAACCCTACAATCGACTACAACCATCTTTAAGATTCATATCCTACCAGTCTTTGCCCAGAAAAGAATAGGAGATATAACCACTAAAGATTGTCAGAAATTTGCTCTAAATCTCACACAATTTGTAAAAGGTAAAGAATATTATTACCATGCTAAAAGGATAATGAACTATGCACAAGGTATATACAAGATACAAGAAAACCCCTTTAATATACCAATTATGCCAAACTTCAAAGAGTCTGACAAAAAAGTGGACTTCCTAGAACCAGATGATGCAAATAGGCTCATAGAATACTTTAATGATGATATTTATCGGAAAGCTATGTTCAGAATTTTTATTTACGCCGGATTAAGAAGAGGAGAATGTTTAGCTTTGACCTGGAACGATATAGATTTTAAAAGAAAAGGTGTAGATATAAATAAAACCCTTACGACAGGGATAGATAATAAACTTGTAGTATCAAGTCCTAAAACAAAAAAATCTAAAGCCTTTATAGAGTTAGACAAAGAAACTTTGCTTATACTAAAAGAGCTGAAATTGCAATCAAAAAACAATATAATATTTCCTAACAACAAGGGAGAATATAGAAGACTCTCTGATCCTGATATTAGGCTAAAAAAAGCCTTAAAAGACCTGGGCCTAAAGCCTATAAGAGTCCACGACCTAAGACACACCCACGCAAGCCTACTCTTCTACTTTGGTTGGGATGTAAAATCTGTACAAGAAAGATTAAGACACGCAAGCTCAAAAACCACCATGGACATATACATCCACGTCACCAAGAAAAAACCAAAACAAGACATTAATAGTTTTGCAGAAAAAATGGATAAATTTGCCTAGAAAAAATAGTTGTAGCTATTATGTAGTTATTCAAATTAAAAACATTGCAAAATCAACACTCAAAAGCCTAATGTTTAAGACCTTTCACCCCGACCATATTAAATTTATTCATTCATATTGACGTAAACTGATGAAAATTGAATGAAACTAAAAATAATTATTCATAAATAATGAAAACTAATGCAAACTAATGCAGACTAAAACACATTAATGTAGTTAAAATGTAGTTAGCTAAAAATTAAAGTAACGCTAAAATAGGAGGTTTTTGCACCTCCTATTTTTTATTGATTTTATCTTTATACTTTTCTAATATAGGCCTATAATATTTTTCTTCGCCATCAAGCCTTGCTTGGTATGCTTCTTCTACTGTGTTATATGATCCCAAATTTATTTTCTTATAGTTAAGGGTTAAAGATGCTCTATATTTTTTTAATTGTTTATCATAAGTTACTCCCTTGTAACCAGAAGTGTTGTTTTTTGATAAACCTTGTGTTAATCCATATAGACTTGTACCTTCTACTAATTTGTCTTTGATTTCTTTTTGCTCTTCTCTTTTGTGACCACACGATACAGTTCTGCCACTAAGTAGCTCCATACCTCTAACATTGACTTCTTTCCCACAACTACACTTACATAAATATGTTGCTTGACCTTCAACATTAATTCTTTTTATTGCTGTTAGCTCTCCAAAAGTTTTTCCCAATATTTTACTATCAGTTTTTTTGTACTTAATGAGTCTAGCTTTCTCTCCAAAATTCTTGTCACCTAACTTTTTATAGCTACTATGACCACATGAGGTAGATCTACCACTGATCAATCCAGAATTATATACTTCTTTTTCTAAGCCACATGAGCATCTACATAAGCTTTTGCCTTTAGATGAATAGGCCTTTAAAACTGTCCGTTCCCCGAATTTATCGCCAACATTTATCAGTCTTTTTGCCATTAGGATTCTCCTTTTTATAAATATCTAAAAGTTCTCCTACATCATCATCATCTGCATAAGTTCTGAAATAAAGTCTTGCTGTTCTTAAATAATTTTGCTTTCTTACGTGTTCTCGATTTTTTTCTTCCCATCTTCTAGTTGCCTGCACTTGTGATTTAGGCGTTTTATTTTTCAATAATATCTCCTTAATAATAAAACTCTTTACAATAAGACTTTTATTCTTCTACTTCCCCAAAAATATCAACATACTCATCAACTGATAACCTTTCTTCAGCCCACTTTTTAGCTTCACCCTCACTTAAAGGTATGATCTTTTTACCAGCCCTAGACGAATTAACATCAACACTTTCAGCATAATCAGATAAGCCATTTCCTTCACCAAACAAGAAAAACTGACCAGTTTTCTTCTTATACAAAGTTTCCTCAAAAAAATGAAAATCATTCACTGAATAATCACTCTTGTAATAAGCCATAATCTTCGCACTATCAGTATCGTACAACTTGCCATTAATAATTTTCTTCATCTTCTTTAATCTCTCCTTTTTTTATTGATACCCTTATCTTTTAGATATAAATAATTACCTAAAATCCTAATAATTGATTATCAAAATCTATGCCTGATGGAAAATTCAAGCTTTCTAAATTTGAATTTACATAATCCAAATTGATTGATCTTAAATCTTGATAATCGACTATAGATCTAATAGCATCTATATCATTTTTTATGTCTTCGTTCCAATTATTAGTCAAGAAATTCAAAAGTGTTTCTTTATCATTATCAACATTTTTAATATAGTCAAGTAATTGGTAAAAATCCATATACTTACTCAATTCATCTTTACAAATTGATGCATAGGTAAAAGAATAGCGTGCCATCATATTTTTCCTCATAACAAGTTCAGCCAACCAATAGCTATAAAAGCTCTTTAAAATAATATTTCCTACTTCCTCCCCCTTATCTTCAAGTTCTATTTCACTAACAAGATTACCTATTTTTTCATCTAGAAATACAAATCTTTTAAATTCATCATCTTTACTAAATACTTCTTTAAAATATTTGTACATTCCCATATCAACAAGTTCATCTTTTACAATATCAATTGATAGTTCCACCATATCAAGCATTTTTTCGGTTTCATAATATTTATTAAATTCTTTTCTAGCTTCAAATGCTAAAGGATTTGCTGCTCTTAAATCTTCCCAACTCATCTTCCAAATCTCCTTTTAATATATTACCGATCTTACTTATATTATACCGTATACGTTATACTCTGTCAAGTCTTTTTTAAAAAATTTTTCACTTTTTTACTTTTTTTTATCTAAATCAAAAAAATCCACCACAAACGTTGAAATATACACAATCATTCATATTTTACCCTACAAGCGATTTAATTTTCTTAGCCATAGTTTTATATGCCTAATATTGATATAAAAAGACAAAAAAAAGAGCCGACCACATTGGCCGACTCTAGGATATTGTCTTTATTATATTCTAAACCATTTCCATTTCTTTTTCAAGTGCGTAAGTTAAAACTTTTGAAAAATTTATACCTCTATTCTCAGCAGCTTTAGCTAAGCTTTCCGGAATAGTGCAATTCTTTTTAACTTTATTTTCATTATCTAGCCTTACATACCTATACAAATCACATACAACAAAATTTTTAAAGTCGTAATCATCCTCTGTTTCTACATTTTCATCGGGATCTATTATCTTCTCACCGTTACAAAAAGCGTCATAAGCCATTAATTCTATAGCATCTTTAGCCATATATAGAGCTTCTTCTAGTGTCTTTCCTTGTGTTGCTATAGGAATGCTATCATTCCATACAGCGTAAAAACCATCTATTTTTTTAAGGTAAATCGGATATGCCTTAACATCTTGTGATATTGCCATTATTCCTCCCTTTATATTGCCTTCCCCTATTGAGGGGAGCAGTTAGAGCTTTATCCCCAACTGCTTGAAAATCTTTTTAGCAGTAATCTCGTTTATTTCATTGTGTCGTGGGACTTGTGATTTTTTAGTTCCTTCGGCATTTGAATATATATCATGGTCTGAACCGTGTCTAACAAATTTACCGCCGTGACTTTCTATAATTTTTATTAAATCACGCTTCTTCAAAGACAATATCCTCCTTTCAATATATAGTATACGCCTATATATACGCCTTGTCAAGTTTATTTTTTATTATTTTCACAAAAAAAGAGGCCAGCCATAAGGCCAGCCCAAAGTTAAACAGTATCATCACTTTACTATTTATTTTTTTTGTTTTCTAACTTCCGCCTCAACTACATCAGTAAGATATGAGTCAAGATCATCATGAGTCTTGCTTAAGATTTCCTTGCTTTTGTCATTTAGATTTTTCTTGATTGCGGTTTTTGCCCCATTGAATGCTTCCTTTTGTGCTTCTTCATCAAAATTAAGTTCTGGACTATTTTTTAAAGGATCCACAATTGTTTGATTAATGCTACCAACTATAATTTCTGCTAACTCCAAAACTTGATCAGTTGCGTATCTTAAAAGTTCATTTTCTATTAATTGTGCTTTTGCCTTAGCTTCTTTTATCCCTTGAACAGTAAGGGTAAGCACACTTCCAGCTATCAACACCAAAACAAAAATTATTAAACTATCAGTCATTATTTCCTCCTAAACTAATTTATTTACTTCATCTTGAACCGCTTTATATAATCGCTTTTTGCGATCAGAACCAGTTCCATACTTACCAGCTATTACATCACGAGCCATCAAGGTTACATAATCCCCACGACCCTTTCCACCTTTTAGTAAGGTATTTACTTCTGTTTGTACAGCCTTATAGATAAGTTCTATACGAGTCTTTCCAGTTCCATATTTTCCACCTATAACCGCTTTAGCAAAATCGGTAATATATCCACCACTTGCCTTGACTTTTTCTATTTGAGGTATAGGTCTAAAGTATCTTTCTTTGTAGGATCTCTTTCTATCAATAAAATAATCTATATAGCAAGTCGTGTCGTTGTAAGAAATACCATTGTTTGAGTAATTGCAATGGATTATTCCGTCTTTTTTATAAAAAATACCAGTATGCCCACCAGCACCGCCAGATCTGCCCTGCACTCCTCTGATAAAAATATCTCCACGTCTAACATCTTTATATGAGTATATTTCTTTTAAATTCGGCTCTTTGTAAAGAGTTTCAGTTGTCCCAATGTAATTAATTGCGGACTTCCAACCTCCAGCAAGCAAAGCCTTATACACCATAGAAGAGCAATCCAAAAAATTTGGTCCTAATCTTTGTGGGTATTTCATACTATATTTAGGAGCACCGGGTTTTTTGCGGTGTCTATCCTCACACCATTTAATTACCTTGTCAATATCTACAGCCATAATTTATCCTTTCTTATGCACATAAATAGGCTAGCCTAAGCTAGCCTTTGTTATTTTTTTATATCTTTTTTGAGTTCATCTAGATTTTTTGAAATTAACTCTATAGTTGCTTTGGGTGCTAAACCTTGTACTTGCCCTTTTAAGGACTCTAATTGGTAATCTACGCTATCAAATCTTTTATCTATACTAGTAAAATTATCAGCAGACATTTTATTGTGTTCAGATAGCATATGATCGTTAGTTTCCATATTGTAGCTAAGTTTAGACATTATATCAGTATATTTAACATTCAAATCAATTATCAACTGATTTTGTTCCCTTACAAGCTTTCTGTCCTCGCTCCTTTCTTTTCTTTCTAATTCTTTTTCAGCTTTAATATTATCTCTGTCTAATTTCTTTTGCTCATCATATTGCTTTAAAAAGCTTCTACCAAACAAAAAGATAAAAGCTAACAAAACTATGCTAATTGCAATAGCAATACCTTGTTTATTTGCAATATCAGCAATTTTTTCTATAATGTTCACAATTTATTTCTCCTAACTTTTTTTGATTATCTAAATTATCAGTTAGGCTTTAACCAATTATCATTTAGATGAGGCTTTAAAGCCTTATAATTAGCTAGTTCACTAATTATTCAACATAATCTTGACCAGTAATTATCTTAAATTCTTCTGGAGTAATTTGTCCCCAAGGTTGTTTTTTTGTTTTTACCAAAAATTTAAGCTCATCAAGTGTAATCCATTCATATTGCCATGCTAATTGTAAAAAATCCATTATTTGCCCCCTTGTAGATCTAGAATTTCTTTTTCCATTTTTGCCATTTTTATCATATTCATAGCTGATTGTTTGCCTAAAGCTTCTATGACTTTCTCTTTTTCAGCAGCTTCTAATGTTAGTTTGGAAATTTGCTTTCCCATTGCCATAAAGCGTTTTTGTTCAGCTTCTTTTTTCTTGTTGATTCCTAGTATAGAATCTATTTTATGAAATACTGCCATTATTCGAAGTTTCCCCCTATTGATGAAATGTAACATTCTCCTATTGCTCCGTTTCTTTCTACACTTACTCTTATATTAAATCCCCAATTTGATGCTGTTTTTTGCTTATTTGATAAGAATATCTTCTTATTCCCAGCAGCTTTATCTGTCACATCTTCCCATGTAGGATTTGCATCACTACCATTGTTGCAAGCTTCTATTTTTAGTATCGCTTTTTCTGGTATTGATCCGACTAGATTTATTAGTGCCTTTGTTACCATAGCATCTGCCTGTAATGGCTTTTGGAGTTCAAAGAGTATTTTTGTTTCGTTCTTTCTAAAATTAAAGACTTTCTCTGCAACACCTCCTTCATTATCATCTGCGACTATTTTTATAGTATGATTGCCATTAAGTAATTTTTGATAGGCTAATCTTGACAAGCTAAAAGTATATGTTGATCCAGCGGTTGCTGTAAATTGCTTGGTTGATTTACCATCAAGATATTCATTGACAGTAAGAGTTGGATTGTCTTGATCTGATACCTTGTAAGTAAATTCAAACTCTTTATTTTGTAGACCCATGTTAGCGCTTGTAGTAGTTTCAATGATTGGTATTCTATTCCAAGAAATAGTGTATGCACCGTCAGAGCCTTTATTATCATATATCAAGATTTCAGGTTTCAGATTACAAAGCGGACGGACACCAGAGGCGTTGTAGTAGTACTGGGCGTTAGCATTACCATCGGTGTCGACGGTGCGCAACAGATTTTCGGTGGATTTATAGAAAGTTCTAAGCCACCAAGCTTTATTGCTGTTATCAAAATCTTTGCCCATTCTACTGTTATTGTCGGTAAATAAGGGAAATCTATATCCTTCTTTTTCAGAACCGCTTTCTAACCCTACTTCTGTCATCGAAACTAAAAACATTTTATCCGTAGCATTTCCAGATGCTGTGCTTATGCTAGTGTAGACAATATCATTTTTAAAATTAGAAGAAAAATTTTTCAACAATCCATTATTATCATTAATCCACCTCCTAAGTTCTGAATCTTGGTACTTTATTGTAGAACTATCAAATTTCTTATCTAGTAAAACTCTCTCGCTTATGAGTGTTACCGTGTTATTCGGATAACCCCTGTGATTTTTGTCTGCTATTATCCATACTATGGTATGACCGTTGTATTTTGTATTTATATCCTTAATCTTTGCCCCTATTGGTAAATCACTTAATCTTTTCAAAGTTTATCACTTCCTTTTCCTATTTAATATTTTGTAAAATAGCATCTACTAGCACTCCAACCTAGATAAATCTTCATTGAATACTCCGTTGGTAAATTTAATCCCATTTAAATCTTTAAAATTAATAGTAAATGGGTTGCCAGTTATATCTTCATAAAGTCCACTTTCAACCTGTTTAAGTCTTACCAATATATCTGATGAAATTATTCTTTCTACGTTGGTTATATTGTTCCACTTGGTCTTTTCAGCATCTGTTACTGTTCTGTGAGTTGGATCTTCTTTTAATTGAGAAAGACTTAGTTTTAGATCAATCTCATCTAAAAATCTTCCCCAACTTGACCATGTAACATTATCTAAACCTAGTCTAAAGTAAGTCTGCATATTTTTTGTAAGTAGACAAATCTGTATTGGATATCCACCACTTGAATCTTCCCAACCTTGCATAGTTATTAGTAGACAATATTGAGCATCAGTTTTGGTATGTAAGCCTAATGCTAGCGTCTTTTTAAATTCTTTTACTATCTCATAAGGGTGATTTTCTATATACCATTGAGGGCTTTCGTCTGTATCTTTAGTGTCGATAAATTTTGAACTTATTTCTAATTTTTCAAATTTATCTTTGTCGGCTTTCTTTTCGATAAGTCCTTTTATTTTACCTACAACCTGCTTTAATCCTTCATAATCTAATAGTTTCATAGACTATGCTCCCATGGCTTGGTTGATTTCTTCTGTACTTATAGCTTGTAAATCTGCTTCTTTAACATATCCATCAAGATTTACCTGTGTGTTTGTATCTCCGATCTTTTCCCACTTCTTATTGATGAATAACCATTCTTCATAAACGTTACTTCCTTCGCCTTTCGGCCCTATGAGATATATGGTATTTTCATCTGCTGTGCTTGGCTTTTCTGCTGCTATTTCTTTTTTCATGTGCCTTGCATCACTAATAAGTTTTTGTACAGTTGTTTTGTTTACAAGATCTTTATCATCAACTAATTCTGATATCTTTGTAGGTACTGTGATATTGACTTCTTTGTTGCTTACATTGACTAGTGTTCCATTTCTTTTTATCTTTGTAATAATATTTTTTTCTGCACCATCTTCTAATCCGTTAAGCTTATTAAGATTTGCGCTAGATAAAAGGCCTGCTTCTTCACTTGTTGCCACATTATAGGTCTTTAAAGTCGATAGCTTTTGCTTATCCTCATCTGTATAGTTATTCTTTGATAAACCCATACCAGATTCTTTTTGCACGAACTTTTCTTTAATTAATCCTATTAGGTGTTGCAATCCAACTAAATCTAAAAATCTACTCATTTTTTCCTCCTAGAACATCTTAGCTATATCTTCTTCTGTGATCCTAGCTACACTCATTTTTCCAATTTTTTCCAACATCTCTTGCTTATCTGCTTCAGTAAAAAAGTCTATTCCAACTTTTGGCGTATAACCATCTTTGCTTATCATAAATGGATTTGATATAAAAGTATCCTTACCACTTGTACCAATTCCTTTTCTAACTTGTAGATAAAATTCACCACTAGTTAGTACATAGTCTTTATTTATAATCTTTATTTCACATTGCAAAATCCCCGGTTGACATAGAGTTCCATCTGTAAGCACTATTTTTAGTTGCTTATTATCTTCTGAAACTTGGCAATCTAGCTTTAAGGTCTTCATATCAGGCCTAAGCATAAGACAATAAATTTCCTCATAGTCTTTAATTTCTAAAATCCTTATCCCTTCAGTAAGATTGATATATAGAATATTAGTTTTGTTGTCATATTGTACAAAGCCTGTATAAAGTCCGTTGTTATTTTTCATATCTACTTTGATTTTATAAGCTTTTTCCATAGGCTATTCTCCTAAACTTCCTAATAACTGGAGCAATTCTTCTTGACTTACTGGCTCAAAATCTTGTACATTGTAAAAGTCTTTTATTGTTTCTTTGATAGCTGCCATTTGTTTCTTATTTTCTTCTGAAATTTCTGAAACTATACTAATATTGTTTTGAACTGAATTATATTCTTTGATAAAAGAATCTAAAATATTCATTTGGTAGCTAACTGTAAGAATATCACCTTCGGCTAATGTTTTTTCTTTAAAGACAATCTTATCTCCCTTATAAAGAAAAATATTATCGACAATGTTGTTAGCTTTGAATAACTTTCCCTCTGTGCTTTGTCCCTTTATGGATAATTCATAGGGCAAAACAGAGTTTTCAGTCGTTAATTCTATCTTGTAAACACCAATAACATCTACATCATAAGAAATGGGAAGATCAGTATATTTATAAGTTTTAGTCAAGGACTTGCTTATATCTGGCTTAAAATTTAAATAAATATCCTTGTTATTATTTAATTCATCTACGATCTCGTTAATTCTTTTGGTAATATCAAAAAGTGGAGATTGATTAGTTAATTTTTCCATACAGTCACCTTCAAGCAAAAAAGGAACGACTTCATATTGTCATTCCTTTCTTTATTTTTTCTATTTCTTTTTTAAGTGCCTTGTTTTCATTTCTTAGCATTTCAACAATTTCTTTTATTGATTTTATTTCTTCTTGCATTTGGTCTATACTATCTTTTTTTTCGTCTTTCTTTGCTGAAAAAATTAAGGCTCCTACTTCATCAACTCTATAATCCATATCTACCTACTTCATAATACATTTTAGTCTTCTTACTGTTGGTATAAGTGCAGGGTTATTAGAAGATAAGTCAACCTTGATTCTAAAATTGTTTTGTGGACTTGTTTCTGTAGCTTCATAAGTGTATTCAATATAACCACCTACTTTTTTTACCTTGCCTTCACCTTTTTGAGATAGTTTTTTCCATTCTTTGCCATCTCGATCAACAGCATAGTAGAAAACTACACCAGTTCCACTTGGAGCATAGACATCAACTACTACTTTTATATCACTGTATTTAACATCTGTTACTACGTTTCTTGAAATGTAGGAGCTTTTACTATCATTTAAGCAACCAACCAACAACAAGCTATCCAAAGCTATTGCCGGTGATAAATTACCTTTAGTTGTCATAATCGCTCTAATTGTTACATTATCTACTTTTTTAAGTAAGTTCATTTGATTATCTACTGCAATTGGAAACCATGTTTTTGACTCATCAGTTGAATATGACCATTCCAAAGAGCAATCCAAAGGTACAGATGTATCTGAAAGTATTTTTATTGAGTCATACTCGATACCTTTTATAGAGTTAAAGTAAACATAAGATTCTCTTACATAATCATTTGTATACAAATCGAATTTTAGGTTAAAGTCTTGTTTAGCACTCCATGCTATAGCGTTAGAAGATTCAAACATTAAGCCTGGCAAATATGGATTTTCAAGTATAAGTTTTTTGCTTGCCAAATCTCTTTTACCTAATTCTTGTACATATATACTAGCTGTTGATGAGTTTGACAAAACAGTTATTGCATACTGTTCATTAGCCTTTAAATAAACTGGATTATCAAAGTCTATTTTTGTTTGACCAGTGCTATCTTCACTAATATTTATCTCGTCAAAGTTTATTACTTTTTCTGTGAGAATTTCTTGACCTGGATAACCATTATCACATTTTCTTATTTGTATTCTTAGATCATAGTCCTTATCCTTGCTAGCAAAATATAAGCCTATTGAATTTAACATCTGATCTTTGCCAACAGAAAAAGTTTGTGCAACTGGATCTACTATGTTTCTCTGAAACCAATTTGTAGTATAAACTGTTGTATAAGTCTTATGAGTAGTTGTGGTGTGTGTAGTTGTAGTTGTTTCTAGAATACCATTAGCTGTAAATGGTGTTTTGCCTCTTAATTTTGGATTATCCTCTGCAAAAACATCTACGCTTACAGTTCCACATCTTACCTTGGCTGGAATAGTAAATGAAGCTTTTACTTCTCCGTTGGTGTCAGCTATAAGCTGTCCATCTGCTCCTTTGTTGTTTTCGCTTAATGGCTTTGCATCTACTTCAATATCATTAAATAAAATTTTAATATTGTCTTGCTTTGGCAAAAATCTTGTTGCTGTAACTGTTATCTCTATAGGTCGCATATACTCTATAGCGCTTTCTGTTACATTTACACTTGTTGATGTTGTTTGATAAGAAGATGTTGATGCACTTTGACTAGTAGTAGAACTCCATGCCCATCCATCACCTAATAGCGGGCCTTGTTTACCATTATCTCTTCTAATACTATTAAAAGATACTTCCGTTCCACCATTTTCTCTTAATACTATGCTGTTGGTTTCTACCCAATTATCTACCTGCGGATAGATCTTAACACTTGGTGTTTTTGGAAAGGCTGTAAAAGGATTTATCCTATAGGCTCTAGTTGCATAAGGCTGTTTGTCACCTATTATTTCTTTTCCACTGGCAGTAACAATTCTTTCGTATTCCTTTATATCTTTTGAATTTTCCTTATCTATACTTAATTTATTGATGGAAAATTTATAACCTAAAGTCAATTCATTAGTTGTTACATCTATACTTGCATTATAATCAGGGTGGTTTATATCTGCTTTACTAAAGCCCATAAAGCCATCAGTTAAAATCCCCTTTAGTTGAGTTGCTTCTTCACCTTCAAGAGCTTCTTTGTCTAAGTCCGTTATGGCTTGGTTAAGTTCCATATCTTCTAGTCTTTCAAACATTCTTTGGATTCTTGCCATATCTGATCTTAAACTTCTGGAATTTATTATTTTTAAAACATCATTTACCGGTGCAACTTGTACATAACCTAAAAGAAGAACATCTTGATCTGTAATATCTGCTGGTGCTACTTTGTCAACCGTATCTGATTGACCTGTAATAACTCTTAGCATTCCTTTCTCATCAATGGTAATACTTGCTATATAGTGCAAGTAAAATGTGTAGTCTACAATCATTTGTGATTTATCTACTGGCATATCACCATCAAGAATTTCAATATAATAATTACCTCTGTCTACTGTTAGCTTATAATCTTTGTCTGCTAACATTGCCTTGTTGTAGGTAAGCTCTACCTCATAACTAGTTCCCAAATCTGGTTGTTTTCCACCATCTAGCCATCTTATAGTATCAGACTCTAATACATAATCAACATTCTTACTATAAGTTGTATTGGTGTTTGTTTGCTTAACTGATAAGATTTGTGCAACTGGTGTAAATTGACTTGGAATAGGATCTGTACCATTTACCGACCCTTGTCTAGTTAATCTTTGACTTACTTGTATAACTGAAATAAGCCTATCTATTTTTGCTACCGGACTATTATTTAATAAATATCTACTATTGCCAGTCTCAAATATTTTTGGCTCTGCAATAATATTTCTGGTTACATTAGCTCTAGGAATAGGAATAGTTGTTGCTGTTTGCTTTTCTATTTCCCAACCCTTTACATAAGCTTTACCGCTTGATAGGTTTAGGTATAAGCATTCTTCGTCACTTTGTGCCTTTTGTGATAGCTCCATACCCCTAACCTTGTAATGACCGGATTCGTCATAGGTTCTTCTAGCTAGCAAAGCTAAGAACTTATTAAATATGGTATCTTCATCGTTTTTGTTATTTGTTACAAGCTCGCCATCTTGCAATACATAGATTGTAGTGGCCTTATCATCGTTTGCTCTTAATATCAAGCTTTCTTTTAATCTATCAGCTCCTGGCAACCCATAATTAGGTGTACCACTTGCAGGAGAAACAAGCCTTTGATCGTCAATAGATTGTATAGCTTCTCTTTGAAGTCTTACTCCTATAGTTTCAAGACCTTTTCCTCTTATTCTTACAGTCTGTTTATAAAAATCTCTTACTATTCCAGCTAAATAAATTTTTCCATCTGTAACTGTTACATTCTTTTCTATGGATCCTTCTATATCTTCAATAAGTATTTGTGCTCCACTTTTTATATCTCCATCTTTCAAAAAACAATCAGCAATATTTTTAACTATTCTTTTTTGACTAGATTGTAATTCGTTTAGTTCTCTACTTTGAAGATGAAATCCAGGTCTAAATAACAATTGAGTATAATTATTATCTAGATTTATGTCATAATATGGTGCTTGTGACAAATCAATATTTTTAATTTCTTCTGTCATATATCCTCCTAGCACTCAATAATCATAAAGTAGCTATCTTTAGTATCTGATTGTCTTGTTGTTACTTTTCTATTTGCTATCACTTCAAGAACACCAACATCTTCTATATCCTCTGGCAATAAAATTCTTTTATTTTCGTTGCCATTTTTTGGTGTAACTCTTGAAAATATGCCTATTTGCCTATAAGTAACTGGTGGCAATTCATCAAAATATATGGTGCTTTCAATCAAAACCCATCTGGATTTTAGCTTCAAAGCTTCTTCTTTTGTCAAAGTTTTAAATTTTATCTTTGCATATTCAATTTCTCCAGACTCATCTGGAATTACCATAGAAACTCTGTCCGCTTTTTTCATACCTACTAACTCATCAAGGTTTTCAGCATCAAGATTTGGTTCAGGTGGCACAAAGCCATCTTTGTTTTCATTTTCCCATGGACTAGTTCTGCCAAGACCAATAAAGATGTTTCCTTGTTCCAATAAGGATAAGGCTCTGGAACAATGGGCTGTGTTAGTTATTATTGGCAATCTTTCGTAAATATTTGTATTGACTGTTTTAATAGCCATCTTATTTGATCCTTTCTGTTCTAACTTCTATAGGTTTTAAAGTCATAGTAAGTCTTCCTTCCTTTTGTCTATCTGCACTAAATGATTCGTTTTCAAGTGCATAAGCTTCTTCTAGGCTCGGGTTTTCTTTTTCTAATACCTTTGCTATATCTTCTAAAGATAAGATCCCGCCTAAATGATTTCTTAATACTCCTGTTGCATAAATTTCTCTTACCTTGCCAACTCCATCCCAAAACATTATTTGTTTACCTTCAAGAATAGCTTTGCCATCTAAAATGGTATTTGCTAAATCATCTAATAAGATATCAATTCTTGCATCTGGTACGGTTGCAAATGCATCGTTATTTACATAAGCAATATCTATAAAGTGTTCTCTATATATCTTGTTATAAACGTGAGTATTTCTTTCTTCCCAAAATTGGTCTTTAATAATATTCCATCTAGGAGCAATAGAAAATGTGATTTTTACACCTGCTGCTTTAACTCTGTTAAGATAGTTTATCAAAGCTGGTGTAATATGACTTGAATCTGGTAAAGATATATCTATTACAGAATAGATCCAATAATCATAAGAAATCAGCCTTCCTTCGCCATCTAAATATTCTCTTTCATCAAGCTTGATAAGCTTTGTCCATGGTTCAAAAATTCTAATGGATTCTGGCAATAAATTTTCGTTATTGTCTTTGTTGATTTTTCTTGCAGCTGCAATTTTTATGCCTTCTAGTGTGTTCTTTGGGGTCAATATTTCAATTATTATTCTTTTTCTATAAACATCATCAATTTCTTGGTAGTCTCTTGGTACTCCAAACATATTGCCCCAATAGTCAAGCCAATCGTCATTTGCTGTTTCTAAAGCCATTTCTAATATAGCTAAATTCAATCCATCTTTTTGAATTACTAAAGCTTGAAATATCGCATCAATAAGTATGCTCTTAGCTCTTCCATCAGCATCAACATTTAACTTATACAGTGCTAACAAGGACTTGTAATAAATAGAGTTCAGCAATCTTAATTTCATTACTAACTCTTTTCTTTGCCTTTAAGCTTTTCAACGGTAGTATTGACTGCTATTACACCGGGTCTAATTATTTCATCTTTTCTTATATTTACATCCTTTAAATTTTCAAGATCAACATAAGCTATAGCTTCACTGTATGAGTCATATATATAAGCTAATAAAGATGAATATTTAAGGCTTTGAGATACTTTCATATTGTCCATGTATTCTTTAATAGCTACAGTAATCATTGAATCGTATAAAATGCTATTAACGCCTTCCCTATAAATAACTTTTATATTGTCCACGTCTACAATTCTTTTGACAGCTGGCTTTATAGCTACTTCAATTCCAGCGGATCTATATATTTCTACAGCCTTATATACTTCTTCGTAAAGCTCGTTATTTAAGTTTCCTGCTTTATCATGTACATAAGCTAATGCAAATCCAATGTAATTATCATCTATATATACACCACTTACGCCAGGAACTTCTTTTATACCATAAGCAATGGCTTCTGCTGTACCTCTTTGTAGAGTATGCACAAATTCTTTAAATCTTTGTGCTCTACTAGCTTCACTTTCTCTATCTTCACCATTGAAAATATCGTTAGTATTGGCAACATTAGCTATGTTTGCTGAACCCATTTCCATTTTGCAAATTTCACCAGCTACAGCATTACCTCTTTTGCCTTTTTCGACAGCTTCTATTTTTATTATTATTGATCTGCTACCTTCTTGTACTTTTACGTTTTCAACGCTTTTATAATATTCTTTTTTAAGCCTATTCTTACCAGTATGAAAAAGACTACCTCTTGGAATTATCATTTCTTGATATAAAGGCTCATCAAAAAAAATTGTTACATAGCCTTCTGCTCTAATTGCAGGTTTTCTTTCAAAAGAAAAAGCATTGTAACAGCTATTCCTAATAGCATGCTCAACGCCTTTTTTAAGATCATAATAAAATTCTTCTGCTTGTAGTGCTACCGATTCTAGTAGAGTTCTGGTAGCTGAACCGACATTAAAGTCTGTTAGCTTATCAGTTCTTGATGCTACCCAATTGATAAGCTCTTCTAAAATACTATTAGCTCCTTTTATTCTAAAGGCCACGCTTCTCACCTCCTATAATATATATTCAAAGCTAAAAGGCTTGCCAGGCTCTATTGGAATAACCTTAGCTCTAATAATCACTTGTCCGTCAATAACTTCTGCATCGATATCTTTTATATCTTTGACTCTAAAGTCCGATCTAATGCAAGATTCAACTTCAAATATTATTTTATTTACGTTTTCTTGACTGTAATTTTTGCCATAGTATCTACTAAGCCTAGATCCAAATTCAGGGTGCATAAACAAGCTCCCTTTTTCAACTGAAAGCCTTGATAATAGTTGCTGACCTAAATTTTCAAGTCCTTTTACAATATCAACATCTGAATGGTTGACTTCCAAATGACCTTTTACATCATGGTCTACCGTCTTATTGTGGTATAAGTCTAAATCCATTCCATAAGCAACAGCTTCTATTTCTGATTTGTCATTGCTATTAGCAACAGAATAAGCTTGGCTAGTTGGTATTAGTATATACTCACCTAATTTAGCAACTTTCTTATCTCCATAATCTAAAAATCCTTCGTGAACCGAATCTATGTAAGGAGAATCTAATTGATTGACCTCTACAATTTCACGCCAATTTTTAATATCATATTTTTTAGCTATTCTTTGTAAAGAATCTCCCAATTCTATTCTGTGTGTAATAAGTCCATTCATAGCTCGCCCACCTCAATAAAATCATGTTTAAGCTTTTTCTTTATCAACCATAAGTTAGTTAACAAGCACGTTAGATGATTATTTAGATCTGTTGTTTTATTCAAATTATAGTCTTCTAGCTTATCTTTGACATAATAAACATTATTTATAAGCCTATCAAGTCTTTCTTCTCTAAGCTCGCCATATTCAATATCTATATCTAATATATAATGCTTGTATAGCTCATATCTTAGACTATAAGAGTCAAGTAGGATAAAAAGTATATAAGTATATAAATAGCTTTTTTTAATCTCGTGTAAACTCTCTAAACAATCAAATATAGCACTGTCATTCTTAAATTTGTTTATAGAATAGAAGAAAAGCATATCATTTAATGATAATGTGTTCTTAACATCACCTGGAAAGTTGGTAAAAGATTGTGTCTGTATAAAGTAGCTCGTATCAAGTACGTTTTTGTCCATTGCAAGTACTTTCTTGTGGATATTATAAGTACTGATACTTATTTTGTTTTCAAATTTATATTTAATCCCACTTTTGTAGTATTTATCATTGTTTACATCTAAGCAAACAAGGGAAGCAAATCTAAGATTCTTACATATTTGGTAAGCCGTTGAAGGGCACCATCTTATAGAATTAACTTTGCAACCTACTAAAGGGGATAAGTTTTCAATTAATTGGATCATAATCAATCCTTTGTTAAATTAACTTTGCTAAACTTTGTATCGTTAGTGTCAAGTTTTTCTATTACATCTCTATCTCTTACTGTTATTGTTATCGTTTTAGGACTTTCTAATGGATTTCCTATTACTTGTATTTCGGGACTTTCTACTGCATCTCCAACACGTCTTAATACATAAAGTTGTATATCATATTTGTATATTAGTGGCTGGTTAACATTTCTAGAAATATTTAATCTAATTGGTATTGTTACGTATGCTTCGCCATCAGTATGATTATAAAAGTTTAAAAAGTCCTTTACTGGTCTTCCATCTCTTATATCATCCATAACTGTTAACATAGTTTTTTTAAGGCTTAGAAACTTTTGATATCCATGTGCTGGATCTTTTCCTGTTCCTTTGTAGCCTGTAGTGCCTACTATATTAAGTTCTTTTAATCCGGATCCAAACAAATCAACTACTGCTCCAACTTTTGTATAATGTACATTTACTCTATTTGGAATTTTTAAATCATAAGTTTCTGGGTTTAAATCAAATACATAGGATTGATTTTTATATTCCAACTCCATTCTTTTTAATCTATTAATTCCATCATAAGCATTACCATTCAAGGCCATTTTTATTTCCTGTTCCTGTTTCGCCTGGATCGATAAATCTTATAGGCTTACTATCGTATCTATCAATTGGCGAATTAGATCCTTTGATTTCATTTACTTCGGGTGCAATTAAATTTATACTACTACCGGATCTTATGTTAACACTTCCTTTTGAGTTAATGGTTGTTTCACCTATAGAGTCTATTCTAACATCACTATCAGAAAGTATTTTTACTTTTTGCTCTGTTTTAATTTCAACATCTTCTGATGTTTCCAATCTTACTCCCTTTTCAGTAAAAGATAACTTTGTTTGTCCTTTGTCAGTTTGCCTAAATAATGATAAAGTCCCATCATTTTCAATTTTAACACTTGCAAGTTCCACTATATCTGGGACTTCCATTTCTGGTCTAGGATTTTCTTCAAAATGTTTTCTCATTATCTTAGACTCTGATTTTCTTAATGTTCTTCTGTCGTATTCTTTAGGCTCGTCATCTCTTCTAAGCCTTTTGAACGTTTTAGGTTGTGTTCTAATTTCAAAATTCTTATTTTCATCTATACCTATAGTAAATAAAAAGTCGGGTGTATCTTGAGAATATCTTGTAATGCCTAATTGTGCATCGTGATACCATCTGTTGTATTTTGCATCAGCCCTATCTTCTACAGAATCTTTTGTAACTCTTAGATAGTTAAAGGGTTCTATTAAGCTTGTATGCAAGTTGTGGCGAATAGTTTTGTTTGTCTTTTTGTTTTTAAGCGTTAAATCTTCAAAGTTAAAAGCATCTTCTCTATGATCACTCATTTTATGGATTTTACCTACAGAAAAAGCACATGAACTTTCAACATTTTCATATTCACCACTACCATTTCTATAAGTATAAGATTGATCCTTATTTACTCTTGCGCTTTCGCCACGTGTAGCTACAGCTTCACCATAAGCATCTATTCTAGGATTTACATTAGTTTTATTTTTATTCCAGGTTGGAAGAGTTCCAATAATAATAGGTTTATATTTTTCAGATCCTATAAAAGCAAGTACAACTCTTTGACCTACTTGCAAAGGCGTGTAATCTCCATAATACATATCTGATTCTTCATCATAACCAGAATAGCTTTCTAATTGTACACAAGAATTAACTATTCCATTTGTTATTTGATTATCCCCTACAAAAGAACCTGATTGTAGCAAAACATCAGCTGTACCATTTTTATCATATACTCTTGTTACAGTACCTGTTATGATTTTCCCTTGATTGTCTGCATCTGCTCTTCCTCCGTATTGGACTTCACCTAAACTTGATTGTAATCTCATCATTCCTCCTACAAACCATATATTCTAAGTCCACAATTCCAATTTGCTGGATTATATTTTCTGCCTGGGCCAGAAGGTACACCATAATCATGTGCCCCAAATGTTCTACCATCATCAGATAGAAATTCTGTATGCTCATTTCTTAATAGTATATCCCAAGGTTTAACCTCACTAAGTGGTATTTTATACCATAGCTTTAGTTTCTCCCCTTGTTCTATCATTGTATAAGTTGATGGAGCCCATGTTCCATGCCAATCTCTGCCCTGTGCTTCCATTGCTACCTTGTATACCAAACTAGAACAATCTGAAATTCCATCATTCATTCTTAATGATCCCATATCATAACGTTCATTTGCGTGACTCCAAGCTATAGAAGCAATACTTGCTCTAAATCCAGTAGGATCTGAATATTTAATCGGTACATATCCTCCGCTTGTACTACCGCCATATTGAACTGGTATATCCATTGATGAATAGTCCATGCCTGTTATTTCTGTCATATCATCCGCGGTTATCATCTGCCATTGATTCCAAGGCTTTTTAAATCGACTACCGTATTTTAAGCCTCTAGTTACTTGTAAAGTTGTTTTCCGACCTTCTGCATAAACAAAACTGTGACTAACATTTTCAATATAGTATTCCATATCAGTAGTTGGTACTAATAACCTACAACCAACTTTATATACAGCATCACCTCTTAAAATGAAACTACCGTTTTCCATCATTCCATTTTTGATATTCCAATTAAATAAATCAATGGTCTTCTGTGATACTTGAGAGTCATCTTCTTTGTTGGCTTCGCTTATAATTGATTCCATATTTGATTTAGCTTCATCTACACTATCTTTGACTATTTCTTCTTCTAGTTTTTTCTTTTTATATTCTAGTTCATCTTTAGATAGTCCCATATAATTAGTTTCACGTCTAACATCGCTGTAACTAAGGTCTGTAGATTTTGCTTCTTCTTTAGCTTCTTTTGCTGCATCATCTATGTTCTTTTGATCAAATTCTTTTTTCCAAAATTCAAGATCTTTTTCATAATCACTTTTTTCATGAATACCAACATCCCATTCACCGCTACCCTCACTAGCTCCAGTAGGGCCATAAGCTCCAGCGCTAGAATATTTACTAGTAACTTGTAATCTTCTTAGTCCATATCTGTCATAATAAGGTTTATACCAAATAGGAGGGCCAAATAATTGATCGTAATCTGTTATTAAGCTTTCGCCCTTAACAGAATAAACTGTATAAGACTCCAAATCAGATGTGCCTAATTCTTCATCCATAATATCTTTATCATCTATCTTATATAATGGTAGATTTGCCCAATCTGTAGGATTAAAAGGTGTCGGTCTTGATATAAGGGTCGGTTTATCATCAACCACTTCCCAAAACAACTCATTAAAAGGAGCGTTTCTTAATTCTTTTAAGTAAGTCCATAAACTGCCTTGAAACTCATAAGCTGTAAAATTATTCCCCAAAGACTCTTGACGTTGTCTTGCATTATCAAGATATATGCCTTTAAAATAATCTTTGAATGATTTTCCATTAGCAAAATTAAGATTTATGCCCTTATCAAGATAGAAATCAACAACAGTCTTAATAAGTTTTGATGGAGAGTTTTGACTTACAATAGCATCTTGACCTTGGTAAAATCCACACATATTGTAGCTTGCATTTATTTCTTGCACTGCTCCAATGTCAAATTGCATAAAGGCTTTATTAAAACCTCTACCTGTTATGTTTATAATTCTTTTAGGCACTAGATCTACGTACACTAAAGATTTGTAAGAATTATCTACCATGCCAAACAAAACAGTCCCTTTTTTATCACCTCTGCCTAATTCAATAATAACAAGATCACAAGAATGTATTTTATCATACCATTCTTGCTTAAAGGCTAAGGATATAGAAAAAGTTGCACAATCATCAGCTCCTACATCTCTTGTAGTTTCAAGCGATAGTACATCAAAATCAAGGTTCTTATTTGTTGTAGGGTTGGCTAATTGAAATATCTCTACGTTACCCTTTTCTGTGGCAAATGTAATTTTACAATAAGGGTTGCTTACATAGCTATACATTTATCACCTTGCCTTTCTTTGATAAACTTGATTTAGCTGGAATTTTTGTTGATTATTAGATAATTGCTTAATCGCTGCTAATACCGCTTCTTTTACTTGCTCTGTAATGGTATTATTTTCTGCTCCATTAATGCTAACATTTAAATTTATAGTTCCGTTAGTTGCGTTTGACAAATTACTTTCTCTATAATCTTTTGCATCAAGTTTTGATAAAACTGCTTCATCTTTGTGTATAAAGGCTAGCTGGTCTTCTGGTACTCTATCTATACCGATAGCATAAGAACTTATATTGGATTGACTGCCAATATTTGCATCTTTTTGGTCGCTTAGCTGTTTTATTCCTTGAGATAATATAGTTTCTGCTATATTTCCTCTTTCAACATTATGATTATTAGCTGGTCTTTCAAAGGTATTTTCAAAGCTTGCAGCAGACTTTCTAGCATCATTAGATGTTTTGAATGAGTCATACCATGAAGATGAATAATCAGAGTTCATCTCTTGCATTAAGAAATCTAATTGAGTTTTAAGATTTGTCCAATCAGTTCCTTTTGACTGTGCATAGTTAACTAGATTTTTAAATCGTGGGCCTTCCCATTGAGCAAGTCCCCTACCAGGGCCTCCACCTAGTTGTTTTTGTGCTGGATTAAGCCCGGATTCTGCTTGTAGGTTTGCCATAATTCCAGCTGTACCAGCATCAGAAAAGCCTTGTTTTTTGAAATAGCTCCAAATCTTATCAAAGTTTTCATTGCCTTCGAGAGGACCAGTATCTACTGGCAAGCCATTAGCTCTATTAAAAGCGTATTGACTTCTACTTTGTGCATAACTTGACCCTGCTTTCTTGTTTGTACCTGTAGACTTAATTTTTTTCTCGCCTTTAGATCCTTCAACAGTTATGTTGAATAATCCACCATTTTCAAGCCTATCTAATAGCTGTTCTTCTCTTTTAACAACTAATTCTTTTCTACCAACAAGATCTTTATCTTTTTTGTCTTTGTGGAGTTCGCTTGCTTCAACAGTAGATATACTTGCAGCGCCTTTCCCTAGTTTTCTACCTAGTTTATCTCCTACAAATGCACCAGCTATACCGCCTAAAGCTCCACCTATTATAGTTCCTACTGGGCCAGCTATTGCTGTTCCTGCCATAGCGCCATATTTTGCACCAGCAAAACCGCCACCCAATGTTCCAGCACCAGCACCGATGGATCCAAAACCTTCTTTTACATCACCTTTTTTGAAATTGTTGTAAGCTTCATATCCATATGTACCAACTGTAATAGCTGTACCTGCTATACCTAAACCTTTAGAAAATTTGCCTGCATTTTCACCTAGAAAACTTACAGACTTAGCAACATTTCCGCCTTCTTCTGCAACAACCGGATTCTTTAATTTTGAAAATAAACTAAAGACTTTTGCACTTTCGCCAGCTGAACTGCCAGCACCCTTGCCTAGATTACCGATAAGTAACCTTGGTACATTTGCTACTGCTGCACCTATACCCCCACCTATTAAGGCTTGACCAGCTATTGAGCTTGTACCTTGTAAGAAACTTGGCATATTGTTGTAGGTTTCTTTAAATGGTCTTGTAGCTTCATTAAGAGCATTGCCCGCATCCATAGAAGTGGCTTCTTTGTTCAACTCATAATTGGTATTTATTAATGCTTTTGAGTTTATAGCGTTATCAAGTTGTGCTTCTTTATTTCCACCCTTGCCATACTTTTCTTGGATTTCTTTGTATGATTCAGGACCTTGATTAAGAAGTTTTACAACTTCGTCGCCTTCATCAACGGTAACTCCCATATGATCTTGCAACCATAGGGATCTCATAGTATCACTATGAAGATTTTTACCAAGACCTCTTGTTAAAGCTTTTATTGCTTCAGGATCTGAAAAACCATGTTCTGCTCTTCTTCTAGCTTCTTTTAGTGCATCTTCGCCATAGCCTAACTCTTCGCCATAACCAAACATTCTCAAGGTCATGTTGTCTCTAGCGTTAAATCCACCTTGCATTTTACCTACAAGTTCAGCAGCCTTATCACCTTTTAATGCAGGATTTTGCCTAGCTAATTGTGCTTGTAGGCTTGCTGCCATTTCAAAGTCAGATGAAGTCACTTCAAGTTTGCCTTTAGTTATTACATCTGTAATATCAGCAAGACTTCGTGCGAGTTCATCTTCTCTGCCTTTCATACCTGTGGCGGCAATATTTGTTCCTATAGCGTCTGTGTATTCTTTTGAGCTTATATTGTCAAAACTTCTTTTTCTTAATTGAGAAAAATCCGATCCTAGAGAATTGGCGTTAATACCAAAAGCTAATGATGTTTCCATCATATCTTTTGAGCTTTGCTTTAAGTCATTTTGCCCATAATATCCACCACTAACCAAGGTATCTTGTAGATTCATTACTTGTCCAGTATCAAAACCATATTTCTTACCTTGATTACTAGCTTCACTTCTAGCCTTGTTAAAGTCGCTTCCGTAAACTCCTAGTCTATTGTAAATATCTAAGGCGTTTTTCTCATAAGCAGCTGCATTTTTTGAACCATTGTTTAGATAAGAAAAAACCGCTCTTCCAGCTCCTATTGCAAGTCCACTTTTTGTTAAATTTCCAAATAAATTATCTTTAAAGCTTTTATTATTACTTGAATTAACATCAGAACTATTAAAGCTAGATGGAGAAGATGGAAAATTTGTAGAATTATTATAAGCGCTTCTAGCAGAAAAACTTTGACCTAACTTATCAATGTTATTACTAAGCTTTCTAATTACTTCTGATAAATCGCCTATATTATCTTTATCTTTGCTAGCAAAATCTGTTAAATTGGAGCTTTCAGATCCACCAATACCAAAATTTTGAGCATCTTTTTGTACATTTTTTATATATTTGCTTAAATTTGAAAAACTCTGTTTAGCAGGATCTGTATTGGCTTGTACATTAATCTTGATATCACTCATCTATATCCACCTCCTCCCATTGCTGTTCATTATTTACATCTATTTGTTTTTTCTCTACTTCAGGAGCATCTTCATTCCACCATTTTTCAAATTCTGGATCGGTGAAACTTCTTCTGTATTGGTCTATGTTCATAGGATCATCAAAATAGCTTAGCCATTGCATCAATTCTAAATCATAGGCATTGTAATTAGCTAACCTATCATCAAACATTGAACAACCAAGTATTTTACTTGCTTTCCACAGACTCCTTATCCAAGGATTTATCGCCAGTTCCTTTAGATCCAGTTTCTTCATTTGTTGGTCGAAAGGAATTTATAAACATATTGACCTCTTCGTATAATCCCAAAACGGTTTCTGGATTATCTATCTTGTCATAGTCAAACCAATCAGGTTTTTTAACAATTAAATTATCGAGAAAAGCAATAGCTTCTGCTAGGAAATAACTTTCATTAGGTAGGGTTGATAATGAAGCATCAGCTAATAATTGTGACATTTTAGTACCTATTGCAACTCTATCGCGAATAGAAGGGAACTTTACAACGAAAGTCCCCTTTACTTTTTCCCCTTGAATTGTGCTTTCAAATTCAATTTCTTTTTCTCTAGCACTTAAATCTGTAAACTCTTTTAATCCTTGCATCTATTTTATTCTCCCATATCGCATGATAAGAATTGTACTGTAGCATTTTCACCTGCTATAGCGTTAGCTCTAATAGTAGTTGTGTAATCACTAAAAGTACAACCTCTGTAGACTCTAAGTGTTTTATTGTCCCATTTGTTTATTACTTCTATATCGATAATATCTTTTTGAAGAATATCTTCTCCAAGCCCTATATATCCAACATCTGCCAAGTCTGTATTTCTTAACATATATCTTTCTAGGGTGAAAGTACCTTCATATCTATTTTGTACGTGTTCTTGTGGCATTATTGAGCCTATCTCATACACTCCTTCAGTTCCATAAGAAATTTTAGGATCTAATGATTGTGCTCTGCCAACTACTTGTCCTTTAATTTTTAATAGGACGGTTGCACCAGTTACAACCGTTTGTTTTTCTGCACTTGCCATGTATATTTACCTCTCTAACTTTCTTGATCCATGATGGATAGTTCTTCACTGTAGAATGTGATATCGATAAATGTGAAGTTAGTTACTTCTGTTGGTGCTACATCGAATGTTAGATATACTCTGTCATTCTTTTTTGATATATTGACATTCTTATAAGCAATAATTATTCCGTCTTTCTTGTATTGTTGTAAAACAGAAATAGCTCTGTTTCTTGCAGATTCAAGTACAGAATAAGGTGTCAATTTACCAGTTAGCATCTTATCAAGTTGTTTTCTAATTTCTTTAGAAAGTTGGTCGGCAATAGCTCCTGTAGATCTTTCAACCTTGAGTGGGTCATTATATTGTGCAAAAGTAGTGTAGTCCCATACAAGTTTAGGGTAGAAAATCAATTGATTATCTCTACTAGCAACCATATCGTCAAATAGAACTCCATTATCTATAAGCTTGTTCTTATCATCTTCTGGATATGTTTTTTCAGGTTTTAAATAGTTGAAAACATCAGCTGTTGCACTTTCAACACCTAAGAAAGCAAATCTACCAGCATACATAGCTGCATGAATAAATGCAGGATATAGTTTATTGTTAAAGTCATAGATACCTTGACCAGTAAATTGGACTCTTTCATGTTCTAATTGAGATTTGAAATTAACTTGTTGTTGAACTGATATATTGTTAGCAGCACCACAGACTAGTCTTCTTTCTTTGCCATATCTTTCACTCATCTTAATTACGTGTTCTCTACATTCAGCGATAATCCCAATATCATCAGTTAGTGGAACGATGTAGTCGATATCGTATTTTCCTAATTTATCTAAGAATTTGATAAAGGATCTAGCTTCTCTTCCTTCGCTTCCACCTGCTAGTAAAGTAAATGGATAGTTTTCATAATTTGAAACTTCTCTATTTATGATAGTTACCTCAACATATTCTGATTGAGTCTTAGTTGTTTTTTGTATATCTCTTAGAACACCAGTAATTGGAGTTGTTTCTGTAATCTCTTTCTTATCAAAGAAATCTAAATCCAATACTGACAATTCAATATTTGCAGTTTTAACAGGTTCTATATCGTAGTTTTCGTAACCCATTAAATAAAGTGCTAGACTTCTAACGTTTCTATATTGTGTAGGGTCAAGGTTAAGGTCGATATCAACCTTTGCTGTTTCTGCATTCTCGCCAATATAGGTTTGAAGTTTTATAGAATCACCTTTACCATTAGATATGATTGAAATACTAGCGTATTTTTCATCACCGGTATATTTAATAGAAAAAGCACCACCCAAATTGTCGAATATCTCGTACTTATCTGATTTAGCGTCATAGATAGTCAAGCATTTTGTATTGGCTGATGCTCCGTCTGTTAGTTTGTGTGATATTAAGTTGTTTTCTTCTCCGTAGTCTTTTGAAGTTATTGTATAAACAAATTCTGACTCGGTTACAGGTGCTGTACAAGGTATTAGGAATGTATCGCCTTGATTGTATTTACCTTGGCCAAAAGTTATTTTAATTCCATCTCCTAAATCCTTATCAGTTGCATTAGCTGTTTCTTTTAGTGATAGTTCTTCGCCTATTTGCTCTCCATCTGATGCTAAAGAGTATTTATATGTTGCATCAGAAATATCTCTAAGTCCAGTTGATGTAATTTCAATCTTAAAGGTTTTGTTTTCTTTGCCAGTATAATCGCCTTTTACTGTTAGGCTTCCAGTTGAGTTAGCGTGTTGAGTGCTTATTACCTTTCCGACTGTTGCCGGTACTTCTTTCTTTTGGAATACATTTCCCATTGACTTTGTAGCGTCATTTGATCTTATACAGAAAATTTGATCTGCTCCACCTATTTCTACTCCATCTTTTGTTTCAATAACAGGATCGTAAGCTTTTAAAGCTGCATCTAAAAGATATCCACCTTTTAGAATTTTGATAGCATCTTCAGGGTCTTCTATGATAGTTATTTCTCCAGGAACGCCACCTTTAGAAGATCCTATTAATGCCATATTCTTTGCTCCATTGGTTTTAAATATTCTCATATTACTTTCTACATGAGAATAAACACCTGGTTTTCTGTATCTTACTTTGTGAAAATGGTAGCCTTTTTTATATGCCATATATTTACTCCTTATTCAATTTCAGCAGCAAGAATTTTGTCCCACTCTTCTTGGCTTTTGTATAATTGGCCATTAAGTTTGACTCTTATTGCTGCTTTGGTTTCTGCTCTTACATTTCCTTTTCCAATAAAATATTCTTTAAAGGAAATTAGCCTTTTACTCTTTTGAGGTTCTTTCTTTACCTCTTGTTTCGCTTTTGGTGCAATTTTCTTTTCCGTCATCATCTACTCCTTTACGATTAATAGATATATCGTTAATAGTTGTTCCTAAATTGAATTGAGAATCTAATTCTCCTGCAAATTCATCAAATCTATAGTATGTCGTTGTATATTCACAAGATAAAGTTAAAGCCCTTCTATAAACAAAAAAGTTTATATAATCTGGTATAGGCTCTAAATCTCCACCACTTAAACTTGATAAGATTATGTTTTCTTCCTCAAAATCTTTTCTTGTTGTCAATAAGCAATATTTTGTTATTGCATACAAAAAAGAAGTGATAATTGCGTTATCACTCCATATTTCACACCTTATATTTGTTTGCATTTGAATACTTTCTTGTATTGGGTGTCTTATATTCTTTGACCAATTAAGATAATTACTATCTGATTCATTTCCTATATAGTTTTCGTCTATACCATTTCCCAAACCATAAGAAACCTCTTGATCCGACTCCACCAAGACAACAATACAAGGTAGATACAATTCTTCTCTAGGATAGCTTGATCTCACGTTGATTTTGTATTCTTTTATGAATTTTTTAACGTCTTCGTTAGTTTTTTCATCTGCGTATAAAAAAAACTTATCTATCAATTCAACATTGTTAGATAAGTAATTCAAAACTTTTTTTATTTTGCTTTTTACAAACAAGTCCAGCATCTGTATCATAGGTTAGCCTCCAAATAATCATATGAAAATTTTTCAGCCTTTTTACTAACCTTTGGAAAAGCTTTAATACCTTTTAAGCCTGGATGAAACCAGCTTTTTGGATCTGACTTATCTGATACTCTCCTAAAGGTTAAATACTGACTTCTTTTGGCTCCGGACTTATATGTTTTGGTTTTTCTTACTAGATAATCATATTTAGAATTTTTCCACTTATATCCTGTATTAGATCTTTGTGGTGAATATCCTAAATCTCTTACAAGACTTTCTTCAAGGTATTGACCATATTTTAAATTTTTAGCAGCTTTTAATATCTTAGGTGGTAATGATCCTCTGCCTGCTGTTCTGTGCCTAAATGGTATTGTTAAATACCAACCTGGCTCATTTTTTCCATCTACACGTCTAACTACTTTTGTTCTTTTGGGTGACTTAGAAAAGCCTATTTTTTCATCAAACTTATTACAACCATTTTCAAGTAAGGCTGGGAATTTTCCATTTAGTTGCACATAGCCTTTTAATGGGCCTTCCATCGTTACAGCTGATATAGCTTGCTTATAATCTGTGCTAGTTGATCTTAATTTTGTATTTGCTTCATAAATAAGTTCATCTCTAGCATAAGATAGAGTTGCCTTAACCATATCACTTGCTACTGTATCTATAGCCTTGTATATATCAGTCATAAGCAAATCCTCCGTCTTTTTCTAAACTAGGTTCATATTCCCTTTTAGCATTAACCGTATTACCATAAGCAAAATTTATTCTAGTTGCTAGGTACTGCTTTGGCATAATATCTGTTTGAGGCTCTTTTAAGCCTTTAGATACATTTACAGATCTTAATTCATGAGTCATCTCTTTTATCATATACTCTGGGCTAGTTAAGTATAAAACACTTACTCTTGCTCCATTTGGGGGTTTTGAGCTTTCATCTATCCATTCTAAATGGTGTTTATCTTCACTAATTTTAAAATCTATATTTTCATCATAGACATAGTCGCCTACCATTACAAAAATAACTTTCTTAATCGGTCTATAGGTGCTGGAGGTTTTGTTGCCATTAACTGTAACAACTTGTGAATATCTACAGTCGATTTCATAAAAGTCTAATTTATCATGGTAGGACATTATAATATCTCTTTCTGGGGTAATATATACTGTCCCCGGCTCTGATATTCCTTCAAGTTTTAAAACTTGTTTACCATTAAAGCTAGTAGCAACAACCTTTATTTCTTTTCTTCTAATGTATCTATAGCCTTCGCCCTTGCAATAAGGGCAATGCGGATCTGGCTGACCTTCAATCATGCACTCACAAACAATAGATTGATACCATGAAGCGTTATAACCATGAGTTTCTATTAATTCATCAAAGTTTTTAGGTATAAAACCTGCATTAGCTGCCATAATATCCTCCTACAAAACAACTGAATCAAACCTGGCAAAATATTTCCTAATTATCGGAGTTAATTCTTCTAGGTCTTTTCTGTACTCTAGGATACGCGCGGATGCTCCACCATACATAGCTGATTGAGTTGTTCCTATAGATTGACTTAAACCATCTATTGATACAGAAGATGAAGCAATACCAGCACCTATAATCTGATCTCCCCATACTTCAAATATAGTTATAGCAGCGTATTTGAAGATCCAATCTAAAAGATTGTGTGGAATTTCTTCCTTTTCCATACCTGCTTTATAATTAATTGAAATTGCCATTGGCATATAAGATCTTGTCATAAAATATGGTACAGCTACACCTATAGCTGGGTTAATATAATTTACACTTCCTGTTGTAGGAAAAATTGTCACATCTCCAACTCTTTTATCAAGTTGTATCCATTCTTTAGGAATTTTAAGTATTTTCTTATTGCCCATTTTATAGGTTATAGACTCAATTTCTCTTACTGGTCTTTTAAATAACGGTGTATATTGGTAAGAGTCAAAAAGACTGTTTCCCTCAAAGTCGTGTAATTCATCTTTGATTTCTCTAGGGGTTATACAAATATCAAATACTTGCTCTGCCCTATCTATAGCTGAATTAAGGCTTGACACTAAAAATGTTCTTGAAAATGGTGTGCCATCATAAGTCATTAGGTCTATACCTTGGAAGTGATTATCTATTAAATCTTCGGTTGTAAGCCCTTTAATCTTTATAAGGTTTTCTGCCGCTTGATCTGTTGGTAATGTAAATTTTTCTCCCTGGTCGTATATATTTTCATTAGAAGAGGGATTCTCTTCATCATACATATTGTCATAGTATTTTCTCATACCCTCCCCTTTCTATGTTTATTTATCAAGCTTTAAAAGAGTTTCTATAAGCTCTGCTTTACTAGATCCTGCTGGCGCTTTTTCTCCTTTAGCCTTGATTAGTTCTTTTAGTTCTTTTATAGATAAAGTTTCATAGTTAACTTCTTCTTTTTCAGCATTTAAGCTTTCCACTTCTACTTTCCCTTGACCTAAAGTTACTTCTTGTATCTTATTTGTATCTTTATTAGCTTCTGACTTTTCTTTTTTATTATCATCAACCAATTCATAACCTTTAAGTCCTAAAAGTTTTTTAGCTAATTCATCTTCTATTTCAACCATTCCGTATTCATCAAATTTAACAGAATTTTCTTCATCTATGATAAGTCTTGAATTAACTAAATTATCATTTTTTATCAGCATAATTTCTCCTTAAAGAAAAACTAGGCGATAAGCCTAGTCAATCTTGATGTTTTTAATTGTTACAAATTTCTTTGGTGCATATACTATTGGTGTACCATATAAGAAAATACCAAATCTTCTTACTGGGCCAGTCATTGCATATGGTAATTTAAAGGCTGGTAGCAATTGTCTAAAGGTAATAGCTGACTCATCAAATTGGCCTATAACTGCTTCACCTGTATTTGGCAATACTTCGTTTTTATCAACAAAGATTGTTTCAGCGGATTTTTCTCTTGATTTTGCGCCGACTCTACCTATTTCATAGAATTTAGATCCATTATCTTCTGTTCTATAGATTACAAAGTATTCTGGTGCAAAAATTTGTGTATCTGAATTTTTAATTGTTAATTTTACGCCTTTTTTGATGTTTTCAGTTGCAACTGTTACCGCATCTGTTTCTACAGCTACAGATTTACCTTTGTGTGAGTATGCAACTACTGCATATTTGAAAGTTCCACCTTGTGCAAATTTAGCTGGGTTTTTAGCATCTTCGTCAGCTACTGCTGCTGTTACTGTTGGTGCTGTTGGTGGTTCTTGTCCATAAGCTGGTGCATTGGTATCTAATACTTCCATACCTCTTCTTAAAAATACATCTGGGATTAAATCAACAGTTCCGCCTAATGTATTAAATTTAGTTACAGTAGTACCTGCTACCATTTCTCCTGCTTCAACACTCATAATTGCTCTTTGATTTGGATAGTATTGCTCACTAAATTTTTGTGCAACATTCATTGGTAGATAAGCTTTAGTTGGTGTACCATAGTTGTCTAAAATATTTGTTGCTGCGTTGTTAATGTGTTTATCTTCTAGATATTTACCTCTTAAATCTACAACATTATGATCTGCTGTTTGTTTTAAAATACCATTCCATTGTAAGCCTTCTTCATCTGCTGGTGCTAGTGTTGAATCACCATAGAAAAGTGCTTGTTCAGCTTGACCTAAAATGAATTTCATTCCATTTTGAGTTTCTAATGCTTCTGGTTCTGAAACAGTATTTACTAATCTCATAAGATCGGTTACTGATCTAGTTACATTTAAACATTTAACTTTTGCAAGTTCTCTTTTATAGCTTGATGTTGTATCAAGTCCTGCAATACCCTCTGGTTGGAATCCTGGTATATCTTCTCCGTAAGAATCAACTACGTTATATTCTTCAACATTAGAGAAAGCTCTTGATTTTGGAATATCTCTCCAAAGTTTTAGGTGTTGTTCAGAATAAGTTAATGTCTTGATTGTGTTTTCTAGTGACTCTGGAATTATAGCTGCGCCACCTTTTGCTCCAGGGTTAATTTGTGCAAAATTATTTGTAGTTAATGCCTTATAAAGGTCTTGTACTTGTGTTTGTGTTAATGAATTAAATGCCATGTTTATTACTTCCTTTCTTAAATTAAGTGTTTTTCAATAATTGATACTAAAGCTTCAGATAAAGGTGCTCCTTGTTCAGCTTTACTTACATCTAAAGCACTTACATTTCTATTGCCTGCTAGAAATTCATTTGATAGAATTTCTGCTCTTTGTGATTTTGATAGGTCTTTGTAAGTTTTCTTTTCTTCTTCGTATTTATTAAAAACTTGTGCGTTTTTAACTGATTTTCTAATGTTATTGGCTCTACTTAGTTTTTTGCTTAATAGATTAATTGACTTTTCAAGCTCTTTATTTTTTTCAACTACTTCATTTGCATTGTCAGTATTAATTTCTAATAGATCTACAACTTTCTTTAGATTTTCTGTTAAATCATCTAATCTACCATTGATTTCATCTAAGCCTAAATCATCTTTAATTCTGTCAAGCAAGTCATCATAATCGACTTCTTCTGTATCTTCGTCTTCTTCTACTTGCTTTTCAGTTTCGTTTTCTTCTTCGCTTTCTTCGTCATTTTCAGCTATTTGGTCATCTTCGGTTTTTTCTAATTCTTCATCATTTTCGATTTCTTCATTGTCAGTTTCTTCATCAGCGATTTCTTCATCAGATGCTTCTTCTTCATCTTCGCCTTCGCTAAAATCGTAAACTATTTTTTCATCATCATCTTCTGATTTAGCAACTTCATCTTCGCTTATATAATCTTTGTCTACTTCATCTTCATTAAAGTAGTCATCTGCTACATTTTTTAATAGTCTATTGAGTTTTTCATCAATGCCTAATTCTTTTTCTTTGTCCATTTTTACTCCTTAAAGTTGATTATTTGGTGTACTTTATCTTCCATTTCAGATCCATAGATTCCTCTAAACATCATTAGATACAGCTTAATATCGTCTTTATTCTTGCTTTTATTTAGCTTATTTTTAAAAGTTTCTAATGTTTCAAGCACTTGCCTATCCCCATCTAAAGCCTTTTGATAATAGATTTTGCCATTTTCTAAGCTTTCTTTTAATAGGGCTTTTTGACTTGTCGAACAAGCTGTCATTGACTTAACTATTGCATTCCATGTTGCATTAGCATTACAAGGTGTGCTAGTTACTGCAACATTTGTCACTCTTGCCTTTAGAATTTGTCCCTTTTCGTCTTCTTTGAGAATTTGTCCTTCGATAGAAAAACCTAATCTTCTAGAAGTACCGGACTTCTGTAGGGCTATTGCGGTTTCCCAAAATCTTCTGCCATCTGCATTGTCAAGTAAGTATCCCTCTAGGTATAAACCTTCTTTTGTGATTTTTGTGTTTTTCTTATCAGGATAACCAACAATTCTTGAATTATCGTGATCTAAATTTAAAAATCCTTTTTCTAAAAAAGATGAAATATCAAGGCCATTTTGAACAACCTTTTCGCCTTGATAATCAAGATCTGGTGTACTTGCCAGCCCTTTAATCTTGCCTATAATTCCTTTTTGAGAGTTTAGACTCTTTGATTCATCGCTTTTTATAAGGTCTACTAAAGGTACATAAATCTGCATATCCCTCACATTCTTATCCTCCTTTCTCAAAGTTCTTGCTCCCTACCTCCCACCCTTTATTCATAGATATGCAATAAAAAAACACCTATGATTTCTCATAAGTGTTTTAGTGTTTGTATTAATTTTTATTTTAGATCAAAGGCTTTATATACTTATCTGCTATTCTTTGCTCCCCTAATTCTACTAATGCGTCATAGCATTCTTGATATCTATTTTCTCCATCGACTATTAGATCTGTATCAAGTGGCATTAGTTCAAATACAATTGCTCTGTAATTATCTTGCCCTTCTACTTCTTTTAAGATTTCATTTATCATTTCTTTTATGTTTCTTATTACTTTTGCCATTTCTTACCTCCTAAAATGATAAGGCTAATGCATCTATTGCATCTAAATCTTCATCTTCAAGAAATTTAGTTATTAATACTGCCGCTATTTCTCTATATTCAAAGCTATTGAGCGCTCCTTCTAATGATATAGTACCGCGTTTTAGTTCTTCAACAAGATTTGCAATTCCTGAACTTCCTAAATCATTTTGTATCTTTTCTACTTTGTCTGTTCTTTCTAGAACCTTTGTTTCTATAGCTTTATATTTATTGCTTATTGCTGGGTCTTTTTTGCTATCTTGATATTTATCTAATACATTTGCTAGAAAATCTCCGTTTTTAGCTGTAAGTTGCTTGTAGATCTCTCTACCTATACCATGAGTCCCTTCTTTTCTAACGTTTTTAAATTCTTCCAAATCCCAAATACAAGGTAAGCAATGTGCTATTTGATCAGCGTATGAATGTATTTGTCTATCGGTGTCTTTTCCATGAACTAAATTGCTTATAGCTTGACCTGCGGTTTCTACTAGAGTTTCTTCAAGAGGTTTTAAGGATTCTCTTCTTTCTGGTGTGCATAACTTGTCTGGATTTGCTGTAACAGTTTCACTTACCTTAGCGTGCATACATTCATGTATAGCTGTTTTGGTTTCGTGAACTGGATCCCCGGTTTCAGCGACTAAACATATTTCATGATTGTATCTTATTCCATCATTATGGACGGCGAATCTACATAGTCCTACTGCATTTGATCGCCCCGTATTAAATGCTTTCCCATTTCTTTTGCTATATAAAGGTAAATTTAATCCTAGCATATCCATAATTGCTCTGCCCTTTATATCGGTGTGCATATCTTTAATTGGTTTTATTTTTTCTACTAATTCATTAGTAGTTTTTACTTCTTTATATTCATACTTTGGGTCAATCTTCTTTGTGCCTAGTCTGTATCTGAACTTACCAGCTTGTTCGCCTGTTAGTGTTTTTTCTCTAGCTTTTATTTTTTCCTTTACTGCTTGACTAGATCTTTTTTCTTTTAAAACTTTGTCTTCTGCGGCTAATTTGTTGACTAATTCATTGCTTTTGATTTCTTCTATTAAATTATTAATGGCTGTTTGTGCCATATCTCTTACGCCTTCTCTATCTTTGGTATCACCAAAAACTTTATTTCTATTAACATCATATTTTAGATTAAATAAAGTTTCGTTTGCCCTTCTGCTAGCAGCTTTTGATTGGTGTCCTCCGCCGATCTTACCTATAAGTTCTTGCATTGCTTTCACATCTGGTTTAATCCATGTATGTGAATGTGTATTTTCTATATTTACATCTGCACCTAATCTTTCAAGTAATGCTTTTTCTTGCCTTGCTGTCAAATTAGGATTGTCTGTTAGTCTATTTATATCTTTTGGATTAGATTCTTCTTCTTTTGTCAAATTTTCTAATAGGCTTTTGGCTTCATTAAAAATTGCACCAGCAAACTTGCCACTATCGCCTCCATTGACCTTGGTGTAGAATTTCCCGGAATCCATATCATAGTACATTTTCCCACCTTGTTCATTTATTGCTCTTTCGCCTATTTTACCTTTAAATTCTGGATTGTTGCTGACTTTTCCTGCCAAATCTATTCCTAAATCATTAAAGTATAATCTCTTTTCACCATTCTTATCCCATAAAGATGCGCCTTTTTGTTGCAATCTTCTAAATTGGTATTTGGATAAGTTCCCATAAGTATTTGCCTTGCTATTTTCATTATTCTTGGCTGGACTAGTTTTCTTTTCTGGCTTTTGCATATCGTTAATAGATAATTGATTGGTTTTTACTTTTGGTCTTTTAAAATTACTTGCTATAAAATCTTGCAATGATCCATGCTTTCCTGCTTTTGTGTATAGGTCTAATACTTCTTTTTCTGATAAGCCTTTAGCTTTTCCATCTTTGCTATCAAAAGATACCTCTATATTTTCTGGTAGTTTCATTTGCTTTTTTGCAATTTCCATAGCTTTATTACCGGATTTATATCTTATTCCATAAAATGTTTTGTTTTTGCCATTTATTAATACTTTTACCGGAAATAGATGCGCTCTGTTTTGTACAGCTTTTATTAGGCTTTTAAAGTCCTTTATAATTATTCTCATTTTCTCGCTCCTTTGTTGATATTTATGTATCTGTTTTTCTTATCTAGTTCTTTAAATTCTTCTTCTGTTAGTATTCTTTGCATTGCAATTTTGTATTTTTTGTTATATGGATACTTGTTAGCATCAATTAATCTTCTAACATTTTCAGCATCTTTTTTGCACAAAAAATGGGCGTACTGTTCATAAGCCCCACCCTCTCTTTTAAGTAACCATTTACGCTCTGGTAGTTTTGGATAATATTTTATTGTTAATTTCATGACCTATGTTTATTTTTATTTCAACGTTTTGTATTTCACAATTATTTCACTATTAACCTAATAATTCTCCATTGCTAAACATAATGTTTTTTTGCTTTTTATAGATATCAAAATAAGTTTCTTGCTTATCTCCATTTTGTGTACACTCTACATATATCCCATCTAAAAGAGTTGTAGAAATTAGTATTTTATTATTTTGTAGAATTTTACAAGACCAAACAACAAATATATCTTCAATACTAATATTCTTATTAAAGTTTTCCTTGTAATACATAATTAACCATTCTTTACAAGCTTTTTGAAATTTATAACTATCCATTTTATTCTCCTTTTTAACGTAAAAAAAACACATTAGTTTTTACTAACGTGTTTAAAATAATATTTATTAAATTTACATTCCTGAATTGTTCATTCCTACTACTTGCCAATAACCTAATGTATCACCTGTCACAACTTGTGGCCATTCCTCTTTTAGATAATTAGCAACGTCTTGCCATTTTCCCTTTTCATCTTGAGATAGTGTATCCCATTCAGCTTTTTCTTTTTCAAATTCACAAATTATTTTTATTTTATTGTTTCCCTTTTGCATAATTATTTCCATTAATACATAAGAGATAATTCATAAGCAGTCGATCCTACGCAACCGTGCATTAAAATCTGTTCAGTGATTTTCCCTGCTTTTAAATCGGCTAAATGGTCTTCAAAATCTTCTCTTGTAGTCTCTTCACCTTCGCCTTCAAAGTATTTGTTAACTTCTTCATCACTTAAGCTAGGCCATAACTCTTTAAATTCTTTTATAACCTTGTTTTTATAATCTTCATATTTTGCCATTGCCTACTCCTTTAATATATTGTCTCGATAATTATAAGCATCTTCGTATGCTGTTTCCCCATTAAATTCTTTGATTTTACTCTTTTGTTTTGACCATTTTTCAAATTCTGTGTTGCCATCATATACGTAAAAAGCTATATCTTCTTCTTTGTCATAGCCTTCTCTCCAAAGAGGAGGTTTATAGTTTTTATCAAATTTGCATCTACTATATGCTGTAAACCCGATTTCAGAATAAAACTTATGATTGCCAATAAAACTATCTAATTTTTTACCACCTAGTCTTACAGCTTCTTTTAATAAGTCTCTTCCTCTGATATTATCATTACTATTTTTACAAACTGCTTCAATATCTCCTTGATTAGTAATGGCAAATACACTACCACCATCAGTTCTATAACACTTTAAGTCTTGGCATTCTTCTTCTGTTTTAGAAGACACTCTCCATCTTTTGTATTTTGGCATAGATTCTATAGCTTCGCTTAAAGCCTTTACAAACTCTTTAGGTTCGACTTCTTTTACTTCTACTTTAGGATCTTCTTTGATCTTTTTAGGTTTTAGTGTTTCTTGTTTTTCTATTATAAAATTGTGCTTTATAAACTCTTGCAAAGTTTCATTTGGATTTTGCTTTAGGTATTGGTCTATTAGTTCTTTTTCACTTAATATTATACCATGTTTTGCTTTACTTTTAAATGATAAATTGCTATTTTGGGCCACTTTCATTTGTTTTTTTATTTCATTTAAGGCTATATTGGGATTTTTCCATCTTTTAGCTCGGTGTACTCCATACTTGTCTTCAACTTGAGTCTCCATCAATACGAGCTTTGATCTGTCTAGTTTCTTTTCAAGGATATTTTCAAGTTCTAATTCTTTATTTACTAATGCAAGTGACTTTTGAAATAGACTTTCTTGTGTTTCTTCACTTTCTTCTGTATCGTCTTCTTCGCCACTATCTTCAAAGTCAAAACCCATGGAATTATCCGATGGTAGCATTTGTTTAGCTTGTAGATAGTAAGGATTTGCTATTATATCTCCACCTTCAATTTCTGCTAGTCCTTTTTCTGCTCTTACTTCGTTAATTGTCATGTAAGATTCTGATTTTTTCTTTGCTAGGTCTACTTGATCTGATTCTGATTCTTTATCTATTCCATCAAAGATAAAAACATATTCATCTTCGGTATTAAATTTAGAAACTATAAATTTGTTTATTGTGTTTTCTACAAATCTTAATAGTGGAAATAGTCCCTTGGCTTTTGAGTTGTCTATTTTCTTTTCATCTCCTGAAAATAGACTAGATCCCTTGCCACCTACACCTCCGTTATTAGGGAAGTTTATTTCTGCTGGGTCTATTTTATATGCACCACAAATTATGTTTATTAGATAGTTTACCCATTTTTCAAATACCATTTCACCTCCTGACTGGGCAATATTAATAAATTCCAATTCGCCTGGTAGGGTAAAGACTGGTATTTTCCATGCACCTTTTTGACCTGTGACTTGAGTTCTCCATTGTCTTTTAAATGATTCTAGGGTCTGTCTATCTCCTGGTGCTGGGCCATTTTTTTCTCCTTTAATATTTAGTATGCCTTTTGTCATACCACCTTGTTGGAAAAATCTCATATTGTAGTCTTCTGCTTCAAGGTATGAAGTAAGTTGTCTTACTATAGTTTCTATTTCTGATAGGCCATAAGGTTGACTATGTACACTAGTTCTTGGATTTCTTACTGCAAAGGCCATCTCATCTGCTGTAAAGCCTGCTACTATCTTTCCGTCTACAACTTGTACATAGGATAATTTTTCTCCATCTCTGATATCTATATCATCTGCGTAGGCTGATTCTTTTAGGTCTATATTATCAAGGGCTGGTTTTATTGTAGCTGCATCTACTGCCTCAAAGGCTTGAACAAACTGACCTGTAACATCATATTCTAATTCAAAGTTGACCTGGTCGTATGTCAATGAGTCTCTGATTATTTTTCTAATAAAGGTGTCAAATCTGTCGCGATTAGGATCATTCCCTAATCCACAATTTTCTATAAACTTTTCTATAAGGTCTATGGTTTTTTCTTGTTCTTCGGTCGGTTCTTTGCTGCTATCTTTCAGCATTACCTTAAAGCCTACACCATCTGTAGCATATTTGGATCTGGAAGTAAAAGTTCCTACTTGGTCTATTCTAGTCGATATAATATTTGAAATAGGAGCTACTTCCAGGGATATTTTCTCTAATAATTCAAATGATAGCTTGTTTTCCTTTTCCCTATAGTTAGTTGATACAAACATATCCTCCATAGGTGATTCATTATCATAGTATGAATATTTAAGCCTTGGCACAAATTGGTCGGCGTTGAATGAGCCTCCCTTGCTGGCAAAGTTTACTTTTATTCTTTTATCTTCTGTCATTCAACTTTCCTTTCAAAAATCATTCTGCCATTTTCATCAAAAGTAGCATTGTCCGGCAATACCTCAATCATACATTGGCAATGTGGGTGAGTAACTCCTACAACTGCTTTCCATTCGCTAGTCTTTTTCCCATAATTACTGCCATTAGCTATTAGATCAGCAAGTAAAAATACCTTTGGGGTTTTCCCATCTTCTTCTAGGTAAAGACTTGAACAATGTTTACAAGCTCCTTGGCTTGGTCTTTTGAACACTTTTGTTTCAAGTCCCTTGTTAGAATATGGACTATTACCCTTAATTATTCCATCTGCTATGCCCTCATTTTTGCTATTGATTAATTCAGTTTTTACAACCATATCCCAATCTTGTTTAGTATCTTGAGTTATTTTTCTTAGCTCTGTAGCAATCCATGTATCTCTAGGTCTGTCATCTTTAAATACTTCATCAATAACTGAAAATTCTTTTTTAAAATATTCAATGCTCGCACTTGAAACCTTGTGCCTAAACTTATCTAATTGATAATCAAGACCTTCTTGAACACATTCTTGACTTATCTTGTATATAGGGTTATCACTAGGCTTTATTTCTCTTATGAGTTTTTCAAATTCACTAGGGTCTAAATCAAGATCTGGATGTGAAATATCAATCTGCCCTTTTTTGTAAGCTCTTTCTAATATTGATTGAAACTCAACTGGTATATTAAGCTTCTTTGCTAGACTTGGATCTATCTTTCCACCTCTAGCAACCTTATTCAAAACTTTTAAATATCGGTCAAGAATAACCTTGACTCTTCTATACTTTTCTCTTGGGGTCATTCTCGCCTCCTAATATTATTAAAATTGGTAGGGCGGATAGGATTTGAACCTATATCTTTAGTCTTCTGAACTAATATTCTGCCTGGTTAAACTACCACCCTAAAAAAATAAGCAACTTTTTAGTCGCCTATTAATACTCGATATATTTCTTTATTAGCTTCTTTCATAACTCTATCAAAAATAATAGATGCTTCCATCTGCAAAACCCTTAAATATTTATCTTCTAAAGGATATTGAGCTGTTTCTGTATTTATTGTCTTTCTATTAGATTTGCATAAGCATTTAAGCTCTTTATTTGCCTTTTTAAAGCCTTTTATTTTTATAGTCATAGGATTACTCCTTTAAGTTCTTTTCTTTTTATCTGAATTAAATTACTTGTAGTATTTTAGGTTTTAACACTTAAATTTCTATTTCTTTATTCCTAAATAACTGCATAAAAATAGCAGCTAATACATCTACTACGATTGCATTACCTGCCTGTTTATATAACTGACTATCACTATTTACTTTTCTTGCCTTATAAAAATCTTTATCTTCTATTCCCATGAGTCGCCAAAACTCCAATGGTGTTAGTTTTCTGATTCTAAAATCATCTGTAACCACTCCCCTGTCATTATTACAAGTCAAGGTTTGGCTACAATCTTTCTGCACCCTACCCCTACGATTGTTACAAGTAGGATTAATAAGGTCTATACCGTCGCCTTGGTGGGCTTCTAGGTAACCTTTTTTAGTTCCGTTTTTAATTGGTATGGTTTTATTAGTATCGCTTGTAACTAAATAATTGTCTTTTCCAACCGTTGTCAAAGTATTTGAAGTTCCATCTTTTTTTAATTCTAATTGTTGAACAAATTTATCATCTCTAAGTCTGCCCCTACTTGCTGCAATAGCTGGTAATTCTACCGTTACACAAGGCTTACTACTATTTGATAGTAATGTTGGTGATAAACCATCTGCATTGTAAGTTCTAAATTCACTTGGATTAGTTCGTCTTTGATGCTTTATCTTATGAGTTTGTACAATTTTAGCTTCGTTTATTTCATCTATACAAGGTTGAAGTCCTCCACCTTGACAAGTATTTAGAGTTGGGCTTATTCCCTCTTTGTCAAATACTCTAAATCTTTCTGGATTGTTTCTATTTCTGCTATTGAGTTTATGAGTTTGTATAAGCTCTGGTTCGACTACAACATTACCTTCGCTTTTCCTTATAGATATTCCTCTTTGCTTTGTTGTCACACAATTAGCAACTTCTTTTTCTTTGGGATCATTAATCGAAGAATCGAATACACTTTTATATTTAATATCATAATTTCTCACAATACCGACAAGCTTTTTAACTCGTTCACTAGTCAAATAATATTTTTCATCTACATTTTCTTCTAAGATATCTTTAAGTCTTGTTTTTAACACCTGCTTTTCTGGAAATTTAAAACCTTGATTATCATCCAGTATTGATATACAAAATACCCTTTCTCTATTTTGTGGTACTCCATAATCTTTTGCATTTAATACCTTTGAATAGTTTGTATAACCTAAATTAGTTAAGATATCAAGCCACTTTTCATAACCCGCTTTATTTTTCTTAAAGGTTAAGGCTTTTACATTTTCCATAAGTAAATATTTAGGTCTTTTAGCTTCTATTATTCTTTCACACTCCCAAAGTAGACTACTTCTTGTGCCACTATCTTTTTCAAATCCTTTTTGTTTGCCGGCCATAGAAATATCTTGGCATGGAAAAGAATATGTAAACAAGTCAAAATCCGGCAAATCTTTAGGATCTATTTTGCATATATCTCCAAAATTTTTAACCTCACCATGTATAGCTTTATATGAGTCAATAGCAAATTTATCTATTTCACAAATTCCCACTACTTCATGGTCTATATTCGCCCTTTCTAGACCCATTCTTTGCGTACCTATACCGGCAAAACTTTCAAAAACTCTTAACATACACCAATTCTCCTTAAAATAAAAAATCGTACGATTTACGCACGATTAATTCACGATTGTTTTTGTTTTTCTGGCGACAAGAGAGGGATTCGAACCCTCGCACCTTTTAAGGTCTAACGGATTAGCAATCCGTCCCCTTGACCGCTTGGGTATCTTGTCACAAAAAAAAGACGGCAAAAACCGCCTTAAATAAATTATTATATTTAAAATTCTACTAAGTCCATCTGGTAACCTTTAGATATTTTAGATCCATACTGTGTATACTTATCAACTCCTATTAGTGCATAAGCTAAACAACAAGCCAAATGATCTGGGCCTTTTCTTGTTGCTACTTGGTAAATGTATCCATCTTTATCTCTATCAAGGATTTGTACATTTATCAAATGTTTTGTAAGTATCTGTGTCATCTCATCTTGATAAGAATAAAAGCCTATAAAACCCTGCTTTACCGCTTGTATAGTCCTTTGCATCTTAGAAGTTTTATCTACCTTTACCATTCTTCTTTGATCGTTCCAATGATCTGTAAAGTTTACTGCTGAATAGGGGCCAGTAGTAGTTGTCCATGTACAAGCATAGGCTGAATATGGGAAAGCTCTTAATAATTCTGTATTTTTATCTGCACCATAACCGGCATCTGCTATTATCAAATCTGGATTAAATGGCTTTAACAAAGATATTACTTGCTTAACATCCATTAGTGGCATTATATTAGAACGTTTAAATTCTCGCATACACACAACTTGTAAAGTCATATTAGGCCTAATTCCAATAACCAGTACCCATGTAGGTTCTCCCCAATCTATACCAGCTATGTATGCTATAAATTCATCTGTTCTATTGATTTCTTCATGACCTGCTACAATATGAGTCTTTACATCATTTTCCCCTATCTCTAAACCTTTATTGGCATAAGGTTCTCCTAATACATAATTATAGAATAACTGTTTGAATGGATATTCTAATTTTCTACGCATAATAGAATCTGCTGAAATGTGTAAAGCATTTAATTGTGAAATAAAATAACCTCTAGTATCTTTGATTTGAGGTTTTTTAGCAATCCATTTGCCAACCTGCCATCTGTCTAAAGGCTTTCTACATTTAATGCACCTATATTCATAAGTGCCATTTTCTATTTCTTCTGTTATAGGATTATATCCATCTTTTACTTGAATAATATTATCTAAAGTTATTTCTTGCCAAGTATTACAATGTTTACATTTGTATAAATATCTTCTCTGATCTGACTTTTCGTATAATTCATTTATTCCAATACCTGGTAATGTTGGTGTTGACCATCTACGCATTAATCCATACTTAGAAGATGACATTGACTCTTTAAAAGCTAATTCAGTTCCTATCCTCATTCTGTCGTACTCATCTGCACAATACATATCAATATCTGCACCCTCACCTTGTGATCCATCTCCTGATGTTCTCATAAAGATATTAGATGTGCCTATTTTCTTACTTGATACGTTATTTAAGTCTTTAGCAACTTGTCTTTGTAGATGTGGGCTGTCTTTAATAACCGGACTTACTCTAGTTCTTGAAAAATCCGCCATTTGTGCCATTGTAGGGAATGTATACATTATATTTACATTGTCGTGAGTATCTGCAAACCATAAAACTTCGGCTGTAGCTAACTCACTCATGCCTAACTGCCTAGCTTTTTGTATAACTTTATTAGGGTGATTATCATTTAAAATTGATTCTTGCCATGGTCTATGAGCAAAAGGATTATGATCTGAAACAAAGGTCATTGGCTTTGACTTTATAGGCTTATATTTTAAAGCCCATAAGGCTGGAAAGCTTCTAATAATGGTATCTTCTATAGACTTTTTAGCTAAATAGCTAGACTTAAAAGAATTTACATTATCTATAATGTTTAATTCATCCATGGTAAAATACCACCTAGACTTTGTATATTTTCACTTGTTTTATATAGGTCTAGCTCTTGCAATCCACTTGTAAAGCTAGCTTTGTTTAGGTGCAAAATATATTCTCTATCCTCAATACTGTTAGGGTTTTTTATTATAATTCTTAAATAAGGATAATAGCAAAATTTCAAAAAATCTGCATCTTCCCCATAATATCTTTTAACTGTTTCTGGATCTATAAATTCATTGGCATTTATATATCCTATAACTTTATAACCGTTAATTTCTAAAATAAGTCTTTTCTTATCTAAGCCGCTTATTTCATATTCCCTAAAATCAATACTTAAATCGTTAGAAGATTTTAATTTTCCATAAATACTAGAATAATCCATCTTTAGGCCTATTTTCTTCATCATTAGTGGTGTTTAAATGTATCAACATTCTGCTATATAGTTCTTTAAGACTATCATCTTCGCTTAATCCCAATGTATCAAGTAATAAAGCTTTATTGTCTCCATCTCCACTATCCATGCTCTTTAACATTAAACTTATATTAATTAATCGGTTTAAATCTTCTACATTTTTTGCTCTAACTCTACCCTCTGAAACGTCAATAAAAAAATTAGTAATTAGGGTATCAACAGCACCATTAATTAATTTGTCTTTGCTATATTTAGTTTTTAAATATTTGCTAGCTGAATTAATTCCCATCATCGCTAATTTCCTTTAGTTTTCTTTGTATTTCTTTTTCGCTTTTTCCTATACTTCGTAAATAATCTTCATAATAGTCTGTGGCTTTGTAATATTCTTCCTCTACGTTTTCAAGTTCTGATAATACCTTTTGTTTTTCATCATCTGGTATATGAGTAAACATTGACTGCAACAGTTGCATATATTTTTTTTCGGTGATTTCTTGCAAGTTTTTAATACCAAATTGAGTTAATCCTCCCAATGCTCCGTCTGTTAATTTATCTTTTAGTTCTATAGCTTTAAATACATTTTCTATAGTGATAAAATAGTCATTTTCTTTAATCAAGTTTTTTAGCTGATCTGCTCCGGATTGAATAACCATATCCAAAAACTCTAAATCATTTTTAAGCTTGTTTGTTTCAGAACCTGGCTGGATTTCTTTTTCTTGTTCTTCTATGAGTTTAGCAATTGGTGCTTTGTTGATAAAATCCTTTAGGTTGTTTTCTTCGGCTGAATAAGCTTGTCTTATCTTCCTGTATTGGCCTAAATAGGCCCACGATATATTAAAACCCTGCTTATCTAGATATTCTTTTATAGATTGTATGCTGGTCTTAATATCAATCATTCTATTTACTTCATCAATATATGGACTATCCATTAAAAGTTTAATTTTAGGAGGTATTTTTTTCTTGCTGTCTATCTTTGTCTTTGCAATTTTAAAACACCTCCTATTCTTCTAAATATATTGTCTTTATGTATAATTCTACTAAGGCTATGGCTCTTGCAAAACCCTCTATAATGGCCTCTTCGTCTTTGCTTGAATATTGAGAAATAGCAAGTTCGGAGTTATCTTCTATAAAGTCATGCAAATTATTAATCATAGCTTTAGATTCTTGTTCTATATCTTTATGTTCATAATCATAACTATAATTTGGGAAATAGTCCTTGACTGTGTAAGGCTTTTTAGTCTTAATAATATACAAGTTATTTTCTGATTTTTCGGTATCCATTATTTTATTATCATGATCAACTTTGCTGATATCTTTATGCTTCATAACTCTTTCCTTGCTATTTTTCACAAATTTATAAATAAAAAAAGCTTTGAATAAATCAAAGCTAGGGAAACTGACAAATGATGTAGTAGATCAAGGTCGGTAAAAATATTTCTTTCAGGAGTGTTTGGTGTAACAATTCATTTAGGCTAGACGTAGGTACTAATGGGTAAAGTGACCTTGATACTACTATACAGTTATATTATAATCCATTTTTATTTTTAATGTGTCTAATGATTTTCTAATTTTACGCATCGCCAAACATTTTATAGCTTAATACCTTTAAGGCTTCATTGGCTATATTATATATCTGGGCTCTTTCATAATGATACTTGTCCATCAACTCATATACTGCTCCTCTTTCTCCATAAGCATAAAGAGTCATTACTATATCTTTTTCTTTCTCATCAAGGTAGGTTAAAGCGTTTTCTACCATTCTAACTAGGGCCTTGTTAACTCTGTTATTGCGTTCTAACATAGCTCTCTTAGCTATATTATTTATATATGTATCGTCAAGATTTCTCCCTCCGCCTTGGACAGATTCATCCCCATACCTAACTGTAATATTAGTCAATCGATCACTAATTTCGGTTATCTTGTCATCTATTTCTTTTGTAGTAGTTCTCACTTGCAAGTATTTTTTTAAAATTTCCTTGCAAAGACATTTATAAAACTCTTGCACTATCCCTCCGTATTTTGGAAATATTTTACCATAATAAAGCATATTGATAATTATGCCTAGTTTTTCTTCGATTTTGTGATTTTTTCACACACTTTTTTGTCGATTTTTAATCGTTTTCTTTTAGTATATCGCTCCAATTGACATAATCCAAAGTAATACAATCAAGTTTTAATTCAAGTCTTTTTTTAAATCTTTCAAGTCTTACTGGGCCAAATCCAAACTCATCTTTTAGAGTTTCCACAACTAAAGCAAGAAATCTTTCTACAAGAAAAACAGTTGTATCTGACTTAGCGATTCTTGCCATTTCTTCTTTGTAGACTCTTTCGGCTTTCATCTTTTTACCTATAGAAGTGCCACCTTTGTATCTAAACATTCTAAACCTTTCTTAATTGCTTTATTATGTAGATCAAAATTAATCACATAAATATTTTTATATCCACCTGATAACCGGTTCACCTTTAAAGCCTTTTTCCCATATATACCAGCAATAGCAAACAGCACTTGACGGATAATTTGTAAAAACTCCATTTCTAACACAATTAGCCCTCTTGCTAAATACATATACGTACTTAGGTGGATTTTCTTCAAATAGTTCTCTACGTTTTACACTTTCTAAAAACTGTATTTTAAGCAACATTGCTAGCCTTTTGCCATCATCTATAATCTTAATAGAATGCTCTACAAACTCTTTAGCATACTTATAGGGTGGATTAGTAATTATATCTTCATGCCAACTTGTAGTTGTAAAAAAATCCATCCCTCCTACTCCATATCCGCGATAATACAGATCCCTAGAAGTTACATTATATTTATTTTCTTCAAGTACTTTTGAAATATGGCCCTCACCACAACAAGGCTCTAATATGTTTTTATCAAAGCTTTCTACCTTCAATAGTTCTTCAACCGCTTGTGGATCAGTAGCATAATAATCGTGTTGTACTCTTGTAAAGTCTGAATGATTGCTTGCCCCCATAATTACAAACATATTGTTATTAGGGTTATAATCCAGCGCGTTTTTATCTTTTTCTCTATCTATAATCTTCTTTTCCTCTTTCTATTTCTTGCCACTTGATCCAAAACCTTTATCACCTCGGCTGGTATCTAAATTTATTTCATCTACTTTACAAGGATAAACATTAATTTCTTGACCAAATACTAACTGGGCTATCCTATCACCTTTTTTTATAACATAAGAGTTTTTACTCAAATTTGTAAGACAAACTTTAATCTCGCCCCTATATCCACTATCAACTAAACCAGTATGACAAAGAACACCTTTAGATGATAAACCAGACCTAGCTCTAACATCTGCATAATAACCCTTATCAAATTCAAAAAATAATCCGGTTTCTATCAGTCTTGTATCACCAGATAAAAGAACAACTTCTTTATCAGCCCTTATATCCCAGCCCTGGTCTCCTTTATCTTTGCTTAATTCATATGGTGCTTTATATCTCATTCTTTTATTTCCTCTAAATTCATATTTTCAAGTCTTATTGTATGAAATTCTCTAGGTAGGCTTTTATCTTTCCAACGGACATATGCAAGTTGTGCATAGATTCCATTTGTAGCTTCTACCGTTTTTCTAATTCTATATGTGCCCAATTCCTCTACTATAAATTCTGGACTATCCACTTCTACTACCGTATTTTTATCTACCTTGCACCAATACTCTAGGTCTATGTGGTCATCTCCTACATCTACTATTGGTCCTACAATGTAGCCTTCTATATAATAGCCATATACATAATTTTCTTCGTCTATATAGCCTTTTTCCTTACCTTCTATTACAAAGTCGGTATCTTTTATAAGTTTATCTATATCTAGGATTTTTGCTTTAAACATCATAATTTTCCTCCGTATCATTGAAATATTCACCCATTACAAGTCTTCCATTTAAAACCTTGGCTATCATTTCTTGCCTTCTTCATATCAGCCAACTCAAAGCTTTCTTTAAAGAAAACTGCAATCATAAAAAAGTTAGCAATTTAAGCATATATAAATTCATAGCTCGCTAATCTCTCTTATAGCTCTCTCTTTAATTCTTAAAATAGCTTCATTTTCTCTCTTATCATAATTTTTAAACCATTTGTTTTTAAATTCCTTTAGACTTTCTCTATAAGTTTCTTCTCCATAATCACGAGACAACCACCATTCCAAATCATGAGTTAGTTCAGCAAAATCTTTTACAAATTCATTCATGAACTCATCTTGCATTTCACCAACTAAATTATTTTCAATGGTATAACAAATATAACTTAAACATCCTCCACTCATTATTTATCCCTCCATATTTTTGTTATCAATATGATTGCATTACCTATCAAGCTTCCTATAACAACCCAGAATATTGTATCTAATATATTCATTCTCCCACCTCCGTCTTATCATATAAATCTTGAAAATCCTCTGCACTAATCTTGTATCTATCGTTATTGTTGCCATCAACAAACACGATGCTACCATCCTTGAATATCTCTAAACCAAAATTAAACTCCTTTAGTAGACTTGTAAAACTGCACAATATCAAAGACATTTGATTTTTCCTTTGTATGTTCATCTCTTTACGATCCTTCTTGTATATTCATGTCCTACTAAGTAAGTCACTAAATCTTCTTTATTTTCAGCAACTGCTAACTGCTTCCACCTATAGGTCTGGCACGTTCTATTTTTTGTTAGTTCAGTATTTATAATATAAGGCTCTTTGTACTCTAAAACATAATTAAATTTCATATTTAATCTCCCCATTCCAAAGTCACAAAAACAGTATCAGTTTCATCTAAATAATTAGCATCTGACAAATCTAAAGGTGTATAAATTTCTTCACTACATCCTAAATTTCCGTTATATATTTCCTCAAACAATTCAATTTTTAATTCACTTTCTGGATCAAAATTATCGAACCATTCTAAAAAATCTTTTACTTTCATAAATCAATACCTTTTAATTTCTTCCAAATTCAAATAAGGAGCTACGTCATAATCTACTTTAAAATCACATTCATACTCGATATCGTTTTCTTTATCATAAAAATAAGCTAAAACATCATCTTCATCGTCAAAATAAGATAATTTTTTAATCAAATCTTTAACTTTCATTCTTTAAACCTCATCTAACAATTCTTTATCTTCGTAAATATTGCCAATAATCGAAATCTGATACTTATCTAGAAAACTGCTCAAAACTAAAGTAGTTCTAGTATTAGCACCACTTTTATAAGTTGCTACAGTATTCCCATCTTCATGTCTCACTTCTACAAAACCTCTTGATCTAGTTTTTAAGATATCTCCCTCGTAAATCTCATTACCATTTTTGTCTTTCAAACCTGTGGATTGCATTAAACTTATATCGTTTGTAATAAACATATATTCACAGTCTCCATCTCCGTTAAAATCAACTAAAATGCTGTTTTCATTTACAACACCAATGTTATAAATCATTCTTTTGTATTTATTAAAATATGCTCTAAATTTAGGTATCATTCCTCAACCTCCACCAACTCAAAATCAGCTAAATCAGTATCAAACTTTTTCTTGATTTCTTCAATTTCTTTAAGGGTAAATGTGGTTTTATAACCGTTATTTTCAGTACTGTGACTCAAATAATACTTACCTGTCGGAAAACAAAGTGTTAGATTATTTTCATTTTCATATGCCATCCACCTATGCTTCAAATAAAACTTCTTCTCTTCCTCTCTATCCTCTGGAGGTGTAGAAGCATACTCAACAAGCAAGTCAAATAGTGGTTTTTTTACCCCTCCAAAGTCAGTATTTATTGTAAAAGGCTCATCAATGCTAATATAACATCCATTAAAATAATCACCATCAATATTGATGTATCCGTTTTTAATATCTACATCTAACCCCAACTCTTCAACTCTTTTTATAAATTCCTTAGTCTTCATTTCTCAACTCCACCAGTTCATCTATAATATTTTCCAAATCTTCTATTTCACTTGTATCAGCACAGTCTTCTTGATAAGTATCCCAAGCTACTCTCAAAGCATTAATAATAACATCCAACTGACTTTCCCTAAGATGCAAACAATAACAACCTTCGTTTATATTTTGTGCTTTAATTATTTGATCTACCAAACTCAAACATTCTTCTAGTGTATAATATTGATCTTCACGAAATGGATTATCATCTGCTTGATTACAATCAAAACCAAGAACCCACTCACCTACTTCGTAAAGCCTACCAGAATAAGTTAACCCACCATGAACATCAAACAAATCTACTAAATCATTATAATCCACACCATAGTAAGGATGTGTTTTAGGAATAACAACATATCCACAATACCAAAAAGTATTCACATCAAACGAATAAGGCATAAAATGCGGGTTGTCACTCCAATCTATTCTTTTAACAATAACTTCATAACCTAAGTATTTTCTTCTTATTACAATTCCACTCTTCATATTCTCCCCCTAACAAAACTTACATAATCTCCCTAAAATCATAATCTGTATATTTTTGCAAAAATAATCTTTTTTTTAATAAATATACACGAGTTTTTGTAGCTACTGACTTCACTTCTTCCACTATCATCTTTCCAGACTCACAATCTTGATACATAAAATCGGCGATATAGGAAATCTTTGGCAAAGTTTCTTTGTCTGTCCTAATAGTCGGGATAAGCTCAAACTTAGGTTGTAGCTGTAAATTCTTGATTTTTCCTGCCCTTTCCAAAAGTTTAAGCTCACCATATCTGTGCGACTCCTTGATACTATCAAACTTATGACCATCAACAACAACTTTTTTGTTCTTGTACTTCCTATAGCTCAAAACGGAATCACCCCATTGTCAAACTCTTCAAAATCATCCCCAAAGAAATCATCGTTATTTTGCTCTGTATGCGTTTTATTTTCATTAGCCATATATTTATATGTCTTTTCGTTATTTTTCGCTCCCGCGTAATTCTGCGAAGAATTTGAGCTATTTAAGAACTCCACCCTATCCGCAATAACCGTAGTGGTATAAACTTTCTTGCCTGTTTCCCTATCGTCATAAGATCCAGTTTCAATTCTCCCTTCAATTGCACACAAACTGCCCTTTTTTAGATATCTGCTAGCATTTTCTGCCTGCTTGCCCCAAACTACAACTTTTGGAAAATCAGCGGTAGGATAGGAATTAGCTTCCGCCTCCTCCCTTTTCTCCCTAGTCATCTGCCTATCACAAGCAAGTGTGAAATTTGCCACCGCTTTATTTGCCTGCGTATATCGTAAATCTATATCTCTAACCAATCTTCCGATTAAGATCACCTTATTTAGCATAAATTCCTACTCCTATTTTCCAAATAAAAATTAACAACCGAATCAGCCTCTGCCCGAATTTCACAAATCTTTAAAACTTCAATCCATTCGCCCTCGTGGTTTTCCTCAATAACCCAAAAGACTTTATCGCTCAATACATGCTTGACAACAAGCCTAGACTTGCTATCAATATTCCTAACTAGATCAACTTCTTTGTTTTTATTATTCACTTTGCAATCATCAAGATTTATTAATTGGTCTATAAGCTTTTTGCATTCATTTTCTACGTATCTTTGGTTGCAATGTACAGGATTATCCCCTGCATGGTTACAATCAAAACCAAGTACATATCCATCTTCAAGATCCATAACCTCTAAATCCATAATTTTACTCAGATAATCCGAAAAAGTTATTCCTCCATGAACTTCTATGTCGTACTCTTTTTCAAATTCTCCATAAAACTTATCAACTAATTCGTGGTCATCTGGTAAAATCACATATCCGTTATACCAATCAGTCGACATAAGAGTTCCTTCTAACATTTCTCTAAAAATATTGTCGTATTCTTTATCTCGGTAAATGTGTTTTATAAAAAACATATATCCCTTGTAAGTATCTACTCTAGCTAATTTATCAATCATTTATTTCTCCTAACTCCTTTTTGTTTTCCAACATCTTTTCAAATCTCTTTTTCCTTGCTACTTCTGCGTATGTTATCTGCTCCGAATTTACAGCTTGACCTGTATATGACTTGTCTAAGTAATTGCCCTCCATAACTTTCACAAAGTTATTAGGTCGGATAAACCAGTCAAAAGTAATTACAAAGTCATTAACATATCCTTTGAGAAAAGTACTGTCATCAATCGACTTAATTGTATCTAAAACCTTGTCTATTCCGTTTTCGTTAATCCTTGCTTTGGTCATCTTATATCTATCCGTACCAGCATTTAGGGACTGCATCTTAGGTATGTTTACATCAAGCTTATTCCAGGAATTAATGATTTGACTCTTCCACGTATCGGTAGACGAATCGGGCAACGTATCGATATCTGTTTCATCTTGAGGATTGTTGAAATCATCACATTCTTCCGAATCGTTACACGAATCGGTAGGCGAATAAGTATTAGTATAAGTATTAGTATAAGTATTAGTATAAGTATATATAGATTTCCTTTTCTCAATTTCATCTTCAAAAAGCTTCATAATCTTTTTATCGATATCTCTTTTTGATAATTGCCACCAACTTTTCATACTTTTGTAAACAACCATAATTAGATCAAGGCTATCTACTCCTTCAAGTGTTCTACTCGCCATTTCTTCTATAGGTTTTCCTCCACTATTTATTGTGTATTTTAACGAATGGTGTATTGCAATTTCTTGATTTTCATAATTATAAGAAATTTTTTTATACTTGTTCATAAATCTATCAACTAATGTTCTTATAGCTTCAGGACTATAACCAATTTCAAAAGCCATAAGCTTAATCGGTAACTTAAAAATTCCTATCGCATTACCTCTCGGGCAAGTTAAGAGATACATCATAAACAATTTATCCTCGGGAGAAAACTCATCTATGATCTGTTCGTCATTCCAAAAATCACGTTCAACAATTGTTTTGCTCATATCCTGCCTCTATCTCGATTATGTATTCCATAATCTCTTTAAATTCTGTCCAATTCTTAACCGTCTTTGCAACCTCGGTTAAGTAGTCTTTATCAATGTATTTAGATGCTCTTTTTAGATAATTAATTCCTACTGGTTTGTTATAATAATAAAGCCTATTGTTCAAGATTCCGCTTATATAATATAAATCTGTATCTATTGTGGTTTCTGGATTTGCTACATAATAAGCAATTCTTGGTATCATATCAAAGGCTTTATAAACATTTGGATACTGAATTATTGATCTATCCATAGCTTCTAACAAGTCTTTTAGCTTATATTTCTTAACCCACTTTTTAACTTGCTTTTTCCCATGTTCCTTGACTCCATAGCCTGTTGCTTTTTCAAACTCTGCGCAAAGTATTTCTGCTACATCATCATCTAAACTTTTTAATTCTTCGCGCCATTCTAGCATCATGTCTATTTGATTTCGCTTTTCTTGTAATTCTTCTAGTTCTTTTTGTTGTTTTGTTACCATTGAATCATCTGATAATTTCCTATCTGATTTTCCTCTATTGCAATCTCTGCATGAAGTTATTAAGTTCAGTAAATCATTAGTACCGCCTTTACTTACCGGATTTATATGGTCTACCTCCAAAATAACGTCTGGTGCTGTTTTTCCACAATATTGGCAAGTAAAAGAGTCCCTCTTAAAAACTTCAAACCTTAATTTCTTACTAATTGTTTTTCTATTTGCCATCTAGCACACCACCACCTCAATACGAAAATCATCATCTTTTTTACAAAAATTATTCATCAATTATTCATTTTCACCAACTGGCACAAAGTCATCAGAAAAGAAATCATCTTCTAAAATTTCTCCCGTATCTTTGTCTACTTTTTTACTCTTGCTATCGTCATCGGATACTTGCAAAGTCTTTGGATCTTTCGCCTTTTCTTCCTCGCTAACAACTTCATAGTCAATATCGTAAGTAATTCCGCCAGTTTCTTTATCAAAAACTGAAGCTTTAAACACTTGATTGTCAAAGGCTATAGCTTGACCCAACTCTGGCTTATCGATAGCTTTAGGTGCGTATTTTAAAACTTGTATCAAGCAAGATTTTTTCGCCATTGCATCAAAATTGCTTGTCCAAGGTCCAGAACTATATGACTTAGAAAATGTTCTTCCGTAGTTTTCCGCATCTTCCTTACTCATATAAAAGCTATCTCTGCCACCCTCTTTAGTTTCATAAACAGCGTAGTATCCTATAACCTCTCCGCTTTCTCCTCGAATAACTGGCTTATGAACGATCTCACCTGTACCATAATCAATGGAAAACTTGTCATTATCGTGAACCTCTTTAGCAGTAATTCTTTTAAATTGACCCGTATTGTGTGCTAACTTTAAAAGTCCTTGATAGCCGATTTGAAAATTAACCGTTGTGATACCTGTTTTTTTATTTTCGTAAGGGATAAGATAAGCCTCCCCAAGTGGAGTATTAAACTCAAGCCCCAATTGTGCGGAGTTCATAACCGCTGCAATAAGAGATTGAGGGCTACAAGCTAGTAGCTTCGGATTGCTATTTATAGCAGTTAATGATGTTCTTATAAACTTTTCAGTTGGTAAATATTGAGGTAAAGCATTCTTGATCTCGCCTTTCATACTCATTAGTAAATTTCTTACATTGTCCTGTGGTGCTGGTTTACCATTTGTCTTTTTGCTTAATGCTTGTTTTGCGTTAGTCATGTAATCCTCCTATAAACCCTCGTTTTGTTCTTCTAATACTGATATTTTTTTCTCGAGTTTTTCTGTCATTTGATAGTATTTGTCCCTTTGTTCTCTAGCTAAATCTAACTGCCCTAAAATCTCATGTTGTTTATTTATGAGCTGAGCCTTTTCAACTCTCAGCCTAGTAATTTCACTTTTTAATGTCTCAATATAATCTTTTGTTATGTCACTTAAAACATCAGCATAATTTTTGTTTCTATTACTCACTTACAATCTCCTTAATAAAAAATCTTCTGCTTTCACTTTCTTTTCCATACTTGTCATAAATTTCTGGTGCTTCTTTTTTTATCCTCTTAGTATCAAGCCTTACAGAAATTGACGGCTTGTAACTTACAGTAAAATAACTTGTTTCTCCGTAATTATTATCAGCAAGCTGGATCTTCAAATCTTGCTCGAATTTTCTATTCCTATCTTCCAAATCTTTGATCAAATCTTTATTTGCCTTGTATATTTCATAAGAATTTACATCAACATCTAGCTTTATACTATCCTCAATACCACCCTTAAATCGTGCCTTTAAAGCATCATCAAAAGCTACTGACCCATCAGGATCTGGCATTAGGTCTTTTTCTACATACTCAGTCCAAAACTCAATTTCCTTATCCCTAAGCATCTTTATAGTTTCACCTTACCAATCAATCTCACGGATAACAAATTCACTACCAAATGCCAAACAAGCCAAATAACACTTTTTAGCACCAGTCACACTCATATAATGCAAGCATTGAAGCTCGTACTCTATTGGAATTGCTCCATCTTCCCACTTATATCGGTTATAAGGGCTGGTAGTTTTACACTCAAGGATTGCATCTTCTCCCACTACTCTTCTGTCAATATCAGCAATCAGAAAAGGATAATCCACATCGCACATCATAAAATTATCACGACGCACTTTTTTACCAGTCGCCTCAGTAAATCTTCCAGCAACATAATCTTCAAAATCTCGCCCTTGTCTTAAAGCCTCCGATTCATTATCGGAAATCTCAACCTTTGACGTCTTTTCCAAAAATAGCTGTGCTTGACTTTTCCAATGTGACAAACCACACGCAGCCGCCCCATCAGAACCGCCAATCCCTAATTGTCTAAGCTTTAGCCAATCCTCCCTGCTAAGCTTTGCAACATTAGCAATAGCATTAGTCATAGCAAGCCCTCCTCATACTGTAAATTAAGAAGTCTATCATCTTCCACATCTTGACAATAAAGCATATCGCAATACTCTTGGTCTTCATCATCAAGCTTTCCAATCTTTATGTTGTTGATCTCAACTTCTTCATTGATCTTGTTTGCCTTAAACATATACTGCAAAACTGCCTCATGCTCGCTCTCAGAAAAGTCTTCAACAAACTCCTTATATGGGATATCCACCTCATAATCTTTATAAATACACTTTGTAAAAGTTACTCTCATACTCTCTCCTACTTATCTAAATAATTTTTCAACTTAAAACGCCTTTTAATCTCTAATTTAAGCAATAAAATCTTATCTTCCCTATCCTTTAAATCCTTATTACTAGTCAAACACTCAAGTAGAGTAGTAAGACCATCATCAGAAATAGTCATAATCTTTCTTCTAAACTCATCAAAATCGTAGCAATTCACTTTAAATATCCTTTACAAATGGTATAGTAATAGAGAATATTTTTTGTTCAATCTCGCTAAATTCCTACATTCAAGCGAGATTTTTTTATGCCAAGCACTCATCATAGATCTCACAAACTTTTTTAAAATTTTCTTTTCTTCCTCTAAGGTTCATTTTTCTGATCTCTTCACTTCTATAAAAATTCTCCCTTGCCTCCTTTTGCTTTCTTTCTTCTCTCAAAACTCTTCTTTTATCCAAACTTGCAAATAATTCGTTAATTCTAATACTCATCATAAATTCCTCCCTTACTCATCTTTAGAAAATATATAAATTTTATCAGCTTCATTATCAGCAAATAAACCTTTTATTTCTACCACATAATCTGCTCCATCAACTCTTATAAGACTTTCTATTTCCTCATCTTCATCGTAAATGTCTAATAAGTTTTTTAGATCCTTTATTTTCATATTTGCACCCCCATATCTTTTCTGATACGGTCACCTATCTTTACTTTTTCAATATCAATTAGCATTTATCCTCCTAAGCTCTCTTACTATCTAAAAACTCTATAATATCTTCTTTCTTGTAATATTTTGACTCTCGATTTAAAAAACAAATTTTAAGACCATCTTTCTCCCAATTATCTACAGTCCTTGTAGAGATTTGAAAATAATTTTTCATATCGCTTAAAGTCATGTAGTCTTTTAAAACAGTCAACCTTTCTTCCACTTTTTCCATTTTTTCTCCTAATTTAATCTTCGTAAAGTTCCCACCAATTAAACTTGAAATACTTACCTAATTTTTTTGCGTGCCTAACAGGCAATTCCACTTGTCCATACTCATACTTTTGATACATATTAGCACTAGTTCCTAAAATCTCTCCTATTTCTTTTTGAGTCTTCTTATTTTTCAACCTCAAATCTCTTATTCTACTATATGTAGTATTCATTTTATATAACCCCCTATATGTGGTATAATATATAAAAATGAAGAAAGGAGGCCTTATGGTAAAAATTCCTTACTGCGATAGCAATGGTATTCTAACAGCAGAGGTAATACTTAAAAACCAATCCAATGTGTTTTTACTTGATCAGACCAACTACAATAGATACAAACAAGGTCAATCATTTAATTACTATGGCGGCTATTATAAGCAAAACCCTGTAAGGATAACAGTTAAGGGTACAAAGCGCTGGTATTTAATCGTTGAGAATAGTGCCTGCAGCTATAGATTTATCTGATATGAATTGGATGTAGATTTCTACATCCTTTTTATTTACCTCGAGATTCTCTTCTAAAAAGACTCTCACATCCTCAACAAGGTCATCCAAATTCTTAAAAGTCATATTATAATTTGACATAATCTCTAAAATTTCTTTAAAGGCTTTATTCTCTTCATTTTTTGACATAATTTTCATAATTTTTCCTTATCTTTGTGTGATTAATTTTTCTATTGTTTTTGTAATAAGATCTATATGATCCGAAGAAAGTTTTTCTTGTTTGATATCAATATTTACAGAATGATTTGAACATGAATAAATTCTATTAAGTATTTCTTCAATATCAGAGTCGTTCAAAATTATTTGATCGGCTCTTTTTCTTTCTTGATAATCTACACACTTGTTTAGTTCTTCCCACTCCAATTTGCTAAATTTTCTTCTGAATTTTAAAAATTCTTTTACATCAGATAATTTCATATTTCCCTCCTAATCTAATTTAAAATCTGACATCCTTTTACTTTGCTTAAAATCGTTATTATTTCTTAATCCGCCAAGAAAATTTCCTTTATCATCTCTTATATCTATTTGATATTCAAAGCTTAAATTATATTTTCTTTTATACTTTTTCTCATAATGTGATAATGCGAGTTCCAAGTACTCTATATCTTTTGCAATTTCTAATTTTTCCATTTAATTTGCCCTCATATTTTAAAGATCATTATTATTTCTTAATCCACCAAGAAAATTTCCTTTTTCAAATCTCTTTAATTTGATTCTGTTTCTAATTCTTTTTATAAAATCAACCATTTTAAGTCTCCTTTTTGTCCTTTTAATAATTTTTCCTATAAGCTATAATGTAAGTAAATATAATTTAGGAGATTAATATGCAAAAATTCAATACAATCATTTCTTTACTAGCCTTAGTCGCATCATTCTTTTCTGTTTGGCAATCTAATAAGGCCAATAGATTTGAATTAATTCTTCTAAATCCAACCTATAAACGTATGGGAAAATATACTAGGCTTAATTTTGATATTCTTAATAATTCTTCAAAATCTTTAATGATTGAAGATATAAAACTTAAAACTCAAATAACAAACCATAATTTGCCTATACAATATTTCAATGTTTTCGAGATTTTCGATAAGCAAAATCAAATAAATATGTCTAGGTCTGATTTCCCTACCCTTCCCCCTATGCCTGAAGAAAAAGATTTTCCAACTGATTTACATAATCTTATCTTGTCCCCTTTCCAACTCAAAAATATGACTTTTTATATATTAGAAAAAGAACATTTAATAGACGTTTGCATAGATGCTAGTCAAAGAATAGATTATTTTAGCAAAAATAAATCATTTCCACTTGTCTTCGTTAAGTCTGCATAAAATTATCAAATTAAGTATTAAGTGTATAACTAAAAACACTGTGGTTAATATTTCCATGTCTTCCTCCTGTGATTTTTTCTAAGATGTTTATTCTTTAAATTTGTGGATGCTGTATAAAATTGCTACATCAATTATCAAATGCACTACCAATAGTGATATGGTAAAATCTTCCATATAAGTCTCCTCTACTTTAAGGCCATTATTTTATTTTTCTTTTAACAACTAAGCTTCTTAATAGTGTCCAAATCGTCTACTTTTTCATCAAAAAAAATTTCTTGTCTATCTGAAGGATCTAAATTTAATAAATCACTCAAGGCTTGAATTTCACTTGCCAAAAATTCAGTTTTGTTATTAATTTTGTTATATAGTCCAGCCCTTGATAATCCAAGCTTTTCAGCTAGAAATCCTAAACGGTAACCACTCACTTTGATTTTATAATTTAACAAAACACTATTTGTCATTCATTACCTCCTTTCCTATCGTTAAAATTATTATACAGCAAAGTTTCCTTTTTGTCTACTATTTTCTTAAAATTTTTCAATTTTTTTCTCAAACGTATAAAATTATTGACGATATGGCGACTTAATGATAGAATGTATATATAAAAAGGAGGTACTAAATGGCTACTCTAAATCAAAATATAAAGAAAAGAAGAATTGAGTTAAATATGACTCAAGAAGAGCTAGCATTGAAAACGGGTTACAAATCAAAGAGTGCAATTTCTAAAATAGAATTAGGAAATCGAGATTTATCACAATCACAAATATCGGTTTTCGCTAAAGCCCTAAATACTACTCCAGGCTATCTAATGGGATGGAAAGATGATCCAGACTACTCCAAAATCCCAGGAATAAAAATAATAAAAAAATTCGTAAATGTTCCAATACTTGGAGAAATAGCCTGTGGTCAACCTATGTTTTGTGAAGAAAACTTTGAGGGGATATTTCAAATAGATGAGGACTTAGATCAGCCTGATTTTTGTCTTATAGCAAGAGGTGACTCTATGATCGATGCAGGTATCCACGATGGTGATATAGCTTTTATGAGAAAAACTCCAATAGTTGAAAACGGAAAAATAGCAGCAGTTTATTATGATGAAGATGTCACACTAAAAAGATACTACAGCAAAGGCAATCAAGTAATACTCCAACCAGAAAATAAATTCTATTCCCCTATTATAATCGATTTATACGAAGATATCCCCCTTCAAATACTAGGAGAGCTTATAGGTGTTTATTCTAAAGTTAGTAGATAAGATTAAAACACTAACTGGGGTACATTTTGTACCCTATAAGGTGGAAAATAAGTGTACGATTTTTTTCGTACACTCTACTAAATAAATTAATAAAAACCGAGTTCATTACCTCTGATAATGCAAAAAGATATAAAACTTATTATTGCTCGCAACTGCTAAACCTAATCTAATAAAAAGTATTAAACGTCACTTATATATTTTTAAGCGAAGTATATTCGATATTATTTCACTTACAAATATTTAAGCGAAATTTACAACAATATATTTCATTTACTGCCTAAAGTAAGATAAACTTTATTAATTCAAAACTTTAATAAAATTTAAAATTATATATAAATAGACATTTAAACAAGTTACTAACAAAATGCAAAGCTCAAACAAAGTGTTGTTTTGCTAGATGATGAAAAGGGAGAAAATTATGAAGAAAAAATCATTGGTGCTTGCACTTGCTATGCTAGCACTTGTAGGTTGCGATACTAAAAAAGATGATACCAAGGAAGTCAAAGATGATGCAAGACCAAAAACACAAACAACATCTAAGGCCGAAGAAAAAGAACTTAGTTATAGCGAGCAAATAGCAAAAAACCTTGAAGAAAATAAAAAGAAGCCTGAAAAGGAACTTGCCGAAGCAAAAACCAATAATCCGACCATAGATGAAATTATCAGCAAAGAACCCACCATTAATGTAGAAAACTTTAGCGACAAGCTTATCTTAAATGCTTATAAAAACCCAAATAGTATGTACGAGCAATACTTATCAGATAGCATGACTTGGTATGAAGTACCTGAAGATCAGGTTATAAATGCCTTAAAATCAATGATAAGTGAAGGTGTTAAATTGTCACAAGAATTGGGAATAACCCTTGATTCTTTGCCAATATATTATGCTATTGATAAAGAAGCATATAAAGTCAGAGAAGATGTTTACTCTAGGGGTAAAGCTAGCTGTATGAAAGGTTTTGATATTAATGGTATGTATATTGATAATTTTAATGCCTTCTTAGATCCTAATATTGCTAATGATTATAGATTGATGCTTAGCACGTATGAATTAAGAGATTATTTAGCAAGGTGCTATGCGAAATCAATAGGGCTTGGAGAACCTCTTGGTAAGTGGTTTTTATCGTATAGTGGTAGCATAGACAATATGTTAGACCCAGAAAATTATCCAGGAGGAATTACAGCTGCCACACTAATTACCACCTCATATGACCCTTATCCATGCTATGTAACTATAATAGATGAAACGAATAACCCAGTCAAAGTTGGATACTCGCTTAATCAAATATGGGTAATGCCTATAAATTTATTTACACTAGATGCTAGTACACCAAATCGCATAGATATGTTGCCAGTACCGCATATGATAACAGGACCAGGATTTATGTATCTGAATTAAATAAAAAAGACCCCCACAATCACCACAAAAGCAAGGATCTTTTTAAATAGGATATATAAACATAGTGCGAATATGCTTATATTCCTATTATAGCAAAAATAATCAAAAAATAACAGGTTAAATAATAGGAGGAAAAAATGAAAATTGAATCTTACAAAATAAAAAGCGGAACTAGATACAGATTCCAAATCAGACTAGGAGAAAAAGTAACAACAAGATCCGGATTTAGAACTAAAAATTCAGCAATCTTTGCCTATACTCAATTGCTAGAAGAATATCAAAACGGTGTTGAAGGTAACGTAACCTACCAACAGGTCTATGATGAGTGGTTAGAAGTTTATAAGACTAAAGTTAAGGAAGCAACCCTACAATCGACTACAACCATCTTTAAGATTCATATCCTACCAGTCTTTGCCCAGAAAAGAATAGGAGATATAACCACTAAAGATTGTCAGAAATTTGCTCTAAATCTCACACAATTTGTAAAAGGTAAAGAATATTATTACCATGCTAAAAGGATAATGAACTATGCACAAGGTATATACAAGATACAAGAAAACCCCTTTAATATACCAATTATGCCAAACTTCAAAGAGTCTGACAAAAAAGTGGACTTCCTAGAACCAGATGATGCAAATAGGCTCATAGAATACTTTAATGATGATATTTATCGGAAAGCTATGTTCAGAATTTTTATTTACGCCGGATTAAGAAGAGGAGAATGTTTAGCTTTGACCTGGAACGATATAGATTTTAAAAGAAAAGGTGTAGATATAAATAAAACCCTTACGACAGGGATAGATAATAAACTTGTAGTATCAAGTCCTAAAACAAAAAAATCTAAAGCCTTTATAGAGTTAGACAAAGAAACTTTGCTTATACTAAAAGAGCTGAAATTGCAATCAAAAAACAATATAATATTTCCTAACAACAAGGGAGAATATAGAAGACTCTCTGATCCTGATATTAGGCTAAAAAAAGCCTTAAAAGACCTGGGCCTAAAGCCTATAAGAGTCCACGACCTAAGACACACCCACGCAAGCCTACTCTTCTACTTTGGTTGGGATGTAAAATCTGTACAAGAAAGATTAAGACACGCAAGCTCAAAAACCACCATGGACATATACATCCACGTCACCAAGAAAAAACCAAAACAAGACATTAATAGTTTTGCAGAAAAAATGGATAAATTTGCCTAGAAAAAATAGTTGTAGCTATTATGTAGTTATTCAAATTAAAAACATTGCAAAATCAACACTCAAAAGCCTAATGTTTAAGACCTTTCACCCCGACCATCTTAATCAGACTTGAATGTCTGATTTTTTTGTACTTATTTTTAAACCACAAAATTTTATTGCTAACTCTAGGCTTTGAGAAGGTGAGCTCCAAAGCTTCGAATCCTTTGGCCCCGACCATCTTAATCAGACTTGAATGTCTGATTTTTTTGTACTTATTTTTAAACCAGAAAATTTATTGATAACTCTAGGCTTTGAGAAGGTGAGCTCCGAAGGTTCGAATCCTTTGGCCACAACCATCTTAATCAGACTTGAATGTCTGATTTTTTTGTACTTATTTTTAAACCACAAAATTTATTGATAACTCTAGACTTTGAGAAAGTGAGTTCCTAAGATTGCAATCTTCATAACTGTTGCCATGTTAATAGATAAAAAACCTGTAGCTTTTGGCTACAGGTTTTATTTTATCTTTGAATTTTATTAAAGCTTTGACTCTTCATCTCGCCTTGTTCACTTATATTTATTGATCCATTTTCATATTTTCCATTGATTGGAGTGTCGACGTTTACGCCTTGGATGGTCAATGAAACTTCTCCATTGTTTTCTTGGTAAGTTCCTTGGTGAACTCTATTTTCTATTTGATATCTCAATGTTCCATCTGTTCTTAGACTTAGTCTTGTGTTATTTCCTTGATATTCTCCAGCTACTGAATCTGATTTTGTAAAGTATGAATTTTGATCAACAGCTATTGAATTTGCAATTTCCAAGCCTGATAGGGCATTGTTTACTCTGTCTAATACTTCGTCTAAGAATGAGAAACCATAGTATGGAATTTCATAGTAGGTGTAGTCATCTTCAACAAAGAATTTGTGATAGATTTCATTGTCGGTTGTTAGTGGACCATCAGTGTAGAATTTACCATCTTCATCTTTTTTAGATTTAACATTTTTATATTCTACAAATGAATAGTAGGTAAATTCGTTTTTGTATTTTTCTTCATAATTTTCATTTGTTTTTATCTCATAGATTAGCATGACTCTGTTTTTGAGGTTTTCATCGCCAGATTTTTTACCTGTTATGGCGCCAAGATAATTTATATTTGAGATTTTTGTAAATGATCTTTCTTGGAATGTTTCTTTTATTAATTTTCCAGCATGCTCTTTTAATGTTCCTAGTAAATCTTTGTCAAGATCATCTACTGTCGTGATGTATCCTTCGTTATCAGTTGATTTTTCTTGGTCATTTTCTTTTTCTTCAACTGTGAAAGTCTTTTCGATTGGACTTAAAGTTACTCCAAAATCATTTTTGAGAGCATCTTGATCAAATTCTAAGCTAATCTGATATTCTTCTCCACTAGATAATTCACTGGTTTTGCTTGGATTAATCTTAATTTGTGACATATAATCCGGAGCATCTTCTGTTAGGCTTGTCTTTAGATTTATATTTGGACTTTCTCCCTCATATTCTACCTTAATGTAGTTAAAAGGATCGACGCTTTCTTCCAAAGTTAGATTATCAACTATCACAGGCTTTATCGTGCTTGTAAATAAGACGTTGTAGCTATCTAGTAGACTTTGGTCTGAAATATTTGCCACAACAGTTATCTCTTCACCGTTTGATAGGTTGTTATCCTTGCTAAAGTTAAAGCTTGTTGTTTGTTCAAGTTCATCTACAAATTGTTTAGCGGCTGAATCATATTGGTCAGATTTTCTATCTTTTTTCTTATAGACAATTTGATTTCCAAAATCTGCTAACAAACGATCTTTATCTAGGCTAGCAGATGGGCTTGCTTGACCATCTTCTCCTGTAAATGTAACGTTAATGTAGTTTGAAAGATCAATTTCTACATCTTTTGCTTTTTTATTTAGGAATAAATAGGCAATTATTATTCCTGCTACTAGTAGAATGATTGGTAGAAAATATATAGGCTTGAAAGAAAAAGGTTTTTTATTTTCTTCTATTTTTCTCTCTTTTATTTCTACATTTTCATTTACCGCTTTTGTGCTTTCTAAAATTTCCCTATTTTCTCTTGGAAATTCATGGTTTTTTTGTGAAAAATCTTCCTTAATTTCTTTTTCTACATATGAATTTGAATTTTCTTTTTGAAAATATCTTATGGCTTGTGGAATATTAGAAGGATCAAGAGTTTCTTTTTTATGCTTCAAGTCGTTAAGATTATCAGATTTTAAAATCCTAGCTACTCTAGCTTCAACGTATTCGTAAGGAATATTTTTTTCTCTTGTGGTCTTGTTTTTTATCTTATTTGACTGATTGAATGGATTTTCCTTTAGTTTTACACCTTTATTTGCTAGTTTTTTATCAAGCAAATTAGAAAATCTTTCTCCATTTTCCTTATGCCTAATATATCTGCTTTTTCTTTCATCGGTTGGATTGTAGCCATAATAAGCTGACGGAATTTCTTTGTTATCAGTTTCTGCTTTTTCCTCGATTTTTTCATTATCTTTAGCAATTATATTTTCATCAAAGACTTCATCATTTTCTTTATCAGCATTTGTATCTACTGATGCTTTTTTCTTAATTTTGAAGTTTTTAAGCAAATTGTCAAATTTACTATTAGAACTTACTTCTTTTTCCTTATTTTCTATTTGATTTTCTTTATCTGTAAGTGATTTATAGGTGGAATTTTCTTTTTCTTCTAAATCTTCAACTGAATCTTCAATTGAAATTTTTGAATAATTTTCATTTTTTAATTTATTTCCACAAACAGGGCAAAATTTTTCATCCCCATCTATTTTAGCACCACAATAAGTACAATACATTTAATCTCCTCGTTTCGGCTTATATATATTAATATACATCATTAGCATAAATTTATAAAGCAAAACATTTATTTATTTTCAATTGTTAGGTAAGCTTTGCAGGATGCCTTTGGAGCTATCGATCTTTATCAAGGCTGAATAGGCTTTAATTGGCTAGTGACCAGAAAATATTAATACAAAAGTTCCAACAGCAAGGCCTAAAAATATGGAAATTATTGTAAAAAGAATCTTTGAATTTTTAATATTTATTTTCTTTTTTACTTTAGTTTCTGCTATTTTGTTCGATTTTGCTAGCCTCTTCACCAATTTCCAATTTCTTCCCCAATAAATATTACTCTTATATCATTATGTTAATAAATATGTATCTTTTCCTGATTTTGCAAAATAATGTATTTCATAATTATTTTTTAAAAATGCTTGCTATTTTTTTTATTTGTGTTATAATGAGTATAGAACTGAAAAGGTTTCCACAAAATATTATGACGAGAGCGAGAGTTGATTTATTCACTCGCTCTTTTTGTCTATAAGGAGGTATTTATGAGAGATATTTTTGTGGCTGAATTAGTCGGAACTTTTTTACTAATTCTACTAGGAGACGGTGTTGTTGCAAACGTATTAACTAGAAAAAGTGGTATGCATGGTGCAGGCCCTGTACAAATCACTCTTGCTTGGGGTCTTGCAGTTATGATTCCAGCAACAATATTTGGAGCCATGAGTGGCGCACACTTTAACCCTGCACTTACAATCGCACTTGCATTTAAGGGTGACATAGGCTGGGATACATTGCTTCCTTACATAGGCGGACAAATGATAGGCGCAATGCTTGGTGCTTTATGCGTTTACATTTTGTACAAAGATCACTTTGAAGATCAATGTGACGAAGATCCAGCAACAGTACGTGGCTGCTTCTGTACTGGACCATCAATACCAAATACTGGAAGAAACCTATTATCTGAAATAATTGGTACTTTTGTTTTAGTTTTTGCTATTTTAGGCTTTGGTAATGTTGATGGCGCTGCAGGCGTTGGTGTTAACTATCTATTTGTTAACGGATTAATCGTATCTATTGGTATGAGTTTAGGCGGACTTACAGGTTATGCTATTAACCCTGCCCGTGACCTTGGACCAAGAATTATGTATGCAATACTACCTTTCAAGAAAAAAGTTGAACCTAATTGGGAATATGGCTGGATTCCAGTAGTTGGACCAATTATCGGTGGTATTTTAGCAGTTATTATCTTTAATATTGTATTTTAATTTATATTAAGATTAATGTTGTAAATTTATAAAGGCAAGTATTTTTACTTGCCTTTTGTCTATTAAGAATTGAGGTAAAAATGTATGATGTTTTAATTATTGGTGCTGGCGTTACAGGTGCATCAATTGCTCGTAATTTATCCAGATATAAACTTGATATTGCAATTTTAGAAAAAGCAAACGATGTTTCTATGGGCGCAAGCAAAGCCAATTCTGCAATTATTCATGGTGGTTATGCTGAACCACATAGAGAACTTCGTGGTAGAATATGCTATCCAGGAAGACAACAATTTAAAAAATTAAATGAAGAATTAAATTTTGGTTTTCTTGAAAATGGATCTTTGGTTTTAGCTTTCCAAGAAGAAGATATGAAAGCTTTGCAAAAACTTTATGATATGGGAATAGAAAATGGCTTGGATGATATAGAAATTATCAATCAAGGAAAACTTAGAGAAATTGAACCAAATGTATCTGATGATGCCATTGCAGCTTTATATTGCAAGGGCGCAGGAGTTTGCTCTCCTTACGAATATGTAATAGCTTTAGTAGAAAATTCTCTTACCAATGGCGCTGAGCTTTTCTTAAATTCTAGAGTTTGTAAGATTTCAAAAGATGAACATTTTACTGTCGAAACTGAAGATGGCAAAAAATTTGAAGCTAAATATGTTATTAATGCCTCAGGACTTGAAGGGGCAAAAGTTTCAAATATGATTGCCGAAACTAATTTTGATATTCATCCTAGAAGTGGCGAATATTTGATTTTCCAAAAAGGAACAGGTCAAAGAATTAAACAAGTTTTATTCCAAGTTCCTACAGAAAAATCCAAGGGAATTCTTGCAACAAGAACTTACCACAACAATATCCTTCTTGGTCCCGATGCCATAGATGAAGAAGAAATCGACTTATCAACTCATGAAGATAGGTTGATGTATATTTACAAAGAAGCTTTAAAATCAGTTAAGGATGATGTAATAAATCTAAGAGAATTTATAAGATCTTTTACAGGTCTTAGACCAGCAAGTTCAACTCATGATTTTATTATAGAAGAATCAGATATAAAAGGTTTTATCAATGTTGTTGGAATCCAATCCCCAGGAATTACATCAAGTCCAGAAATTGCAAAAATTGTAGAAAATATTTTAAAAGAATCTGGTTTAGCTGTGGAAAATGATCCTAATTTCAACCCTCATAGAGATCCAATTATTACTTACAAAGATTTGGAAGATATGAATAAAATCAAAGATAAGGTTGATTTACCAATGGGTAATCCTGACAGAATTGTTTGTAGGTGCGAACAAGTAAAAGAATCTACAATTAGAGATGCTATGAACCGTGGAATCCCTGTAGAAACTTTTGATGCTGTAAAAAGAAGAACTAGATGTGGAATGGGATTTTGCCAAGGACAGTTTTGTAGACCAAGAGTTCTTGAAGTTATGGAAGATGAAATGGGCAAAAAACCAATTGACGATCTTTTTGATAGCGAAAGAAATGGTCTTTCTAGACTAAATAAAAAAAGAATAAATGAACTTATCAAAGAAATGGAAGAAACTTCAAAAGCGGAAATAGAGCAAAAGGAAGAAGAATAAATTATATGAAAAGTCCCCAAAACTTTTAAGATTTTGGGGGCTTTTCATTTTTAGGGTTTTTATTTTTATGTCTAGTAAGACCTTATAATCTTTCATCTGTTGCAATAACGTCAACTCCTGTATCAAGTACATTTGCTATTACAACATCACCTATATGAACAGGTGCTTTGATTTCTGCATCGTTAATTTGTTTCATACATTCAAATATCAATCCCTTTGGAATAGCGCTTGCAGTTTTTACTGGAACGCTGTAGTGAGAACTTCCATCAACTCTTACTGTTGAGCAAACCATTCTTTTTGGATCTTTTATTTCATTTCTTACGTATTCTTCGCCTTTTATGCAGCTATTTCCTGTAATATCGATTATTTCATCACCTTCCATAGTTACTACTACTTGGCAACCTAGTGGGCAGTTGATGCATGTAAATTGTTTTTTCATCATTCCTCCAATTGTATAGTTATTTTCTTACTATTTGGGTCAATGTCTTCTTTTTTAAGTTTAATCAATTCCATTTCACCTGGGGCTAAAACTCTCTTTTTGCGGCTTAAGATACATTTGTCATCATTATAAACGGCAATTTTTCTTGAAGGATAAACATTGTTTACTCTAAATTTTACAATTATAGACTCATCCATGTTATCATAGTCAATATATTGTGGCAATGTATAAGATATGCAATCTCCAGCTACTAGGTCGATTTTGTGAGATCCATCTTTTTTGAATTCGCCTTTTATATATTTGGCTGCATTTTCTGCTGCAAGTTCACTTTCTTCTGATACAAAATCTACCAAATCGTGTACGTGCAAAACATTTCCTGCTGCAAATATTCCATCAACGCTTGTCATTAGTTTATCTGAAACTACAGCGCCTTTGGTTTTTGGATCAATTTCTATGTTTGCTTCTTTGGTCAATTCATTTTCTGGCAATAAGCCTACAGATAGTAAAATTGTATCGCATTCTATGAATTGCTCGCTTCCTTCAATTACTTTCAAGTGTTCATCAACTTTTGATAGATAAACTCCCTCTACTCTTTCGGTTCCTTTTATTCCTGAAATTGTAGTTGAATAGTAAAGTGGTATGTCATAATCGTGCAAGCATTGTACTATATTTCTTTTTAGACCACCTGAAAATGGCATAAGCTCTGCAACGCATTCAACTTTTGCACCTTCAAGAGTCATACGTCTTGCCATTATTAGTCCTATATCTCCTGATCCTAGGATTACAACTTTCTTGCCTGGCATATATCCATCAATGTTTACAAGTTTTTGAGCTGTTCCTGCACTATAAACTCCAGCAGGTCTACTTCCTGGCGTGTTTAAAGCTCCTCTTGGACGTTCTCTACAACCCATAGCAAGGATAATTGCCTTTGGTTTTATTACAAACATTCCATTTTCTTCATTCATCAATAGCAAAGTTTTATCTTCGTGCATATCCATTACTATTGTATTTAGCATTATATCTATGTCGCGTTTTTTAACTTCTACTATGAATCTTTGAGCATATTCTGGGCCTGTTAATTCTTCTTTAAATCTTTGAAGTCCAAAGCCATTGTGGATACATTGATTAAGAATTCCGCCTAATTTGTTATCACGTTCTACAATTAGGATATTTTTGATACCTTCATCGTAAGCTCTTACGGCTGCAGAAAGTCCAGCTGGGCCTCCACCAATTATTACTAAATCATAATCGCGCATCTATTTCTCCTTATTTAACTCTCTTTTCGATATAGAAAGAATCTTTACCTTTTTTGGTTACATCTTTCTCATCAATTCCCAATTCTCTGGATAGAATTTCTATGATTGAAGGTAGGCAGAAGCCACCCTGGCATCTTCCTGCTGTAGCTCTAACACGTCTTTTGATTCCATCAACTGTTCTTGCTCCAACTGGTGCATGGATTGCATCTAAGATTTCACCTTCAGTTACTCTTTCACAACGGCAAATTATTTTACCATATTTAGGGTTTTTCTTGATTAGTTCGTTGTGTTCTTCAGCAGTCATTTCGCAAGTTTTTGGAATTGGATTTCTTCCTGGTTTAAATTCAGTATTTTCTTCTAATTGCATAGATTCTGCTACCATATCTGCCATATATTTGCCTATAGCAGGAGCTGAAGTAAGACCTGGTGATTCTATACCGATGCAATCGAAAAATCCTTTTCTACTTTCTTCAAGAACGAAATCTCCACCAACTTCATGAGCTCTGTTTCCAGAAAAAGATGTGATTACTTGTCTTACTGGTACATTTTCTACAGTATCTTCGACTTTTTCTACTACTTCTTCCAAAGCTTTTCTTGTTGTAACTAAATCTGACTTATCATCTACAAAGTCAGCTGTTGGTCCAATTATTGTATTGCCATCGCAAGTTGGGCTTACAAGAATTCCCTTACCTTTTTCTGTTGGAAGATTAAACAAAACATGGTTTACAAAGCCATTTGTTGCCTTATCCAAAAGCATATATTCGCCACGTCTAGCTTTAATGTTAAACTTATGATCATTAAATACTAAATCGTGGATTTGATCTGAAAATAATCCTGCAGCATTTACAACAGCCTTTGTTTCCAATTCTTCTCCATCAGCTGTGATTAATTTATAATGATCATCTTCTATGATTATATCTTTAATTTCAGTGTCTAATTTGTATTCAACACCATTAAGATTTGAACCTTCAGCATATGCAATATTCATCAAAAACGGATCTACTATTCCAGCATTTTTTGAATATAAAGCTGCATAGATATTTTTTTCAACTTTAGGTTCCATTTTTAGAATTTCATCATGATAGATAATTTCCATTCCGCTAACACCGTTTTCTATACCTTGATCATAAAGTTTTTGTAAATTTGGAAAATCTTTCTCATCATGGCACAAAACCAATGTTCCAATTTCTTTATATGGGAAATGCAATTCATCTGCCATTTCTCTCATCATATGGTTACCTAAAACATTCATTTTTGCTTTTAATGTTCCAGGTTCTGCATCATAACCACCATGGCAAATAGCTGAATTTGCTTTTGATGTACCTTCGCAAACGTCAGAATTCTTATCAACTACAAGAAAATCTCCCTTATATTTTGATAAATTATAAGCTAGAGAAGTGCCGGTTACGCCTGCACCTATTATAATAACATCTTTCATCTTTTCTCCTTATATGTAATAAAAAAGAGCCACTTTAGGGCTCTTTTTTGGGCAAAGAGCACCTATTAATTAAGTGACTCTTTCTCTATAAAATATTATTTATTTCAAATCCTTAGCCCAACCAACTGATCTAGATATTGCTTTTTGCCAGTTGTAATCTTTTCTATCTCTTTCTTCTACGCTAATTTCTGGTTTGAATTCTCTTTCAACTAGACGATTTTCTATAATTTCATCTAAGTTCTTATAATAATCTACAGCAAGACCTGCAAGATAAGCTGCTCCAAGAGCTGTTGTTTCAAGTGTTACTGGTCTTTCTACGACTGTTTGGATCATATCAGCTTGGAATTGCATTAAGAAGTTGTTTGCACTAGCTCCACCATCTACTTTTAGAGCTTTAAGGTCTTTACCTGAGTCAATACTCATTGCTGCAAGAACGTCATGTGTTAGATAAGCTAATGATTCTAGTGTTGCTCTTACTATATGGTATTTGCTTGTACCACGTGTAATACCTACAATTGCTCCTCTAGCATATGGATCCCAATATGGAGCACCAAGACCTGTAAATGCTGGTACTACATAGCAGCCATCTGTATCAGGAACTTTTGTTGCAAGATATTCTGTATCGTCAGAAGCATCTACTATTCTTAGTTCATCTCTTAGCCATTGAATTGCAGAACCTGCTACAAAGATTGAACCTTCAAGTGCGTAATTAACTTTGCCTTCTTCAAGACCCCAAGCTATTGTTGTTAGTAGACCATTTTTAGATTCTACAGCTTCTTCGCCTGTATTCATTAGTAAGAATGCACCTGTACCATAGGTATTTTTTGCATCTCCTGCTCTAAAGCAAGTTTGTCCAAACAATGCTGCTTGTTGGTCACCAGCCATACCAGCGATTTTTATTGGAGAACCAAATAATTTTTCATTTGTTTCGCCATAAACACATGATGATGGTTTAACTTCTGGAAGCATGCATTTTGGAATATTTAGTATCTTTAATAATTCTTCGTCCCATTCAAGTGTATGGATATTAAAGATCATTGTTCTTGATGCGTTGGTATAATCTGTTACGTGAACTTTACCACGTGTTAAATTGTATACTAGCCAGCAGTCAACTGTACCAAATAATAGTTCGCCATTTTCAGCTCTTTGTTGACCATTTTCAATGTGATCTAGGATCCATCTGATTTTAGTTCCTGAGAAATATGGATCTACAACAAGACCAGTTTTTTGTTTGATCATTTCTCCGTAACCATCAGCTACAAGTTTATCAGCCATATCTGCTGTACGACGGCATTGCCATACTATTGCATTATAAACAGGTTCACCAGTTTCTTTGTCCCAAACTATGGTAGTTTCACGTTGGTTTGTAATACCTATTGCAGCAATTTCAGATGCATCGATATTTTTCTTTGCTAAAGCTTCTGTACAAACTCCTAATTGTGTTGACCAAATTTCTGTAGCATCATGTTCTACCCAACCAGCTTTTGGGAAGTATTGAGTGAATTCTTTTTGTGCTACTGAAATGATTTCACCTTTTTTGTTAAAAATAATCGCTCTGTTACTTGTTGTTCCAGCATCTAATGCCATTATGTATTTGCCCATATTATCTCCTCCTACATAAGCCATACTTTATAATTTGAAGATGAGATTGCTATTGCTCCTGCGTTTAAAGCATCGATAACCTCTGTTCTTTTTGCAATGAGGCCACCTGCTATTAGCGGCATGTTGGTTCGTTTTTTAACTTCTTTCATTTGGTCAGGCAAAACACCCGGAAGAATTTCGATTGCATCACAATTAACATCCTTAATAGTTTGTTTCATGTTTTCAAAACTTATGCTATCTATTAAGAAAAATCTTAGGATAGTAAATAAACCAAGTTTTCTTGCATAGGTAACATTTGAAGGTCTTGTCGAAATCACTCCATCGGCTTGGGTATAATTTTTTATAAAGCTAGCAGCATAATTAGAACTTGATAAGCCTTCAATCAAATCCTCGTGTACCATCACAACTTTATTAGCATCCTTAAGTTTTTTTACTATGTGTGGAATCGTTTCTATATTTCCGTATAAAACAAAGACCACTCTATTTTCACTTTCCAAACACTTATGCAAATCCTTATTATTTTTAATTGCCATAATTACTGGATTATCATAAAGTTCTTCTAATACACTAATGCTAGACATCATACCTCCAATAAAAGAACAAAACGAGCCCCTAAAAATTACATTGGCTCGTTCTCATCATTCATCTTATTATATATATATTTTATCATATATTTTTATTTTTGCAAATCTTTTCCTAAGTTTTTTTAAAATTCTTTTTTGCCCTCGCTAACCCCTTCAGCTTTCAATACTTTTGGTATGGTTTTTAGCAAAATTTTCAAATCATTTACAAAACTGATATCATTTGCATAGATTCCATCAGTTTTGGCTTTTATTGCTGGTGGGAGATTATCTCTTCCAGAAATTTGCGAAAGACCAGTGATTCCTGGCTTTACACTTGCCGCTCCATTTTCATATCTTAGATCTAACAACTCTTTTTCTTTTAGTATTACAGGTCTTGGCCCTATAAAACTCATGTCGCCTTTTAAGATATTAAATAATTGAGGAATTTCATCAATTGAGGTTTTTCTTAAGAATTTCCCCCAAGGAGTTATAAATTCATCTGGATTTTCAATTTCATAGGTAGAAGCATTTTTAGGTGCCGTAATTTTCATAGATCTAAATTTATAGCAAGTAAAAGCTTTATTATCAACTCCAGCTCTTTTTTGTTTAAATAATATAGTTGCCTTAGGCTCATATATTTTCGAAATAATTCCAACTATCAAAATCAATGGACTTAGAATTATTAGAAATATTAATGAAAATATAAAATCTAATATGTTTTTTATATATTTTTTGTACATTTCTTTAACCCCTCATCCATAGTATTTTTTTATTATATTACAAATTAATCCAAAAACAAAGATAAATCTTCTTTAGATAATTCTATATATTCTCCTTCTTTTAACACAGGATCAAGTTCTAAATTGCCAATTGCAATTCTTTTTAAGCCTACTACTTCATTAGAAAGATTTGAAAATAATCTTTTCACCAGGTGAAATTTCCCTTCGGTAACTTTTACCAAGGCTTTTTTATCTTCTAAAATTTCTAATTTTGCAGGTCTTGCTGTATAATTATCTTCCTTAATATAGACGCCTTTTTTAAATTCCTCTATAAGCGACTTATCTATTTTATCTCTTGTTTCTACCAGATAAGTTTTCTCAATATTAGAATTTGGGCTTGTAACTTTGTGGATAAATTTACCATCGGTGGATAGTAGAATCAATCCTCTTGTGTCCTTGTCTAATCTTCCAGCTATTGATAAATTAAGTCCTTGATAAAATTCATCAAGCAAATCTATTACTGTTCTTTCTTTATCGTCAGTAGCAGATAAAACTCCTGCTGGTTTATTCATCATTATATAAATATTTTCAAAATAATCTACGAATTCTCCCATATAGAAAACTTGGTCGACCTTTGGATCTACTTGAGTTGAAGAATCTTTTACTATTTCCCCATTTATTACTAAGCCACCTTTTTTGGCGTTTTTCTTGATATTTTTTCTCGTATCAAGATTAGAATTGCCAATCATTTTATCTACTCTCATTTTTTATTCCCATCTATTACATTATTAACACAAACTGAAAGTTCTTCATAGCTTTTATAAAAGCTTGATAAATAGACTTTTCCAGCGTGGGTTATATAATAATATTTTCTTCTAGGTCCTATTTCAGATTTTTTAAAAGCTCCCAAAATAAGGCCTTTTTGGTTTAATCTTTTTAAAATTGGATAGACAGTTCCTTCTGTCATCGTGTAAAATCCATTTCTTTTTAGCTCTTCTACAAGCTCGTAACCATAGGTTTGGTTATTTTTTATTATATGAAGGATAACTCCTTCTATTACTCCCTTTAACATTTGAGATTCTATCATATTATCACCCTACTATATTGTATTACACAGTAGAATTTTATCAAGGACGATTACAATAAAATTTCATTGGACAATATTTGCAAAGCTTTAAATCATCGGTTTTTTCATAAATATTTTCGCTTAAAATATTTTTTGCTATCCTATCAATACTTTCTATGTCGAATGTTTTTTCATCAACTTTTATAAGCTCATCTTTTTCGATAAAATAAAGTAGCAAATCTTTTGTAGGAGCATCATTAATTTCCCTTAAATATTTGTAGGTGATTAATTGTTTTTGATAGGCTTTTAGGCTTTCCTCTGTGTAGGATCCTGTTTTAAAATCGATAATTGATCCATCAGAAAAAATGGCGTCGATATTTCCTTGAAGTATATAAAAATCCCTATCAGCCTTGTAATTCACCTCACTAGCAAGTATAGGAAAATCTTTTTCCCTAAAATTTCTTATAGAATTTTTGTAAGCTGGATTTTTTTCCAAGAAAATATTAAGATTATAATCTAGCTTTGGATTTTCCCTATTTTCCCCTATATATTGGCAAATTTGGTGAACTCTACTTCCAAAAATTAGACTTGGATTTTTTGGCAGGGTAAATCTTAATTTTCTAAGAAATTTATATTTTAATGGGCAAGACTCGTAAATTTCAATATCTGTTGTAAAGGCAAGAATTTCTTTTTCAATCTTTTCTTCATAGCGTATGAAATTAATAGTAGAAAGTTTTGAGCTATCATCAAGATTGTTGGCAAAATCAATTATCCTAGGATCTGTTGAATTATCCAAAATTACCAAGAGATTTTTTGCTCTGGTAAAGGCAGTGTAATATTTTCTGTAAAAATCAATTTCTTCCAAATTTTTTTCCTTAGATGAAATTTTATACTTTTCTAATATACCATCACTATTTGCTCTTGGAAAATCATTTAATCCTGATACAAAAACTACATCAAATTCAAGACCCTTGGAATTGTGTATGGTCATAAAATTTATAGCATCGTAAGTTTTATCGATTTCATCAAATTCCTTTATGGAATTGTTCTTGAAAAAATAGAAAATATAACCAAAAATAAATTCTAGAAAATAATTTTCCCTATCACTTGCAAAAATTTCCTCATATTCGCTAACTAGCTTTGTGAAAGTTCCTATATTATTTAAGGCTCTATCATTTTCCAAATCTCCAAGCTTTTTTCCTAAGATTTCCTTTAATTTTTTAAGCTCAAAAGACTTATAGATTATCTCGCTAATGGTTTTTGGACCAATATTTCTAATTTTTTCTATAAAACTATCTAGTTCTTTATTCTTAAAGCTTTGATCGTTAAAAAGCTCTGCTAAATATCTCCTAAAATATAATTTTTTCATTTCTTCGTAGGATAAATCTTTTTGATAGGAAAGATTTGACGGATAAGAGCTAAAAATTTTTACTAAAATGTAGATTAAAATCCTAATCTCATCCCTTTCAAAGAACTGACTTCTGCCCAAATTTAGAACTTTAAGTCCTCTTTTTTCCAAATAGTTTTGTAAATTTTTTGGATAATTAGAATTTAAAGTTGGAAATAAAAATCCAATCTGGTTAAGGGCGATTTTCTCATTTAAAATTTTGATAATCTTGTATAAATTTTCAAAATTATCAGCCCTAGCCCTTACTAGGCAGTTGGCATTTTCATTTTCATCAAAGGCCACAATTTCTTTTTTATTAACAATTCCACTTGTATTTAAAAATTTCTGTGCCTTATCAATTATAGCTTGATTTGACCTATAATTAATATCCAATTTGTAAAAATTCGCAGAAACACCCAATTTTTCCTGACAAATCTCATCAAAATTTGTGATATTTTTAGGATCTGCTCCTCTAAATCTGTAAAGAGCCTGGTCGTCATCTCCAAAAACCATGATATTTTTGCCCTTTAATAATTTAAAGGCAATTTCTTGTTGGATAAAATTTGTATCTTGGTACTCGTCGATTATTACAAAATCGATGGAATTTCTGATCTGATCTCCAGTTTCCTTATCAGCAAGTAGGTCGTAAAAATTTTTCAAAATCATTTGAAAATTCAACAAATGATTATCTTTTAGAAGTTTTACGTGGCTTTGGTAAATTTCATAGGCAAATCTATCTTTTGGATCTTTTGAATTTTTAAGGGCTCCAAGATCAATAAGATTGTTGGTAATTTCTGCAAAAATCCCTTGGATTTCCAAAACTTTATTTGCTCCCAAATATTTGTCAAAACCATCTATTTTTTCAAATAAGGATAGGTTTTTTTCTAACAAATATTGCTCAAAGTATGAATCTATAACTTTTTCTTTGAAAAAATCATCGTCAAGTTTTTTGTATTTATCTATATAAATATTTGCCAGAGAGTGAAAATTACCGATTTTTAGGTCAATTAAGTTGGAATTTATTCCCTCTTTCTTAAATTCGCTGATGATTCTAGTATTTAATTCCTTACTGGCTTTTTTTGTAAAAGTTGTAATTAGAATTTTATTGGCGGCAATTCCCTCGACTTTTATAAGTTCAATAACTTTTTTTACAATAGTAAAAGTCTTGCCAGTTCCTGGCCCTGCAATGATTGCTGCTGGAGTTTTTGCATCATATATTACTTCTTTTTGTTTGTCATTAATCATAAGACCAACTCATAGGCGAATCTTTTTATAAAAACGCCGCTATCATCAATAAAAATTTCTCCTACATAAGAAAAATTCATTTTGCTAATCAAAGATCTCATCCTAAAATTATCCTCGTGAGTATCGATTCTTAGACAATCTTTGCCTCTTTTTTTGGCTTTTTTTATAATTTCATCAAAAAAAATACTTGCAAGGCCTTCTCCTCTGTGATCTGTGTCCACACAAAAAGTATGGATTACGAAATAATTTTCTCCCTTCATTTTATTTTTAATAGGCTCGTAGGTCTTTTCTTCTTCATCGGATAAAAAAGCGTAGGCTAATATTTCTCCGTTTTTTTCAAGAACATAGGATTTGCCACTTGATATTTGACGGATCAAAAGTTTTTCATCTGGATTTCCTCTTTGCCATTGGTCTACACAGTCATTTTTTAGTGAAATTTTTGCTTTTTTTATAATTTCTTTAATTTTTTCTAAATCATTTGTATTTGCTTTTCTCATAAGATTATTATACCATTTGACTTTAATGTAATTTGTTAAATTTAGGGTAAAATTTATGTATAGAGTAAATTATAGAATTAAAAAAGAGGTGTAAATGTACGATTATTTAATTATAGGTAACGGCATAGCAGGTCTTGCCGCTGCAGAAGAAATAAGAAAAAACGATGAAAATGGTAAAATTTTAATAGTTTCAAAAGAAGAAATACCAACATACTGGAGAACAAGACTTTCAGCTTTGATAGCTAAAGATTTTGACAAAGATGATATATATGTCAAAAAAGATGCTTGGTACCAAGAAAAAAATATCGAAGAAAAGTTAGATACTGAAGTTGAAAAACTAGATTTAGAAAATAATAAGGCTATTTTGGCAAATGGAGAAGAAATAGAATATGGGAAAGTTCTTTTGGCAACTGGAGCAAGAGCTTTCGTTCCTCCAATCAAAAATGTTGAAAGCAAGGGCGTATTTGCTATAAGAAGTCTTGATGATTTGATAAGTTTTAAAGAATATGCTGCTGATAAGAAAGAAGTTGTAATAATTGGTGGAGGAATCCTAGGTCTTGAAGCTGCTTTTTCTGTAAAGGAATTAGGCAAAGAAGTTTCTGTTATCGAGGCAGCTGATTATATTCTAAATCGTCAATTAGATCATGCGCTTTCTAAAAAACTTGAAGAATCATTAAATGAAATGGGCATCAAAACTTATACTGGCAAAGCAACAGAAGAAATTTTGGCAAATGATGGCAAAGTTTCTGGCATCAAACTTTCTAACGGTGAAGAAATAAAAGCAGATGTGATAATGGTTCAAGCAGGAGTTAGATCAATTATCGATCTAGCAAAAAATTCTAATCTTGAAGTTGACCGTGGAATAATTGTTAATGACAATTTACAAAGCAAAAAAGAAAATGTATATGCTGCAGGCGACTGTGCACAAATTGGAAACTTTACCATTGGTCTATGGACGGCAAGTCAAGAAATGGGCAAAATTGTCGGTCGCAATATGACTGGGGCAAAGGAAACTTACGAAAAACCAAAACCATTTTCAACTTTGATGATTGGAAATATCAAAGTATTTTCAGCAGGAATGACTTCTGGAGAAGGCATTGAAGAAATGAAAGCCGAAAAAGATGGCAATATCTACAAACTTTTCAAAAAAGACGGCAAATTTGTAGGTGGCATCCTTTGGAATGATATAAAAATGCAAAATGATGTAAAAGACCTTGTCTTTAACGGCAAAAATTTAGAAGATACAAAATTAGCAGAAATTTTCAAATAATTCTTTCAAAAAAACAGCTGACTTAGATTTTTTCTAAGCAGCTGTTTTTCTTTTTATAGTTTCATTGAATTTTGTCTACGTCTTAATCTTGTTATGGTAGCTTTTTCGTCAATTTCTACCATGGACATATCTATAAGACTATCTTTTTTGATATCACAAATTGCCTTGGTTTTTGGTGTTATCATACCTATTGGCAACAAATCTTCATCAATTGAGCGAACATGGCTTGTTAGTTTGCCAAAAACTTTTTCTGAACCAATTCCATCCAAAGTTTCACCTTTTTTGATATCTCTTTTTGCAACTGTGACTGTATCTGCAACTTGGCCTTGAATTGGAACTATAGTGGCTTCATTTTCCACAACTGCCTTATAAATTGTAATTGGCGCTTCAAGGCTTGTTAGATGGTATGGCCTATACATCAAATAATTTGGTCCATCACCAAAGCCTAAAAATTTCATCAAATCTCTTACATCTTCCTTATCACTTGTAACGATGATGAAAACTCCAGGTGCCATTCCTTGGGAAAATTCTACGACCTTATAATTATTTAAAATTCCCCCATCTTTTTTTAATTTAAAATCTTCGACAGCTGTTTCTGGACTTGTTTTTATTCCATGGCAACCAAAGGTATCTGGCAAAAATCCAAGAGCATTGCAAACACTATTTAGCTCTATCATAGTGTTAGTTCCATCTACAAAACTAGTTAGCATTTTTGGATTAAGATCTTTTTCTTTAGCTTCTTCCATAAGATTTTCTGGAGTTTGGTAATTATCAAGTCTGTTATTTTTGCCCTTAGCGGCTACCAAAACTTCAAGTCCCATACCAAAAGCATATTCGCAAAGATCAATTATAGCTCCCGGCTCATCTCCCAAAATTCCAGTATAAACAACTCCAGCTTTTCTTGCCATATCTGCCAAAACAGGTCCAACTGTCGCTTCACATTCCACATTAAAAGAAATCATGTGTTTATGATATTGGATAGTTTTTCTTGCAATAACTGCCCCAAAAGGAGGATTTCCCGTACAATCGATAACTGCATTTATTTGCAAAAGTTTGTAAGAAAGTCTGTAATTTGTTGAAACACAAACATAACCCTTTTCCAAAATTTCATAGCCTTCGTTATAATCATCTGTATAAATTATCTTATCTTCATTAACTCCAGATTTTACCAAGGCTTTGATAGCTTTTTGCGGAGTTTTATCGACTACAAGCTTAACCTCCATGGCATCGATATTTGCAAGCTGTGAAATAAGAGAAGTTCCCATTTTCCCACAGCCAATTATAGCAAGTTTTATCGACTCGCCGTTATATTTCATTTCATTTAAATTTCTACTAATTTTAAACATTTAAGCTCCTTAAATAATCAGCTAAAACTTTTGCAGAAGATGCTGCCCATTGGATATTATAGCCTCCACAAGCTCCATTAACATCCAAAATTTCTCCGATAAAGAACACATTCGGGAAAATTTTTGACTCCATAGTTTTAGGATTTACAAATTTAGTGTCAACTCCACCAATTGTCAGCTGGGCATTTTCACAATCGTGAATTTTTGTAATTTCAAAGCTTAGATTTTTTAAAGTTTTAACTAATTTTTTCAAGTCGTAAGTTTTTAATTCACATAATTTTTTCTTAGGACTTAGCTCTAGCAATTTAATTACATCTCCTATAAGCTTCTCATTTATTATACCGATTAATAAATCGTATAAAGATTTATTTGGAAAATTATTTCTTATTTTTTCTAAAAAATCATAAAATTCATCGTAAGTTTTCTCTGGATAAAAGTCAACTTCAACAGATGCTTTTTTCTTATCTCTTAAAGCAAGAGATAGGTCATTTGAAATATCCAAAATTGCAGTGCCAGTAAGTCCATAATCTTGAAAAATTATATCATCTATTGATGATTTTATAAATTTTCCTTCCACAAACAAGCTAGCCTTGCCGGTAATTCTCGTTCCCTTGGTTTTTTTGCTAAATTTTTCTTTACTTTCAAAATTTGTAATCCCATAGGTCATTTTTGTAAGAGGAATTTCATTTCTTATTAAAGCAAAAATTTTGCCATCAGATCCAGAATTTGCCAAGCTTTTGCCACCTGTTGCAAAAACTAATTTGTCATAGGCATATGATTTTTCATTAGTTACAACTTCTTTTTTTGAAAAATCTATAGCTTCTACTTCTTGATTAAAGATAAATTTAGCATTTTCTTTTGAAGAATTATACAAAGCATCTCTAATTGTTTTACTTGACATGGTTTTTGGATAACATCTGCCAGAAGGAAGATTTGTCGTTGCAATTCCAATATCATTTAGATATTTTATCAAATCGTAATTTGTAAAATTATCTAAGGCATATTTGAAAAAGTCTTCATTTTCTGATTTATAAAAATCGTATGAAAAATTTAGATTTGTAAAGTTACAGCGACCATTTCCACTTGCAAGTAATTTTCTGCCAGAAAATTCGTTTTTTTCTAAAATTGTAAGTTCACCACAGTCCATAAAATTTGCAAAAAATAAGCCTGCAACTCCTGCTCCAATTACTAAGATTTTCATATTTCCCTTAAAGCTTCGAGTATGGTTTCATATTCATTATAATATGTTTTTTCGTTGCCGTGATGTTTTAGAAATCTTTCTTCGCCCTTGCCAAGAGTTACTATATAATCGCCTTTGTTGGCGTTTTTTATAGCCCATTTGATGGCTTCTTTGCGATTTTCGATCTTTATATATTCTCCATGAAATTCTTCAATTCCAGAAATTACATCACTTGTTATATTTTCATAAGTATCAAATTTATTATCATCTGTTGTAAGAACTGCAAATACCTTGTTTTTGGCACAAACATTTCCAGTAGATTTTCTAAATTCATAATTTCTATCCCCATTTACTCCAAAAACTGCGTAAGTTTTTACATCTTTTGGAATTGTCTTAAAAAGCGAATCAAAAGCTACTGGGGTGTGAGCAAAATCTATTACTATATTTTTGCCCAAATCATTTTCTATAAATTGAAATCTTGATGGAATTCCTTTAAATTTGATGAGATTTTCTGAGATTTCTTTAAGATCAACGCCCATCTGATTTAGACAAGTTATGGCAGCAAGTGAGTTATAAACTTCATAATCTGCTATGGAATTAATAGTAAAATCTTGATCTTTTACTTTAAAATGTGTAGTTTTTTCTATTTTTTTGACCTCATAAGCTCTATAATCAGAGCCTTCATTTAGCCCAAAAGTAATTACATCATCAAAAAGTTCTTTAGATTTTCTCCCATAAGGATCGTCAAAATTTGCAATTTTTACCTTGCTAACCTCAAAAAGTTTCATTTTTGCAGAAAAATAATTATCCATTGTCTTATGATAATCTAAATGCTCTGCTGAAAGATTTGTAAAAACTCCGTAATCGAAATTTATTCCCAAAAGTCTGTTTTGGTCAAGGCCGTGGGAGCTTGCTTCAATTACAGCCCTATTAATATTTTTTTCAAGACTTTCATTTAAAACTTTGTTTATGAAAAATATATTAGGTGTTGTGTTTGGAGTTTCAATCCTTTGACCATTTACAAAGGCTCCGTCTGTGCCAATGTTTGTGGCAGATCCAAAAATTTCCTTAATCAAAAAATAAATCAAAGAAGCAGTTGTGGTTTTGCCGTTGGTGCCAGTTACTCCAACAAGGGTCATTTTTTTTGCTGGAAAATCTGCCAAAATATTTGAAATTTCTGAGGTTATTTTTCTGCTATCAGAAACTTTTATGTAATTGATATTATCCAAATAATCAATATCTTCAGTGTGGATTATAGTTTTTGCTCCATATTTTATTGCATCTTCTATGTATTTATGACCATCTAAGACATTGCCCTTGATTGCAGCAAAAGTATCAGCATGGCTACAATCCTTGGAATTATTGCTAATTTCTTTTATTTCAAAATCATTTTGTTTTTTTGCTGATATATAAGAAATTTTCTTAATCAATTGTTCAAATTTCAATGTATTATATATCCTTTCTTAATAATTACATCTCTAATTTTATTTACATGATCCATACCATTTGTTTCTAGGGTAATTTCTACATTTATATTTTTATATCTGCTTGAAGCTTTTAGGCTATCATGGTTTATTGAAATAACATTGGCCTTGGTATAAGCAATATCAGATAAAAGTGCCTGAAGTTTTCCTGGAATATTTGGTATTTCTACAGTAATTCTTGTAATTCTTCCTGTTTCATATAGACCTCTATTTATAAGTTGAGAAATAAAGCTCATATCGATATTACCACCACTTACAAGTGAAACTACGTTTTTGTTATAAAAATTTAATTTGCTCAAGGCTGCTAAGGACAAGGCCCCTGATGGTTCTGCTATTAATTTGTGACGCTCCATTAGGCTAATTAGTGCCATTAAAATTTCTTCATCACTAACACTTACCCAATCATCTACATAATCTTTAGCTATTTCATAAGTGTATTTGCCAACTTCAGCAACAGCAGTTCCATCTGCTATGGTATCAACTCCGTCTAATTTTACTATTTTACCTTTTTTGATTGCCTCTTGCATGGAAGCTGCACTTACTGGCTCTACGCCAATTACTTTTATTAAAGGACTAATTTGTTTGATACATTTGGCAAGACCTGCTATAAGGCCGCCACCGCCAACTGGAACTATCACATAATCCACATATTCAAGTTCATCGACAATTTCTAAGGCTATGGTTCCTTGACCTTCTATAACGTCCAAATCATCAAATGGCGGAATAAAGGTAAAGCCTTTTTCTTCGGCTAATTTTATGGCATGCTCTTTACATTCGTCAAAATTTTCTCCATATAAAACGACATTTGCCCCATATTTTAAAGTTCCCTCGACTTTTATCATCGGAGTTTGCTCCGGCATACAAATTGTAGCATCAATTCCTAATTTATTGGCAGAAAAAGCTACCCCTTGGGCGTGATTTCCAGCTGATGCTGTAATAATTCCCTTTTCTTTTTGACTATCATCAAGTTTTGATAACTTATTGTAGGCACCTCTTATCTTAAAAGATCCAGTTTTTTGCAAATTCTCCGGTTTTATGTACACATTGTTATTTGACAAATCTGAAAAATAATCTGAATAAAACAAATGAGTTTTGTTTATTACTTGGTCAACTCTTTCTTTAGCACTTATAAAATCAAACATTGTATTCCTCCTAGTCATATTATAGCATTTTTTTAAAACTAATATATAAAAACAGAAAAAAACTGTTGCTTGCAAAACTTTTATCTAAAGTTCATTTAGCAACAGTTTTTAATTTTATAGGCCTAATTTTTTTTCAATAGCTGCCTTATCAAATCCTACGATGTCCTCACCATCGATATTTATTACTGGAACTCCTCTGTATCCTTTGGAAACAAGGTATTCCACAGCATCTGGATTCTCATCGATGTTCATTTCTTTAAATTCGATATTATTTTCATTAAAATATTGTTTTGCAGCCTTGCAAAAAACACAAGTATTTGATGTATAAATTTTTATTTCTGCCATTATTAACTCCTTTTATATTCTACTTAAAGATTTATACCCGATTTTTTATAAAATATCAGCTAATTTGATAAAATCATCTAAAGATAAATTTTCAGCTCGTAAATTTTCCTTAAGGCCTGTTTTTTCAAAGGCTATTTTAAGATCATCTTTATTTGCCACATCCGATAATGAATTTAAAATCGTCTTTCTTCTTTTGTTAAAGCCTGCTCTAACAAGATTAAATAATTTCTTTTGATCAACTTTTTCATCATAAATTCTAAGTTTTAGATTCAAAATGCTTGAATCAATTTTTGGCTGAGGCATAAAGACTGTTTTTGGCAAATTCACCAAAATTTTGGCATCGCTATAAAATTTAACAAAGACTGACAGTGACGAATAATCTTTGTCATTAGCACTTGCCACCATCCTTTGAGCAACTTCTTTTTGAACCATAATGGTCATATCCTTGCAAGGGAAATTAGATGTGATTAGTAGTTCGATTATTGGCGTTGTGATGTAGTAGGGAAGATTTGAAACAACCTTAAAACTTTGATTGTTAAATTCTTCTTCTATAAGTTTTTTTAGGTCGACTTTTAAGATATCTTGGTTGATAACTTTGACATTTGAAAATTCTTCAAGATTTTGCTTTAATATTGGAATTAAATTTTCATCTATCTCTACTGCTAGGACTTTTTTGGCTGTTTTTGCCATTTCATAAGTGATAGTTCCAATTCCAGGCCCAATTTCAAGGACATTTTCATTTTCTATATCTGCTATATCAATTATTTTATCTACAAAATTCTTATCGATTAGGAAATTTTGTCCAAGAGATTTTTTGAATTTAAAATCGTAGAGATCTATTATCTCTTTTACAATTTTTGGTGAATAAAGTTTTTTCATAATTTTTCTACCGCCTGGTTAAAGTCTTCTCTTTTGATTCCAAATGAATTTAGTTTGGATAAGAGTTGTTTGGAATTGTAATAGCCTATACCCAATAAATCTCCAAGCTTTTCGCGTCTAATCTTGGAGTTTTTGCCTATGGTTAGGTCATTTTCTAACAAATCAGCCATGGTAAATTCATTTCTTTTTTCAACAACTTCCGCTTTAGCTCTATTTAATGCTTCTATTATAACTTGAGGATCTGCATTTTCTACTCCCAAGTCATTTTTTTTGATAGCATTTTTTCTGTCGATATAGGCGTCTTTGGCTGTTGGAATCTCTCTTTTTATCCTGGCTCTGATTTTTTTTCCAGCATAATCTGGATCTGTCAAAATTATTATCCCCGTAAGGTCATTTATTTTTTTAAGTTTTTCTATCAAATCCTTGCCAAAGCTTAGACCATTTGTGCAAATCATCTCGCAATCTACTGCTCTTTTTACATTTGCTATGTCATCTTTGCCTTCGACAACTATTGTTTCTTTAATCATAAATTAAAAAACTCCTTGGTATTGTTGTAAGTTTTTTTACAAAGCTTTTCTAATTTCATATCCCTAAGTTCGGCGATTTTTCTTGCTACTTCGATGATTTTTCTTGGATCATTTCTAAGTCCTCTGTAAGGCTCTGGGCTAAGGTAAGGACTATCTGTTTCAAGCATTAATCTATCCAAATTTACATTTCTTGCGGCAATTTGTTCATTTTTGCCATTGGAAAACGTTACAACTCCGCCAATAGAGATGTAAAAACCCATATTCATATAAGTTTCTAAAGTTTCCAAATCATCAGAAAAGCAATGAATTTGAATTTTTAAGTCTGTGAAATTTTTTAAAATCTCAATAGTATCTTCTTTTGAAGATCTTTGATGGATAACTGCTGGCAAATTTAATTTTCTTGCCAAATCAAGCTGTTTTATAAAAATTTCTTTTTGTTTTTCCTTATTGTCATCTCTCCAATAATAATCAAGACCGATTTCACCTATTGCTACGATTTTTTCATTTTTTGCTAAATCTTCAATTTTTTCCAAATCGCAATCGCCTATATGGTCGACTTCTTCTGGATGAAGGCCTACCATGGGGTAGATGTTATCGTAAGCTTTTGAAAGTTTAATATTTTCTAGTGAATCTTCTAGGTTTGTGGCTGGCAAGATGAGGGCATTTACAGAAAAATTAGACAGGTCACTAATTATAAATGACCTGTCATTGTCAAACTTGCCATCGCAAATATGGCAGTGTGAATCAATTAATTTCATTATGAAACCTTACTTCCTGGCTTCATATCGCTTAGGGTGGTTAAAATTGATAAGTCTTCATCAAATTCTGCTGATAAAATCATTCCCTGGCTTTCAATGCCACGCATTTTTCGAGGAGCAAGGTTTTTAACCACTATAACATTTTTGCCAACTAAATCGCTTGGCTCATACCATTTTTTGATGCCAGAAATGATTGTTCTTGGCTTATCTTCGCCAATATCAACGCTAAATACTAATAATTTGTCAGCATCTGGATGATTTTTGCATTCCAAAACTTTGCCAACGACAAAATCAACTTTGGCAAAATCGTCATAAGAGATTTCATTTTTTTCTTCTTCTTTTTCGCTTGATTTATTCTTGCCAAGTCTTTTTTCGATTAGGGCATTGTTTTTATCGTGTAATTTTTCTAATTCTTTGTCTATATCCAATCTATCAAATAAATTAGCACCCTTATTTACCTTTAATCCTTCTTCTAGAAGTCCAAATTCTCCCGCAGAAACAAAGCCTTTATTTTCGCAAGCAAGTTTTTTCAAAATTTCCTTGCTGGTATTTTTCATCACTGGCTCTATTAATTGAGCTACAATTCTTAAAGATTCTGCCAAATTATATAAAACAGTGTTTAATCTTTCTTTGTTAGCTTCATCTCTTCCCAAAATCCAAGGCTCAGTTTCATCTACATATTTGTTGGCACGTCTGATGAAAGTCCAAAGGCTTTGTAGGGCATCGTTAAATTTAAAGGCATCCATTTGACTTACAAAATTATGGTAAGTTTCATTTGCTAAAGCTTTTAACTGATCATCAACATCCTCAGAAACACTTCCTTTAGCGATTATGCCACCGTTATATTTATCAATCATTGATGTAGTTCTTGAAAGAAGATTACCCAAGTCATTTACTAAGTCGGAATTATATCTTTCCATAAATTTTCTGCTTGAGAAATTTCCATCAGAACCAAAATTAAATTCACGAAGAACAAAATATTTTAGGGCGTCCACTCCATAAAGCTCACAAAGTGGTTCTGGATACATGATATTTCCCTTAGATTTGCTCATCTTATCGTTATCAAACAAAATCCAACCATGGGCAAAAACTTTTTCTGGAAGTGGCAAATCAAGAGCCATCAAAAGTGCTGGCCAAATAATAGTGTGAAATCTTACTATATCTTTGCCTATTAAATGAACGCTTGCTGGCCAATATTTATTAAATTTCTCCTTATCATCTCCATAACCAATGGCTGATAAATAACAAGATAAGGCGTCAATCCAAACATAAACTACATGCTTATTATCAAAAGGAACATCAACTCCCCAATCAAAAGAATTACGGGTTACAGATAAATCTGTAAGGCCTTTCTCGATAAAATTGTTAAGCATTTCTTTTTGTCTAAATTGAGGTTCTAGAAATTCTGGATGATTTTTAAATAGTTCCTTTAATTTATCTTCGTATTTTGAAAGTCTAAAAAAGTAAGTTTCTTCTTCTTGATATTCCACATCTCTTCCGCAATCAGGGCATTTGCCATCTACTAATTGAGCTTCAGTCCAAAAAGCTTCGCAAGGTGTGCAATAATATCCTTTGTATTCACCCTTGTAAATATCGCCTTTTTCATAAAGTTTGGTAAAAATATTTTTTACATCATCTTCATGTTGGGCTTCTGTTGAGCGGATAAAACAATCATAATCAATTTCAAGTTTTTTCCAAAGTTCTATGGTTTCTTCTGCAATTTTATCTACAAATTCTTTAGGAGATTTGCCAGCATTTATTGCGCTTCTCATGATTTTTTGACCATGCTCATCAGTTCCTGTTGTAAGATAAGCATCATAGCCTTGTAAATTTTTATATCTTTTTAAAACATCTGCGATAATTGAAGTATAAGTATTTCCAATATGTAAGTTGCTATTAGGATAATATATTGGAGTGGTTATATAATATGGTTTTTTCTCTGTCATTACTAATCCTTTCGATTGAAATATAATTATATTTTACTTCTTTTAAGCTTTATTTCATTTTCCTTGTTAATTGCTAATAAAAGTGTATACTAAAAATAAATATAAACTTATAAGAAAGACCAGTAGGATTATTCCGAATTACAACTTTTTTTTGTTTTACGCCAGCCTTGGGTCTGTCAAGGCATAGAGTATAAAAAGAGGTGGTACCGCGATTTTCGCCCTCTTATGCTCTTTTTTTGTGCTTATTTTTAGGAGGAATTATGTTACACACTTACAAAAAAGAATACGATAATATTTTTGACGAGCTAGTTGATCGTGGATATTATGAACAATCTACAAATGAAGAAGAACTAAAGAAAAAACTTAAAAATGAATCCGTTAAATTTTATTGTGGCTTTGACGCTACTGCAGATTCTCTAACTGTTGGCCATTTAATTCAAATTATGGTTATGATGCGCATGCAAAATTATGGTCATAGACCTGTTGCCCTACTAGGTGGCGGAACAACCCTAATCGGTGACCCATCAGGAAGAAGCGATATGCGACAAGTTATGACAGTAGAAAAAATAAACCACAATGCAGACTGTTTTTACAAACAATTCCAAAGATTTTTGGATTTTTCTGATGGAAAAGCAACTTTGTTAAATAACAAAGATTGGCTACTTGAGTTAAAATTCTTAGAATTTTTAAGAGATGTCGGTAGCGAATTTTTGGTAAATGAAATGCTTAAAAAAGATGCCTACAAAAATCGTATGGCAGCTGGCGGCCTTACATTTTTTGAATTTTCTTATATGCTTTTGCAATCCTACGATTTTCTTAAAATGTATAGAGATGATGGAGTTACTCTTGAAATAGGCGGCTCTGACCAATGGTCAAACATCATAGGTGGAGTTGATCTAATCAAAAAACACGAAAATGGCGAAGCTTACGGAATGACTTTTTCACTTCTTACAACAGCTGATGGAGTAAAAATGGGCAAAAGTCAAAAAGGAGCTGTATGGCTAGATAGCGAAAAGACAAGTCCTTATGAACTTTTCCAATATATGAGAAATGTAGATGATAGAGATGTTGAAAAATTCCTATTGCAATTGACATTTTTACCAACTGAAGAATGTAGGAAATTAGGGCAAGCCAAAGATGCAGGAGAAATAAACCGCGCTAAAGAAATCTTAGCCTTTGAGATTACAAAATTAGTCCATGGCGAAGAAGAAGCAAAGAAGGCCCTTGATGCTGCAAAAGCTTTATTTGCCGGAGCTGGCAATGAAGATGCTATGCCAACTACAAATATCAGCAAAAATGATTTGCCAAAGGGACTTTTGCAAATGATGACAGACCTTGGACTTACAAAATCTAATGGAGAAGCAAGAAGACTTGTAAGCCAAGGCGGCGTTTCTATCGATGATGAAAAAATCACAGATACTGGCTTTGAGATTACAGAAGATTTGTTTAAAGATGGAAAAATAATAATAAGAAAAGGTAAAAAAGTTTTCCACAGAGTATTGATAGGATAATTTTTAAAAAAGATTTAAATAAAAAAGCAATCACTGGGCTAAATAGCTAAATGATTGCTTTTTTACTGTTTGTGTTTACGCATGTACTATTCTATCGGTTATTTTATATTGGAGACCTTTACCGATAGCTATTAATTTTTCAACAATTACTATATTAATTTTTCTTAACTAATACGTTTTTTAATTCTATGTTTTTATCCACCATCGCCTTATACTCAGTCCTAATTTTATTATACATTTCAAAAAGCTTTAGTTTTGCTTCCTTATTTTTATAAACTTTGAAATAACCACTGCATAAATAATTTTTGCCATTATTTTCTATAAATCCCATGACATCTTCGTAAGGATATCCCAAAAATAGTCCAATTTCATGGGGAAAATTATTGGCCAAAAGTTTTTTTTGCAAACATTTTATGCAAGTATCAAGGTTATTTGTCTGATAACCACAAGAAGTCAAATAAATTTTTGTTTGTTTGGAATTTATTGATTCAAGTAGATTAGCCTTTCTAAAACAAAGTATTGAGGATGTATTTTTTCTCTTTGAGATAAGGATAAAGTAAATATCAATCTTGTTAAAATCCTTATTCCAAACTTTTATCAAATAATCCACATCATAGGCTTCATTGGAAATAGTAAATAAATTAGCAGGCTTAATTTTGCCTAAAACTTGGCTACAGTATAAAGCTAAAATTTCATCCGCCATCTACAATTTTGCAAGGAGATCATCTGCTAAATCTTTACAAGCATCAATTGCCTCATCATCAGGATAGTCATAAGCTGCGAGTCCATCAGAAGCAAGGTTGATATTGTCATTTTCACATCTTTCTTGCCAAGTTCTCATCCATTCTCCATCATTCCACTCATAAGAACCAAATATCACAACAGGTTTTCCTGCTAAATCATTTTCAACGCTTGCAAACATTGGTTCAAATTCGCTATCTTCTAGCTCTTCATTTCCCATCGCTGGGCAACCAAAAGCAAATCCATCAAATTCTTTAATTCTATCTTTTGAAAATTCGCCGCAAGTTACAAATAAAGCTTCGTTCTTCTCATTTATTCTATTTGCAATAGCATTTGCCATTGCTTCTGTATTACCGGTTCCTGACCAGTAAATTATTGCTATTTTTGCCATAATTTTCTCCTTAAATTTTATTTGATATTATTATATCATATTATGATATTGATTATCAATACCATAATGTGAAATTTTTGATTTTTTTAAACTTTTTTGAAAAAAATATAAAAAAACTAATCCAAGAAAACAAGGATTAGTTTTTAAATTCATTATTTGTTGTTAAATAATTTATTATTATTATGGCAAGAGCAGTCCTTACAGCCTGTTTTGTTGTCATTTACTATAAATCTTTTATAGACTATATATGCACAAAGACAAACTATTAATATTAGTAAAATCCATGATTGTAAATTCATAAATCCTCCAAATCTTAGGCAAGTTCTGCCTTAAATGTTTCACTTTCTTTTCTAGCTTTTGCCGGTCTAAATAATAAGTATAACATTACAATCAATAATGCTAGAGCTATAGCTGTTGTAATTGTGAAAATTCCATTAGCAAATAGGTTGGCAAATTGGTAGAATATAAAGCTTATTACATAAGCAAAGCACATTTGATAAGTCACTGTTATTAAAGTCCACTTGTTATCTCCCATTTCAGTTTTTATTGCACCAACTGCAGCAAAGCATGGCATACAAAGCATATTAAATAGTAAGAATGAATAGCCAGCTATTGGAGTTCCTATTGCAGCGTTGAAAGCAGCTAATAGTTCTGGACTTTCTTCTGTTACATCAGCTCCAAGCCCTAAAACAATTCCCATGGTATTTACAACATTTTCTTTTGCTACAAAGCCTGAAACTGTTGCAACTACGCCTTGCCAAGTTCCAAAACCAACAGGTTTAAATATAAAACCAATTTTTGATCCAATAACTCCTATAATTGAATTTGCACCATCTTCTTCAACTAAATTTAAGCTAAAGTCAAAGTTAGTTAAAAACCAAATTACTATAGCTGAAAGTAAGATTATCGTTCCAGCACGTTTTGCGTAAGATTTTGATTTATTAAAGACATCTTGTAATACTGAGGTTGCTCTTGGAGCATGGTATGGAGGTAATTCCATTATGAAAGGAGCTGGATCTGATTGTAATATTTTAAATTTCTTTAAAATAATTCCACTAATAACTATTGCTAAAATTCCAACAAAGTAGAAAGAAAATGTAATTAGTGATCTATTTGTAGGGAAAAATGCACCTGCTATAAGAGCAATTACAGGAAGTTTTGCTCCACATGGCATAAATGAGGTAGTCATTACTGTTAATCTTCTATCTCTATCATTTTCTATAGTTCTAGATGCTTGGATTCCAGGAACTGCACAGCCTGTTGATACCATTGCTGGAATAAAAGATTTTCCTGAAAGACCAAATCTTCTAAAAATTCTATCCATAATAAATGCAACTCTTGACATATAACCTATATCTTCAAGTATTGATAAAAGAGCAAATAATACCATCATTTGTGGCAAAAATCCAAGAACAGCACCAACGCCGGCAAATATACCATCAGTTATAAGTCCACTAAGAACTTCATTTATTTGCATAGATTCTAAAAGTGATCCAACAGCTGGAATTAAAGTATCATCAAAAAATCCATTTACAGCTTCAGTTGCCATTGTTCCTGGTGAATACTTATTAACGGCTAGTGAATAAACCACAAACATTACAAGGGCAAAAATTGGAAGACCCAAAATTCTTGATGTTACAATCTTATCTATCTTATCAGTTGTACTTAACTTTGGAGCTGCTTTTTTCAATATTTTTTCGCTTAAAGTTTCAAGCGCATCGTATCTTTCGCTAGTAATTATAGATTCAGCATCATCATCTAAATCTTCTTCTATTTTTTCTCTCATATCTAAGATTTTTTTCTTATCTACTTCTGATAAAGAAATTTTATCTAACATTTCTTCATCATTTTCAAAAGCTTTAATTGTATAGAAACGTGATAAATTATTATCCACATATGGATCTACAATATTTTTGATATCCAAAAGCGAATTTTCCAAATTGTTTTCATAGACGAAATAATTAGGTTCGGTTTTCTTATCGATTTCTTTATTTATCTCTGCTATTAAATTTTTAATTCCAACTTTTCTGCTGGCAACAATCTCAATTACAGGACATCCTATAGCTTTGCTAAGAGCATCTATATCTATGTAATCCCCTCTTTGCTTTACAATATCGGTCATATTTAAGGCGATTATTGTCGGTATTCCCAATTCCAAAAATTGGCTAGTTAAATATAAATTTCTAATTAAATTTGATCCATCGACTAAATCTACAATTAAATCTGGCCTTTCATTTACTAAATATTCTCTAGCAACTTTTTCTTCCAAAGTATAAGGTGATAGAGAATAAATTCCAGGCAAATCTTGGATAATTATTTCTTTATGTCCTTTTAGATTTCCTTCTTTTTTATCAACTGTAACCCCTGGCCAGTTTCCTACTCTTTGATTTGAGCCTGTTAAGGCATTAAAAAGAGTAGTCTTGCCTGAATTTGGGTTTCCAGCTAGTGCTACTTTAAATGTCATATTTTCTCCACAAGAATATTTTCTGCATCATGTTTTCTAATAGTAAGTTCATAACCTCTTAAATTAATTTGTACGGGATCGCCCAAAGGTGCGACTTTTCTTACAAAAAGTTCAGTTTTCTTTGTAATTCCCATATCCATTATTCTTCTTTTAGTAGGACCATCTCCTTCAATCTTTGCGACCCTTAGATTTTCGCCTACTTTAGCATCTCTTAAAGATTTCACTAAATAACCTCCCTAACATAAATTCTTTTTGCTATCTCTTTTGATAAAGCAAGTCTGTTTCCGTCAATTGCAAATATGTAATTTACTCCATCAAATCTTTGCAGAGTTATTTCTTTGCCCTTTACAATTCCCAGATCTGATAAATGTCTTTTCACTTCATCTTTTCCTTTTAAGTCGACAACTATAACCGTATCGCCTTCATTACATAAAGTTATCGGCATATATCCTCCTTTAAGAAATTTTATATATCTTTAAATTTTATTTTAAAAAATAGTGTTTTCTTATGTAATAAGTATACCATATCATATTTTAAAAAAATCACTTTATGAGTATATACCAACAACCTTAATATTTCAAGCTTGTGTAAAGAAAAATTTATTTTTAATTATATTAAAGCCTAAAAATAAATCGAAAGAAACCAGCCTTTTTGAGATGAATAAACAATTAAAAATATATGAGAATAATTAAAAATTTTAAATATCTAAATAAAATTTTTTTAGTGAACAATAATATTATAAGACCCTTTTTTATTTTTCTAAATTTTTATGATTTTTCCGATTTTTTGATATAATGATAGTATAAATTTTTATGAGAGGATATTATGGAGAATAAAAAATTTACATCTTATTTTGGATTATTTATTGGTATTTTTATAATTATTTCCCTTATTTATATTTTTTCTCTGAAAAAATCTAGGGAAGTTAGTGATTATAAACTAAGCGAAGATATTTCTTATAGTGGGAAAATTGTCGAGAATAAATTTTCTGGCGATGGAGAGCTAAAAAGCCCTTACGGAAAATATATTGGAAATTTTGAAGATGGTAGATTTAAGGGATCTGGAAAATTTGTAAACGAAGATTTTACCTATGAAGCTAATTTTGATAAGGATAAGGGCAACAAAGATATGAAAATTACCTTAAAAGATGGATCTGTTTACAAAAAAGTTGATGATACTTGGAGGAAGATAGATGAAAAGAACAAAGATTAATGGACTTGATTATATACGCGTCTTGGGGATTTTTCTTGTTATTTCTTACCATTTGTTTCCACAAGTTGTAAGAGGTGGTTTTCTTGGCGTTAATGTTTTATTTATTTTGTCAGGATTTTTAATTACCTATCATCTCTTAGATGAATTGTATGAAAATGGCAATATTGATTTAAAAAATTTTTATAACAAGAGATTTATAAGGATTTTTCCTCCAGTTTTGCTTATGGTCTTTCTTACAACAATCTTTTCCTTTTTTATTAACAAAGATTACACCGTAAGATTTTTTGACCAATTTATAGCAGCGATTTCTTTTAATTACAACATCTTTGAAATTATAAGAGGCGGTTCTTACGAAGCTCAATTTATTAAACAGCTTTTCATGCACACCTGGTCTTTGGCTATAGAAGTTCATTTTTATATACTTTGGCCACTTTTAATTTCTTTAATCTTTGCAAAGATTAAAAATAAGGGCCACATAAAAAGAAGATTTTCTTCTAAATTTATGAATTTGTGCCTAGGCTTATACTTATTTTCTTACATACTTACTTTGGCTTCGGTGCTTGTAAATAAGGATAATATTTCCTTTGCCTATTTTTTTGATTTTACACGCATGGGATCTTTTGTAATTGGCTCGCTTTTGGGATCTTTTGTAAAAAGATTTTCTTTTAAGAAGTTATCTTATTACAAACTTACTCTCATCTTTAGCCTAATCTTATTGGCATTTTCCTTTGCCTTTTCCTATAACAACAGGCTAACTTACGGACTTGGATTTTTGCTTGCTGATATAATTACAGTTTTATTAATCTTTGTCGCTTATTCAAATAAAGATCTTAAAGAAAATAAGCTTGTTACAAAACTTTCCAACTATTCTTATGGAATATATGTTTTCCATTGGCCAGTTTTAGTAATAATTTCAAGTTTTATCGACAATTACTTGCTAGCCTTATTAGTTACTGTAATTGTAACAGGATTATTAGTTTTATTTAACTATCACATCTTCGAGCCACTTTTTGTCGGCAAAGATGTCGACCTTAATTTTATAAAAAATATTAAAATTAACCATGAAAAATACAAAATTTTAATTCAATCTTTGATGATTTTTATCTTTATTGCATCTATGAGTTTTGCCTACGCTGTTAGCGAAAATTCTTCCGATATGGTAAGTCTTGAAAAAACAATTTTAGTCGAATCAATCAATCAAGATATTGATAAAATAAAGCTTGATAAAGAAAAAGTTGATGAGCTTATAAAAAAAGACGAAGATGAAAGATACAAAAAAGCCAAGGAATCTAATCAAGGCATAACAGTTTTGGCAGATAGCGTTTTGCTAGGCAATAGAAATATGCTAGAAGAAAATATCAAAAATTTACACGTCAATGCTGAAGGTTCAAGGCCTCTTGAAAATGGAGCAGAAATAATAAGACAGTTGCAAAAAGAAGGCAACTTAGGATCTATAGTAGTAATTGCTCTTGGTACAAATGCCATAGCAGAACCAAAGGAAAGCTTGGAAAATATAGTAAAAACTTTGCCAAATGGGGACAGATTGATCTTTGTAACCTGCTATGACAACAGATATGACCAACCTCACAGAGTTTCTACTGCCATGCAAGAAGTTGCCAAAAAATATGATTTTATTACTCTCATGGAATGGGAAAAAGAAGGAATGGCTCATCCAGAATATTACAAGGGAACCGATGGAGTACATTTTTATGGAGTCCAAAAAGCTTACGATGCTTACTTAAAAATGTTAAAAGAAACAATAGACAAATCTCTAAAAAGCAAAGCAAAAGGAGAATAAATGTATTTTTTCGTAAATGACTACAACGATTTAGCAAGAGATGATATCTTGGAAGCTTTAGTAAAAGCAAGTAGTGAAAATAATTATGGCTATGGTTTTGATATGCATAGCGAAAACGCTAGAAAATTAATAAAAAAAGCACTTGCAAACGAAAATATCGATATACATTTTATACCAGGTGGAACAGGAGCAAATGTCTTAGGCCTTGCTTGTGGGATGCAACAAGAAAATTCCGTACTTGCAGTAAAAACTGGTCATATACAAGGCCACGAAGCAGGATCCATAGAAGCAACGGGAATAAAAATTGAAACAATAATTTCCCCTAACGGAAAATTAAGCCTTAAATTATTACAAGAAAAACTTGCTCATTTTGGCAGTGAATATCTAACAGTTCCAAAAAAAGTTTATATTTCAAATACCACAGAACTTGGAGAAGTTTATAGAAAAAAAGAATTAGAGGAAATTTATAATTTTTGCAAGGAAAATGGCCTATATTTATTTATGGATGGTGCTCGCCTTGCCCACGCCCTTGCCAGCCAAAAGTGCGATTACAAATTAGAAGATATCCCAAATCTTTGCGATATTTTCTATCTTGGCGGCACGAAAAATGGCTTTTTGTACACAGAAGCTTTGGTAATTGTAAATGATAAGCTAAAGAAAAATTTTATAAATTTGCAAAAGCAAAAAGGATCTCTAATGGCAAAAACTTTTGTAGCCGGGATTATGTATGAAACTGTATTTGCTAAAGAAAATGGCTATTTAGAAGGGGCAGAAAATGCTTATAAAATGGCAGAAATTCTTGCAAATGGAATTGTTAAAAAAGGCTTTGGCCTTGCCTATCCTTTTGAATCAAACCAAATTTTTGTAAAAATAAAGAATGAGGACTTAGAGAAATGGCAGGAATTTGCAGCCTTTGAAATTATGGAAAAAGAAAATGGAGTAAATATCGTTAGACTAGTTACAAGTTATAGAACTAAAAAAGAAGATGTTGAAGGATTTTTAGCTAAGATATAATAGTAAAAGCTCGATTTATAAATCGAGCTTTTACTATTATTTTAGGATAAATATATGAAAAAAATTATTTTATATCTTTAGCTATATCTTCGCCTTTTTTCTTTACATCTTCTACAAATTCTTCGCCTTTTTTCTTAGCGTCATTGAGAGCTTTTTCTGCTTCATTTTTGGCATCATTTGCTAAATCTTTGCCCTCTTCTAAAGCTTTTTTGCCTTCTTCTTCGCCTTTTTTAATTAACTCTTCACCTTTTTTTAATACATCATCAAACATTTCTTTGCCTCCTTCTTTGGCTTTTTTACCTTTTTTCTTTAATGCCTTGCTATTGCTGTAAATTAAATAAGTAGCTGTAGCTGCCGCTACTCCTATCATCAAATTTCTACGCCTTTGTTCTTTTTCATATTCATAGTCATCAAAAAAATCAAAGTCTGGAATATAATCTGTTGGGTCAAAACGCTTAATCTTATAAGCGGTACTTGCTAGAGATACTAAATCTCCTGCATCCAACAAACCAAGCCTATTATTTAACTTTAATAAATTCATGGCTAATCTTAATTTTCCCATCTTATTCACCTCTTATAATTTTATACCCAATTTATTTCAAATCTTTCATCTACAATCGCTACAATCATCTAAATTTTTATGTTCATCTTCATAATTATAAATAAAACTTGAATTTATCTTCTTTGCCTTGGGTATTTCTCTTATTTCAATTAATTTATCTCCATAAAAAATTTCCTGATCACTTTTTTTATCAGCTTGCATTGAGCAGGAACTTAATAAAAGGACAAATAACATTATAAATATTTTTTTCATCTCTAAACCTTAAACAATGTGCGGATTTTTCATTAAACTTATGTAAAGCTCTGAGTTTCCAATTCTTTTATTTTCCATATCGTATTGGTAAAACTCTACATCACTTGATAAATTGTGAAAATATTTTTTGTTAGGAAAAAATTCTTCATAAGCATATCTATAAGCATCTTCCAAACTTTCTTCTTCATTTAGGAAAATTTCTAAATAAAGACTCTGATCGATTTGTCTATCTATAAAATCAAGATCATCTAAAATTTCATTATCGGCAATTTCAAAGCCAAGAAAATAAGTGTAGGAATCATCCATTGCATCATATTGCATAAGTCCGCAAAAAGACTCTAGGTCAACAAGCTTACTATCTATATAAGATTTAACAAAATCATTTCTAATAGCTAAGGCCTCATCCCTGTTTTTAATCTTAAAAGATTTGCCCTTCAATTTGATAGCAGATTTTTTATCAATATTAGTATCCATCAAACCACCAACTTTCTTTGCTCTTATATATACCCAAAAATAAACGAAATATTAAAAACTTAAAATAAAAATTGTGTACAAGCCAAAATCACATTTAATAATAAAGGCATATACACAATCTTACTCAAAGTTTTTTATCAGTATAATTTATATCTAATATTGTTTTTATACTTTGAAAATAATTCTTTGTTTTTATCATCTCCACCATCAATATTTGCACTATAGAATATAGGTATATCTAAAAAATTTTCATTGGCCAGCTCATATATTGCCTGTGTTAAAATCTCTTGTGCAATATAAATTGATGTTATACTACTTGTCGCAGTAACTTTCATATCCAATTTTTCTATGAATACGCTAGCATCTCCAACGTCTCCATGATTATCCAAAATAATATCTGACACTTCAAATAATTTTTTACCTGAACTATGTCTTGAATTAACAGACTTACTATAATTAATGTTTGTGATACAAATTACTTTTGCTCCTTTGGATTTTGCTTCAATGGCCATATCTATTGTTTGTGGGTTGCGACCAGATACTGAATGAACAATAAGAATATCATCTTTAAGAAATCCAATTTCTTCTGCTATAATTTTCCCATATCCTTCTAATCTTTCCATTTTTGATGTTCTTGTTATTGGAGATGTATCAAGCATAGTTTCTCTAGGAAATATTGGGTTAATGACCATCAACCCTCCAGCTCTATAATACAATTCCTGAGATAAAATTCCTGCATGTGAAGACCCAAAAACGTAAATATTATTTTTATTCAAAATAGCTTTCTTAATTTCACAAACAGCAGCATCCATAGCATATGTTTCATATTTTGTAATTTCTTCTAATATTTGTTTAATCCTATTAATATATAAGAAGTTCATTCTTTACTCCTAAAATATTGACATGATTAATTTAACCAGAGAACCGAAAATAGAAAAATCATTTCCTCCAAAAATAAGCATCCAGTTTGAAATTGTATTTGAATAGATGTCTGCGGATATCCCTAGAACCAATATCATTACTATGGAAGCAACAGCTGTTCCAATAATACATCCTCTTAGACCTCCCTGACCATCTGCAATTACAGCAGCTGCTCCACATTCAAAAAAGCATGTTATTACTAAAGGAAGTAAAAATGTATGGAATAATCCTAATTGATTAACAATGATAAGCGTTATAGTTGAAACTATCATCGCTACAACAAATCCAATTAGTACAGCATTTGGTCTGTAGTTAAAAATAACTGGACAATCAAAAGCTGGAAGTGCATCTGGAACAATCTTTTCAGAAATACCATGAAAAGCCGGAACGATTTGGTTAATTAACATTCTAACTCCTTGTAGCATGATTAATAACCCAGCTCCAAATTTTAGACCTTGATTTATAGATTCAAATGCTAAATTATTTTCGGTTAAGCTTGGTACTATTATTCCAACAACTACCCATATAATCATTATAATTAAACCACCAGTAATTGGTACTTCTCTAAAAAATGACATACTCTCTGGAAATTTAATGTCTTCAGTAGTTCTATCTTTATTTCCTACAAATTTTGCCACAGTACCAGCTATTATAGACAATACTCCTGTCGGATGGCCTAAAGTGAATGATTGATCGCCAATAACATCAAACACATATTTTCTAAGTATCCAAGGCATTATTGACCAATATAAGGCTGAAAAAATTGCTGATGATCCTATTAAAATAGGACCACTCAATCCTGCTTCAACACCAGCTGCAACAAAAATAAAAGGAAACCACCAAATCATATGACCAGTTAAAAATATAGTTTTAATTGGAGTAAATTTTGCTATGATTAAATGTAGTATTAAGCCTATAAACATTGACAAACCTACTTCTCCTCCAAAGCTTGCTGTAAATGTCGCATCATTTAATCCTTCTCCTACGCTACCATTAATTACTTTTGAAAATGCACCATTAATCGGTGCTATACTTCCAACTAAAATCCCTACACCTGTGTCAAGAATTATCATTCCAAAAGCCGCCATAAGAGTCCCTTTTATAACTTCTGACAATGATTTTCCTTGTAATAATAGACCAATCATTGCGATTAAGCCAAGTAACACTGGTGGATTTCTTAAAATATTAGTAGTTAAAAAATTCATAATTCCTCCTTATTATTAAAATATTTTTTTAATTTCAACTCAACTTCATTAACGTCCATATACTTATAAATCGGTATAACTGGAACTTTTACTGATGACTCTAATTCTCGAGCTAATTCATTACTAGTAAGTATTAAATCTGATTCTGCTCCTCTAGCTCCGGATAAATCAGTATTCTCAACTTCTCCTTTTATTCCTAAATTTTTTAAAGCTTTTTCCGCACTCATTTTTAATATCATACTTGAACCCACTCCAAAACCACATACTGCTAAAATTTTCATCCTATAACTAACCCTCCTTTATTAATAAATTGATTGCATCAAGATTACCACTTAGAAATATTTTTTTGTTTTTTTCATCCATTAATAATTCCGATAATTCTGATAAATCCATTAGATGCTTTGTCCTGTCAACTGGAGCTAAAACAATTATAAGTTTTACATCTTTTCCTTTGAAATCTACTGCTTCCTCTAAAAATAATAAACTCATTGATTCTTTTATGACATTATTCTTTGAAATTGCATGAGGTATTGCTATATAATCATCAACAACAACATAAGGCCCGAATTTTTCTATACTATCAATCATTTCATTTACATATTGAGCTTTAATAGAGGAATCATCTATTAATGGGGTTGAAGCAAAATTAATCGCCTCTTTCCAATTGTGTGCAGATTTCATTCTCATCATTCGTTTTCTTGTAAGAACTTCACTTAACATTAATTCTCCTTTTTTAATTTATAATTCAAATTTTTCCTAATGATTTCATATGCTTCTACTGAATTATTTGCTTTCAGCAATTCATTTTTGAAATTATCATCTGAAAACAAAATGGTTATATCAAATAATGCACTCAAATGACTTTTATAATCTAAAGTCGCGAACATTATAATAAAATTTATTTTTTCTTTTGTATTATTATCAAAAAATATCGGATTTCGGATTATTAAAAGAGAAAATCCAATTGCCATAATTTCATTTGAGATATCTGCATGAGGTAAAGCAGTCCTATCAGCTATTATTATGTACGGTCCTTTTTCTTTTATATTCTTAATGCAGTTAATTACATAACCCTTATCGACAACATTATTTTTTATCAATAAATCTCCTGCAATTTTAATGGCTTCTTCCCAACTTTTAACATCATCGGTTACTTTAATATAATCGACAGTTAAGTATTCTTTTAATGATTTGCTTTTATTATTTCTCAATAAAATATCTTCCTTTAAAATGGGTTGATTAAAATAATAATTAATTTTTTTATATGAAATTTTATTTATTTTTGCTTCTATTAAATTAATATCATTTGAAGACAAAACAGAATTTACATACAAAGATGGGAAATGTATATGGTCTAATACAACAGTCGATATTATCAAATCACACTGGTTCAAATCTAAGTCCATTATTTCTCTCTTATTAAAAACGCCTAGAATTTGAAAGTTGAATTTCTGTTTTAGCTTCAACTTTAAAAGCTGACTAGTACCTATACCTGAATTGCATATAATAGCTATTTTAATATTATTTATTACACTTTGTTTTATTTTTTCATATGATCCATAAAAATAAATCAATATATATGAAATTTCATTATTAGTTAGTTCTCTAGAAAAAAAATTATTGAGCAAATACAAGTTTTTTCTAACTGACGAATCAATATGAATATTTTCTATTGTAAATAAGCTTAAATCCGGTGCTTCATCTTCTACATCTGTATGATATGAATATATTCTAAGAATATGATTCGAAAGATTTTCAAATAATTGGTAATCCTTGTGAAATGGCACTTGTAATTCAAGAGAAATTTTGTCAATAAATTTTCTAGTAATTATTTGAATTGATGGAGATTTAGATGATTTTACAACATTTGATTTATATTTCATGTTACTAATTAATTCCTCGAAAAAATCGATTTTTTCTTTAGGCAAATCTATTCCCAAATACTTCTTAATCAAGGGCAGTAATATTTTCATATCATATGATAATTTTATATTGCTTGCGGAATTATCTAATTGATTTTTATTTGATCTATAATAGAAAATCATTAAATAATAAGTTAAAACTAAATTAGACTGATCAAACAAATTTATATCTTTAGAATTCTCAAAAACATTTACTAATTTAGATACTCTAGTTTTTAAATTAATATAGTTATTAGATACAGATATTGTATAATTATTACTATTAAATAGTATCTGAAGCAGATATATTTTTTCATTTAATATATTTAGAATAAATCTATTTATATAATATTCATTTGATTGAATAGTTAATCCTATGCTATGAATATTTAATAAATCAAATTTATAATTTAATAAAAAATTTCTAAATTCATCTAACTCCAAATAAAATGTTGATTTTGAAATTTCTAGAATTTCAATTATCTTTTCATAATTGAGACCTTCATTGTTTATAATTAATAGAGTAGTAATTAAATCAAATCTTTCACATTTTGTTAATTTATAATCTTTAATTTCTAATTCGTTTAATAAAATATCTAGAAATTGTTTATTATTTATTGAGACAACATTCTCATTTATTCTTATATTTAGACCAATCTTATTTACTTCATCGTTAATATTTGCAATAATCATTCTGATATATCTTTTAGTTACATGAAATTTGTTAGCTATTAAATCAATAGTTAGTTTTTTTTCTGAATTTACAATAAATTTTATTAAATCTAAATCTCTCTTATTTATGTCTATACCTCCTTATTTATATTGTAAACGTTTTTTTATTAATTTTCTAGATTAATACTATTCACTTATGGAACAAAAAAAGACTGTATAAAGTATTCCACAGTCTTCTTATTTTAATTTTCAATCAAGTTAAATCTTAATAGCAAGATAAGCATTACAAGCATCAATAAGATTCCTATAATTGTAAAAGCGTCTATTCTTTTTTTAAGGGCTAGTATTACTAGTGATATGGATAGGAGGAACATAAATAAATAGATTTGTAAAAAAATATATTCTCCATCATTTTTTATGATAAAAAACATGGCAACAAAGCCCAATATTGTTGATATTATTCCTAAATATTTGCTTGATTTTTTTCTATCTAGTATATATTCTAGAAAACTTATAACCCCAATAGTAAGTATTGCCGGCCATATCATGTTTTTTACTAACAATAATCCCATTTTCCCTCCATTTTACTAGATTTATTTTTCTTTTAATAAATCAGATCTAATGTATCCTGTTTGGCCGTTTATGCTTACTCTTGTCCAATCGTCTGATTCTCCAAGTTTTATTATCTCATCTCCAGCATTTACTGTAGTAAGTATTTGTGATGTTTCACTTGGAGCCACTCTTACATTTACCAAGCCATCTACTGTGTAGATTACTCCGTCGGAAGATTCTTCATTTTCTTTAGTATCTTCGCCTGTAGTTTCTTTTTCATCAGTTTTCTCACTGGCTTTCTCATCAGTATTTTCATCAGTTTTTTCTTTATCATCTTTTTTATCATTTAAATTATTTTCATTTTCTTGACTAGTTTCTGTATCTTCTGGATGTCTAACTGAAACATATCTATCTTGTGTGCATCCTGTTATTGAAATTGCTAGTAAAAAAATTAAGAGAATTTTTATTTTATTCATCATTACCTCCAAACAAGTCATCTAATTCGTCTTCACCGTATTCATAGCCTGTGATTACTATTCCTAAAATATTGGCGTTGACTTTTTCTAGTTGCTCAATTGATTTTTGAGTTGTTTTTGCAAAACTTTGCTCATCTGTTGCAAATACTATGCAGTAATCTGCATTTGCAGCAAACATATTTGCTTCAGCTATGTCAGTATTTTCAGATATATTTATAAATACAAAATCATATATATTGGAAATATCCTTAAAGAAATTTTTTATAATCTTTGGCTCTAGAAACTTATCTGCATAATCGATAACTTTTCCAACATTAAGATAGGCTAAGTTATCGAATTTATCGTCAATTTCTACTAGGCTATCGATATCATAACCTCCAAGTATTACGTCTATAAAACCTCTATCGTTTGGCTTTTTGATTAGTAAGTCAAAGTCTGAATCTCTAAGATTTGCATCTATGATAAGTATATTGTTGCCATCTTCTGCAAGATGCCTTGCAATATTTATAATATTTTCTTCTTTTTGAGTATCCTTGCTTGATGCAGTAAAGGCTATGCTTACGTTTGATTTGCCAATTTTTTCTGTGATTTTGTCTTCTAAATTATAAAAAGATTGGAGAAGAATTTCTCTATTCTCGTCTGTTTTTTTTCTAAACATCTATCTCTCCTTTTTTATAGCTTGGAATTCTTCCTAGGACTTCATATTTGCTAGATTTTTCTCGACTCATTTCTTTAATTTCTTTGGCATCAATTACCTGAGTGTTTGCATTTTCTTTGTTTGGATCTTCATTATCTAATTTCAAGTCTTTTTTCTTTGACTTATCAGATACTTCCCTAAGTTCTTTTACTTGATTAGCTTTTGATGCCGACAAATTTTCCTTTTCAACTTTTCTATTGTAAGAATTTATCCTAATAATTTGAATTAGTCCCCACAAAACAAGGGCAATTGAGCCTGCAATTATAGAATATCTCATGCTATTATCTAAAATACCAGCAGAGCCATAAGAATATTCCATAACACTTGCTCCAGAATTATAAATATTATTTAAAACTCTAACTGAATATTCGGCATATTGATCTGCCAAGTCCTCTGCTCTAAGCTTATTTGTATCAACAACCACGATGTCGATTATTGAAGAATCTTTTGTTGGTTTGATTTCAAGCTTGGAATCAAATTTCCCGACATTCCAATCGATAGCCAAAGTTTCCAAAGTTTTTTGTTTGATCTTTGAGCTATTAATAGTTGCTGCATAAGTTTTTGCAGTATCTTTGGCATCGTCAATATTTTCGACGTTTGTAGTTATAACTTTTGCCTGAGCCTTGTATTCTTTGTAACCTCCAAAGTTTAGAGCAAAGTAAGTTATCATTCCAACAATAATCCCTGCAATAATTGCAGATGGGATTGCTAGAAATAAAGATTTTTTATTTCTCATTTTCTCCTCCAAATTCTTTTGCCCCATTAATCATCAATTTTCGGGCAATTTTTATATCATTTATTTTTTCTCTATGATTTCTTAAAAAATATTCTATGTAAAGTCTATAAGCTCTTGGAAATAAGGCCTTGGAGAGTTTTCCCTTGTCAAAGAAAAATTTGTCATTGTAGCCAGTAAACCAAGTGGAATTGTCATTATAGATTTTAGCTATTAATTTTGTACTAGTCCTAAGTCTTAGACCTTTTTTGAAACAATCTCTTATAAAAAGACTATCTTCTCCAGAACCATTATCAGTTCCTGCCCCAAAATATGTTGAAATGGAAATGTTATTTCGCCTTATAGCTTCTTTTTTGAAGGCAAAATGCACTGATCCATATTTTAAAGACTTATAAAATTTAAGATTTGAATCTTCTTTTACTTTTATAATTTTCTCGTCATTTTGGTAGATAATAGTTTTAAATATGAAAAAATCTACATCAGGATAAGCTTTAAATTCGCTTAAAATCTTATTATTGTAGCCTTCTTCAAAAACTTCATCATCATCTGCAAAAACTAGTATATCAGCTTTGCTATTAAGAATTGCTAAATTCCTGCTAAGGCCAAGTCCTCTTGTATCAGTTGAAATCATCCTGATTTTCTTATCATTCACATTTATTTCTTCATAAGAGTTATGGTCAGTTTGATTTATAATAAGAGCGTCAGTTTCTAAATTAAATCTCTTGTAGCAAGCTATAGACTTTTCATTCATAGTTGAAATTAGAACTTCAATTTTCATCAATATCCCTTGTCGATTCAGCCTTTTCCCAAGTTGCCTTACTTTTGCCAGTAATTTGATTAAATGCTCCATGAATTTGAGCTAACATCATTAGACAATAATACATTGGAAAATAAAAAATCTTGCTTTTACTTTCAGTTAGCTTTCCAATTGTAGCAAGGATGAAAAATGCCACCTGCAAGAGGAAAAATATCCTATAAAATACTCCATCATTAAGCAAAAACAAATTGCTTATAATTAAAAGTATATGGAAAAAGCTTTGCAAAAATCTCAGTGTTTTGTGGTTAAAATGAAAGAAAGAAAAATATCCATATTCAAAAATATTAAGTCTTCTTAGATTTGTAAATAAATTAGTTAAAATCCTTCTTTGCATCCTAACTTTTCTCTTATACTCGTCTTTGCTATTGGCTCCTGCATATTCAACTGCAACAGCTTTTGGATTGTATAAGGCTCTTTTATGGTTTAATCCAGCATGAAGTGGCATTTCATAATCGTGGCTACTTACCAAATCATAATGTCTATAATCTTTCTTTTTTACTGCATAGATTGCGCCATTGCCCGCAGCAATAGTTGAAATTTGGGATTCTATCTTTCTTAATCTTAGTTCCATATTCCAATAAGAATTTTCTGCCACAACAGAGGATTTTCCATCATCTTTTGCATAAATTAGCGAACCGCAGACATATTCTATATCATCAGCAGTAAAAAAACTTACCAATTCATCTATGGCATCTTTCTTAAACATAGAATTGGCATCGGAAAATACCAAAACTTCACCTTTGGCAATTTCTACCGCCTCATCTTGGGCGTTGGTCTTGCCTAGGTGATTTTTCACAGTATTTACTTTAATATCGTATTCTGGATGATTTTTAATAAATTTCTCGCAAATTTCAACAGTTCTATCATTCGAAGCATCATTTGCAATAATTACCTCATAATATGGATAGGTTGTTTCTATAATATTTTCAAGCTTTCTTTCAATAACTTTTTCTTCATTGTAAGCTGAAATAATAATTGAAACAAAGGGTTTATAGCTATAATCTCTTTCGTTTTCTCTTTTTATAAGCTTATCCATGATAAATAAGGTTATAGGATAGCCAATCATGGCGTAAAATAATGCAAATATGCTAATATAAAAAATTATTTTCATATATCCCTCAATTCTTAATAATTATATAATAAAAAAGGCTTTTTTCCAATTATTTTTATCTGTTATTTTTTTTAATTTTGTTATATAATAGTTAAATATAAAAATAATGAGGTTTATATGCAAATAGAATTAGATATTTTACAAACCTTGGGAATTGCCATAATAGCTTTTTCCTTGGGCAATTTAATAAAAAATAAAATAGAATTTTTTCAGAAATTTTTTATCCCAGCGCCTGTAATTGGTGGGATAATAGTAAGTTTTATAGTTTTTATCCTAAAGGAAAGCGGATCATATGAAATAAAATTTGACGATATTTTGCAAGATTTTTTCATGAACATATTTTTTACTTGTATAGGACTTACTTGTTCCTTTAAACTTTTGAAAAAAAGCGGAATTTTGGGATTAAAGCTTGCCCTTGCAATAATTATTCTTTTGCCACTACAAAATCTTATTGGGGTTATACTTTCATATTTCTTAAAGATTAATCCACTTTATGGCATAGCCATGGGTTCAACTTCTATGACCGGCGGCATTGGTTCAGCCATAAGTTTTGGCAAAATTATGGAAAGTTTTGGAGCAAGCAATTCAACAGAAATTGGAGTAGCTGCTGCAACTTTTGGACTTTTGGCAGGATCTTTGGTAGGAGGTCCTGTTGCTAAGAGATTAATTAGAAAAAATAATTTGAAAAGTTTGACTTCTAATAATAGCCTTAACGAAAAAATAAGCTCATTGATAAATCAAAAAACTTTGCTAAGAGCTGTTGTAATCATTGGTCTAAGTGCCTTTCTTGGAACTTTTGTAAATAAAGTTTTGGCATTGACTAGCCTAAAATTCCCATATTATGTCGGTTGTCAATTTGCAGGACTAATCGTTAGAAATATTTATGACTTAGGAAAAAAAGATATAGGTATAGAAAATATAGAAACACTTGGAAATATTTCTCTTGCCCTATTTTTATCACTTGCTTTGATAAGCCTAAATATAAGTGCAATTGTAGGCATTGCTCTACCAATGATTGTTATCATGCTTGCTCAAGCAGCTTTTATTGCAATTTATACAAGCCTTGTAACCTTTAATCTAACAGGAAAAAACTACGATGCAGCGGTAATGGTAGCAGGCCATTGTGGTGTCGGCCTTGGTCAAACTCCAAATGCCATTGCAAATATGGATGCGATTATAGAAGAAAAAGGTCCTAGCGAAGTTGCTATGTTTGTATTTCCAATAGTTTTGGCAATAGCAGTTAATCTAACAAATCCTATTGTAATTACACTTTTTATAAATATTTTTAAATAAAAAATCGACCTCCGATAGTTGCTTTTAGCTAACTATTGGGGGTCAATTCAATTATTTTACAAAAATTCCAAAATATCCAAATACTATTATAGAAAGAATTATTCTATAGATTCCAAAAGGAATGAAGTCGTGTTTGCTAATATATTCCATAAATTTCTTAATGACAATGTAGGCAACTACAAAGCTTAAAATCATTCCTATTGCAATTAGTAACCATTGAGATCCTGTAAATCCATGGACGTTTTTAATAACTTTTAGCAAGGTTGCTCCAAGCATTGTAGGAATTGCAAGGAAGAATGAAAATTCTGCTGCTGCTTCTCTTGATAGACCCAAAATCATTGCGCCCATTATGGTAGCTGCAGATCTACTTGTTCCTGGAATCATTGCAAGAGCTTGGAAAAATCCGATCATTAAAACAGTTTTGTATGGGACATTTGCTATATTATCGTGGACAAAGGCATTTCTTTTGTTGTTTCTTTTTTCTACAAAAATAATAATCAAGCCCCAAACAAGAAGCATTAAAGCTACAACCATAGGATTAAATAAATGCTCATCGATAAAATCGTCAAATAAAAATCCCAAAATACCTGCTGGCAAAACTCCAACTATAACTCTTTTCCAAAGTTCTATGGTTCTTTTATCCGGATGAGTAAGTCTAAAATAAATTTTAGATTGGCCATTGAGATTTTTGTAATTTCTTGGAAAATACTTATAATTTTTTTCATAATCCCAAGGATTAAGTCTTCTAAAATACAAAGCCACAACAGAAAAAATTGCCCCCAATTGGATTATTACATTAAAGGCATTGGAAAATTCCTGAGGTTCTAATTTTACAAATTGATTTACCAAAATCAAATGGCCAGTAGAAGAAATCGGTAAAAATTCCGTTACGCCCTCAACTATAGATAAAATCAATACTTTTATAAATTCAATCATCAAATTCCTCCATAAATGAATGTTTAACTCCTTTTAATTGATAGCCAATGACCATATCGCAATTTACATTTTCTGCTGATCTTAATATTGATTTTTCAACATCTGGATTTGATTCTTTCATTTGGCTTATCATATTTTTTATCATTTTTCTTGTGTAGGCTTCTTGCGATTTTGTAACTGAACAAGCACAATTTAGGGCAGTTAGTCCTACATAATCACGCCATTTTATTATATCCTCTTCTCTTACATAATAAAAGGGACGAATTAGCTCCATGTCGCTAAAATTTTGCGCCCTTAGCTTTGGTTTCATGGTCTTGAAATTTCCTGCATAAAGGACATTTAGCATGGTGGTTTCTATGACGTCATTCATATGATGACCAAGAGCGATTTTGTTTGCTCCCAATTCTTTGGCCTTGGCATAAAGGGATCCCCTTCTCATTCGTGCGCACATATAGCAAGGATAAGCGCCTTTTGTGATATGCTCTGAAATTTCAAAAATATCTGTCTGATAAATTTTACCATCTATATGTAAGTATTTGAGATTTTCTTCTAATTTGTCGCGATTTTCCTTGTTATAACCTGGATCCATGCATATATAGACCACATCAAAATTTACCTTGGAGTGCTTGTGAAGTTCTTCAATGACTTTGGCAAGCAAAAGTGAATCCTTGCCACCAGAAATTGCAACCGCAATTTTATCATTGTCATTTATTAGCTTAAATTCCTTGATGGCTCTAATAAAAGGCGACCAAATTTCTTTTCTATATTTTTTTATTATAGATCTTTCTATTTCTTTTATTTCCATTAATTTTCCTTATAATTCAACTATTCCAGAAGGCTTGTATCTATCTGCAACATCTAGCAAAATATCTTTGTCGGTATCAAGACCTAGACTTCTTAGGTAATTATCAACGGTTAGTCTTGATAGTTCGGGAGTGTTGTTGGTTTCTGATAAGTGACCCAAAAAAACTTTTTCATTTTTCCCTTCAAGGGCATCAGCCAAGGCTTCTGCTGATTGGTCATTTGATAGATGACCCATATTTCCCATAACTCTAAGCTTTAGCGGATAAGGATATGGTCCTCTTTTTAGGGCTTCCAAATCGTGATTAGCCTCCATATAATAAATGTCAGAGCCTTTGATTTCGTAAGCCATTTTATCATCGACTATGCCCGTGTCAGTTAGGATGGTGATTTTTTTGTTGCCTATGTAAATGATAAAACCCACAGGCTCATTGGCGTCGTGGTGGATTTTTATTGGATAAATATCCATTGAACCAAAACTTAAAAATTTGTTAGATTCAAATAATCTAATATTTTCTTCTTTAAGCTTGCCACATTTATTAAAAAGACCTTTCCAAGTCCCCTGGTTGGCAAAAATCGGCAAATTATGCTTGCGGCTCAAAGTTCCAAGACCCTTTGAATGGTCGGCATGCTCGTGAGTTACAAAAATCGCATCTAATTCTTTTGGAGATTTACCGATTTCACCTAGTAAATATTCAATTTTTTTAGCCGAAAATCCTGCATCAATTAGAATTTTTGTTTTCTTATATTCCAAAAAAATACAATTCCCACTTGATCCAGAAGATAATATAGCAAATTTATCCATTTTTCCTCAAATAAAATTTTCTCAAACAACTTTTATATTTTACAAACAAAAGAGACTCTTACTTAGTAAGGAGCCTCTTATATTTCATTTATATTTTACTTTTAAAGATTATTTTATCAATTATTTTAGTTCTTTTACAGCTTTGGCAACTGCATCAGCAATTCCTTCTTCAAAAGCAGATGGTATTACATAATCTTCGTTTAGTTCATCATCTTCTACAAAGGCTGCTAGGGCTTTTGATGCTGCCATTTTCATTTGGTCAGTAATTTGTGGAGCGCGTGATTCTAAAGCGCCTTTGAAAATTCCAGGAAATGCGAGAACGTTATTGATTTGATTTGGATAATCTGATCTTCCTGTTGCAACTACTCTTGCACCAGCTTTTTTAGCTAGGTCATAGTCTATTTCAGGAACTGGATTTGCCATTGCAAAAACTATAGCATCTTTGTTCATTTTTTTGATATCATCTTCATCTAATAGATTTGGAGCAGAAACTCCAACAAAAACATCAGCTCCTACTAGGGCTTCTTTTAATGAACCTGTGAAGTTTTCTGGGTTAAACATTTCGGCAATTTTTGCTTTTACAGGATTTCCAGAGCTTAACATTGTATCGCTTATTGCACCATGTGAATCGCAAACTATGATATTTTTTACTCCCATATCTCTTATTAATTTGGCACAAGAAAATCCAGCTGCTCCTGCTCCAGAAACAATAAGTTTGATATCTTCTGGTTTTTTATTTACTAATTTTAATGCGTTCATTAAAGCTGCAACTGTAACAATAGCTGTACCGTGTTGGTCATCGTGAAATACTGGAATATCAAGCATTTCTTTTAATTTATCTTCTATATAGACACATCTTGGTGAAGAAATATCTTCAAGATTGATTCCACCAAAAGTTGGTGCTATATTTTTAACTGTTTGAATTATTTCATCGGCATCTTGAGTATCAAGAACTATTGGAACTGCATTTACATTACCAAAAGCTTTAAATAAGACAGCTTTTCCTTCCATAACTGGCATTGCTGCCTTTGCGCCAATATTACCAAGACCTAAAACTGCTGAACCATCAGAAATAACTGCAATTGTGTTGGCTTTTGATGTATATTCATAAGCTTTTTCTTCATCTTTTGCAATTTCTCTACAAGGTTGGGCAACTCCTGGTGTATAAGCATAGGTCAAATCTTCTGCATTTCTAACTTCCGCTTTGATTTCTGTGGCGATTTTTCCTTGCCATTGTTTGTGTTTTTCTAGTGCTTTTTCATAAACGTCCATAATAAACTCCTTTACTTTCCTAGAAATATTCTACTTGTTAAATTTCCAATAGTATTACAAGCTTATATTAACACTAAAGCTAAAAAATTACAATCTTTTTCACAAATAACTTAATTTCATTACAACAAATTATATTTTTATGTGAAAAAGCGTATAGATTTGATTTATAAGAAAAAAAGCTCTATAATTATAAATATTGACGGGGTGTAGCGCAGTTTGGTAGCGCACTTGTTTCGGGAACAAGAGGTCGAAGGTTCAAATCCTTTCACCCCGACCAAATTCCTTACAAAAACGATTAATTAATACAATTATCATCAAATTTTTACTCATGAATTTATAAATTAGCTTTTTATTTGCTTTTTATATCGATTTAATAGTCTATAAAATTTTCATATGTTATAATATATCTATGAGAAATATTGAAAATTACACAGATGCTTTATCAAAAGCCATAGACAAAGAATTAAATAGAGAACTTTCTTTTGGCTGTGTCAATTTATGGTCAAAGGGATCTCACGATGACATGGACTATGACTTATTTATAATTTCTAAAAACTCAATAATAAAATCTTTGAAAGAGATTTCTTGGGCAAAAATTTGTGATTTTGATCATCTTCGTGAGATGGGAAAAGTTGTTGAAAATCAAATGTTTGAAGCAACAAGTGGTATAAATACTCACAAGGGATTAATTTTCCTACATATGTTTCTTGCTAAAGCCTACATGGATAGGATAAACTGGCAAGATTTAAACTCTTATGTAAAAATTTTGGCAAAGCCTCTATCTGGCGATTATTTGACCAAGGATAAGGCTAGAAAATGGGAGAAAAATAAGCTTGATGACATCAGATCTTATCCCCTAAGTGGTTTTGAATCTTTAAGCAAAATCGTAGATGATATTTACCCAAAAGATATAAGTGATTTGTATTTGACTTTGTATTTGATAGCAGATACTGATGATACAACTACTTTTGGACGATCAGATCTTAAAACATTAAAAATGCTCCAAGAAAAAGCTAGTGAGCTCTTAAAATTAAATAATAACAAAAATTTTTATAGACAAGCAAAGATTTTAAGTGATTATTATCTAGCAAATAAAATCTCATCAGGTGGAGTTGCCGATTTGTTTACTACAATTAGGACCTTGCAATATTTAAGGAAGGATTTTGATGATTAAAATTTACCCAAAATTATTAGAAAAAGATAAAATCGATGTAGAAACTTTGCTTAAGCAAGAAGGCATACGCTTTGAAGAAAATGTCGAAAAAACTTTTGGCAAATATGAAAATGCCAAGCTAATCGCAACAGCCTCCATTTATAAAAACATAATAAAATGTGTGGCAATAGATCCATCTTACAAGGGAGGGGCGATTTTTAATGAAATGATGACAACTCTTCTAAGTGAGCTTAATCAAAATTCCTATGATGCTGCTTTTGTCTACACCAAACCAATATATGAAACTTCTTTTGCTTCAATAGGCTTTAAGGAAATTGAAAGAGTTGGAAATGAATTAATATTCATGGAAAAATCAAGATATGGATTTAAATCTTATCTTAATAAATTAAGGCAAAGAAAAGTCGATGGCGATGTAATTGGCTCAATTGTTTTAAATGCTAATCCTTTTACTTTAGGTCACCAATATCTAGTAGATTATGGATCAAAACATTCTACTTACTTGTATATTTTTGTAGTAAGCGAAGATGCTTCATATTTTTCTGCCAAAGATAGGTACGAAATGGTAAAGCTAGGTGTTAAAAACTACGATAATATAATAATCCACACCACAGACTCTTATCTAGTATCAGCAGCAACTTTTCCTTCATATTTTATAGATGAAGAAAAATCAGTCACCAAAATCCATGCTAGTCTTGATGCAAGAATTTTTAAATACCATATAGGAAAAGTTCTTGAAATTGACAAAAGATTTGTTGGCACCGAACCAAATGATGAAGCAACTAGGATTTACAATGAAACTATGAGAGTAATCTTTGAAGAAAATCCTAATCCAAATGTTCCAGAGCTTGTTGAAATACCAAGAAAAAAATTCGCTGGAGAAGTCATATCAGCATCTCGTGTCAGAAAGCTTCTAGATGAAGGTAAGATTGATAAAATCAAGGACTTGGTTCCTCAGACTACTTTTGATTATATTAAAAAACATAAATTATAAAAAACTAGAGATCTCATTAGCAAAAATGAGTCCTCTAGTTTTTAAATTTATGCCCAGTAAATAAATACAAATATCAAACGCTTACAGGCTTTGACAAAGAATATTTTTGGCAATTACGCCTTCAAATGTCAAACTCCTATACTTTAAACATTTTCAGCTAATGATTTGGCAAGAATTTCTATCTTTTCTTCATCTCCTGGTACATAGGCATTTTTGGCAATATTTTCTATCAAATCTTTTTTGCTTATTTGATATTTTTCAGCAAGGTCCTTTACATTTTTCATAAAGGCTGAATATATGCCGTAATAGCCTATCAAAATCAAATCTTCCATATTTTTAATATTTAGACCGTAAGCTTTTACAATATCTGCTAAGATTTTTACACAATTAATAGCCTTGGTCATATCGGCCTTTATCTCATATCCTTCTTTATTTAGAACTGCTAGCATTGTTTCCGTTCTGGTGTTGCCAGCTCCTGCTCCAAGACCTGCAATTGCTGTATCTAGAAAATTTGCTCCATTTTCTATGGCAAGCATTGTGTTGCCAACGGCAAGTCCAAGGTTATCGTGAGTATGAAATCCTATTTCTAGATTTGTGGCTTCTTTAACTTCTCTTACGGCATCTACTACTTGGCTAGGAGTCATAGCTCCTGCTGAATCAGTAATTGTTATATTATCAGCTCCATAGCAAGCAAGTTTTTTTGCTTCATTTGCTATTTCACTAGCATTTAACCTACTTGCCATCATCATAAAACCGCCAACTTTTATATTCTTTTTTCTGGCAAGCTTTATATATTCTTCTGCTGGTTTTACATTGCTAGCTTGAACAGCAAGCCTTACTAGACCAATGTCAAAGTCTAATAGCTTTTCATAAGTTTCAAGCTTAGCCTTATCTGGAAAGACAAGGATAGCTATTTTGCTATTTTTAGATGATTTTATAGCTCTTTGTAATATTTCTTCATCACTAGCAAAACCTTCTTTGGCAAAGCTACCCATGCCAAATCCATAGCCCACTTCTATATAGTCAATTCCTGTATCATCCAAAGCTTTTACAATTTTTTCTATATCATCAAGGCTAAATTGATTTCCGACTGTGTGATTACCATCTCTTAGCGTTGAATCTACTATTTCTATTTTCCTATTTTTCATTAGTCCCCCTCATAGCTATCTATCAAAGTTTCAATCCAAGTAATCATCTCATAAACGCTGTGTTTTCTGGATCTTGCACAAACTTTGGCGTCATTATCACACAAGAAACATTTCCTTTGTCCTATTCCAAGCATATCTCTTGTGATATTTTCACCATTGTGGAAAAGGTCAATATCATAAAGTCTACCGAAATATGAATTTTCCTCTAGATCTACCATATCTTTTTTTATTTTTATATAATCACCACTCGTTGCCAAGAAATACTCAGGACCTGTTATATCTCTGTTAATTTTCTTAACTAAAATCTTATCATTTAAAAGCGAATCTATCTCCTCTTTACCTTGATTAAAAATCTTTAATACAGCATCGTTTATCTTTTGTTCGCCTGGGATATTTAACTTAAAGCAGATAATACTTGCAAATGGATACTCTTTATGCAAATCCTTAATCAATCTGATTCTCTTTTCCCTATTATTAAGTACTTCTTCAAGGCTTGGTGAATTTTCTTTTGTAAAATACTTATACTTCTTTGTCATTATGTTTTCTCTTATCGTCAATTAGTATGAAGTCCCGATACTTATATGATTCACCTATTATATAGTTTCTAGATCCTTCCAAGTGTTTAATTATAACATCTTCTAGTTGATCGAAATTATGGGCTTGCATAAGGTCAAGGATTTTACTATGTTCTTCTACTGATACGAGGTATCTTGAGTTTTCACTTCTACCATCAAAGGAAAATTTCCTAAGAACTTCCAAATAATCATTTAAGTTGTCGATTATCATGGTAAGTCTTGGCATGTCTGCATATTCATATATAGTATGGTTAAATACTTTGGCAGCTTCCCTTAGATCATCTGTCTGGCAATTTTTTGAAGCTAAATCCGCTCTGTCAATAAGACTTCTCATATAAGAAAAATCGTCTTCATCCATGTTTAAACTTGCTTCTTTGAAAGCAACTATATCCAAAGCAAGCCTTATTTTAAAAATTTCTTCAATATCTTCAATTGTAATAATTCTTACGGAATAGCCAACATTTCTATTGTAGTTTAAAAGCCCCTCTTCATAGAGACTACTTAGAGCCTTATTCACAGGGGTTCGTGAAACATAAAGCTCATCAGCAAGTTCTTTTGCTTTTAGCCTCATACCCATTGGATATTTTCCATTTATTATATTATATTTTATTTTACTTCTTACATTATCATATAAGCTTTCACTATCATTCATAATATCACCTATAAAACAAGCCCTCACTTTAGGCAAGAGCTTTAAAAATTTCTAAATTGCAATTGCTCCAATCATTAATCCAAATGCTAACATTATTAGACTCATTCCATAGCACCAACCAATAGATGCTTTGATGTGACCTCTGATTGTGATTTCATCATCAAATAGTCCAAGACCAAGCCAAGTTGCTGGAACCATCGGAGATAGCAATAATATACAGTTTTTACCAAGTAACATTGCAATAGCTGTATCAACATGAGCTATGCCAAAAGCATCGCCAACGCTAGCTAGTGGAGGTAGTATTCCATAGAAGTAAGCATCTGTACCAACTACCATGCCGATTGGACCACCCAAGATACCAAATATTACGTGAATAAATTTACCCATAGAATGTGGTATTATATTTATAATGCTTTGTGCCATAGCATCAAGCATACCAGTTCCATCCATTATTCCAACCATTACACCTGCTGCCATGATTGTAGCAACTATTGTTAAAGCACTTGCAGCGTGTTTTTTGATTACTCCATTTTGATCCTTAAGATTTGGATAATTTATGATCATACCGAGTACTGTTCCTAGCATAAATACATAATAACTTGGAAGATTTATTAGGCTGTTTGCCATAAGTAGAGCAATAATACCTACAGTTAAAATGATATTTACTGGTAAAAGTTTTTTTAGTCTTTCGTCTATTTCTTTCTTTTCATCAGTCTTTTCATTTACTGATCCAGCTGATTGTGTTGCCACATTGATAACTTCTGTTGTCTTTGACAAATTAACATTTGCTATGGCATATTTTTTCTCACGAAGTCCAAGAATAACTGCAATACCAAGTGCCAATACTACACCAAGGATTTGGATTGGAATAATTCTCCTCCACAAATCAGTAGGATCCATTCCAATTACTGTGGCTGCACGAACTGTTGGACCTCCCCAAGGTAATAAGTTCATTACACCGATTGAAGCTGCGATTATTGTAAGAAGAGTTTGGCTTCTCATACCAAGTCTTTTATAGATTGGTAACATTGCTGGTATTGTTATTAGCAAAGTTGCTGCTGCTGAACCATCTAGGTGGGCAATAATAGCAATGATTGCTGTTGATACAGTGATTTTTACAGGGTTTGATGCTGCCCAAGCTGATAATTTATCAACAAGTGCATCAAATACTCCAACATCTGACATAATCCCAAAAAATAAGATTGAGAAGATGAACATAAAGGCATTAGATTTGATAGAATCCATACCATCTTTGACATAAGTTGATAAATCCTCAATTCCAGTTCCAACGACAAAAGCTGCAATTGTTGGAATAAGGATCATAACCGCAACTGGGCTCATTTTTTCTTTTAGTAATAATATAATGATTAGTGCAATCATTATAAATCCTGCTGCTGCTAACATTAATTCTCCTATATATTTTTATTATTTTTTAACTTTTTTGATTACATCAATGATAGAACCATCTCTGTATTCTACTATTGCTACAACTTTATCTTCATATTGAATTTCATCAGATTTGCCGGTAATTTCTTCGCCACGTTTTATCAAGTAATCTATATCTACAAGTGGTAGATCAGTTTTTTCTAATTGTTTTAAGATATCTTCTCTTCTTGGATTAACAGCTATACCATAATCAGTTACAATAACATCTACTGTTTCCCCTGGAGTTGTAATAGATGTGCAAGATTCTCTTACTGTTGCAATTCTACCACGGATTAGTGGTGCAACAATTATTGAACAGTGAGCGCCTGCTGCTGTGTCAGGGTGTCCACCTGGTGCTCCCTGGATAGTTCCATCTGAACCTACTACGACATTTACGTTAAAATCACGGTCAACTTCTAATGCCCCAAGAACTACGTAGTCAAGTTTATTTACATAGGCACCCTTGTTTAGTGGATTTGCGTATTCACCGGAGTCGATTTCAAAGTGATTAGGGTCAGTGTAGACACTTTCTACGCTTGCTATATCAAAGGCTTGATCGTCAGCAAGATATCTTACATAGCCATCTCTTAGTAGATTTACAATTGGTCCAGTGATTCCTCCCATTGCCCAGCCCATCTTAATGCCAGCTTCTTCTAGATATGGTCTTATTTTTACAGCTGCTGCAAGACTAGCACCGCCTGCTCCAGTTTGAAATGAGAATCCATCTTTAAACCACTCTGTGTTTGCAATTACTTTTGCACAATAATTTGCCATTTTTAGCTCACGTGGGTCTTTGGTCATTCTTATGGCACCTGATGCTATTTTTTGTGGATCACCTATCTTATCAACTTCTACTACATAATCAACATCTACAGAACTTATTGGATGTGGATAGTTTGGAAATGGAACTAAAGTATCTGTGATTACTACAACTTTGTCAGCAAATTTTGCATCAACTCCTGCATAGGATAAAACACCACAATTTGCCTTACCGTTGATACCACTAGCGTTGCCATATTCATCTGATGAGCTTGCACCGATAAAAGCAACATCTATTTTTACTTTTCCAGATTCGATTGCCCCAACTCTTCCGCCGTGGCTTCTTATGTAAGCAGGATTTTTTAGTTTTCCTTCTGATATGGCCTCGCCAATCTCATCACGTACTCCAGATGTAGATACACCAGTAATTGTTCCATCTTCAATCATAGGTACAAAGTTTGCATGGGCTTTTCCAAGAGAAGATGCACAAATAAATAAATCTTTTATGCCAAGTTCATGAATAGCTTCCATAACCATAGCCGCTACATAGTCACCATTTCTAAAGTGATGGTGGAAAGATATGGTATCTCCATCTTTTAGGCCAGTTTTTATGATAGATTCCTTTAAATTATCTAATAGCTTGCTTTCCCTTGGTTTGATTTGTGTTTTTATTGTAGGGGTAACTTTTACAAGCTTACTGCCATCGTTTATATAAGCTCCTTTATAAATTTCGCTTCCATCTTCTAATAGATAGTCTGGAATTTCTCTATTTACTGCATTTTTCATACTAAATCACCTTCATAAATTCCTGCGGCTTTTGCCATTGTTAGTGTTCTTTTTGCTCCTTCTACATGAGCTATATCTACCATTTTACCGTCAACTGTTAGAACTCCTACACCAGCTTCTTCAGCCTCTTTTACTCCTATAACTAGTCTTTCAGCCTTATTTATTTCTTCCTTGCTTGGTGTAAATACTTCATGAACTATGTCTATTTGTTTTGGAGATATGATTGATTTTCCATCAAATCCCATGTTTTTTATCATTTCTGTTTCACGTCTTAGATTTTCTTCATCGTCAAGATCTGTATAAACTGTATCAAAACACATTACTCCAGCTGCACGAGCTGATAATACTATTTGTGAACGAGCTAGAAAATACTCTTCGCCAGTTTTTGTAGTTTTTGCATGCATAGTTCTTGCAAAGTCTCCACCTGATAGAGCAACTCCCATGAGTCTTTTGCTAGATTTACAAATTTCATAACAATTGATTATAGATAGTGGAGTTTCAAGTGCAGCCATTAGCATGGTTGAGCCGACTTCTCTTCCAAATTCTTTTTCAGCTTCTTCCACTAATTTTTCAACTTCAATAACTTGTTTGCGACTTTCACACATTGGGATTCTTATTCCATCTGCCCCACCAGCTACAGCTGCTCTGATGTCTTCTTTGTAATACTCACTATCTGTGGCATTGATTCTAACCCAGATTTCGGTATCACCATAGTCTACATATTTCAAAGTGTTGTATAATTGTACACGAGCAGAATCTTTTTCTTTTATGCTTACTGCATCTTCTAGGTCTAAAATTACGCAATCAGCGCCATATATGTAAGGATCTTTTACTAAAGATGCTCTTTGAGCATTTAGAAACATCATGGATCGTCTTATTTCTCTTTTCATATCTTATCCCCCCATGGAATGTTCTCTTTTATACCATTTGCGCGAAGTATTGCTGTTTGAACTCTAGATCTAATTGTGCAATCTAGGGCGCCCCTGTCATCAACAACAACTTCTCCTGCTTTAATATCAAGCTTATCCAAAACTTCTTTTACAGTTTCTTCTATCTGTCTGCCAAATTGAGCATATACGCTACTTTTTACTTCAATTTTTAATTCATCACAAGGATAAACACTAACTTCTGCATCACTAGATTCTAAGGTTCCAGCATTTGCTTTGTTTTGAATCTTCATAAACTCTCCTTTCTAGAAAATGTTTTCATCATCTCTGTCACTATTATTGTACAGCAAATTACTATAAAAAACGTACTTTATTGATTAAATACAATATAAATGCAATATGTAAATTTTATCTAATTTTGTTTTACTAAAAAACCACTAGCTTGCAATGCACACTAGTGGTTATCTTTATTCTCCTAATTTTTTCTTATAGGCTTTTACTAAATCTTCTTCTGTTATATCCTTTGCTCTTAGGTCTAGGACAACTTCACCCTTATTTAGCATAATTATCCTATCTGAATATCTCACTACATCTCTTAGGTTGTGGGATATAAGAAGGGTTGTTATGTTTTCCTTATCTATCAAGCTTCTAGTCATATCCATAATGTTTCTACTAGTCTTTGGGTCAAGAGCTGCTGTATGCTCATCTAAAAGAAGTAAAGCAGGTTTTTTTGCTGTCGCCATCAGTAGGGCCAAGGATTGTCTTTGACCTCCTGATAAAAGACCTGTTTTAGTGTGAAGCTTATTTTCAAGTCCTAGATTTAACTTCTTAAGCCTTCTTATTATTTCGTCTTTATCGGCAGATTTTCTCAGTGATCTAAGGCCGAATCTTTCTCCCTTTTTTAGGGCAAGAGCCATATTTTCATAGATATCGAGATTGGTTGCTACCCCATCTTTGGGATCTTGGTTGACCTTTCCCATATATTTTGATCTTTTTTCTTCACTAAGCTTTGATATATCTTCACCATTTACAAGAATTTGTCCTCCATCAAGGGGAAGGGCCCCAGTTATTAAATTCATTAGAGTAGATTTACCGCATCCATTAGGTCCTATTATGGTTGTCGCTATTCCTTCTTCAACACTTAGAGAAAAATCCTTAAAGATAGAATTTTCTTCGCTTGTTCCCAGGTTAAAGGATTTGTATATATTTTTAATCTCGAGCATTGTTTACCATCCTATTATATTTTCTTTTAGATAAGTAGTTGTTGTAGGAGATGAATACTATAACAATAAGAGCAGTGATAAGTTTTAGGTCGTTTGGATTTAGTCCTAAGTATATTGCAAGACCTGATATTATCCTATAGACTATTGCACCCATTATAGCTCTTGAACTATCTCTTAGCTTATCAGAAGATTTCATTATAGTATCTCCTATGATTATTGAAGCTAGGCCTGTTACAATCATAGCAGTTCCCATTTGTATATCAGCAAAGCCTTGATAGTTTGCCATAAGACCTCCACTAAGGCCTATTAGGGCATTAGATAGGATAAGGCCTATCATAATCATCCCATCGGGATTTTTCCCTAGTTGCTTTACGAGTTTTCTATTATTTCCAGTTATTTTTAATAGATAGCCTGCCTCACTTCTTAGATAATAATCAATTACAAGCTTGATTAGAATTGTAAGAACTAGAAGGATTGGCCACTTTGGAAGATCACCAAAGATGCTTGGGCTTCCTGCTATAGGAATATTACTTACTCCTCCAACCCTAAGATTTATAGAATAGAGTATGGTGAGGGTCAAAATTCCTGAAAGAAGAGGATCTACCTTTACTTTTTTGTAGAAAAAGTAGGTAAGGCATCCTCCAAGGCCTCCAGCTACGATTGAACCAATGATTCCTAGATAAGGCCCAAGGCCCTTTTGGATTATAACTGCCGTAAGGAAAGCTCCCAGAGGATAGGTTCCTTCCAAGGATAGGTCGTAGTATTTTAAAAATTTGTAAGTAAGCATGTAGCCCATGGCAAGGATTGCAAAAATCAATCCTATTTCAATGCTCGCTCCCATTGATGATAATAAAGCTGTCATTTTTTCTTCCTTATTCTATTTTTTCAGCATTTTTTAAAATTTCATTATTGAGGTCAAGACCTAAAGCTTCAGCAGTTTTCTTATTTACTAGAGTCTTTATGCTGGTGGCCTTCTCGTAAGGAAGGTCTTTTGGACTTTTTTTCTCTTTTATGATTTGTGCTGCCAAAGCTCCTGCCTGGCTACCAAGTTCTTTGTAATTAACTCCCTCGCTAATTAAGGCTCCATTCTTAACACTTCCTTCATCATAGGCAATTGATGGAATCTTTTCCTTTATTAAGGCTTCGCTTATAACTGGCATAGCATTTACTACAACATTGTCGGTAACTGTAACCATAGCATCGATTTTTCCCTTAAGAGTTGCTATAGCTTGAGGAATGTCGTTTATTGATGAAACTCCTAGCTTTTCAAGTTTTAGTCCTCTTTGGCTTAGAGCCTTTTCCAAGGCTTCGATTTGAACTACTGAATTTTGCTCGTTAGTGTTATACATGGTTCCAAAAATTTTTGTATCTGGATATAATTTTAAAAAGTCATCGATGAGCTTTCCTGCCTCCACATAATCAGAAACTCCTGTAAGATTATCTGCTTTAAGGCCTGCCCCTTCTGGATCAGTTACAGCTGAATAAATAACTGGCTTATCCTTTATAGTATTTGCAACGCCTTGAGCAGCTGGAGTTCCTATTGTATAAATCAAATCAGCATTTTTATTATTAAGGTCAGTAGCAAATTGAGCTATTAGAGATAGATCTCCATTAGCCCTATGATCAATTAATTCATAGGAAATATTTTCGCTATCGAGCTTTTCTATGAAGCCTTCTCTTGCAGCATCAAGAGATGGATGATCAGCAACTTGAACTATGCCGATTTTTAATTTATCTCCACTATTTGCTCCATCTTTGGCTTGCTCCTTATTTTCTGCCTTCCCACATGAGGCTAATAACAAAGCCACAAGGCCTAGTCCTAACATTTTTTTGATTGTTTTTTTCATAATATCCTCCCAAAATTTTTTTGATAGATAGGTTTTTCCAATAAAAAAACTCGCCCTATTTAGGACGAGTGAAATTCGTGGTACCACCTAATTTTATAATCTAAAAGATTACCTCACAAGAGTCTATCAACTCCTTGCTTCAGATAACGGTAGCTTCCGTAACAGCTTACTTCTTTCAGCTATTCTGCCTACAGAGGGAATAAGTAAATAATCCTTATTAGACTTGCACCAACCGTCTTTTCTCTAAAATAATTCTTATAAACTGTCTTTCTGTAATCACATTTTTTCGTTAAATAGATAATACAGCCTTCTAGTATTTTTGTCAAATATTTATGCGAATTTATTTATTTTTTTAGATATTATTCACCATTCGCTTCTTAAAGTCGAATACAAAATAGCCTTTACAGCAGGTATTCTATTTTCCGTTTGATCAAAAACCATAGACTTTTTTGACCTAAACACCTCATTAGTGACTTCCATCCCATCAAAATCCATATCTTTTGGAAGTTTAGCAATGACTTTCTTGGCAAGCTTTGATTTTTTATTGTGAAAAGCAGGAAGACAATGCATAAATATTGCCTTATCTTTTGTCTTATCCATGACTTTCTTATCAACTCTATAAGGATAAAGTTTCAAAATTCTACGAACTGGAATATGGTTAATCTCTGTCAAAGAGATCCACATATCAGTATAGACAACGTCCGCATCTTTTATAGCTTCCTCTAAATCTTCTGTATAGATAATCTTTGAACCGTGCTTTTCGGCAAAGTGCTTGGAAAGTTCAATAAAGTCCTCCTTAGGAAAATATTCCCTAGGACCTGCTGCTGTGAAATTTATCCCAAGCTTAGCACAAGTGATAGATAAGGAATTAGGCATAATATCTCCTGGATAACCCAAATACAATAAATTAAGACCCTTAAGATAGCCAAACTTCTCTCTTATGGTAAGCATATCTGAAATCATTTGGCTTGGATGAGTTATATCAGTCATAGCATTATAGATAGGAACTTCTGTCATATTAACAAGCTTTTCAAGCATAGCTTGTTTATTTCCCCTATAGACTATTCCGTCAAAGTAACGATCAAATACGCTTATACTATCTTCTATGGTCTCTATCTCACCAAGTTTACTTGAATTTGAACTTATGAGGCTTACTCCCATTCCAAGATCAAAGGCTGCTACCTCAAAAGAGGTCCTAGTCCTTGTGGAGGATTCTTCAAAAAGAAGGATTAAATTTTGCCCTTCCAAATACTTGTGAGGTCTCTTTTCTTTTTTTAGTTTCTTAAATTCTGCCGACAAATCTATAAGATATAAAATCTCCTCTTCAGAAAAATCCTGCATAGCGAGAAAATTTCTATTTCGTAAATCAATTTCCATCTCTTTCTCCTTTGTATTAATATACCATAATTAAGGCTCTTATTATATAAAATATTTACTAAAAGTCTAGTCTTGTTTTATATTTTTAAAGAAAAAAATAAAATAATGTCCTCCTTCTAAGCTGAACCCGTAAACACAGAATAACTAAATAATTTTTTTGTGGAATGTGGTCTGTTCATAACAGGAGAGATTCCTTTTAATTTTTTTAATCCTATCTTCATTGTAGTATTTGACATATTTTTCTATTTCATCAACTAATTCACTCGTATGAGCAATCGAAATAAAATTAATAGAATTCATAATAGATTACAATGAAATAAAGAATAAATTTACCTATTCTGCTAAGATATGAGCAAAGAAATACCAGAGTTAGCATTTTAGCTTACTCTGGTATTAAATACAACTTTAAGGTTATCTTATATCCTCTTTTTGGGGAATTTATAAGATTCCTTTTAGTTTCTTGTTAAAACTTATTAGCAATATTTTAATATTTATTCTTTCTGCTTTTATATAAAGCAAAAGATGAACCCATTAATACAAGTATAAGGTTAGTTGAATCTGCTATACCTGTCTTAACATTTTTATTGCCAGCTTGTTTTATTTTACTTCCATTTGAACCACTTTGACCAGTTTTTGTGTTTTGATCAGATTTTTTATTTGCTACAAATTTCCATTTTCCTACTAAAGTTAATTCGCCATTATCAGTTGTAGCACTTTCTTTATCAAATCCTTCAAATATCCAAGTACCATCTTTTACTTTGACTTTTAATTTAGAAGGTTTTGTAGGTGAGAATTCAGAACCATTTTCTATTGTATCTACATCTGTAGGAATAAGATCTAAAACTTCTTTTGGCAGTGTTTTTCCTGGGGTAGATGATTCAAATTTATATTTTACATTAGATTTACCATCTATTGATGATTTCTTTTTGTAGATATGAACAGTATTACCGTCTTTATCTGTTTCAGTTTTTACAAATTCATAGCCTTCGATTTCCTTCTTAGGATTTTTACCATCTACACTTGGAGAAATAACATTTCCTTTTTCATCAACAAAATTAGTTTTTGTCTTAGATGTTGAAGATTTCTTCTTGTAGATATGAACTGTATTACCGTCTTTGTCAGTTGTGGTTTCTACAAATTCATAGCCATCTATATCTTTCTTAGGGTTCTTGCCCTTTGTAGACTCAGAAATTTCATTTCCTTTTTCATCAACGTATTTTGTTGTTTTGCTTACACTTGGAGTTGATGTTTTTCTTCTGTAGATATGAACTGTATTACCGTCTTTATCAGTTGTAGTTTTTACAAATTCATAGCCATCTATATCCTTATTAGGGTTCTTACCCTTTGTAGACTCAGAAATTTCATTTCCATTTTCATCAACGTATTTTGTTGTTTTTTGAGACTCTTTAGCTTTCTTTCTGTAAACATATATTACGTTGCCATTAGAATCTGTTTCTGTTCTTACTATTTCATATCCTGGAATTGCTTTGCTTGGATTTTTACCAGTTAGAGGATCTGAAAGTTCAAGTCCGTTTTCATCAACGAATTTAGTAACTACTTTTTTAGAAGGAGTTGGTAATTTTCTATAGATATGAGTAGTATTACCATTCTCATCAGTTGTAGTGTTTACAAATTCATAACCTTTTATAGTTGCTGGTTCATAAGTTCCAACTTTATCAGCAAGTATTTGCTTACCTTCAGTGTCAACATATCTTGTTTGTACACCTTCTGTAGGATTTTTACTGTAAGTGTGAATTGTATTACCATTCCCATCTTTACTTGTACTTATAAAGTTGTAACCTTCAATAGTTTCTGGACCATTTGTTCCATCCTTAGGTGGAAGTAGTTGATTTCCATTTACATCAACATATCTAGTTTCTACTGATGGGGTTGGACTTTGTTTTAGTCTATAAACATGAACAGTATTTCCATCTTTATCGGTGTAAGTCTTTACAAACTCATAAGCAGGAATATCCTTTTTATCTTTCTTGCCTTTTTCTTCCTGAGCAAGAGGATTACCAGCTTCATCAACATACTTAGTTACTACATCTGTAGTAGGAGTAGTAGTTTTCTTCTTGTAGATATGTTTTGTATTGCCTTGTTCATCTTTTTCGGTTCTTACAAATTCATACCCGTCGATATCTTTTTTGTCTTTTGTTCCAGTTTCTTTTTCAGATATAGTTTTGCCATCTTCGTCAACGTATTCTGTAACTACTTCTGCTGGTGGTGTGACTTTTTTCTTGTAGATATGTTTTGTATTGCCTTGTTCATCTTTTTCGGTTCTTACAAATTCATATCCATCAATTTCTTTATTTGGTTTTGTACCATCTTCCTTAGGAGCAATAGTCTTACCATCTTCGTCAACGTATTCTGTAACTACAGCTGGTGTAGGAGTAGTCTTCTTTTTGTAGATATGTTTTGTATTTCCCTTATCATCAGTTTCGGTTCTTACAAATTCATATCCATCAATTTCTTTATTTGGTTTTGTACCATCTTCCTTAGGAGCAATAGTCTTACCATCTTCGTCAACGTATTCTGTAACTACAGCTGGTGTAGGAGTAGTCTTCTTTTTGTAGATATGTTTTGTATTTCCCTTATCATCAGTTTCGGTTCTTACAAATTCATATCCATCAATTTCTTTATTTGGTTTTGTACCATCTTCCTTAGGAGCAATAGTCTTACCATCTTCGTCAACGTATTCTGTAACTACAGCTGGTGTAGGAGTAGTCTTCTTTTTGTAGATATGTTTTGTATTTCCCTTATCATCAGTTTCGGTTCTTACAAATTCATATCCATCAATTTCTTTATTTGGTTTTGTACCATCTTCCTTAGGAGCAATAGTCTTACCATCTTCGTCAACGTATTCTGTAACTACAGCTGGTGTAGGAGTAGTCTTCTTTTTGTAGATATGTTTTGTATTTCCCTTATCATCAGTTTCGGTTCTTACAAATTCATATCCATCAATTTCTTTATTTGGTTTTGTACCATCTTCCTTAGGAGCAATAGTCTTACCATCTTCGTCAACGTATTCTGTAACTACAGCTGGTGTAGGAGTAGTCTTCTTTTTGTAGATATGTTTTGTATTTCCCTTATCATCAGTTTCGGTTCTTACAAATTCATATCCATCAATTTCTTTATTTGGTTTTGTACCATCTTCCTTAGGAGCAATAGTCTTACCATCTTCGTCAACGTATTCTGTAACTACAGCTGGTGTAGGAGTAGTCTTCTTTTTGTAGATATGTTTTGTATTTCCCTTATCATCAGTTTCGGTTCTTACAAATTCATATCCATCAATTTCTTTATTTGGTTTTGTACCATCTTCCTTAGGAGCAATAGTCTTACCATCTTCGTCAACGTATTCTGTAACTACAGCTGGTGTAGGAGTAGTCTTCTTTTTGTAGATATGTTTTGTATTTCCCTTATCATCAGTTTCGGTTCTTACAAATTCATATCCATCAATTTCTTTATTTGGTTTTGTACCATCTTCCTTAGGAGCAATAGTCTTACCATCTTCGTCAACGTATTCTGTAACTACAGCTGGTGTAGGAGTAGTCTTCTTTTTGTAGATATGTTTTGTATTTCCCTTATCATCAGTTTCGGTTCTTACAAATTCATATCCATCAATTTCTTTATTTGGTTTTGTACCATCTTCCTTAGGAGCAATAGTCTTACCATCTTCGTCAACGTATTCTGTAACTACAGCTGGTGTAGGAGTAGTCTTCTTTTTGTAGATATGTTTTGTATTTCCCTTATCATCAGTTTCGGTTCTTACAAATTCATATCCATCAATTTCTTTATTTGGTTTTGTACCATCTTCCTTAGGAGCAATAGTCTTACCATCTTCGTCAACGTATTCTGTAACTACAGCTGGTGTAGGAGTAGTCTTCTTTTTGTAGATATGTTTTGTATTTCCCTTATCATCAGTTTCNGCTGTTACTTTTGCTGGAGCTTTTGCTTTTAATGCTTCTGGTAGTTCTTTACCTTCTGTTCCACTTACGTATTCGTATGTTACTTCGTGTTTGTTTGGTGTGAATTTCCATTTTCCTTCGAATGTTACATCTGCTCCGTTTACTTTTGCGTCTACTTCTTTTGTATCTGGATCTTGATCTTTGAAACCTTCGAATTTCCAAACGCCGTCATTTGTTTTGTCTTCTACGTCTTTTGGATCTTTTAATTCTCCTGGGGTTGTTGTTTTGCCATCTTCTGCTGTTTTATCTTCTGGAAGTTGGGCATCTACTGCTGTTTTTACATCAGCTGGCATTTCTTTTATTGGAGAATCTTCGGCAACTTTAAATTCGTGTGTTACTTTAAATTCATCTTTTACGAAATTAGCTTTAAATGTAAGTGGTTCTGTGATTACTGCTTGTTTTAATTGTTCTTCAGTAATTTTTCCTCCAGCAGGAATTTTTGTTCCATCATTTAATGTGATTTCTTTATCTGCTGTCCAGTGGCTAAATTTATATCCTTCATTTGCTTTTGTTTCTGTGCCTTTTGGATTTGATTTAAGTTCAACTTCTTCTTTTGTAGAATCTACAAAATTTTCGCCTTCCTTAACTTGTCCATTGCCATCGGTTGTGTAATTGATGATAGGAGCCCAGATAGCATAGATATAATTATTTTTATCTTGGTCTAGTTGGTTGACATTGACCTCTTCGCCTGCTTGGAATTCGGCTTTTGTTGCGTCTTTATCTCTGCTCCAGCCCTTAAAAGCATAACCTTCACGGCTGTATTTAAGATTTTCGTCTTTATCATTGTCTAGGACTTTATGGAAGTCTTCTACAATTATATTTTCAACTGTATATTGCTTACCAGTGCCACCGTTTGGATCATAAGTTACTTTGGTAAGTGGCAAATCTGGCATTTCTTTCCATTGAGCGTAAAGAGTTTTATTTTTATCCATTAGGACGGTTTCGCTTGGTTTAATTAGGCCAGTAGATCCGTCTTTGCTTACACTCCAACCTACGAAAACTTTTTTGCCACCATTTACTTTAACTTCTCCTATATCTTGAGCTTGTGCTTTGGCATCATTGATATAAGAGTTTGAATCTATTGGAGCAGTTCCTTCAACATTGTCAGTATCTGGCAAGTTCAAATCGTATTTTAATTTTAAATAATCATATTTCCACTTAGCATATAAGTGAGTATCATTATTTTTAATTTGTTTGCGAAGATTTGCTTTTACATATCTTCCATATTGATTTTTTTCATACCATCCCAAAAATTCTGTTGCTTTTTCAGGTTGAACTGGTTGAGGGAAATTCTCTTTGCTAGCTTTGGCATCTTTATATTGTCCGTCATATACTGTTTTGCTATCAGGAATATTTGTAACTTCTTCTATATATTTATCATCAGAGTAGTCATTTTGGTTTGTGTGGAAGGTTACTTTGTATTCTACTGATTCCCACTTAGCATAAACATTTGTATCATGGGCTGGCATTGTTTTGATATCTTCTGCTGTGTAAGGAACGCTAAAGCTAGAGTCTTTGTACCAACCCTTAAAAATTTGCTTAGGATTATTTGGATTAGTTGTTTCTCCAACTTTATAATCAAGACCAAAATCATTTACATCAGCTTCATATTTGTATGACTTACTAGTTATTAATTTATTTCCAGAATAGTAATTAATCTTGTATGACTTTCTAATATAGAATAAGAAGCCAACATAGTTGCCATCTTCCATATAAGGTGTTCCTGTATAGTTTTGATATCCACCCACATTCTTACCTGCGGCGAACATATAATCTCTAAAGGCTGGATTATTTACATTTACTGATTGTAAGCCATCTCGAGACATATCACCTTTCTTAGGTTCGAAACCTTTGATATCGTCTACATGGTCAGTTTTATCTACCCAAGAATATGTGACTTGTTGATAATTATCGTTGTATGGTTCAAAGACTCTATATTTACGTCCATTCCAATTCATGTACCACTCTGAGTTTTGGAAGCTTACTCTTTTTCCAATTTCTTTCATGGTACCAAGGGTAGATTGCATTGTTGCAAGATCTGATGAGTTAATACCTGCATTAAATTTGCTTGGATCCCATTCAACAAAGCGTAGTTGGTATTTTGTACCCTTAGCTAAAACTCTATACATATAAATATCTTTATCACCCATTGCTGGTGCTCTAGTATAGAAAGATCCTATGCTTTTATCCATGTAATAAATATAATCTTTATTTAGCTTGTCAAACCATGTTTCAGAACTTTGACCGTAACGCAAATCTACGTGAATATTTCCATTTTCATCTGTAGCATTAACCCAATTAGCTTGATAATAACCAATTTTATTTGCATTTTTATAGACCCATATAGTATGAACATTTCTATCCATATATACAGGTACAACTGTGCTGCCATCAGCTTCTATTGTTTCAAAAGCTTCTTTTGTTTTTTCTTCGTTTAAATGGAAACCAGGATAATCCAGAGTTTGAGGATTGGTATAGGTGTGATCCATTTTTCCATTTTCATCTTTGCTATTGTAGCCATTGCTAAAGCGTCCATCTTTTTCTGTAAGACTCGTAATATCTTCTACTATTGGACCTGTTGGCGCTACTTTAGGATCTGGATTTTCACTTCCTTTAAATGGTAGGCTTGTTTTTTCTCCATTTAGGCCTCTTGCTGATATTATTTCATGGAAAGTGTAGTCATCATCATTTATATTTTGGACCATAACCTTAAATTTATAGTCAACTACAACTGGTTTCCATACAGCATAGACATCAATATCTTTGTCTAACACTAGAGTGTTAAGGTCAACGGGTTCACCATCTTCTTCCAAAGACCAGTGGCTAAATTCATATCCAGGTCTTTCAGGAGTTTTTGGTTGTTTATCAAGAGTACTTGCAGCACTTGCAAGGATTTGTTCTTGGAAGCTTGCGCCGTCTCCTGTTATAAATGTCGCCTTGTGTTTAAACTCTGTAATAGCATAAAGTTTAATGTCAGTTTTTCCTGCTTCAATATCTTTTTTCAAAGAATTCTCATCATAAAGGCCAGATGAGCCGTCTTTTGATGTTGACCAATTTACGAAGTATTTATTAGCATCATAAATTGTAGGATCTACTGGTAGTTTATAAGAACTAGCATCAGTGATGGTGTCAGTCATATAAACTTTATCATCTACATAATAGGTTACTACTACTTGATCTTTGAATACCGGGTAAACTTTAATTATATTTTTACTATTAGATTTAATATCTATTGGAGTATCAAATATAATATCGTTACCTTTTTCATCTTGCCATTTCAACAAAACTTTATCTTTGTCTTTAAATACATGGCCTGGATCAGAAATTGATTTTCCATCAAGAACGATTTGTTTTTGTATTTCTTTAGCTGAATCTTTATTTTCTATTGTATCATTATAAAAATGGTACTCATTGATTCCTTGTTTTGGCGATATTATATTGGCATAGCCTAATTTAATACCAGCTAAAACTACAAAAGCAATAGCAATTAATACAGAAAACAAAATCTTTCTTGGATTTTTATTCTCCCTTCTCATAATTCTCCTCTTTTTCATTAGCATAAATCACAAATATTAGGGCAAATTTGTGTTTTTCGCTATATTTGTAAACATTTTTAAAACATTTACTACGCAACAGTCCTACAAATATCAAATGAACAGATAGCTAAAGCCTATACATTAATCCAATGGCTTTTTAAAACAATTTTATTAGCTTGTAAAAAATTATTATATTTTGTCCATTTACAAAATTATATCATATTTTGAAATTTTTTTATACTAGATAATTAATATATTAAATTATTTTTTTACTTATATTATTATTTTTAATAAATTTAAAACAATTGTAAATAATGAGCTTTAAATTTCAAAAGCATTTTTTTGTGAGCAAAAAATTATAAATTAAATTTTGAAAATAAAAAACTCTTGCAAAACAATAAATTGTCTTGCAAGAGCTTATTATAATTAATATCCCATTGGCATGCCTTGTGGCATTGGTGGTTCTTCTTTTGGTATGTCTGCTACTGCTGCTTCTGTTGTTAGTAGTAAGGCTGATACGCTTACTGCATTTTGTAGGGCTGATCTTGTTACTTTTGTTGGTTCTACTATTCCTGCTTCAAACATATTTACGTATTTGTCGTTGTAGGCATCGTAGCCTTCGTCTTTGCCGGATTCTTTTACATTTTGTACTATTACTGATCCGTCCATTCCAGCGTTTTCTACTATTTGTCTTAGTGGAGCTTCTAGAGCTTTTTCTATTATTGCCGCTCCTGTTTTTTCATCTCCAATTAGATTTTCTTTTACTTCTTTTACTTTTTCTATTGCGCCGATTAGTACTACTCCACCACCAGCAACTATTCCTTCTTCTACTGCAGCTCTTGTTGCTGATAGAGCATCTTCGATTCTATATTTCTTTTCTTGCATTTCTGTTTCTGTTGCAGCTCCAACATTTATTACTGCTACTCCACCTGCAAGTTTTGCTACTCTTTCTTGTAGTTTTTCTTTTTCATATTGGCTATCTTCTTTTTCTATTTGTTGACGAATTAGGGAAACTCTTTCTTCTAGAGCTTTTTTATCTCCCTTGCCTTCTACTATTGTTGTATTGTCTTTGTCAACTTTTACTTTTTTAGCAGAGCCAAGCATTTCTATTTCAGTTTCTTTTAAATCCATATTTAATTCTTCAGAAATTACTTTTGCGCCTGTAAGTATTGCTATATCTTCAAGCATCGCTTTTCTTCTATCGCCATAGCCTGGAGCTTTTACTGCAACTACATTGAAAGTTCCACGAAGTTTGTTTAGGATTAAGGTTGTTAAAGCTTCACCTTCAACATCTTCTGCAATTATCAATAGTGGACGGCTTGCTTGAACGATTTGTTCTAGTAATGGCAATAGGTCTTGGATATTAGAAATTTTCTTATCTGTTAATAAGATATATGGATCTTCTAATTCAGCTACCATTTTTTCATTGTCTGTTGCCATATAAGGTGACAAATATCCCTTGTCAAATTGCATACCTTCAACAACATCTAGGTAGGTGTCAGTTGTTTTTGATTCTTCAACTGTGATTACTCCGTCATTTCCAACTTTTTCCATAGCATCTGCTATAAATTTACCAATTTCTGGATCTGAAGATGATATTGTTCCAACATTTTCAATTGAATGTTTGTCAACAATGTCATGAGAATTTTCTTTGATATAGTCAACTACAACTTCAGTTGCTTTTTTAAGACCTTTGTTTAGTACAATTGGATTTGCTCCAGCTGCCAAGTTTTTTAGGCCTTCTTTGATGATTGCTTGAGCAAGAACTGTAGCTGTTGTAGTACCATCTCCTGCAACATCATTTGTTTTGGTTGCAACTTCTTTTACAAGTTGAGCTCCCATATTTTCAAATCTATCTTCAAGTTCAATTTCTTGGGCAATGGTAACGCCATCATTTGTTATAGTTGGTGCTCCATAAGATTTGTCCAAAACTACATTACGTCCCTTTGGTCCAAGTGTTACCTTTACTGCATTTGCTAATTTATCAATTCCACGTTCTAAACCATCACGTGCGTCTTTTCCATAATAAATATCTTTAGCCATTTAAAATTCCTTTCCTTATCTTACAACTGCCAAAATATCGATATATTTTACAACCATATACTCAACATCATCAAGCTTTACACTTGTTCCTGCATATTGAGAATAAATAACCTTATCTCCAACACTTAGAGAATCTTTCTTCTTATCATCATTTAAAATATCTTCACTAATTGCAATAATTTCTGCATATTGTGGTTTTTCTTGAGCAGATTCTGGCAAAACTATACCAGATTGAGTTGTCTTTTCTGCTTCAGCTTTTTTTATAACTACTCTATCTCCAATAGGTTTTAATTGCATTTTAATCTCCTTAACTAATATTTAGCACTCTGAGGTGCCAATTGCTAATCACATTTATAGTGTACTATCGATAAAATTAAAGTCAAATATTTTCTCAAAAAAAGAAGTACAATAAATAAAAGCAAAGGAGAAAAAATGTACAAAAAACCAATTGATGAATATTTAAGAGAAAATTTAAGCGAATTATCCTATGAAGTAACACAAAATTCAAAAACCGAAAGGCCATTTTCATCAAGCTATGACGATTTTTATGAAGATGGAATTTATGTTGATATAGTTTCTGGCGAGCCACTTTTTTCTAGCCTTGATAAATTTAACGCAGGTTGTGGTTGGCCAAGTTTTGCCAAGGTAATCGAAGGTAGCGAACTAGAAGAAAATTTAGACCTAAGCCATGGCATGAGAAGAACCGAAGTAAAAAGTAAGCTCGCCAAAAGCCACTTAGGTCATGTTTTCCCAGATGGGCCAAAAGAATTGGGAGGCCTACGCTATTGCATAAACGGAGCTTCCATAAGATTTATCCCAAAAGAAGACTTGGAAAAAGAAGGATACGGAGAGTATTTATATTTGTTTAAATAAAGAAATAGTGGTTGGCAAAATTAGCTAACCACCTTTTTGAATGTTCATTTATTAATCTGCAGTCCATCTTAGCAGATGTTTTTTTATTCCTTCAAAAACTTGCATTACAACTACCAAAACTACAACCATGAACAAAAATCCTGCCCAAGTGTAGTCGTATAAGCCAAATTCAGCGTATTTTTTTACAAAAAATCCCATTCCATATTTTGATCCATACATTTCTGCATAAACCAACATTACAAAAGTAGATCTTAAAGAATTTATAAATCCTGCAATTATTGAAGGGCTTGCTGCTGGAAGAATTACCTTTGTAAGCTTCTTAAATCCTTTAAGTTGCAATGTTTCTGCCTTATCCAAATATCTTTTGTCAATTGTCATAATCCCTGTTATGGTTGCAAATAAAGTTGACCACATGGTTCCATATACTATCAAAAACAAAGATGCTGACCAAAATGTCGGCGCTAATAATAGGGCAAATGGAGATAGTAAGATAGATGGAATTACACTAAAGGTGTAAATAACTGGATGAAGGGCATCTCTTAATTTCTCATTCATACCCATTATTGTTCCAATTCCAATAGCTATTACTAAAGATAAGATAACTGAAGGTATCATTAGCTTAAAAGATGAAAGCATATTAAAAAACATCAGCTTTTTGTTATCTTCAAAGGCCTTTGCAATCTCATGAATTTCTGGGAAAAGATAGGAATTTGCTCTACCAGATGAGGTCATAAAAATGTATAAACTTATAATTGCTAAATAAATTAAAATAGTCGGCCAATATTTTTTAAAGAAATTTTTGATTTTGCTAGTCACTGCAAATCCCCCTTTTTAAAAATATAGCAGCTGGAAGGCCAGCTGCTTTTGTGTCATTAGTCATTTTCTGAATAGAATTGCTCTAAGCTTTCGTAGAAGTCTTTAGATTCAGCACCATATTTTTCTTTTGCTTCTTTTAAAGCTTCTTGATATAAGTCTGTATTTACATGATCATCAATATTGATATCTTTAGCTTTTTCTTTTAAGAATCCTGTTTTATCAAGAATTCCCCAAGCTCTTTCAACTGATTTTCTAAGTGGGTCAACGTGAACTTTGTAGTGATCATCAAGCATATAAGCTGCTACATAATCTTCTTTTGCGTTGATTTTTGCAGCGTGTATTTTTAATGCTTCTTCTTTATTGTGTTCATAGAAATCTTGAGCTCTTATTAAAGCTATAAGAATATTTTTAATTGTGTTTGGATTATTTTTTACAAAATCGCTTTGAGCAACCATTCTACAGCAAGAGTAATTTGGCATTACTTCACCATGCCATGTTACTATGTCTATGTCATCCATGTTTTTAACTGTGTAGCATTGACCTGTTCCCATAAGAGCATAATCAACTTCTCCACGAGTTACTGCTGCTAGTGCGTCATTGTAATCAGTGTATGTTTCCCAAGAAACTTCATTTAGTGGATCTTCTACTCCAGCATCCATAAGTGCTCCTGTAAAAGCAAAGTAGCTTGGGTTACAAGCAAATTTCTTACCAACTAAATCTTTGATTCCGTTCCATTTAGTTCCTTTTTTAGCTACAACTGGCATAGCACCTTGAACCATGTGTCCACCAAATATTGTTAAGTCAATACCAGCTGAAATTTGTTGAAGTGGATTTGATGTACCAGCATTTGATACAACATCAACTTTTCCTGTTGAAAGCATTGTCATTGCATCAGCATTTGCATCTGCAGGAACATTTTCAATTTCTAGTCCTTGATCTTTGAAATATCCCTTTTCTTCAGCTATTGTTACAAGTACGTTTCCGCTTGTACCGCTGTTCCATCTAACCTTGCTTACTTCTGGCTTGCCAGCTTCTTCTGTATTTTCTGCTGTTTCATCAGCTTTTTCAGCGTCATCTGTATTTTCTTCAGTTTTTTCGCTATTTTCTGCTTTTTCGTCAGTTTTTTCAGCAGATTCTGTGCTTTCTACTTGTTTGTCAGCATCTTTGCTGGCATCTTTGTCTGTATTATTTCCACAAGCTGCAAATGAAATTGCCATTGCAAGTGTTAATAATGCTGTCATAAATTTTTTGGAACTTTCCACATTCTCCTCCTTGTTATATTTATGTTAGTTTCCTTTTCTAGTTCATATTACTTTATCTTTGATTTAACATCAAGGTTAATTTGTTTTATTAACTCATTTCTTAATTTTAAAGCTTCAACATCGTCAAATTGATTATCACGACTTAGCTCCCAATCCTTTTTTGCCTTGTAATCAAAAATTATATGGCTTGGAGATTGACCTAAAACAAGTATCCTATTTCCTAGTAAAATCGCCTCGTCAACATCGTGAGTTACAAAAAATACGGTCTTTTTTTCTTCTTCCTTATCCCAAAGATCCTTAATCAAATCTTGAAGCCTTGCTCTTGTTACAGCATCGAGAGCGCCAAATGGTTCATCCATCAACAATATCGGAGGATTTGTGCTTAGAGATTGGGCTATTGCACATCTTTGCTGCATACCACCAGATAATTCTTTGGGAAATTTATCATAAACTTCACTTTCTAGACCAACTGCATCTATCATATCCAAGGCTTTTTCTTTTAATTTATTTTTATCTTCAGATGGAAAACACTGCTTTAGGGCAAGCATTATATTTTCTCCAGCACTCATCCAAGGATATAAGCCGTAATCTTGAAATACAACTCCTCTTTTTAGGCTAGTTCCTTTGATTTCTTCACCATCTATGGTAATTTTCCCTCCAGTTGGCATTTCAAGTCCTGCTAAAAGTCTAAGCAAGGTACTTTTACCACATCCAGATTGTCCCAAAATACAGACAAATTCTCCAGAATTAATTTCTGTTGTAATATCATTAAGAATAAGTTTACCGCCTTCTTCATAAGCAAAAGATAAATTTTTTATACTTATATCACTCATTATCTCTCCAATCTTATTTACTGCTAAAAATTTTACTAATATATAATATAATACACTTTATAAAATATAAAAAAAGAAATCCCCAAAAAATTGAGAATTTCTCTTTATCTTTAAATAAATGGATTATAAAATCTTCCTTTGTTTACTACAAATAATGCGATTCCAATTGCAAATATAATTATAGTAAAAATAATTGCAACAACATCTATTCTTTTAAAAGGTCTGTAGGATATCCATGTTCTGGTTTTTTCTTTGCCAAATCTTCTTAGTTCCATTGCCTGGCTTATGGTTTCTATCCTCGCTAGACTGTCAAATATCAAAGGCAAGATTATGTTTGATGAGGCTTTTATTCTATCTATGAGATTAGCTTTTTTGCTCATTTCTATTCCTCTAGCTTGACTTGCTAGTCTTATGTCGTTGTATGAATTTTGTATGTCTGGTATATACCTTAAGGCCAAGGCCACTGCGTAGCTTATCTTATAGGAAATGCCAATTTTATTTAATGAGCTTGCAAATTCGCTTGGATTTGTCGTAAAGATAAATATTAGGGCAAGAGGTATGGTTACAAAATATTTTATCAAAACATTTAGCTCATAAAAAACTTGCTCATAGGTTAGGCTATATCTACCAAAACCTTCTCTAATTACTGTTCTTGACCCATAAAGGCCTACCCCATATTCTGGCTCAAATATATAAATTGCTAAGATATTTAGGATTGAAAATATCAGCACAAATTTTAATACAAGAGATATGCTTTCGTAGGGGATTTTTGCAATGCTAAAGCAAATTATCGATAAAATAGTTAGCAAAAGCAAAAATCTTATATCGTAGGACATCATGGAAATTATCGAAAGAAGCAAAAAAGAAATTAACTTTGTAGTTCCCGAAAGTCTATGGATTATGGTGTCTTTATCAATATATCCTAGTATTTTATCGTTCATAGTTTCCTCTTTCGTAGCTTATAAATTTCTCTATAAATTCCTGTGGATTATAGGAAATCTTTTTTGCCAACTTGTAAAGGCTTGTTTCTGTAAGAGAAGCTTTTTCTAAAAGCTCGGAATTTGCAAAAAGTTCCTTGGCAGATGTATCCGCCAAAAGCTTGCCATTGGCAATTACTAAAGTCCTATCAGTATATTCTTGGATCAGGTGCATATCGTGAGAAATCATTAATATTGTCAAATTTAATTTTTTATTTAAGCTTTTGATAAATTCCATAATTTCTGTGTAATGCTTATAATCCTGGCCTGCAGTTGGTTCATCAAGGATTAGAATTTGTGGATCCAAAATCAAAATTGATGCAATAGTTACTCTTCTTTTTTGTCCATAAGAAAGTGCTGCAATTGGCCAATTTCTAAATGGGTAAAGCCCACAAATTTCCAGGATTTTTTTTGTTTTTTCCTTGATTTCTTCTTCTTTTACATTTCTAAGTTTTAGGCCAAAGGAAACTTCTTCTATAACACTTGTCTTAGAAATCATTGCATTTGGATTTTGCAAGCAAAAACCGATTTTTTCGGCGATTTCTTTTATGGATTGATTTTTAATGTCCTTGTTAGCTAGGATAATTTCTCCACTTGTTGGTCGAATAAAACCACAAAGTAATTTTGCTAGAGTTGATTTACCAGCTCCGTTTGGTCCAACAAGACTTACTATATCGCCCTTATTTATGGTAAAGGATAAATCTTCTAAGGTCTTTTTGTTTTTTCCATAAGAAAAGCAAAGATTTTTAATCTGTAAAATAGGATTTTTTTTACTTAAATCTTCCTGAACTTTTACTGAATCTGCCCAATTTTTTATTTTACTTAGGTCATTTCCCAAAATATTTGTATCTTCAAAATTTGACAAACTATCATATTTCCCAACATCCACTTTGCTATAATCTAATGCCTTGATATAAAGAGGTTTTCTAACTCCAATTTCATCCAAAAGATTCCTCTTTAATAGATCGCTTGTTTTTCCATCAAAAATAAGTTTGCCATCATCTATTATCAATATCCTATCAGGCTTCATATTTAGAGCTTCTTCAAGCCTATGCTCGATTACTATAATACTGCAACCATAGTTTTGATTAAGTTTATCGACAAGTTTCATTGTTGATAGTCCGCTTGCTGGATCAAGATTTGCCAAAGGCTCATCAAGTAAAAGTATAGGCGTATGAGAAACCAAAACTCCAGCTAAAGAAACTCTTTGCTTTTGTCCACCAGATAATTCTCCTGGTTTTTGTCCTAGTAAATCTTTTATAGCCAAAACTTCCGCCCATGAATTTACTTCTTTAAGCATCTCATCTTTTTTAACGTTGTCATTTTCAAGAGAAAAAGCTATATCTTCAGCAACAGTCAAGCCTACAAATTGTCCATCTGTATCTTGCAAAACAGTTCCAACTTTAAGTGATAGGTCAAAAATCGAAGATTCTTTTATATCTTTATCACAAATTTTGACATCACCTTTTATATCCCCATCGTAAGTATTGGGAATCTGAGCATTTATAGCTTTTGCTATTGTTGATTTGCCCGAGCCACTAGGGCCAATTATTAGGATTTTTTCTCCTTCTTTTATGGTAAAATCAATGTCTATGAGAGTTGGACTTTTTTGTGACTTGTATTTAAATGTAAAATTAGTAAAATTTATTTCTCTATTATTGGTCAAATTTAATCTCTTTGTAAACTATTATCTGGTGTTTGTGTTTTTGTAAAGGCAATAATTAAAATTGTTCCCAAGATTGCAACAGCTAGTGAATTCATCAATGCTGCAACAATTCCTTGCAAAAATACTTTATTAGCTGGTTCTTGGTAAATTAATATATCCAAAGTTGGAGCTACAAGTGCCCAAGCGATAAGATTTGTAATTAATTGTCCAATATTAAACTTAATAATGTCAGATTTGGTAAAAATTCCCTTGGCAACATTTAAGCTCTTGCCAACTAATCCATAACCAACTCCTGTAATTCCAGAAGAAATTACCCAGCTAATCCACAAACCATAAGTTAATAAATCCTTAATTCCATGTCCTATTAAACCAATTAATCCACCTACAACTGGTCCAAAAATTACTGACATTAAAGCCAAAAATGGATATGTTGTTTCAAGTGATGTATTTGGTATGCCAACTGGAATTGATAAGAAACGTCCTAAAATGAAAAATACTGCGGCACCAATGCCTATTGCTACGATTTTTGTAATTGTTGATTGATTTTTAAAATTCATAATAACTCCTAAATAATTTTTTCTACTTCAATTGTCCAATCTGAACCAGTTCCAATGTTATAAGTTTTTGAAAAATTGCTTTGATTTATGGCAATTCCAAGATTTATAAGGGAATTTATATAAGCTACAACTTCTCCTTCTTTCACATCAGAAAAACTATGGCCAAATTGTATGTGATTTTCGTATTTTTTCGTATCTTTGTAATAAATTCTAATTTTTAAACTATCTCCGGTGTGAATATTATTTTCACTTAGCAAATCAGCTGGAATATTTGTCCACAAAGATCCAAATCTTATATCGAGAATATCAACTGTGCCTTTGATTAAGCCATTATTAGCTCTTGCTTCATTGATATCAAAACTTACGATTTTTTCCTTGTCATAATCTTGCAAAGTCTCATAATAAGACGGATTTGATGCTATTTTTGCAGCATTATAAGTATAAACATCACGACCGTGGAAGGTGTGAGATTTCTCAGAAAAAGGCAACCTATTGTTGTTTTCGTCAATAAGCTTACAAGATTTTATCCCAATATATTTTTTGATATGAGATAAGGTTCCATTATCTGGACTTACTATATAATGATCTGTCATAGTTTTTACTGCAATTGACTTACGGTTTGAACCAACTCCAGGATCCACAACAGAAACAAAGACTGTTTCTTTTGGCCAATATTTTATTGTTTGAATAAGCCTATAACTAGCCTCAAAAATATTATATGGCATAATTTCATGGGTCAAATCATCAACTTTAATTTCAGAATCGACCATATTAGCCACTCCATGCATTGCAGATACGGCTCCATCTCCCAGACCAAAATCCGATTGAATAACTAATAACTTACTCATAAAACCTCCTTTATAATAATATATTATAATTGATTTTTATTAATTTTAAAATATTCGTTGAATTTTTATTTTTTTTTATTAATTAGAATTTTGACAAAAAAAGAAAAGCTAGCAACTAGCTTTATCTTTTTACTCTTATATATCTCATTGGATTATACATTGCCCAGGTAGAATTTGTCAATAAATCTACTCCAAAAATTATATTTACGTCATTTTCTTTGATGTTTGGATTAACTTCTACCTTTGATAAGAAAATTTCATCTTGATCTATTTTTACTTTCAAAGGAGTTCTTAAGGTTAAATTTTCATTTCCCAGATCTAGCATATCGAGCGTTTTATCTTTTTCATCTTTTGAGATTAATTTATCAAATATTTCTTTTTTAACACAAGTAATAGGTCTTGATGTATCAAGGCTTGCAAGCATTCTTTCTCCTTCAAATTCAACATTTATAACTAGAGAATTTGGCTTATCTTTGGCCTTAGTTTCTCTAAAATCGTCAATTTGAACTTGAAAATCTCCTATTCTAAGATCTCCCCTAAAGCAAAGCTGGCTTATTATATTCCAACCCAAAATCATATCAGCTGGAAATTTATTGCCCAAAGGATCTGCCATTAAATCAAAACTCTCATCGCTTGCTACAATTACTGGAGCTGACCCAATTTCAAGGCCTCCAAGTTTTAAATTTACCCTTGCTCTTCTCCATTTTCTTTTTTCGTCTATATATTTTTCATCGATATATTTGACATCAATAGTATCTGCGATTGACTGTTTTAGAAGGCTATTGCCTCTTGTATCAAACATAGTAGTTACTTCTTTGCCAGAAACCAAAGTTTCTAAAAAAATGTAATTTAGGTATTTTTTGTCAGATAGTGGTATTTTGGTAAATTTCATTAATTCTCCTTTTAATTATCTCTTTCTTAATCAAATAATTTCTCTTATATTTCTAACTTTCAAAATTTAAAAACTTTTGTAAAGAAAAATTTTCCCATAAATTCTTATCTTTTTATTATTATACCAAATATATATTTTGGGGTATATGATTTATAGATAGTTTGCAAAAAAACAGCTAAAATTACAATAATGCAACTGGCAGTTGACAAATTTCCTAATCAAATTGGTGGAATGACAGGGCATTTTTTCATAGAATATAGATGAGAAATTAAGGAGGATTTTATGATTTTAGCAGATAAAATTATTAATTTAAGAAAAAAAGAATCAATGACCCAAGAAGATTTGGCAGCAAAAATAGGAGTTAGTCGTCAATCTGTTTCTAAGTGGGAATCCACTATGGCCATGCCTGATTTGGATAAGATAGTGAAGCTTTCTCAAATTTTTGGAGTTAGCACGGATTTTCTATTAAATGACAAATTAGGAATGGAGGCTATTATAGTAGAAGATAGTGTAAGTGAAAGTAATGTCAAAACGATTGATAGTGAAATGTTAAACGACTATCTTAAAATCTATGATAAGATTGCTGTTAATGTAGGATTAGCTATTTCTCTTTTGGTATCATCACCTATCCCAAGCACTTTGTTAAATAATCCAATAGGAAGTATTTTAACTCTAAGTTTTGTCGCTTTAGCAGTCGGACTTTTCCTTATTTCGGGGTTTAGCTCACAAAAATATGACTTTATAGAAAAAGAACCTTATGATTTTTCCTATGGAATTGAAGGAGTGATTAACAAAAATATGGATGAATATAAGCCCATTGTTAGTAGAAATGTAATAATTTCAATAGCAATCTTTATTCTTTCTCCACTAATAATAATGATTTTTGAAAATAAAATTAATGATGATATATTGACAAGTATTTTTCTTTTCATAATAAGCCTAGGAGCTTATATAATAAGTCATACTATGGTCAAAAACTCAGCTTTTCAAGATCTATTAAAATACAGAAATCCAAAAGAGCAAATAAAGGATAATAGATTGGCAAAAGCGTCAGGAATTCTTTGGGTTTTAGCAATTGGACTTGTTATAATACTTGGCTATCAAACAGGCAATTGGGAAAAAAGTTGGATTCCAATTATCGCAGCTATAGTTATACAAATATCCATGGTTATATTTTTTGATTAATATAGAAAGCAATAAAATTCCCTCAATTTAAAAAAATTGGGGGAATTACTTTTAATATTATTTTTTCTTTTTGAAGAAAAATCCTTCAGTTGAATAGTTTAGGATATTTTTCTTGTAAACTTTCTCTCCAAATTTATAGAATAAAAAGATGGCTACAAGAAGTATTGCTATGGCAATTATTCCTGAAAGTAAATTTGCATAACCATTTAAAAGCCTTAATGGCATAAAGAATGTCGATGCAAATGGAAGATATGAGAGGATCTTTGAAATGATCACATCTCCCTTGTTCATCAAAGTCATTGCTAAGAAAAACATTATGACAATGCCCATTGTTAAAGGCATGCCCATCTTTCCAGCATCTTCAATTTTTGTTGCAAATGAGCCTAGCATTCCAGCGACAACTAAAAATAAGAAGATTCCTAGCAAAAACAATACTATAATCTCAGCAAAAATGGCAAGAGAATTTGCATTTACAGAAAAATCTAAAGGCAGACCATCAAGTATACCATAAGCTTTTGCTATGTTGAATCCTATAGTTCCCATTATTATATAAATTGCAATTTGTACAAGAACTGCCCCGAAATTCCCAAGAATTTTGCCTTCAAAATAATCTCCAGGTCTAACTGATGAGAAAATAAATTCTATCATCTTTGTACCCTTTTCTGTAGCTGTTTCTGTTAATATAACATTGATAAAGGTTAGAGTTATCATATACATCAGTATCAAAAATACAAAATAAATCGCCATTCCTAAGAATTTATTGTCCTGATTTTTATCTGCAATTTGGTTAATTACAGGACTTTTTGCCAAAGATTTAACTTGATCTTCTTTTAGATTTGCATTTTTCATATTAATGCCATTTTGAATTTGACCTAAAGTGCTTTGTAGGATGACTTTCTCGCTCATAGAAGCCTTGCCCTCAAAATAATCTGCCACAACAATTCCATCTTCTTCTCTTACCTTTGCATAAGAAGATACTTCCTTATCGTCCAATAATTTCTTTAGCTCTTCTTCGCTTGTAATTTTAAAGTCATAGTTAGGATTATCTTCAAAATATGCTTTAAGATTATCATCAGTAACTATTGCCATGTTCCCAGCCGAAGAACCTGTAAAATAGCCAATCAAAAGAGAAATTGCCATCATTATTATTGGAAATAAAACCATAAACCAAAAAGCTCCCGATTTTATTTGTCTAAGGAAAGTCTCTCTTGCAACAATTTTCATTCTATTCATAGCTTTCCACCACCTTTGCAAAAATTTCGTTTAAACTTGGTGCTTGTTGGTTAAATTGATAAACAAAGCCACATTTTTCAGAAATTTCTTTAAATAAATCTTTGGAATCTTCTTCATCAAATAATTCTATTTGCCAAATATTTCCTATTTTTTTGTAGGCTTTGACCTTTCCTTCAATTATTGGGGAAATATCCTTATCAGTTTCTATGATGACTTTTTCTCTGGCAAAAGAATTTCTTACCTCATTTGGACTTCCATTTAAAACCACCTTGCCATTTTTAAGCATCACAAGTTTGTTGCATAAGCTTTCGATATTTTCCATATTGTGAGATGAAAATAAAATGGTCATTCCCATGGCATTTAATTCTTTAATGATATCTTCTAAAAGTCTGATATTGTAAGGGTCAAGTCCTGATAATGGTTCATCAAGGATTACAAATTCAGGCTTATAGATAATTGCTGCTAGAAGTTGAGTTTTTTGTTGGTTACCTTTTGATAGAGATTTGATTTTATCAGTAAGTTTTCCCTTAATTTCAAATCTATCAAACCATCTTTGAAGCTCGTCCTTGTCCAAATTTTTCATTTGGTTAAGTCTTGCAAAATATCTTATTTCTTCTTCTATGGTCTTTTTTGGTGAAAGTGATCTTTCTTCTGGCAAAAATCCGATTTTTTCTAGGGGAATTTTTGCTATTGGCTCATTATCGTATAAAATTTCGCCCTCATAATCGTCAAAAAAGTTCATCATGCACCTAAAAAGCGTAGATTTTCCTGCCCCATTTTGACCAATCAAGCCGAAGACATCACCTTTTTCAACTGTAAAAGAGACATTATCCAAGGCTTGAACTTTGCCAAAAGATTTAGATATGTTGATTATCTCAATCATAGCTTTACTCCTTTATAATATATTGTTAATAATTTTTAATGAATAATTAATATTTTCTAATAATTTTACTTTCATTTGTCAGTGCTTGACATTGCTAAAAATAAAATAAATCCTCAAATTTTTCATCCAAGGCTATACACAAAATCAATGCCAGCTTGGCAGTTGGGTTAAACTGACCAGTTTCAATTGAACTAATAGTGTTTCTAGAAACTCCTACTTCATCGGCTAACTTTTGTTGGGAATAACCCTTGGCTTTCCTTACTTCTTTTAGCCTATTTTTTAGTATCAATTCTTCATTCATAGGTGAACCTTTATTAGTTAAAACTCATAAAATGAGCGATAAGACTTAGTATTGCACCAAGGGAGAATATTATTCCCAAAACTAGGTTATTCTTTTCTTTGATATATTTATATCTAACTATGTTCATAGTTCCCATAATAGCAAAGTATATGGCTTGAGCACCAAAATTATAAGTATTGAAAAAAAATTGATCTCCAGCTACTATTACAGCAGTCACAAATAGTCCTACTTGACTTGAAATCTTGCCTGCTTTTGTCAATGCATCTAATAGATATTCATCATTTTTCTCATAATCCTTTCTGCTTTTTGCCAGTATCTCTTCTCTGTCCACATTTTTCTCCTTATTGACAAGTATACTTGGTAATTTAATTATACATATGCCAAGTGTACTTGTCAACAAGAAATTTTTAAGACAAAAAAGAGACGAGCATATGTTCGTCTCCTAGATTTATTTCTCAATATCGTCTAAGTTTAATTTGCTTATGTCGTCAATTCCCACAGATTTTAGTAAGTCGTCAATTTCTTTTGAATTTGCATTTATTTTTGCAATTAGATCTTTGGCTTTATCTTCTGTTAGATTGTCTAAGTTTATATCTTTTAGTCCTGGAATTTCATTTGGTAAATCAATCAATAAATCATTGCCATCTCCAAAAGAAAAGCTTACTGGTCTGCCATTTTTGCTTGTATCAATTTTATTATCTCTTTTATCTTCTAATCCCATATTTTTCTCCTATTTTTTTAATATTTTCTTTAAATATTTGCCTGTATATGAATTTTTGTTCTTGGATACCTCTTCAGGAGTGCCAGATGCTACTAAATTGCCCCCACCATCTCCTCCTTCAGGTCCAAGGTCGATTATATAATCAGAAACTTTTATAACATCAAGATTATGCTCAATTACAACGACTGTGTTATTTTGATCGACCAAACGATTTAAAACATCGATTAGTTTGTGGACATCTGCCATATGAAGGCCTGTGGTTGGCTCATCTAATATATAAAGTGTTTGTCCTGTGCCGACTTTGGAAAGTTCTGTTGCAAGTTTTACCCTTTGAGCTTCTCCTCCAGATAATTCGGTTGACGGTTGGCCAATTTTAATATAACCAAGTCCAACATCGTATAGACTTTGCAATTTTCTAACTATTGGCGGATGATTTTCAAAAAATTCTAAGCCTTCTTCGACAGTCATATCCAAAACTTCAGAAATATCCTTGCCCTTATATTTTACCTCAAGAGTTTCTCTGTTGTAACGCTTGCCATGGCAAACTTCGCATGGCACATATACATCTGGCAAAAACATCATATCTACCTTGATTGTACCATCACCAGAGCAAGCTTCACAACGACCGCCCTTGACATTAAAGGAAAATCTGCCTTTGGCATAGCCACGCATTTTTGCTTCGTTGGTCATGGCAAAAACATCTCTAATATGGTCAAAAACTTTGGTGTAAGTTGCAGGATTTGACCTTGGAGTTCTGCCTATTGGCGATTGGTCAATAGCTATTATTTTGTCGATTTTTTCAAGGCCTAAGATCTCATCGTGTTTTCCTGGTCTTATTTTTGTTTTGTTTAATTTTTTGGTTACGGTTTTATATAAGATTTCATTAATAAGTGAGGATTTGCCAGATCCAGAAACTCCCGTTACAGATGTTAGGACTCCAAGAGGAATTTTTACATCGATTCCTTTTAGATTATTTTCTCTAGCTCCCTTGATCTCTATAAAATCATTGCTTGTTCGTCTTTTTTGAGGTAGGGCAATTTTTTTCCTGCCGGATAAATAATCTCCAGTTATGGAATTTTTGCAATTTATTAAATCATCAACACTTCCCTTTGCCACAATTTCACCGCCGTGGATGCCTGCCAAAGGTCCAATATCTACCAAATAATCGGCAGCTCTTATGGTATCTTCGTCATGCTCTACTATTATTAGAGTATTTCCAATATCGGTTAGATTTCTCAAAGATTTGATCAATTTGTCATTATCTCTTTGGTGAAGGCCAATTGACGGTTCATCAAGGACGTAGCAAACTCCCACAAGACCTGAGCCTATTTGTGTAGCAAGCCTTATTCTTTGACTTTCTCCGCCTGATAAGGTTGAGGCCTTACGATTTAATGACAGATAGGAAAGTCCAACATCATTTAAAAATTTAAGCCTTGCCTTGATTTCATTTACAATAAGCTCGGCAATTTGAGCTTTCATTGGCGAAAGTTTTAGATTTTCAAAAAATTCTAAGGATTTTTCTACAGATAAGCTTGTAAGTTCGGAAATATTGGTATCGGCAATTTTTATAGCCAAAACTTCTGGCTTTAGCCTATCGCCATGGCAAGTTTGACATTCTTCCTCGCTCATATATAATCTAAATTTTTTCCTTACATCTTCTGAATTGCTTCTTTGGTATCTGTCGTGGAGATTTTTTAAAACTCCCTCAAATTTGGCAGTGTATCTTTTTCTGCCGGAAAAATGACTGTCAAAGACAAAGGTAATTTCTTTTTTTGTCCCATAAAGAATCTCATCGATCATCTTTTTCGGCGCATTTTTTATCGGTTCATCAAGTGAAAAATCGTAAGTTTTTGCTATGGCATTTATAACTTCATTGTAGTATGTTCCTTTGCCTGCAGAAGCATAAGGTTCTATTGCTCCTTGGTTGATGGATAAATTTTTATCTGGGATTATCAAATCTTTGTCGATTTGTAGATGAAAACCAAGTCCATTACAATCTGGACACATACCCAAAGGTGCGTTAAAAGAAAACATATTTGGGCTTATTTCTGGCAAAGACATATGGCCATCAGGGCAGGCAAGTTTGCTGCTCATTAGGATTTCTCCACCGTCTATTATATCGATTATTACAAGTCCATCGGAAAGATTTAGGGCAGTTTCTATGGAATCTGAAAGTCTAGTGTTGATATTTTCTTTTACTACGATTCTATCGACAATTATTGAAATGTCGTGCTTTTTTGTTTTGGAAAGCTCTATTTCATCTTCCAAATTATGAATTTCTCCATCTACAAGAACTCTTACAAAGCCTTGTTTTTGAATATTTGCCAAAGCTTTTTTGTGTGTTCCTTTTTTCTCACGAATTACTGGAGAAAGTATTTGTATTCTTGTTTTTTCAGGTAATTCCAAAACCCTATCGACCATTTGGTCTATGGATTGAGCCTCGATTTTTTTGCCACAAACTGGACAATAAGCATCTCCAATTCTTGCAAAGAGAAGCCTATAATAATCGTAAATTTCTGTAACTGTCGCCACAGTTGACCTTGGGTTTCTGTTGGTTGTTTTTTGATCGATTGAAATGGAAGGAGAAAGCCCTTCTATAGAATCACAATCTGCCTTATCAAGATTTCCTAAAAATTGTCTGGCATAGGATGATAAGCTTTCCACATAGCGCCTTTGTCCTTCTGCATAAATTGTATCAAAGGCTAAAGTGGACTTCCCACTTCCGGAAAGTCCTGTAAAAACAATCATTTTATCCCTTGGCAATCTTAGGTCGATATTTTTTAGGTTGTTGGTTCTTGCACCTTTTATAACTATATCATGTTCTGTCAATTTATACTCCTGGGAAATTTTCTTTCATTTTCTTTATCTGATCGCGAATATTGGCAGCTCTTTCAAAGTCCAATTCCTCAGCCGCCTTATACATTTGCGCCTCAAGATTAATAATTATTGTATCTATATCATCAGCTGTAAATTCTTCAATGTCATTATCTTCCAATTTCTTTGTAACTTGAATCATCTGACCGATATTTTTTCTAATTGTAGTTGGGGTAATCTTGTGTTTTTTGTTAAATTCCGTCTGAATTTCACGTCTGCGTTTCGTTTCATCCATTGCAACTTTCATAGAGCCTGTAATGCTATCTCCATAAAGAATTACGTGTCCCTCGGAATTTCTGGCAGCTCTTCCTATGGTTTGGATTAGGGATCTTTCACTTCGCAAAAATCCTTCCTTATCTGCATCTAGAATTGCAATAAAACTTACTTCTGGTATGTCAAGACCCTCACGTAAGAGGTTGATTCCAACTAATACATCAAATTCTCCAAGTCTAAGCTCTCTTATAATTTCACTTCTTTCGATGGTTTTTATATCAGAGTGTAAATATTTTACCTTGATGCCATTTTGGGTAAGATAAGTTGTCAAATCCTCTGCCATTTTCTTAGTAAGTGTTGTAACAAGGGTCCTATCGCCTTTTTCGGTCGTCTTATAAATTTCATTCATCAGATCGTCAATTTGATTTTCTGTTGGACGAACTTCAACTTTTGGATCCAAAAGTCCAGTTGGTCGTATGATTTGATCGACCATTTGACCCTTGGTTTTTTCCATTTCGTAAGGTCCTGGTGTTGCTGAAACGTAAATTGCTTGATTGATTAAACTTTCAAATTCGGCAAATTTTAATGGTCTATTATCAAGAGCTGAAGGAAGTCTAAAACCATAATCAACCAAATTTTGCTTACGACTCCTATCTCCCTCATACATTCCACCAACTTGTGGAATTGAAACATGGCTTTCATCGACCATTAGCAAAAAATCTTTTGGAAAATAATCTATAAGTGTGTAAGGTCTGGAACCTGGTGCTCTTTGGCTAAGGTGTCTTGAATAATTTTCAATTCCAGAGCAAAATCCAATTTCCTTTAGCATTTCTATATCATAACGAGTTCTTTGCTCAAGTCTTTGAGCTTCGAGAAGTTTATTCTCCCTATTTAATTCATCTAAGCGCTCAGCAAGTTCTTCTTCTATGGTTATAATAGCTTTTTCGGTTTTTTCGCTAGTTGTGGCATAATGACTTGCCGGATAAATATAAGCATGGCTTAGTTTTGCCGTAACTTTGCCAGTTAATGAGTCAAATTCAGAAATTTCTTCTATTTCATCGCCAAAAAACTCAATTCTTATAGCTTTTTGGTCAAAGCCTGCTGGGAAAATATCCAAAATATCTCCACGCCTTCTAAAAGTTCCACGATCAAAGTCGATATCATTTCGCACATATTGAACGTCGATTAGCTTTCTCATAACTTCTTCTGGAGCAATTTCCTGGTTAGGACGAAGGCTTACCACAAGTTTTTTGTAATCAATCGGATCTCCCAAACCATAAATACAAGAAACACTTGCCACAATAATTACATCTTTTCTTTCAAAAAGCGCCATGGTTGCAGAATGTCGCATCTTATCAATCTCATCGTTGATTGAAGAATCCTTGGCAATATAAGTATCAGTTGCGGCAACATAAGCTTCTGGTTGGTAATAATCGTAATAGGAAACAAAATATTCCACAGCATTATCTGGGAAAAATTCCTTAAATTCTGTAAATAATTGGTAGGCCAAAGTCTTGTTATGAGCCAAAATAAGGGTCGGCCTTTGAACTTTTTCAATAACATTTGCCATAGTAAAAGTCTTACCAGAGCCTGTAACTCCTCGCAAAATTTGGTGTTTTTTGCCGGAAATTAGCCCTTGGGATAATTTTTCAATAGCCTCTGGCTGATCGCCTTTAGGCTTATAGCTAGAATTTATTTTAAATTTCTGCAAAAAATTTTCCTTTCTTAATTTTTAAAATATATAAAAAACTCAGGATAAAAATCCTGACTAATAATTTTCAAAGTTCAAGTAAAATATACTATTTTACTAGGTTTTTTCAATTATCATAAATTATTAGAAAAAGATTTTTTGGGTATATATCTATCAGAGGAATCGGAAAATTTAAGAAAGGATTAGAAAGGTAGAAAATATGAAAAAATTAATCAACAATCCGCAAAATATCGTAGATGAAATGCTAGATGGACTTGTAAAGGCAAATCCTAAGGAAATTGTAAGACTTGAAAACACCAACGTTATCGCAAGAATTGATGCGCCAGTTGCTGGCAAAGTTGGTCTTATCTCTGGTGGTGGCTCAGGTCATGAACCAGCTCACGCAGGTTATGTTGGTAAAGGTATGCTAGATTGTGCTGTAGCAGGTGATATCTTTACATCTCCAACTCCAGATCAAGTTTTAGAAGCTATCAAAAAAGCAAATTCAGGCAAGGGCGTATTTATGGTAATCAAAAACTACCAAGGCGACGTTATGAACTTTGAAATGGCTGGAGAAATGGCTCAAATGGAAGGCATTGACGTTGATTATGTCATTGTTAACGACGATATAGTTGTTGAGAAAAAAGAAGATAGACGTGGCGTTTGTGGTACACTATTTGTTCACAAAACTCTTGGTGCAATGGCAGAAAATGGTGCAAGCCTAGCTGAAATCAAAGAAATGGCAGAAAAAATCGTAAAAGATATCAAATCTATCGGCATGGCAACAAAACCTTGCATAAATCCAGCAGATGGCAAAGAAAGCTTTACTTTAGCAGATAACGAAATAGAAATGGGTATCGGTATCCACGGCGAAGAAGGTATCCAAAAAGAAGAAATGAAAACTGCTGATGAAATCGTAAAGGAAATGGTTGACAGACTCCTAGTAGAAATAGAAGATAAAGATAGCGAATATGCAGTATTTGTAAACGGCATGGGCGCAACACCAGAAATGGAACTTTATATAATAAACAATTCCCTAGCAGATTATCTAAAAGAAAAAGGCATCAAAGTTGCTAGAACTTATATAGGAAACTTCATGACCAGTATGGATATGGCAGGATTTTCAATCACCCTTTATAGAGTTGACGAAGAAAGACTAAAATTATTAGATCAAGAAGTTCACGTAGTGAGGAAATAATGGAAATAAAAAAAGTACAAGAAATTTTAAACAAAGTTTCAGATGAGATTATAGCAAACAAAGATTATCTAACAGACCTTGATAGATCAATAGGCGATGCTGACCACGGAGTAAATATGGCAAAGGGTTTTGGTTTTGCCAAAGAAGCTATTGAGGGCGAATTTTCCGATTACAAATCTTTGTTTATGAAAATTTCTATGACCCTAATTTCCAAAGTTGGTGGAGCAAGTGGCCCACTTTATGGAACATTTTTCATGAAATTTGCTCAAGAATTAAATAATATAGAAGATTTAAACCGCGAAGTTTTAAACAAAGCTTTCCAAAGTGGAGTTGAGGGTGTTAAACAAAGGGGCAAGGCAAATCTTTTGGATAAAACCATGGTCGATGTCCTAGAACCAGTTGCCGATGCACTTAACGAAGGCAAATCTTATAAAGAAATTATAGAGCTTGCCAAAGAAAAAATGGAAAAAACCAGCGAATACAAGGCAAACAAGGGACGTGCTTCCTATGTTGGAGAAAGATCAATTGGTCATATAGACCCAGGTGCAGCAAGCTCTTATTTGATGATAAAAACTGCTTTTGGAGAATTAAATGATTAATATTCTAATAACAAGTCATAGCAATAAGCTTGCCCAAGGCCTTACAGAACTAATTTCGCAAATGGCAGCAAATGTGAGAATAGAATATTCTGGTGGCACAGAAGATGGAGAACTTGGCTCAAACTTTGAAGAAATAAACCAAAAAATGACAGAACTTGCCGAAGATGGTCTAGTAGTATTCTTTGACCTAGGTTCATCAATGATGAATTGCCAAATGGCTTATGATATGCTAGATGAAAATCTCAAGGAAAAAGTCATAATAGCAGGCTCTCCTCTTGTAGAATCTGCCTTTGAAATAGCAATAGACATTAATGAAGATACAAAATTAGAAGAAATAAAAGAAAAAATAGCTTCTTATCATATGAATAAGCTAGCATAAAAACAAAAAAATCGACTAGGGAAAGCCTAGTCGATTTTTTTAATAGAAATTTTTAAGCTAATTTTTTTATTAATCACGATATATGATATATGTCTTATATTTCTATATTAATTTAATTTCTCGCCTCCGTCCTTGGAGGGCGGCTTTAAGGGACTTTCGATTGTCCCTCCAAAGCCCCCTCCAAACCACCCAGCAAACGACACCCTATAAACGACCATTGCATGGAGCAATAAATGTAGGAATTGCTTCGCAATGTCCTATTTGAAAACCTAGAACCACCTGGCATGTTGAGCGAGCGAAGCGAGTCGAAACATCTCCTTGGAATTGGAAAATATTTATAAAAAAACACTCCCAAGATCCTTCGACTCCAGTTTGCAAAAGCAAACTTCCGCTCAGGATGCCAGCTGAGTATAAGTGTTTTAGGAAAATAGAAAAATTTGGTGTCTTTTAATTTATCATAATTTTAATGATAGCCTTCGTCCTTGGAGGGCGGCTTTAAGATTGAGTTATAAAAAATAAAAATAAAAGTATATACATATTTTTTTATTGATTATATAATAATTTAATATCTTTTATGTTTTCTTTTTTTTAATAAATTGCCTTCGTTTTTGGAGGGCGGCTTTAAGGGACTTTCGATTGTCCCTCCAAAGCCCCCTCCAAACCACCCAGCAAACCTCACCCTATAAACGACCATTGCATGGAGCAATAAATGTAGGAATTGCTTCGCAATGTCCTATTTGAAATTATCATCACAAATTCGAGACAAAAAACTGACTGATTTTTCAAACTTTTTAAAACTATTTTTCAAAAAAAGAATTCGCGGAGCGAACTTCTTCTGCTCATTGCTCCACGCAGTGGCGGCGGGAGATAAAAGCCCATTGATTTTGGGCTTTTATCCCGAAAACAGAGTGCGGTAGCACGTAGGAGCTTCGAAGAAGCGAGTTTTCGTAGAACAAGGGTAAGGGGGTTTGGGGGAGATAAACACCCATTGATTTTGGGTGTTTATCCCGAAAACAGAGTGCGGTAGCACGGAAGAGCTTCGAAGAAGCGGGTTTTCGTGGGACGTAGGGGTCTGTCCTCCAGAAGCCGGACGGGCTAGTAACCCCTCGTCCCTACGCCCCAAAAACGAAGCAATTTTTTTAAATAATAGAATAATAAAAGAAATCTAATTATTATTAAATTCACAATAAAAAAATATTTCTATGTTTTTATTTTGATTTTTTTAAACCCAATCTTAAAGCCGCCCTCCAAGGACGAAGGCATATTATTAAAAAGATTGAATCATAAAAGAAATTAAATAACTAAATAATCTAAAAATAAAAAATATTCCCTCTACCAAAAAATTCACATTGACATATAATTCTCACCTTTTTTTGACCTTATAAATAAAATCAAGCCTATTAGCAAGAAGAAAAATCCAACTCCGCCTTGTTTTTTAAAAAATAGTACAACTGATGCAATGATTGCTATTATCGCTCCTATTTGTTTTAATTTTTTATCATCCATATTATTCCTCGCTTTTCTTTTTAATACTTATACCCAAAATCAAAAATTTTTTCTTGACAAAATAAATATATGAGTTACAATAAATATGAACATATGATCATATGAATAGAGGTGTATATGAAAACTTTAACTGACGAAGAAATAATTTTCGATCTGGCAGATTTATTTAAGCTTTTTGGAGATTCGACAAGACTTAGGATTTTAAATGAGCTTTTTAATGGCCCAATGAGCGTTGGTGACATAGCCGAAGACTTGGAAATGAGCCAATCAGCCATAAGTCACCAGCTGAAAAGTTTAAAGGATAATAATTTAGTTGCTTCAAAAAGAGATGGCAAGTCCATATTTTATTCACTTGCCGATGACCATGTTAAAACAATTTTTAAAAGTGGATTAGAACACATAAAGGAGAAATAAATGAAATACAAATACAATATAGAAAGCGAAAATTTATGCCCACATTGCGCTACAAAAATCGAAGATGCTATGAAAAAAATTGATGGCGTTATAGATGTCAATCTTTCAGCTCTTACAAGAAAATTAAAGCTAGAAACAACTGACGATGCTGATATAGAAAATATCATGGAAGAAGCAAATCGCCTTGCAGAAAAATACGAACCAGGAACAAATTTTGTCAAAAAGTAGGCTATTATGTTTAAGCAGATAACAGAAAATCACAGAAAAACACTCACAAAACTAATTTTTCTTGGGATTTTTACCTTATTTTCATATCTACTTTCTAGAAATATTTCAAATAAAACTTTGATGATGATAATTTTTTTAGCCATTTATTTATTGGCTGGCTGGGAAATAATCACAAAAGGTATTAAGGGAGTCATTAACGGCCAAGCGCTCGATGAGAATTTTCTTATGTCCATAGCTTCCCTTGCGGCTTTTGCCCTTGGAGAATATGTAGAGGCCATAGCGGTTATGCTTTTTTATAGCTTTGGAGAATTATTTGAGGAAATTGCATCTTACAGATCTAGAAAAAATATCGAAAATTTGATAAATTTGGTTCCAGATATTGCAAATATAGTAAATGAAAATGGTGAAATTTCCCAAGTTGACCTTGACGATATAAAAGTTGGCGATATACTTTTGATTCGTGATGGGGAAAAAGTTGGAGTTGATGGCGTAGTTGTCGAAGGAGAAGGACTGATCGATACTTCTTCTGTAACTGGTGAATCTATGCCGGTTGAAGTTTCTATCGGCTCAGAAATAATTTCATCTTCAATTATGAAAGAAGGAATTATAAAAATTCGTGCAGAAAAAGAATTTGAAGATTCACTTGCGGCAAAGATTATGGAGCTAATTGAAGATTCCGCTTCAAGCAAATCACAAAGCGAAAAAACCGTAAGCAGATTTGCCAAAGTTTATACGCCAATAGTTGTTGGTATTGCCTTGTTAGTGGCAATAGTTCCCCCAGTATTTTTTAACAAAAATCTCTACGATTATATCTTTAGGGCGGCAACCTTTTTGGTAATATCTTGTCCTTGCGCCTTGGTCCTATCCGTTCCACTAACATTTATGTCAGGCCTTGGCCTTTCTAGCAAAAATGGAATATTGATTAAGGGTAGCCAATGTTTTGAAGCCTTGGATAAGTCCAAAGTCCTACTTTCAGATAAAACTGGAACTCTAACAACTGGCGAATTTGAACTAAAAGATATTATTTATTATGGAGAAGAAGATAAGGAAAAAATTCTCGACTACATCTACAATATAGAGCTAATGTCAACTCATCCCATAGCCCAAGCGGTTGTAAAATCCCTAGATAGAGAAGAAAAACCTCAATTATTTAAAGAAATTTCAAACGAAAAAGGTCTTGGCGTAAAAGCGGAAACCAATGATGGTAGATTAATAAAACTTGGATCTAAAAAATTTGTAGAATTTGACCAAGAAGAAAACCAAAGAGCAATTTATCTATCAATTGATGGTAAAATTTGTGCGAAAATAATAATTGAAGATCAAATAAAAGCAAATTCCAAAAAAACCTTACAAAGACTAAAAAAACATTTCACAGACATTGCAATTGTCTCTGGCGATTCTGAAATACCAGTTAAGGAAACTTCAAAGGCCTTGGGTCTTGACAAATACTATGCAGAAGTAATGCCTGATGAAAAACTAAAGATTATGGAAAATTATCAACAATCTGGTCAAAAAGTAGTATTTGTTGGCGATGGCATCAACGATGCACCAGTTTTGACCAAGGCAGATCTTGGAATTTCTATGGGCGAGGGAGCAAGCGATTTGGCTATAGAATCTTCCGACATACTAATTGTAAATGGCGAATTTGAGCAAATGGGTAAGCTAATGGACATAGCTGATGTCACCAACAAAACTGTCAAAAATAATATTATTTTTATACTTTCAATAAAAATTGCCATCTTGATTTTGGGCCTACTAGGCTTTGCCAATATGTGGCTAGCAATCTTTGGAGATGTTGGAGTATCAATAATAGCAGTCCTTTATTCAATGAGAATACTAAAAATCAACATATAAAAAACAGACCTAGGGTTAAAATCATAAACTAATTTGCTCTTTATTGGATCAGATTAGTTGATTTTAACCAAGGTCTTTTTCTTTATATTTTTTCATACATCTCTAAAAATTTTTCTAAACTCAAATAAAGAAATTTCAATTTTTGAGGAGATAAGGTAAAAGCATTGATGCCTTCTTCTTGTAAATACCCCTCGAATTCGAGGGGGTTAAAGTTTGGATTGTTTAATCGATAATCCTTTAGCGGAAATTTCTTCTTTTTTTATTTTTGACAATTTTCTCCTCCATATTCTCTTTGAATTTTGCAATAATCAAATAATAATATCACTGATAATGCAATTGGTTAAAAACTTCGTCTTGGTACTTATTCCACAAAATAAAACCGTCAGTTTTATCTTCCGTTGAATCTTCTAATTTGTAATTATCTTTTAGCTTTGTTTGCTCTTTTGGCAAAAATTCTTCTGGTGTTTTGGGGATAAATAAATAATAATCAGCATCAGCCTTAATTCCCAAGGCAAAATCCACATTAAAATGCGTGCCATCGTGGGCGCCATACTTTGACGTGATGGTAAATTCCTCCATTTGCATCATTAGCACATAGTCATTAACTTGCTTAACGAGTTTAAATTTCCCCTCAAAAGTTGATTCGTGAATTTCTCCAACCAAATACCAATTTTTGGCATATTGGTCTAGCCCTCCATCAAAACCGTCATTTTTGATTGTCCCAAGATATGAACCATGGAAATTTCCATCTTCATCAAAAATAATCTCAGTCCGACCCGTATCCTCACCATAATTTCTAATAAGTTTTTGCCCCTTTAGCTTATCAAAAATAAAGGCTGAAAGCTTATTAAGATCGTGAATTTCTTCAGATTTAGCTTCCAATTTTTCAGTTTTAGGCAAGGATTGTGGTTTTTCGCTTATAGTTCCACAAGAAGTTAAAAAGAAAATGCCAAATATTACGAGAATTGATTTTTTAAGGAATTTTATTTTTTTATTGTATTTAGAAAAATTTTTAGTCATAATTGCTCCAGTGGTGGTAAAAGTTTTGGATCTTTTTTATTTTTTTCTAGTCTTTAGGATAATTATATACTATATGAGGTGAAGTTAAAAATTTAATATTATTAAATGAATCGATATCTTTTATGTTTTCGGTTTTTTAATAAGTTGTCTTCGCTCTTGGAGGGCGGCTTTAAGGGACTTTCGATTGTCCCTCCAAAGCCCCCTCCAAACCACCCCGCAAACCTCACCCTTAAACGACCATTGCATGGAGCAACAATGGTAGGAATTGCTTCGCAATGTCCTATTTGAAAATAAAGTTAGAAAATTGGAATAAAAAACTGACTGATATTCTAAAGTGTTTATAACTCAATTATTTCAAAAAAAAGAATTCGCGGAGCGAACTTCTTCTGCTCATTGCTCCACGCAGTGGCGGCGGGGGTAACAAGGGTAAGGGGGTTTGGGGGAAGGGACGTAGGGGTCTCCGTAACCCCTCGTCCCTACGCCCCAAGAACGGAGGCAATTTTTAATAAAACAAAACACCCCCAAGATCCTTCGACTCCAGTTTGCAAAAGCAAACTTCCGCTCAGGATGCCAGCTGAGTATAAATGTTATAGGAAAATAGAAAAATTTGGTGTCTTTTAATTTATCATAATTTTAATAATAGCCTTCGTCCTTGGAGGGCGGCTTTAAGGGACTTTCGATTGTCCCTCCAAAGCCCCCTCCAAACCACCCCGCAAACCTCACCCTTAAACGACCATTGCATGGAGCAACAAGGGTAGGAATTGCTTCGCAATGTCCTATTTGATAATAAAATTAGAAAATTGAAACAATAAACTGACTGATGTTCCAAAGCTTTTTAAAACCAATGATTAAAAAAAGAAGAATTCGCGGAGCGAACTTCTTCTGCTCATTGCCCCACGCAGTGGCGGCGGGGGTAACAAGGGTAAGGGGGTTTGGGGGAAGGGACGTAGGGGTCTCCGTAACCCCTCGTCCCTACGCCCCAAGAACGAAGCTAATTGTTAATAAAACAAATAAATAAAAGATATAAAAAGTTTAAAAAATTTGTAATTAAAAAAATATTTTTATATTTTATTTTGATTTTTTATAATTCAATCTTAAAGCCGCCCTCCAAGGACGGAGCCATTTAGTAAAATTTACATAAAATTATAAGACACCAAAACAGTCAATATAAAAAAACCACAAAAAAACACCCACAACATTGTGGGTGGTTTTTTCAAGTGAGTACCGCGCGTTACTTTATATTTATAGAGCCTGTGAGTGCACTCTTTTGCTGGCTCTTTTTGTTTTTAATAATTAATCTTAGATAGATTATTTATTTTTTTTGCTTGTAGCGTAAGCTACTGAAGCTGCTGCTAATACGCCTGCAACTCCTGCTACTCCAGCGATACCTGTTTTAGCGTTGTTACCTGCTCTTTTAGCTGGTTTTTTTGTATCAGCTGGTTTTTTTGTATCAGCTGGTTTTTCTTCTGGTTTTTTTGTATCAGCTGGTTTTTCTTCTTTACCTTGGTTAGCTTCGTTTTCTTTTAATGTTTTTTCGATTTCAGCTGTGTTTTCGTTTAATTTGTCTGTTAATTCTTTAGCTTTTTCTTCAGCTGTTTTTTCATCATCTGCATAAGCTGTAGAAATTAGGCTAAATCCAACTTTTTGACCAAGTAATTCTTTAGCTGATTTGATAAGTTCTTTTTGTTCAGCAACTATTTTGTCAAGTTTGTCAACAACTTTAGCAATTGTCTTTGGTGTATTTTCTTTTAGGAATTTAACAGATTCGATTTTTATTTCAGCGTCTCTGATTGCTGCTTCAAGTTTTGCTCTTGTTTCAGCAGAGATTCCTTTGTCAACTTTACCAGGTTTAACTGTTTCTGTTGTTGTTGTTTCAGTTGTTTTATTAACAGCTGGTTTTTCTGTTGTTGTTGTAGTTGTCTTTGTGATTATTGTAACATCACCAAGTTTTTCAGCTTCAAAGATTGCTTTCTTGTCACCACCAGCTTTAACTGCTGCATCTCTAGCTAGATCAAGAGCTGTTTTAGCTGCTGCTAATTTTTCAGCTGCCATTTCTTCTTTTTCTAGAGCTTCATTGTAAGCTTTGTGTAATTTGTTGATTTTTGTTTCAAGTAATCCTTCTGCTCTGTCATTAATTAGTGCATTAAATGTAGCAATTTCACCGTTTAATAATTTTAAATCATTATTAAGTCTTTGGATTGCTCCTTTGATTGTTGCATCAGTAATTTTATTAGATGTAGAAGCATCTCTTGTAAATTCATATTCTTTGAAAAGATCATATGCATTAATTGTTTTGTATGATAGGAAGTCATATTCTTTATGATCTTCTTTTAATTTTGGTTCATCTGTTGCAATGCTTTGTGTGCCTGCTTTAGCAGCAGGAGTTAAAGTAATTTTGTTAGCTTCAAAGAAGTCTTTATATTCTGCTACAGCTACATGATAAGCTGTTTTTACGTTTTCAAATTGAGCAACGATTTTTGCGTGGCTATCTTTTAATTCAGCTACTGCATCATTGTAAGCTTTTTTAGCTGCATTGAAAGCTGCTAATGCATCATCGTGTTCTTTAGTTGCTTTTCTCCAAGCGTTGAAAGCATTTACATAAGCTTTACCAGCTTCTGTATATTGCCAAGCTGCTGGGAATTCTGCTTTTGTTGTTCCTGTTGTTTCTGTTGTTGTTGTTGTGTCAGCGTAAGCTGGAGCTATTGCTGCAAGACCCATAGCTAGTGCTAAAGCGCCTGCTGCGAATTTATTTGTTTTCATTTTAAACATCTCCTTTAAATTTTTACTAATTTTTAATTAGTACTCACTTTTCACTTCTTATAATACACTCTTTGCTACAAAATTGCAACACATTTGAAAAATTTGCCAATATTTCTAAAAAATATTCTCTAAAAATACTTCACAATTTCTACACAATGTGTAAATTACTTTGTTTCAAAGCTTAGGTAAAACAAGAAATTTCTAAGGCTTTTGATCCTCTTTTTCAAATATACATAAAATTTTGATGTTTTATGTATTTTTCAAGTAAAAAAACCTTAGCAACTGACAATATTTTGCACTCATGTTTTGGAAAAAAAACTTAATTTTTTCACTTTCATTTATATAAACATCGCCAGTTATATTAATTTTAACATTTGTTTTGAAAGTGTCAAGAGGTTTGTTGTTTTTTGTAATAATATTGGTTTTGGGTTTTTTTTGAGTTGGCATAATAATCCTTTTTGTATCTTGTGGATTTTCTTATTATTACAGATCAGCTTCGTTCTTGGAGGGCGGCTATAAGATTGAGTTTAAAAAATTAAGAAAAAACATATAAATATTTTTTATTTTTAGATTATTTAGTTATCTAACTTCTATTATGTTTTCGTTTTTTTAAAAAATTGCCTTCGTTTTTGGGGCGTAGGGACGAGGGGTTACGGAGACCCCTACGTCCCTTCCCCCAAACCCCCTTACCCTTGTTACCCCCGCCGCCACTGCGTGGGGCAATGAGTAGTAGAAGTTCGCTTCGCGAATTCTTTTTTTTAATAATTGGCTTTTTAAAAACTTTAGCTCATCAATCAGTTTATTCTCTCAATTTATTAAAATTCATTTCAAATAGGACATTGCGAAGCAATTCCTACATTTATTGCTCCATGCAATGGTCGTTTATAGGGTGAGGTTTGCTGGAAGGTTTGGAGGGGGCTTTGGAGGGACAATCGAAAGTCCCTTAAAGCCGCCCTCCAAGAACGGAGGCGAGAAAGTAAATTAATATAAAAATTTAAGACATCAAATAAATATTTATAATCAAAATAACTACCATAATAATGATTATAAAAAATATTATTCCCAAGAGATGTTTCGACTACGGGAACCTTACGATTCCCTCCGCTCAACATGCCAGGTGGAAAAAATAAAAAAAGATTTTAACTAATAACATTTCCATTCAAAAACCTAATGGCATTATTTTCTTCTTGTTGGATTTTTAGGATTTCTCTTAGTAGCATGATCATGGCGTTGTTTTTGTTTTGGATTAGACTTTCTTGTTTGTTTAGGGTTGCTATCATTTCACCTGTTTTAAGTATTATGTAATTATCTTTTATTTCTCTTACAAATGTGACGTTTACAAAACCACGTGATTGTTTGTCGTAGGTGGTTTGCCTAAATTTGAAGGCGAAAAATACTTGATTTGAATCGATTGTGTAGGGAATATTTCTTTTTATTTGGGTTAGTTTGGTAAATTTCTTATCCATTTCTTTTTTGCTTTTGCCTTTTTGCTTGTAGAGTTTTTCAAGCATTAGAGTGGGTGTATTGTAGTCGATGTAGGAGTCATTTTGAGTATAGACACGAGAGCAAATGCCAACTCCTTTTACTTCTTCGGGCAAAATTGCAATTATCAAAGCCATAAAGCCTCCTTTCTTATGATAATAATTTTATTTCAGTTTAGGACTTTATAAGTCTTTCTTAGACATTAAGTGTATCATAAAAAAGGATTTTTGTAAATTTGGTGGGATTGCTTTATGGTTAGAATCTAGTAAATTTTTTTATTATAATCAGTTTAATCCAAGATCATCGTGAGATCCTATCCTTGTAAGTGTTAATGCAAGTTTTTCCTCATCAATTTTATAAATTATTAAAATGTTTTTTTCCAGATGTAATTCTCTATAACCTTTCCAATTTTCAAATAAAGCATGGTCTTTAAATTTTGTTTTTAATATTTTTTTGTCATCATTTGCCAATAATTCAACGACTTCATAAAACAAGCTAAAATCGTAGTGTTTTTTCTTGTAATTTTTAATATCTTTTTCACATCTTTTTGTGATTTCAATTGAATATTTCATATTTATAATTTTTCAATATATGATTTTAGTTCTTCTAGGTCTTTGAATTTTATTGTATCATTATTTTCTGCTTCAAATCTTGCTTGTTCGTTTGGGTTGTTTAGTGAAGGAGTAAAGGGAATTTCTCTATCTCTAACTACTTGTGCTAAGTACATTCTAATTGCCGTACTCATATCAATTTCTAGTGAATCAAGGACTTTTTGTGCCTGATCTTTTAAATTTTTGTCTATATTAATATTTAGTTTAGTATTGGTCATATTATCCTCCTATTATTAGTATGATATGATGATTATTAGAAATTTCAAGTAAAAAAAGAGATGTTTCGACTACAGGAATCTTCGATTCCCTCCGCTCAACATGCCAGATGGGAGAAGTAACGCTCAACAAGCCAAGTGGTTTTAGATTTAAAAATGGAACATTCCGAAGCAATTCCTTTTTGAAAATAAAATTAGAAAATTGATACAATATACTGACTGATATTTTCAAATTTTATTAAACATATTTTTAAAAAAGAAGAATTCGCGGAGCGAACTTCTACTACTCATTGCTCCCTGCAAGGGCGGCGGGGGTAACAAGGGTAAGGGGGTTTGGGGGAAGGGACGTAGGGGTCTCCGTAACCCCTCGTCCCTACGCCCCAAGAACGGAGGCAATTTTTTATAAAAAACGAAAACATAAAAGAAATAAGATAACTAAATAATCTACAAACAAAAATTATTTATATGTTTTTTCTTAATTTTTTAAACTCAATCTTAAAGCCGCCCTCCAAGAACGGAGGCGAGAAAGTAAATTAATATAAAAATTTAAGACATCAAATAAATATTTATAATCAAAATAACTACCATAATAATGATTATAAAAAATATTATTCCCAAGAGATGTTTCGACTACGTGAATCTTCGATTCCCTCCGCTCAACATGCCAGGGGGGGGGTGGGAAAGACACTTAATTTCCCAAAGATAATAAGTTTTTGGGCATTTTAAAAGAGATATTTTTCAATATCTCTCTTTTCTAGTTATTTGCAAAGTGTATGGTTTCTTTTATTACTTGGTCTAGGTCTTCTTCTTTTACTCTTAGGTCTTTGTAGGCTGTTTGGCTGTCGATTTTTAATTCCCTGCAGTTGGCTCTTAGCATATTTATTTGGCGGATGCCATGTTCTACGCCTTCGCTATCTGTGAGTTTTTCATCTTCTCTGTAGGCTTCTTCTAGGTCATCAAAGCTCATTACTTGAAGTTTGGTTATATCTTCTTGTCCTAATTCTTCTATGATTTTTTGGTAGAAGTCCTTGTGGGAAATGTATCCTGTTGCTAGTGGGTAGGCTTTTTTGTCTTCGCCATTTTCTAGGGCAGATATTGCCGCTTGACCTACTTGATTTGCTGTTACTATTGACATCCCACCATTTGTTACTGGCATAAATTCCATATCTTTGATCATTTCTACATACATTTTACAAACTGGAGTTTTGCCTTCCATGTAGCCAAATATATAAGGAAGTCTTAGAATTGATACTTTCATTGATCCATCGCCTTCATAGATTGCAATTTCTTCTTGCATGAGTCTTGTTTGCACGTAGGCTTCTTTGTGGTAGTTGTATTTTCTTAGTTCGAAGTCATTTTCTGCAAATTCTGATGTGTAAGAGCCGAATAATACAAAGTTTTTAACTCCTGCTAGTTTTGCAAGTCTTGCAAATTTTTGAGTTGGCAAGACGTTTTTCTCGTAGAAAAATTTGCCTGCTGGTTTTTGTGGAACAACTCTTTCGTCTACTCCACCAGCGTAGATAAAGCTATCGCAATCTTTTAGGATGTCAATTATTTCTTGATCTGATTTGCTAAATATGTTGTTTATAATAAATTCTACTTTGTCTTCTGCTTTAAATTTCAAATTTTCTGGCAAATCTACTATATCTACAGTTTTGACTTGGTAGCCTCTGTTTACTGCTTCTTTGATGGTGTGATAGCCTAGAAAACTTGCTCCACCTAGGATAAAAATTTTGTTGATTTTTTCCATTTTTTTCTCCTTTAGCTTATATAGTCATAGCTGATTTTGTAATAGGAATCTATTGCCTCTTGTTGGGTGCCTTTGAAAATTTCTTTTACTTTTTCTTTGCCTTTTAGAATTTCTATTAGTCTAAAAGCTAGGTAATTTGTAAGGGCAGCTCCTCTACTTGTTGTGATATTGCCATCTGTTACAAGTATTTGATCGTCAATATATTCTCCTATATTATCCAAGTCATCTTTAATTGTTGGAAATGATGTGACTTTTTTATTTGCTAAAATTCCAGCCTTGTTTAGGACTATTGGCCCTGCACAAATTGCAGCTATTGTTTTATTTTCCCTATCAAATTCTTTGATTATTTCTATTACTTTTTGGCAATCTCTAAGATTTTCTGCTCCCTTTGTGCCTCCTGGTATGTAAAGGCCTTGGTAGGAAGAAGTTTCTAGATCTTCTAGTTTTTTGTCAGCTTCTATAATAATATTTGACTTACTTGTTACTTTTAAACTATCTTTTATGCTTATTGTATCAACTTCTATCTCTGCTCTTTTTAGGTAATCGATTACTGTTAGAGCCTCGACATCTTCAAATCCGTCAGCTAAAAATACCAAAAATTTCATAATAAATCTTCCTTTCTATTTAGCTTCAATTTACTTTATATTTACCCAATAATTAGTGTTTTTTGTATGATATTGTGTTTCTTATCCTATTTATAAATCTAATTAAAATTAGGATAAATAAAATTATCGCTATTATCGCAAGTATTAGGGTTATAATTCTTGTTGTTGTAACTGTCTTATCTACAGAAGCTTCTTCATTTTGACTTATTGGCAAGTCTTTGGATGGAAGGGTGAATTCTTCTGCAATTTCCTTTGTTTCTTCATCTCTGATACAATTTACCAAAAGTCTGTTTGGTCTTGGTGGCAAAAATGGACTACAAGTTAGTAGTGTTAGCATATCTTCATCTTCCCTAGGCTTTAGCTTATTCCAATCGTAAGGGCCTATGACTTCTTTGTCAGAAACCACATAGCGCATGGTCCTATCAGCTCTTTGTACATAAACATAGTCGCCTGCCTCTAGTTGGTCTAGGTATAAAAATATGGTATCGCCCCAATAACCTCTGTGGCCTGCTATAACTGATCTAGTGTTTGCCCCGCCAATTGGAATTGATGTTCCATCAACTTGAGCAACGCCAATTGCCAAATGGTGGTTATTTGCATCTAAATAAATTGGCAAGTTTTTGTCAAGTTTTGGGATTAGCAGGTAGGCAAAAGGAGTATCGGTGTTTTTGAAATCTACGTAATTTGTTTGATATTCATCGGCTGTAAAAGGATCTATTACCGACAAATCAGAATTTCTAACTACCTCGTTGTATTTTTCTGCATTTTCATTTTCTGCTTTTATTTGATCAGCTGGTCTTTGTTTTTCTTTTTCTATAAATTCTTGATCAGCTTTAAAAGCCTTGTAATCATTTATGGATCTTCTGGTCAAAGGAATACTAACAAATAGTAGGCCTATAAGAATTAGCAAGTATCCTATGATGCTAGTTTTTGATAGAATTAATTTCTTCTTCAATGATTTCTACCTCCTTTGAAATTTCCTTGGTTTTTTTGCTTTCTCTAATTACAATGATTAGCAAAAATCCTATTAATGGCAACATAATCAAAAATAATTGGAAAAAGTCTGGCTTTAGTCTTGGTGTATTTGCAACACCATCATCTATGGCTTGTTGATAATCTATCCTATGACCTCTTACCAAAAGTCTGTGGGAATTGATCATATAAGGTGTACAAGTTAGTAAAGTTGCGTAATCGTGACCATCTACTACCAAAACCGGATCAAAGTTTGATGGTTCTACAACTTGAATTTTATCGATTTTATAGGCAAGAGTTTTTTCTATATTGTGAATATAAAAAATATCTCCTTCTCTAAGATCATCTAGATTTCTAAATAATTTGGCATTTGGCAAACCTCTGTGGGCGGTGATTACAGCGTGAGTTGAAACTCCACCAATCGGTAAGCTCGTTCCCTCCAAGTGGCCTGCACCTTTTTCCAAAACTTCGTCAGTTGTTCCAGCATAAATTGGCAAATCTTGTCTGATTTTTGGAATTTCAACGTGGCCTATCATCTCATTTACTTCAAGCATTCTTGCATATTCAGCTCTTCCTGCTTTTTCTTCTTCAGTAAAAGGATCTGCAAGTCTTGATGGATCTAGGGTATGGTTATAAGCTCTTGCCAAGGCTATACGTCTTTTGATATCTTCTTTGTCAATTTCGTCAGTTTTTTTGACAAATTCTATAACTTCATTATTTGCTTCTATCTCATAATATTTTTGACTTATCATTGGATAAGAGAATATTCCAAGCCCTAAAAGAAAGACTAGAATGAAGGGCAAGTTTCTCTTGAAGTTATCTAGCCTATTCATCGCTATTTCCTTCTTCGCTTATATTTGGATAATAGTTATCGTTAGTATTGCCCATTTGCTCAAAGATATCTACTTTTTTCTTATTTATCCTAAAAGGACTTCCCTTTAGTAAATTTTTGATATTATCCTGTTCTTTTTTAACTTCTTCAAGTCTTTTATAATAGTCTTTATTTTCTCGTCTTAGTCGTAAAAGTCTAAAAATTAGTAGGAAAATTAATAATAAGGCTACGAAAAATAATATTCTAAATATCCAGTTAGTCTTGTTGGTCTTGATCAATTCTTCATCAACTGCCGCAACATAAGGCACTCTGTGACCTCTTACTATAAGTCTGTGAGTGTTAATCATTATCGGTGTACAAGTAAGAAGTGTTACATAATCATGGCCTGGAGCTACCATCAAATCTTTAAAGTTACTTGGCTCAATAACTTTTATCTGGTCGACTTGATAGGCTAAAACTCCCTCGATATTGTGTACATAAAATTTATCGCCTATTTCAAGCTCGTTTAGATGGGTAAAAAGTGTCGCTTCTGGAAGTCCAGAATGGGCTGTCAAAACTGCATGCGTTGAGTTTCCTCCAACTGGCAAACTTGTTCCTTCTAGATGGCCTACTCCTTTTTGCAAAATGTCTTCGCTTGTTCCTGCATAGATTGGCAAATCTTGGTTAATCTTTGGAACTTCAACGTGGCCAATCATTTCTTCAACTTCAAGCATACGAGCGTATTCTTTTCTGCCTTCTTCTCTTTTTTTCTTGCTGTAAGGATCATCTGCTATGGCGCCTGTTAGAGAATCGTTGTAGGCACGTGCCAAATCAATTCTTCTTTTGATATCTTCAGAATCCAAACTATCCGTTCCAGTCTTAAAAGTTGTGACCTGTTCGTTTGATTCGATTCGATAATACATACGGTTTATCAAAGGATAAAGCATTACCAAAAGTCCTATAAGAAAGACAATTCTCCAAAACCACTTGGATTTTTTGTTATTTTTATTAGATTTTCCTTTTTTATTTTTCTTAAAAGACATATTAATCTCATTTTCATTAAAAAAAGGTGCTTGCCTAAGTTCTTGCCAAGATATTGGTAATGAACTTTTGGCTCACACTTTTATTAGTTATAAATATATTTATTTTAGTAATAAGATGGGAGAATAGGAAAGATTTGCCTATTCTCCTTTTCTTGTTTTTAACTTAACTATCTATAGCTAAAGTAATTTTTAAGTATAAAATTTTTAAATTTTATGCTATTATTCTTTGAGCTTTTTCAGATTTTCTTACTAAAAATGTTCCAGAAAGAATCATAGTTATTCCAAGAGCCATAAAGATTACTATTCTGATATCTCCAGTTTTTACAAGTGGACCTCTAGGGATTGTTGGAGTGTCAGTTGGAACGTAATATGTTTTCTTTGGCACATTTGGAGTTGTTGTTGTAACAACTGGTGGAACTATTTGTCTGGTTGATTTTTTATTTTCAATCATTATAGCTGCTTTTTGATAGCTTGTTGATGTAACTAAAAAATCAATTGGTTTTGTATCTAAGATATAACCTTCTGGAGCAGCTGTTTCACGAAGTCTATATCTGCCAAATGGCAAATCTCTAACTTCAAACTCGCCATTTTCTCCACTTTTTACTGTAACTCTTACTTTTTTGTCATCTTTTGTTATTTCATAAGGACTTTCTTTGCCATCTTTGTCCAAAACATAGAGATCGAAGATTGCATTTTTAAGTCTATTTTTATCTTTGGTGTTATCAACTTTTACAAATCTAAAGCCACCCTTATCTTCTTTTGGTGGATTAGGCTTATCAGGAGTATTTTTTACTATTACTGCTTTTGTTTCTCTATTTAGTTTATCTGAAGTCTTTCCGTTATTTTCTTCTACTTTTGTATAACCAGTTTTTACTATATTTTCTTTAAAATAATACTCGCCTTCAGGAAGATTATTTACATAAATCTTACCCTCTTTGTTGGTGTATAATTGGGATTCTTTGGCGTCTTTTTCGTATTTGTAAGATCCATTTTCACCATTTACCAAAACCAATTCGTCTTTTTTTCCATCGGCAGCTTTTCTATATAATTGGAAACCCACCTTATCTATCGGTTTTTGGCTTATGCTATCGATTTTTGTTAGGACTATATTTAATTTGTCTTTGGAGTTTTTAACTGTTACTGTGTCATTAAGCTTAACTAAAAAATCTTCATCAGTTCTTTTTAAATATCCCTCTAAGGTCTTTACTTCTTTAAAGACATAGCTTGCATCTTTTGGTAATTCTGGCAAGTTATTGATTATGATTTTACCATTTTCGTCAGTTTTATAATCATAGATAACTTTAGGATCAGCATTTGTCACTTTGCCATCTTTTAATTCACTTAAAATTATTTGGTCATCTTTGATTCCAACTTTTTGTGTAAGTTTATCGCCTACTTTTGTATATAGGTTAAATATTACACCAGCAAGACTCTTATTACTATCATCGACTTTGTGAAGACCAATGAAATTTTCCTTAGAGTTTATTACAGTTTGCAAATTAGTTTCTCTGTAATTGTAAGTAAATTCTTCTTTGTCTTTATCTTTATCAGAAAGTTTATAACCCTCTAAAGTTTGAATTTCTCTAAAGTGATATTTGCCCAAAGGAAGATTAATAATTTCTATTAAACCAGCTTTGTCTGTGACAAGCTCAACATTGCCTTTTTCTTGGTCATATTGGTATTTGCCTGAGCTATCTTTGGTGAATTTAAGAGCTTCGCCTTTTTCATCTATCAAATTAAATTTAACGCTTTCAAGGCTTATTTCTTTGCCATTTTTGTCTTTTTCGGCTGCAATTTTATGAAGTTTTAGAGATTTTGGCTCATCTAATTTATCTTCTATTGTTGCTATCTCGCTTACATCTTGGTCAGCATACCAAGCTATGGTTATTGCCCTATATTGATGAGCATTAGAAGATTCTTCTGTTTCTTTGAATATGTAGGTTCCAGTTGGAATGCCTCTTAATTTTATAAGATCATAATCTTTGTCATCTTTTTTTGCTAGCTCAGATTTTGGAGAAAGTTTTCCCTCTCCTAAATTTTCCTTATCCTTGATATCTTTAAAAGATAATTTGTCAAATTTCTTGTAAGCTTCGATAAGTTCTTGGTCGGATAATCTCTTGTCAGATATTTTTATATATCTAAACTGACGAGGCTTTGAGCTTTCTTTGTTATCTTCACCTTTTCTAGGGATCCATATATCGAGGTTACCAAAAGTATTGCTAGCTGCTTTTTCTTCTGCAAAGGATTTTGGCAAGTTAACAAAACCTAAGATCATAAATAGACTTAGAAAAAGAGTAAAGATTTTTAATTTACTTCTCTTTAGCATAATAACTCCTAACACAAAAATATTTTATGAATAAAGTATAGATAAATAGTTATACGTTTTCACTTATATTATATCTTAAAATCATAAATGATACAATGAAAACATGGCATTTTTTAGCTTTTTTATCACAAAATGACTAAATATAAAAATTTATTAGATTTTTTTATTTGTTTGAAATTTTATTAACTATTCCTACTATGCCGAGGCTTAAGAAAACTCCCAAAGCTAATCTCTTATAAGGAAAATCGCACTTATTGCTCTTATTTTTATAATAATTTTTTATTGAAAGACTTCTTATTACCATTGTCGCCCTAGGATTTGTTTTTATATTATATTTTTCAACAATAAAAGGAGTGTTTGAATAGAAAATATTTTGTAATTCATAGTCGGGATTAGTCTTTTTTTGAAAGTTCTTTAAAGTTTGATTCTTGTAAGATTTATTAATATAATGATTTTTTTCAAAAATTTCTTCAAGCTCTTCTTCATTGGAAAATTTTTCTTTAGAAATGTTTTTTTCTACGGTGGATTCTGAATTTTTGGAGGTTTTTTTAAGCCTATCTTTTATTTGAGCAATATCGCTTGTTTGATATTTTTTATTTCCAAAGCCAAAAGATTGGTATAATTCTTCGCCTCTTTTTATTTTTGCACTTGAATTTTTTTTCTTATTATCAGTCAAAACATCCTCCTTGATTTTATTATTTTATTTATACCCAAAACATGCGATTTTTGATAAAAAAAGACCACTTATAGTGGCCACTTTAGTTATTTTCAAAAAATTTATACATTTTTTCAAATATTATCTGCCTATGATCATAATTGGTAAAGGAATGGTCGGCTCCTTCTATTTGCTCATAGCTAGCATTTGGATAGGCTTCTTTTAGTTTGATATTTGCATCGTTAAAGACTAGTTCATCTTTTGTTCCTCTAAGGATTAGAACATTGCCCTCGTATTTACTTGCTTTGGCGTAGATATTTATCGGCAAAAATTCCAACCAAAACTTGACAGAAAGTTTTTCTCCGCCTATATCCATCTCTTTATGGTCTTTGATTAATTTGATAATTGATGCATTACTTGTATCTTTGTCTATTTCAAATACGCTTGCTTTCATCACTTCTAAGAAATCAAGGTTGTTCATATCGCTTGCTGGGGCAAGAAGAGCCATAGCTTTGGGATTTACTTCTGAGGCTATAAGAGTTGCTATTACTCCACCAAGTGAATGGCCTATTAGATAAATTCTATCATTATCTACATAAGCTCGCGTTTTGGTAAAATTATAAATCATAATCGCTTCTTCTTTTTCACGATTTACCGTCATATCGTAAAAATCTCCGTCTGATTCGTTGGTGCCGGAAAAATCAAATCTTACTACCACATAGCCTTTGGAAGTTAATTGTTTGGCATTTTGGATCCTCATCCAAGTTCTGCCATCTCTATTTCCACCAAAACCATGATACATAATAACTGTTGGATATTTTTTATCGGTATCAAAATCATCTGGGGTATTTACAACTCCTCTTAGGATAATTCCATCTTTTTTGCTAATTTGCTTATAATAATATTTCATTTTTTTACCTATCTGTTAAAATTCTTGCCATTTCTACACCTGAGGCTGATGCTTGAGAAAGTGAATGTGTTACTCCCGAACCATCTCCTAGGCAAAATAGTCCTGGCATAGTAGTTTCAAATTTGCTATCTACATCTACAAGAGAATTGTAAAATTTAACTTCTATTCCATATAAAAGCGTATCTTCATTTGCTGTACCTGGAGCGATTTTGTCTAGTTGATAAATCATTTCAATAATATCATCTAGCTGTCTTTTTGGCATTACTAAAGATAAATCTCCGGCAGTAGCATTTAGGGTTGGTTTTGTAAAAGATTTTGCCATACGTCTTTTTGATGATCTACGTCCTTTTACCAAATCGCCAAATCTTTGCATCAAAACTCCTCCACCAAGCATATTGGAAAGTCTTGCTATAGATTCTCCATATTCGTTGGAATCTTCAAATGGCTCTGTAAATTTGTTGGTTACTAGCAAAGCAAAGTTGGTGTTTTGGCTTTTTAGAGAATCATCTGTGTAAGAATGACCATTTACTGTCAATATTCCATTGGTATTTTCTGTTACTACTTGACCGTAAGGATTCATGCAAAATGTTCTAACAATGTCGTTGTATTGTTTGGTCCTATACATTATCTTCGCTTCGTAAACGTCATCAGTAATGTGTTTGAAAATTTCAGCTGGAAGCTCTATTCTTAAGCCAATATCCACACGATTTTTCTTGGTGTTTACTCCAAATTTTTCACAAATTTCAGAAATCCACTTAGAACCAGAGCGTCCTGATGCAAGGACCAAATTTTTACAAGTATAAGTTTTATTATCATCAGTTATAAGCTTATAAATTCCATCATCGTATGAAACATCCACAACTTTTGTCATAAATTTAAAATCAATGTCATCTTTGATATAATCATAAATTCTTTGCAAAATCACCTTGTTTCTTTCAGTTCCAAAGTGGCGAACTTTGGCATCCAAAAGATGTAGATCGTGTCTTAGGCATTTGGTTTTTAGATCGTTTTTATCTGTGGAATATAGGGTAAGATCATCTCCACCATCAAAATTCATCAAGACAGAATCCACATATTCCATAAGCTCCATGGCCTTATCTTCGCCAATATATTGGTGCAAATCTCCGCCAAAATTTGTGGTTATATTATATTTACCATCAGATAAAGTTCCTGCTCCCCCAAATCCGTACATGATATTGCAAGGCTTACAGCCTATGCAGTGGTCGACTTTGCCTTCAGTTATTGGACAAGTCCTATTTGAAACAGCTCTTCCCTCATCTATTACTAGTATTTTCTTGTCGGTATTTAATTTTTTAAATTCGTAAGCCATAAAAGCTCCGGCAGCACCAGCTCCGATGGCTATTACATCATAATCAAACATATTTCCTCTTTTCAATTTTTTTAGATAAAAAAAGGTAAGTTTTGCTTACTTACCAATCTTTTCTTCTCTCCCATAATAAAATAAATATTGTTGGGCATAGCCTGCATTTTTGCCAAAAAATTTCCTGCCATAATCATCTACTAGTTTTTTATCTACTTCATAGCCTATAAATAAGGTTTCCATAACTCTTTTTATCCAAACATCTACAGGAAAAGTTTCTCTTCTGTGGTAGGCAAAGAGCAAAATGCAATCAGCAACCTTTGGCCCAATGCCTGGCATTGCCATCAATTTTTTCTTTAATTCTTCTGTGGATAAGGCCATGTCAGATTCAAAATCCAGATAGCCACAAGCTATCATTTGACTAGCCTTAACTATTCTCTCATCCCTAAAGCCAACTCTTGCGAATTCTCTAAGCTCTTTGGGATTAACTTTTGCTAGAGTCCTAGGATCTGGAAAAGAATAATAGGATTTTTCTTTGTAATTACCCAAAAAAGACCCATAACGTTCGCTAATTATTCTCACCGAATTTTTGATTCTTGGAATTTGGTTGTTAGCTGAGATTATAAAAGAAATAACCGTTTCAAAAAGTTCTTGGTTAAGTATTCTTATTCCATAGCCGTAATCCTTGGCAAGATTTAGGGTTTGGTTTTTGGATAATTGCTCTTTTATATCTCCATAATCAACTCCTAGGTCAAAGTAATCGTAGAAAATATCGTAAAAATCATCTAAGCTTACATTTTTTATCAAAATTCCATCAGCTGTATTTTTTAGATTTATAATCTTATCTAGGAAAACCGCTGTGTACGAACCATCTTCTTCTTTGGTAAAATTAAAGCATTGACCACATTCAAAGATATGCTCAGGATTAAAGCTATCGTGATTTAATAAGAGATTTCCATCTTCTTCTTTTATATCGAGTTTTTCTTTTATTTGGTTTTGATATCTCATCTATTTTACTCTTACAGCGTGGATTGCTAATCTTTGATCCTTGTAATCGTATTGGCAAGTTGATAGAGTAATTATCTTATCATCTGATTTAAATGTTGGACTATCAAGTAAAACTTCAGAGTTACTTCTTAATTTGTTAAAAAATGGCACCACATCATCTCTGTCAGTAAAATAAAGTGTTCTATATTGATAATTGGATGGAATACCATAAGCTGAGAAAATCTTATATTCTCTAAGCTCTGTAAGGGTTGCCAAATAGATTGTTTGGTGTTTTTCTGCAAATTCTTGTTTTCTGTATTGGTCAAGTGGAGTAAACATTGATTTTATTTCAAGATGATGGCCGTAAATTACAGTATTATCATCGTTAAAATCAGGCTTGTTGTTCATATCTATAAAAATTGAACCAGCTATATCATATTCTCCATTTAGGCCACGATTTAGGTAATAATCGTTGTCTATTCCTTGGACAACTGGATAAGAAATCCCTACATCAGGAATATCTATAAAAGCTACAATATCATCATTATTGTATTTTTCTTTAAGAACTGAAATTATTTTTTGATAGTGTTCTTTCTTTTTTTGAAATTCTTCTTCAGGACTTAGAGGCTTAGTATCTGGTTTTTTGTCAGCATCATCTGTGGTATTATTTGCACTTTCTTTTTCCACCTCTTTTACAACATCTTCTATGGCCTTGTTGTTTTGCATATTTGTTCTATAATCAAGTAATCTTTTGCCTAATATTGCAAGGCAAGCTAATATTATAATGATTAGAATAAATCTAATCACGCTCATTATTTTTGATTTCATTGTACCGCCTTTAAAAAATTAGTTACTATTAGTATAATATACCATAATGAATTAATTATGAAAATAACATATTAATTTATTTTTAGAAAAAAATAATAAAGTTAGGAGTCCAATATGAAAGATTATATACTATATGTAGGTACGGTTTGTCCTTTTTGTAAAAAAGTTGAAAATTTCTTAAATGAAGAAAATATTGAATTGGAAATAGTAAATATAGAAAAAGATCGCGATGCAATGCAAAAATTAATAGAAGAAGGCGGCAAAAGACAAGTTCCATGCCTATATCATGATGGAGAATATTTATACGAATCAGACGATATTATAGAATTTTTAAAAGCAAATAAAGAAAATTAAAACTATTAGCAAAGGTCATTTTATGATTAAAATTATTACATCTGATATAGATGAAACCTTAGTTGATAATAATAAAAAAGTTCCCCAAAGAAATATAGACAAAATTAAAAAAGCCAAAGAAATGGGTCTTATAGTGATGCTTGCAACTGGTCGCGGTCCTTACGAGCTACACGATATCCCAAAAGAAGCTGGCGTAATTGATAAAGATAGATTTATAATTTGCTGCAATGGTGCAGTAATTGTAAGAGCAGATGACAGAAAAATTGTCGATTCTCAAACTTTAGATTTTAAATATGTAAAAAAAATATTTGATTTTTGCTATGAGAAAAAATTAGAATTTTTCATATACACAGTAGATAAGAAATACGGTGTAAATCTTGATAATAATGAAAAAGTAAGATCCTATACCAACGATTCATATGTAGTTGAAATCAAAGATTCTAATATCAATTTTCTAAAAGATGAATTAATCCTTAAAGCTCTTATCAAAAATACCGATATGGCTTATCTAAACAGCCTAGAAATAGATATAGCAGAAATTACCGATTATTCCCTTGAAATAGCATATTCTTCTAATATGTTTATGGAAATAAATGCCAAGGGAGTAGATAAGGGCATTGCCCTAAAAAAAGTTTGTGATTATTATGGTATTGATATAAGCGAAGCACTGGCAATTGGCGATAATTACAACGATGTTGCCATGATAGAAACTGCAGGCATTGGAGTAGCTGTTAGAAATGCCCATCTTCAAGTAAAAGAAAGAGCAGATTATGTAACGAAAGCAACTAATGAAGAGGGAGCAGTTGGGGAAGCTATAGAAAAATTTATATTAAATAAATAAAAAAATAAATCTTGCAAATCCACTAATGATTTAGTAATTTGCAAGATTTTTTTAATTGTACCAAAATTTTTCTTTGCCTGTAACTTTGTTATAGATGAAATATCCTACTCCTCCTGCTAATAAAAAAGGTAAAAGTTGAACTATTAAGCCTATACCAAGACCTATAATTATTATTGGAAGAAGAACGATACCTCCAATAATTAAAATAGGTAGCAATATTGCACCACCAATAATCTTAAAAATTATAGCAAATAGGCCAACTATTAATTTTATTACAAAGGCAAAAACCACTATAGTCATTATAGCTGTTAACAATGTAATCATAAATTCCTCCCAAATTAATCTTGTGATCAATTATCTTAATATTATTATACCATAAATTTAATATTTGCAAGCAAAATTAAAATAATCTATATTTTTATTTTAACATTCTTGCAAAATTTTTAAATTATAAGACCACCATCTAAAAAAATGGTGGCCTTATAATGAGAAAGAGTTGACTATAATTATTGAATTTGTGGCTCTACTGCTGGTCCTCTTTGACCTAATTCTTGATCTAGCATATAGATATGATGCCAATCATCACCTATTCTTTCAAGTCTAGTAATTATTTTTGAGAAGTTTTCTTCTTCTTCAACTTGTTCGTCAATATACCATTGAATAAAAGAGAAAACTCTTGGATCTTCATCTTTTGCTGCATTTGAAATATTGATAATTCTTTTTGTAACTTCTTTTTCGTGAGCTAGAGCAGTTTTCATAACATCAAGAACATCCTTGTAATCTCCCTTTGGTGCTGCAATAGCTGTGTAGTGAGGTTTATATCCACAAGATTGTAGGAATTTTCTCATTCCTTCACCATGAAATACTTCTTCGTCAACTTGTGTATCTAGCCAACTTGTAAAACCATCTAGGTCAAGATCATCTGTAAAAGCACTCATAGCCTTGTAGATATATGCTGATTCGAATTCAAAATTCATTTGTTCATTTAGTAAATCTAATACTTTTTCACTCATTTTCTTCTCCTTTTTCCATTTCTAAAAAATTATCGTAAAGCACATAAACTCCAAAAAACGGTAGTTCATTAGCAAGCAAAATACTTGTAATCTTTGGAATATTGTCCAAAAGAATTTGGATAGTAAAAGAATCATTTTTTAAAATAAATAAATCTTTACATAGTAAATCCTCATCTTTAATCAAAGTATAGGCTTTTTTTATCCCTTCTCTTGAAAAATCACTGCCCAAATTAAAAGTTACCGGATAGGATTCTAAAGAATTGGGATGGTATTTAATTTTTTTAATTAAAGATACATCTTCCATACTATCACCTTCATCTTTTGCTATTATACAAATACCCATTATTAAAGAAAAAACACACAAATTATATTTTTGTGTGCAAATTTTCTTTATTTGTATTTAATTCTTGCATTTCCTTATAGGAAAATATACAGCCACAGTAGGATTGTCTATAAAGTTTGTATTTTTTTGAAAGCTCTATTGACATTTTGTAGCCATTTTTCTTCTTAAAATCTGAATATAAATATTTGACCCCATAATTTTCTTCCAAATTTTTGCCAATTTCATTTAGGTAAGTGGAGTTTTTGTAGGGAGATATGGATAAGGTCGTTGAAAAATAGTCATAAGAATTTTCTTTTGCATAAATACAAGTTTTTTCAAGCCTAAGTTTATAACACTGATAGCAAGCAAGGCCTCCCTCTTTTAAATCTTTCCTTAACTTTGCAATTTCAGAAAAATCTCTAATATCATTATCAGGGACGATAATTTCACCAGAAAAATCCATAGAGTCCTTGAGTGTTCTTACTTGGTCAATTCTCTTATCAAGCTCATTTGCTGGAAATATCATTGGATTATAATAATATAAGTCTATATCAAAATCATCCTTAATCCTAGCTAAAACAGCACTAGAGCAAGGCCCGCAACAAACTTGTAGCAAAAGCTTTGGTCTTAAGCCTTTTTTCCTATTTTCGTTAATAATTTTTTCCATTTCAAGGTTGTAATTAATTTTGTTCATAAAATGACTATACCTTTAATAATTTTAAATAAAAAAAGCACATACAAATGTATGCGCTTGTAATTTTTCTTATCTCTTTGAGAATTGTGAAGATTTTCTTGCCTTTTTTTGACCTGGTTTGTATCTTTCTTTTTTACGTGGGTCACGGGTAAGAAATCCTGCTCTTTTTAGAGCTTGTCTATAATCAGGATTTACATCAAGTAATGCTCTTGCTATTGCATGTCTGATTGCTCCTGCTTGTCCAGTAAATCCTCCACCATTTACATTAACTTTGATGTCAAAGCTATGTTCATTTTCTGTAAGTGTTAGTGGTGATTTTACAAGGATTTTAAGTGTTTCATAATCAAAGTAGTTGTCTAAATCTCTACCATTTACAACAATATTTCCGCTGCCTGGTTTCATTGTAACTCTAGCAACAGAAGATTTTCTACGTCCGGTTGATTGAATAATTGTATCTGCCATTTAAATCTCCTTACTTTAATTCCAATTTTTCAGGCATTTGAGCTTCATGTTTGTGGTCAGGGCCTACTACAACTCTAAGTTTTTTAGCCATTTGGCGACCTAATCTGTTGTGTGGAAGCATACCTACTACAGCATGTTCTACTATTCTTTCTGGGTGTTTAGCCATCATATCTTTGAAAGATGTGATTTTTAATCCACCTGTATAGCCCGAATATCTCTTGTATTCTTTTTGTTCGGTTTTGTTACCTGTAAGTTTAACTTTTTCAGCATTTACAATAATTACATAATCTCCAGTATCGATGTTTGGAGTAAATGTAGCCTTGTGTTTGCCCCTTAATATTGCTGCAACTTGGCTTGCTAGACGACCTAGAACCATGCCTTCTGCATCAACAACATACCATTTTCTTTCGATAGCTGGTGCGCTTGGGGTGTAAGTTTTTTGATACTTCATCAATGTTCCTCCTATAAAATTTTTGCCTATCACATTTAGACACCGCTTCTGATAGGTGGCGGCTGTACTCGTCCTGACATTTGTTTTTAAAATCGCTTACAGGAAGCGCGATTTAATCAAAAAGTTTCATAAAAGAAACTTAATAATCGACTAATTTATATTACTATATATTACTCTTATTGTCAAGTTATTGTGGCATAAATGTGTTTGTTTCACCCTTGCCAAAGATTGCTTTTCTATTTGACAAGAACAAAAATACAAAGACAGCTACAAATATTATTGTTGATAGAGCATTTATGGATGGATTTATCCCACGTCTTGCCATTGAGTAAATGGTCATTGAAAGATTGCTTACTCCGTTGCCACTTGTAAAATATGATATGGCAAAATCATCTATTGATAGGGTAAATGATATCAAAGCTCCCGAAAATATGGCGTTTTTTATGTTGGGCAAAACAACTTTTCTAATGGTATAAGATGGAGTTGCCCCAAGATCAAGAGCTGCTTCCACTATGTTTTTATCCATGGTTTCTACAGCTGGAAGCACTGATAAAACTACATAAGGTATGCAAAACATAATGTGGGATAAAATCATTGTCGTATAGCCTAATTCCATTTTCAAAAATCCGTATAGGCCCATTAGCGAAATGGCCGTTATGATATCTGGATTTAAGACTGGTAGATAGTTTATATTTAAAATTACCGATCTTTTTCTTCCTCTAAGCTCAGAAATTCCAATTGCTGAGACAGTTCCGATGGCTGTTGCTATTATTGTTGAAACAACTCCTACTATTAAAGTTGTCCTTACTGCTGCTATTATTTCTGGATTTTGAAATAATTCTACATACCAATTTGTCGTAAAACCAACCCATTTTCCTCTTAATTTGCTATCGTTAAAGGAAAAAACCATCATAACGACAATTGGCGCGTAAAGAAAGATAAATATTAAAGCTGTATAGATTTTTGATAAAGCTTTTCTCATATTATATCTCCTTGTAATTCTCTACCGAATTTTCTTTGAATGCCAAGGGCAATAAATAATATCAAAATCAAAATTATGGCTGTTGCAGATCCAAAACCCCAATTGCCTGTAAAGGTAAATTGTTGGTCAATTAAGTTTCCTATCATGTAAACTTTTTGTCCACCCAAAAGATTTGAAATTACAAATGTTGAGATGGCAGGGATAAATACCATAATTATTCCCGTATAAACTCCCGGCAAAGACAAAGGGAAGATTACTTTTTTGAAGATTTCTTTTTTATTTGCTCCAAGATCAAGAGCTGCTTCAATTAGATTTGGATCGACTTTTTTTAGAGCATTATAAATTTGAATTACCATAAAAGGCAAAAATTCGTAAACCATGCCGACAATTACAGCTGTTAGGGTATACATCATATTTAAAGGTCCTAGGTTAAAAATCGCCAAAAATCTATTGAGCATACCATTTCTACCAAGAAGGCTTATCCAGCCGTAGGTTCTTAGCAAAAGATTTATCCACATTGGCATTATAAAAATAAAGAGGAAAATCTGCGCAGTTTTTTCATCTTTTTTAGAAATTATATAGGCTATTGGATAAGCCAAGAAAAGGCAGATTATCGTAGTTAGCATTGCAATTAGAATACTTATGGCAAACATCTTTAGGTAAAGCGGGGTGAAAAATCTCCTATAATTATTTAAAGAAAAGCTAAAGTTTTCAAAAGCTATGGATCCTGAACCGTTAAAAGAATAAAGAAAAATCAATATCAAGGGTAGGATTATAAATACAAAAGCCCAAGCTAGATACATTTTAGTGTATTTCTTCATTTGCTTCTCCTAAAGTTTTTCGAGTTTTATTTTCCATAACGTGAATTGCATCAGGCTCTATATCTACGCCAACATTACTTCCTATTTCTATAAATTCCGGATGGTAAACGTGAATAGAAAAATTATCTCCAGCAACTGTAATATCGTAATAATTTCCCTTAAACATGGTATTTGTTACCTTGCCCTTGAGTTTGGCATCATCTGTTATATAAAGATATTCTGGTCTAAGCATGAGGTCGACTTCTTTACCTGGAAGAACCTTATCCACGCAAGAAAAATTTATGCCCAAGAAATTTACAAGTCTATTTGCTACCATTTTGCCCGGGAAAATATTAGAATCTCCCAAGAAATTTGCCACGAAAGCATTTACTGGTTCTTCGTAAATATGTTGAGGAGTTCCAAATTGTTCGATAACTCCCTTATTCATTACGGCGATTTTATCAGACATGGAAAGGGCTTCTTCTTGATCGTGAGTTACATAAATAAAGGTAATTCCAACTTCTTTTTGGATGTTTTTTAGCTCAAATTGCATTCTTTTTCTTAGTTTTAGATCCAAAGCTCCTAGAGGTTCGTCAAATAAGATGATTTCTGGTTCATTAACCAAAGCACGAGCTATGGCAACTCTTTGTTTTTGCCCACCAGAAAGGCGAGAAATTGCCCTTTGGTCGTAATTTTCCAAGTCGACAAGAGCCAAAGACTCCTTAACTTTCTTTTTTATTATTTCTTCTTTTACCTTTTTTATCCTAAGGCCAAAAGCCACATTATCGTAAACATTTAGGTGAGGAAAAAGTGCGTAATTTTGAAAAACTGTGTTTATATTTCTTTCGTTTGGTGGAATTTGTGATATTTCCTTGCCATCAAAAATTAGCTCTCCCTCATCCGGGTTTTCAAAGCCCGCTATTATTCTAAGAGTTGTAGTTTTGCCACAGCCTGAAGGGCCGATTAGGGTTAAGAATTCGCCTTTTATTACATCTAGGTCAATGTTTTTTAGTATTTGCTTGCCTTCATAAAATTTGCTAACATTTTTTAAATTTAATACTTGATCCATAAAATCTCCTTAGTATGATGCTAATACCTTAACCCAGGCATTGTTGTAAACTTCCATATAATCCTCTAAATCCTTAAACATTTCTATTTTTGGAAGCGTTTTTTCATCTGGATAGGCTTCGTTGGAATTTTTGATATAATCTGGTAACATTTCCCTTACTCCCTTAAGTGGAGAGGTAAAGCCTTCCATCCACTCGGCATTGGCTGCAGAAATTTTTGGATTTGTAAAATAATTTATAAATATTTCTGCGTTTTTTTTGTTTTTTGCTTTTTTGGGAATCGCTAGGCTATCTACCTGACGGTTGCCGCCTTCTTTTGGTATGACATATTTAAGATTAGGATTTTCCTTACTCATAAGCAAGGCATCGCCAGAATACATTACTGTCATTGCCGCATCGCCTTGAATTATTACATCGCGTGCCTCATCTGTAAGATAAGCATAAACTAGAGGTTTTTGCTTGATTAATTCTTCAGTTGCTTGGTTAATTTCTTTCATATCTGTGGTATTTATGGAATAACCTAATTTTTGCAAGGCAACAGATATTGAAAGTCGAGGAAGATCATACATAATAATCTCACCCTTATATTTTGGATCCCACAAGTCAGCCCAAGAATCTATGGGCTTATCGACCATATCCTTGTTATAAACTATGCCAAAAGATGAAGTGAAATACGGCACTGTGTATTTGCCTTCTGGATCAAAGGGTAGGTTTTTGTATTGGTCCATAATATATTTGGCATTTGGTACATTTGAAAAATCAATCGGCGCTAGCATATCATATTTTAAAAGCTTTTCTACCATATAATCCATTGGGACTACAACATCGTAATTGTTGGCAGATTGTGTTAATTTTACAAACATTTCTTCATCTGATTGAAAAGTTTGATATATAACTTCAATACCAGTATCTTTTTCAAATTGTTTTATCAAATCCATATCCATGTACTCGCCAGCGTTAAAAACAACGACTTGCTCCTTATTTTTGCTGGCACAAGAAGTGACAAACAAAAGCAAAAAAATCATAAATATCTTTTTCATTTAAACCTCCCCCTTTAATTTAAAATCTAAAAAAAGACAAAAAAAGTCCTTGCACATTATTTTGAACAAGGATTTTATGGTCATATCTACTTACTCATTGTTTAAATCCTATAGATATGAATTTATTATTCGGATTTGGCAATTTGCCCCCTGTGGTTGTGAGTTTTAACCATATAAATGAGTAAAAACAATGGCTAAATGTGAGTTTGTCCCACCAGTTCTTACCCCACAAGTGTTCTTAATGTTTTCTAGATTTTATTATATTGTAACTAAGCTAATTATAATATAAAAACTGCAAAAGTCAATTATTTATTTCTAAGCTTTTTATATGATCTTGGGGAAAATAGCAAAATCATTGGATATAATTCAAGCCTACCAAAAAGCATAGCAAAAGATAGGACAAATTTTGATAAATTGCCGATATTTTCAAAAGAAGTAATCGGTCCAAATTGACCAAGACCTGGGCCTACGTTATTAAATGTTGTTGCCACAGCTGTAAAAGCTGTTTCAAGATCATTGGTATCAAGTGTTACTGCAAACATGAAAATTATAAATAGTAAAATATAAACTATCAAATATTTGTTTACATAATGTTCTATATCCTTATCGACTTTTTTGCCATCAAGTTTGTTTACTGTAATTCTCATAGGATTTATGGCTTGTTTTACCCTATTGATTCCAGTTTTTACAAGCATAGTTATTCTTGAAACCTTAATGCCACCAGCAGTTGAACCAGCACATCCCCCAATAAACATCAGTAAAATCAAAATATTTCTTGAAAATAATGGCCACTTGCTATAATCTAGTGATACATAGCCTGTAGTTGTAATTGTCGATGTTACCGTAAAAAACGAGCTTACACCACTATGAAAAACATCTTGGCTTTGTGGAAGAATATTTATAAAAATCAATAGCGTTGCTGCAAGAATTATTATCAAATACCATTTTAATTCCTCTGATTTAAAGCTATCTTTGGCAGATCTATAAATTGCATAATAATAAAGGTTAAAATTTACTCCAAATAAAAGCATAGCAATACTTAAAATAATTTCTATGGCTCTTGAATCGTAAAATCCAATTGAAAGTCCGCGGTTGCCAAAACCACCAGTTCCTGCAGTTCCCATGGCATAAATTATGGAATCAAATACGTTCATGCCGGCAATTTTTAAAGCAAGTGCAGTTATTGCAGTAAGAGATAGATAAAGAATATAAAGAGCTCTTGCTGTATGTACAAGCTTTGGGGTAATCTTGCCAAAAGTTGGTCCTGGAACTTCCGCCTGCATGAGATTGGCAGATTCTTTGTGTTGTTTAGGCAAAATCGCCAAAGTGAAAACCAAAATTCCCATACCTCCTATAAGGTGGGAAAAAGATCTCCAAAAAATTATTGAATTTGGCAAAGTTTCAACATTATTTGCAACAGATGCCCCACAAGTTGTAAAACCACTTGCCATTTCAAAAAATGCATCCAAAAAAGTTGGATAGTTGCTTGGAGTTAAGAATAAAGGAATTGCTCCAATAGCTGAATATAAAACCCAGCAAAAAGCTGTTGTAAACATACCTTCTCTATTGTATATATGGCCGTTATCATTGGAAAATTTTACTAGTAAAGTTCCAACTATCAGACAAAGTGCTATGGGAATTACAAAATACATTTTGTCAGCTAAGGATTCTCTGTAAATAAAAGAAACCAAAAGTGGCACAGACATGAGAATTGCAAGCACTTGCAAAAGCTTACCTATTGAATTGTTAATTACCTTTAAATTCATTTCTACTCCAAAATATCATCTATTTTGCTAATATTTCTAGTTTTTGTAATTACCAAAACCCTATCGCCTAAGTCTATTACAGAATTACCAGTAGCAACTTCGATTTGACCATTTAGCTCGCTATGTTCGATAATTGCAACAAGGGTATCGTCTTTTAAATTTACTTCTCTTAGGGCTTTATCAAATATCAGAGAATTTTCGCTTACTTCAAATTCCAAAACTTCAACCTCATCGCTTTCAAGCCTGTATAGTTTGTTTAGGGTTGATATATCGCTTGCCTCATATTTTGACCTTATAAGTCTGTTTATATAATTTGATGCTGCTGATTTTGGAGTGAAAGTTGCATCAATATCCAAAATACCAGTTAGTTTTAGTAAGTTTGTCCTATTTACCTTAGCTATGATTTTCTCTATGCCATATCTTTGAGCAATTAGCGAAATTAAAATATTTTCTTCATCAATTCCAGTTAGTGAAATTACTGAATCGTATGTATCAATTCTCGCTTCTTCTAGAATATCAGGATCTGAACCATCAGCATTTATTACAACTGCATCTGTGAAATTTTCTTGTATATCGATGGCCTTTTCTCTGCTAATTTCAATAATTGTTACATTGAAATTTCTTTCTAAGAGTAATCTTGTCAAATGGTGGCTAACAGGGCCTGCACCTATAATTAAGATATCTTGCATTCTTATATTTTCAGGAATTTCGGCCTTATAAAATAAGTCTACGTCTTCTTTGGTTCCCAAAATATATATTTTTTGTCCTGCTTCTAAGAGGAAATTACCATTTGGTATTGTGATTTTCCCATTATCATTTACAATGCCAATCAAAATATCAAAATCATCCAAATATGAGGTGGTTTCGCTAAGTCTTTTTCCTACCAATCTAGAATTTTCGCCTATGACAATTTCCATCATAAGTACCCTATCTTCCATAAAAGTTTGCACATTTCTTGCGTGAGAATATTTTATGGAACGTTGGATTTCTTTGGCAGCCAAATATTCTGGATTTATCACCAGATTTGATCCAGTTAATTTCTTTATCCTATCGACATTGTTGACATATTTAGAATCGCGAAGCCTTATAATAATTTCTCCTGCTCCCAAAGAATTGGCAAGAGCTGCAGAAATTATATTTGTATCGTCATTTCTTGTAAGGGCAATGAAAATATCACAACTACTAACATCTGCTTCTTTTAGAATCTCAATATCGCATCCATCGCCTTCTAAGGCCATAACATCATTTTGTTCTAACAATCTATTTAAAACATCCTTATCTTTGTCAATAACTAATATGTCGTGATCTTGTAAAGACAATTCATTTGTAAGATAAGAGCCAACCTTGCCTGCTCCTAAAATTATAATATTCATCTTAGCCCCCTAAGTCTATTTAGTATAGCACTTATATAATTAAATACAAGTATTAATCATAAATATTATTTTAAAATCTTATTTCTAAGTAAATCTTCTATCAAACTATAATATATCTTATTTTATTTTCTAAATTTTTCCACAAAAAAAGAGCTTGCGATTATTTTCGCAAACCCTAATTATTTTATTGTTTTCTAATTTTCTTCAATGCTTGCTTCAATCTCTGGTATATCCCTTATATAATCTAGATAAAAATTTGATAGTTTTGCTTGTAAAATTGCTGTAGCTACAAATATATATATTGAAAAAGCCAAAGATAAGACTAATATAAAGGCAATAGCTCCCATAGGAGCATCCATAGCCGGATTAAGGACATAATGAGTCATTTGTGATCTTACTGTTGCTACAAGTATTACAATGTAAATTATTGCAGGAAGAATTATTAATTTTATATAGGTTGGAAGAGTTTTTTTGAAAAGATCTTTTCCTACTACAAAAACTTCCTTAAATAATGCTCCAAAGCTTAGCTGGTCTTTATCAGCTGCCACAAAAAATTTATAGGCTGTAAAAATATCATAAATTGCTCCAAAAATTGTAAGTATTGCTAAAGCAATAATATAATTTATTGGCAGATAACTACCTTTTTCTAATGAATTTACAGTTAAATTTTTAATTGGAGTTAATAAAAAGCTCAATAAACCAGCTGATGAAATCAAACTTATTACAAAAACCAAGGCGAAAACTTTAAAATTTAAAAAGTTCACATTATCCAAATATTCGCCAAGGCTTCCCATTCTATTTTTCAAAAGCCCTCTAGCTATGGCAAAACCTGCAATGGTTGTTATAATAAGTGAAAGCAAACTTGCAATAATATAAGTAATTGTATTTTGGTTATTATCAGCTCCAAGAATTTTTGAAATAATGGCACTAATAAAAGCTGCTATTAGATTAATTATAATAATTGATGATAATTTATAATCTCTTTTCATAATTTCTCCTTTCTACAAACAATTTACCCCCAATTTTTTCCTAAACAAGCTGTTTATTCTTTAAAAACAAGGAGTCTAATTACTGGAAATTCCAACAACTAAACTCCTCTTACAAATTTTATAAAAATTTCATCCTATTTGGGTCAATATCTCTTTCAATTTCGTGAAAGCCTTTGATTTCTATATTGTTTTCTTTGATAATTTCTTCAATCTTTGGCTTATCCTCAATATTATCATAAAGAATTGATATACCACAACAAATATCCAAAATTCTTGGAGTTGGTGCTATCGTTGCTTTTATGGAATTATTTTTTATCAAATCGTAAAGCTTTTTGCCATTTTCTACATCTTTAAATAAGATGTAGTTCATTTTATTTTTCATTTTCAATCATTTCAACGAAAGCTTCAATTCTTGTTTTTAATTGTTCGCTATCTTCGTCTGTGTAGTCAGTTTCAATTCCTAATACTGGAATGCCTTGTTTTTTAAGTTCTGCTTCTACTAGGTGACCTTCTGTATCGTAGATGTTGCAGAATTTTAAGTTTACATCGATTACGCCATCAACATTATATTCTTTGGCAAGTCTAATGATATCGTCAGTTCTTTCAGTATTTGGTGTGTAGCATGCACAGTTGATACCTTTCATGTATCTATCTGTTAGTTTATCAACCATTTCATCCATTGTTTTTCCTGATTCATCAACTGTTAGTTCGAAATATCTAGATCCTGTACACATTTCTTCACAAACAATTGCTGCTCCTGAAGATTCGATTATGTGGTGTAGTTTCCAGTTTGGAATTGATAGTGGAGTTCCTGTAAGCATAAGTCTTGTTGCACCTTTTTTGTAGACACTTACATTTTCTTCTTTTCTCTTGTCTAATTCGTCGCACAATTCATTAACTTTTTGGGCAAATCTTGCTGGGTCATCGTAAAATGCAATTTGAGAAATTAATAGGCAATCTTTTCCGCTTATTGGAACATTGTCTAATTTACGGAATTCCCAAAGTCTTTGCATTGCACGTCTTTTGTTGTTGATTAGAACTATTGCATCGTGTAGAGATTCTTCTGTTAGTTTGTTTCCTGTTAATTCTTCTATTCTATCTATGTATCTGTAAACTTCGTCTTTGAAGAATTCTACATCCTTATCTCTTTTCATTTGTGGAAGGTCAAATATGTACATTGGTGCATCTTTTGCCATGATTTCCCAAGCTTTTTTCTTGCCATCGCAAGTTGTTTCTCCTACAAATAAATCTGCTAATCTAAAGAATGGACAAGTTCTTTCAAATCTTGCTCCAAGGGATGCTTTAATTAGTGGACAAGTTGCTGTTGGTAGATGTTCTTCTCCACCTGGTACCCAAAATTGTGATCCTGAGCATAGACCTGTATTTATTGCTCCACAACCAAATACTACTTCATCAGGAACGTGGATACAAAATGTTCCAACTACTTTGCCACCTTTTTTTTGAAAATCGATTAGCTCAGCTGGTCTAATTCCGTGAATTTCTGCAACTACCATGTTAAAATAGTCCATTTTTTCTGGTCTGTTTTCTTGTGATAAGTAAACATCACCAAATGCTTGTGGCAACACTTCGCAAAGAACGTCGTGTTTTTCAACATCCATGTCAAGATCTTCCCACATTTTTCTGTAATCTGCCATACCAAACCTCCTAATAGGCAATTTCTTTATTTTCAATTTCAATTTGGCTGCAATTGTGAATGATGTAATCAGCCTCCAGATCAAATTTCCCGTATTTTTCTTTTATAAAATCAAAAGAATTTGTCGTATAAATTTTCTGATATTCTCCCTCACAAAAATAGCCTTCATTGATTAATTGACCAATTTTTTTATATATTCCTGCCCCTGCCTGAACTTTTGCTATAGATTTTTCTTCTTTCGAATCATCTATGTGTTTTTTTATAAATTCTATTTTCTTATCCATATCAAATATGAATTTTGAAAAATATTCAACTTCATAAATCCTTTGATTAGGAATTTTACAAGATCTTAAAGCTACTATAAGTTTTGAAATTTCCTTGGATTTATTAACTAGCTCTTCAAACTTTACTTTATTGAATTTTGTTTTTGATTTTTCTTCTAAATAATTTATCAAAGATTTGTAGTCGTTATTTTTGTAAATATAAACTTCTTTGTCGGTTTTTTTTCTTAAATTTTCATATCGACTTTTACAATAATCATCTACTATAAAAAACGATGAAGCGTACATAAATGGGCATTTTTTAAGCTCTAAATAGGCAAATGAAGAATTTAGCATATCGCAATAATTGTTATCTTCATAACCTTTGGTAACTTCTTTATCGATCCCATAAGAATATACGCTTTGGTAGGAAAAGCTTTCCACTATCTCCCAAGGAACCCTTCCCCAAAGTGACACTACTGTTTTTTTGCTAGAAATTTCTAAAATATCTATATAAGCGTTTTTTCTAATTTCTAAATAATCCATTATTTTGCCAAAACAGCAGCACCAATAGCTCCTGCATATCTTCCATCGTGATTTGTTCCTACTTCTGCTCCAAGTATTTCTGATAAATGAGCTACCATATAGTCATTGCCAGAAAATCCACCTGTTAAGAAATAATAATCTGATTTTGGAAGTCTGTTAACCAAGGTTTTAACCTTGTTTATGATAGAATGAATTACTCCACAAGCTATATCTTCTTTTGGAGTTCCTTTGCCGATTAATGAAATAATTTCACTTTCTGCAAATACCGTACACATGGATGAAATTTTCACATCTTTGCCAACTTTTGCAAGTTCAAACATCTGGTTTAAGTCTACACCGAGTCTATTTGCCATAACTTCCAAAAATTTGCCAGTTCCAGCTGAGCATTTATCATTCATCAAAAAATCATCGACCATGCTATTTACAAGTCTAATGGCCTTGGTATCTTGACCACCTATATCTATGATAGTCATATCTCTATTTTCAAAAAAATGTGCGCCTTTGGCATGGCAGGTAATTTCTGTTACGACCTTATCAGAAAAAGGAACAGCTACTCTTCCATAACCTGTGGCAACAACCTTGCTATTATCTCCGTTGATATCGTTTTCTTCTAGCCATTGTTTAATGGTTCCACTTGTTTCAACTGAAGACCAGCCTGTTGGCATAACTTTTTTTAAAAGAATTTTTTCTTTTGATTGGTCAAGAACAACTACTTTAGAAGCAGTCGAGCCTATATCGATTCCTACATTATACATTTTTATCACCCTTTTTATTATATCATAAATCATTAGATAAAGATAAATTTATCAGAATAATTTATCGCAAATTTGGGGTAAATATTAAAAGAGGTGAGTATATGCAAATAAAACTTGAAAAAGATAGAAAGAAGGCTTTAGCCTATGACAATGATTTGGAAATTGCTTATTGTCAGTATGAAGTAAAAGATGAAAATTTGTGGGAAATTACCCACACAGTGGTTGATAAAAATTATGGTGGTCAAGGTCTAGCAGGAAAATTGCTCGATGAAGTCTGCGAAAATGCTCGCAAAGAAAAAGTAAAAATAATCCCAACTTGCTCTTATGCAGCAAAAAAATTTGACGAAAATAAGGAAAAATATCAAGATCTTGACGCAAGATGATTTTTTAGGCTTTAATATGGAAATTTTTCCTCCATATAAGAGCCTATCTTTTTATTACATTAATGTGCTATTGTTTACCTTTTTTCTCTGATTTGTTATTATAGGTCTATGAAAAGAGGAATTATGGTGAAAAATAATTTGAAATTAAAAATTGCTATCCTTGCCCTATCTATTTATGTTGCAAGTAATAGTGTAATTTCTGGAACTTTGGTCTTTATGCAAAAAGATCTGGGCTTATCAATTACAAATGCAGAGATGATGATAACTTTATCGTCAATCACTTCAATAATAGCAATTTTATTAAATGAAAAGATTACTCAAAAAATAGGCATGAAAAAATGCGTAATAATAGGTCTAATACTGGTAGGCCTAAGCTCAATTTTGCCAGTAATGTCAAAAACTTACCCAGCGATTTTTATAAGCAGACTCATGATGGGTGCAGGAGTTGGGCTTTTTAATGGTCACAGTGCCAATTACATAAATGTATTTTTTTCAGGCGATGAGGCAAATAGCCTACATGGTATTAGAATTTCTTGGGAATTTATAGGACAAATTCTCTTATTGTTCTTGGCAGGACTTTTTATAAAAATTCATTGGACCTATGCATTTTTGGTTTATTCCTTTGCCTTTGTAATACTTATTAATTTTATAAAAAATATACCAGAAGTTGATATAGCAAAAGAAGAAGACGAAGATGGCGAAAAATTTAGATTAAACAAGCAAATATTTTTTTATGTGATTTTTGCAGCCGTCATAATTATGAACAATACAGCAATTAGCGTTAGATTTCCAAATATCGCAACACTTGCTAAGGGAATGGATGCAGAAATTTCAATGTATATGCTAATTCTTCCAATTTCTGGAATGATTTTTGGCTTTATGTTTGGGATGATAAATAGAGCTTTAAGAGAAAGAACAATTTTTTTGGGACTTATAATTTATATAATTTTTAATACGATTTTAGCGATTTTTGGTTATAATATGTACATTTACCTAATTTCTATGGTATTTATAGCCTTTTCCCAATCCTTATGTACCCCATATCTTTTTGCAGAAGTTGCAAGATTTATAAGAGGATCAAAAGCGAGAATTGCCAACAACTTGATTTTTATTGGTTGTAATTTGGGTGGATTTGTAGCTCCATTTTTCTTAAAATCAGTAAACAGCCTTTTTTCCACTGATTCCTTGATATTTGCTTTTTCAGCCTTTAGTTTGATTTATGCAATAATGCTTGTAATAAACTTTTATGAATACAAAAAAGTAGCTAGCCAAGTTGCTTACGAGAATTAAATTTTTTTATAAGAGTAAATTGTAGAATTTACTCTTTTTTTAATCCATAAAATTTCCAAAGAAAAACCCTAGCCTAAGCTAGGGAAGGTTTTGATGTTATTTTCTTAAAAATTATTTGATTTAATAAATGGTGATATTCTCTTATAGATAAGCTCTGTAACCACAGCTTCCACAGCTCCTTTTATAATATTAAATGGCGCTATTGAAAATATCATAAGTGTAAAGTAGTTATTTACAAGACCATTTCCTGGAATCATTTTTGCAAATGCTTCAAGATCTGTATGCATTACTTTGCCATAGATTGGAAATACTACAAATGCATTTGACAATGTTGCTACTGCGCTCATTGCAAGAACGCCAAGGATTAAAGCTATAATTGAGTTTTTCTTAGTTTTATTATTTCTATAAATGCTTGTTGCTACTAAAACAAAGGTTGAACCAACTATGAAATTTGATAATTCTCCAACTCCACCTGTCATTGTTTTAGATAAATTTAAAATATTTTTAATAAGTTGAATTAAAACTCCATACCAAGGTCCAAGAGCAAAGCCTCCAATAAGAGCTGGCACATCAGCAAAATCCACTTTCATAAAAGGTGGTGCTATAGGAATTGGCATTTGGATAAACATTAAGATATAAGCAAGAGCTGCCAAAATACCTACTTTAACGAGACGATTTAAACTAAATGATTTACTTCTACTTTGATTCATAATTACCTCCTAATCTGGGCAATAAAAAATGCCCGAAAATTCAGGGCATCTAAACTAATCAATTACTTACTAAGAATTTCCTTACTATAAAAAATAAATAGCAAAAGAAAATTTCTTATCAATCGATGATTAGAAGAATATATTTCTACCATCCAGACTATACTGTCGGTATTGGAATTGCACCAATTCAACCCAAAGGCTCGCAGACTATCACTGCCGGTTTAGGAATTGCACCTTACCCCGAAAACAAGTCCTTATGGATAAAATATCCACAAGACTATAAATATTTAGTTTCTGATATTATTATAACACTAGGAAAATGTTTTATCAAGCTTATTTTAATTTAAATTTTACTAAAGATATCATAGATTTTCCAGCTTCCCAACTAGCAAAAACTTTTTCTCCTTTACTTTTTTTATCAGAAATTCCAATTCCATAATCCTTACCAATAACATATAGCGTATATTCTAAGTCAGTATCCGCAGCAAAATTTGCACTAATACTTCCTCTTTCTTTTGTAACTATCCAATTTGATATATCTGGCAAATTTATATTTTCCCTTTGTCCATTTGTTTTATTTTCTAAAAGCAGCTTATCATCTTCTTTAGATTTTATTTTTATTATATCATTTTCTGAAATTTTCAAACTTTCGCTAATATATACTTTTCCATTCTCATCTACTGCAATAATATTATACAACTCTCCATTTTTAAAAACGGAATTTGGTATCAGGTATTTATCTTCTTCATCCTTGCATAATAATATTTCGCTTTTACTAGCAATTCCAACTGCACTAAATTTATTTTTCCCTAAATCTTCGATAATAAGTGCCTCTATTTTCTTTGAATTTGTCTTTGTTAGATAGATTAATGATGCTAAAGCAATCAAAGCTATCAATAAAAACAAAGGCTTATTACTTCTCTTTATCTTCATTTTATAAGCTCCAATCTTTTATCTATAATTTTGTAAGCTCTTTTGCTGATTTTAATAAAATCCATATCATGGCTTACTACAACTATTGTTTTTCCTTTTTTATTTTCTTCAATTAGTATTTTTATCAAAATATCTTTATTTGATTTATCTAAAGATCCTGTTGGCTCATCAGCTAACAGAATTTGATAAGGCTTTAATAATACTCTAGCCATAGCAACTCTTTGTTGCTGACCACCTGAAAGTTCATAAATTTTATTATCAATTTTATCAATTACACCGAGCATATCTAATATTTGTCTTATTTTTTCTTTGTCATTTTTGTATTTACTATATTTTAATGCAATATCTAGATTTTCTTTTACAGTCATATTTTCTATTAAAGCGAAATTTTGAAATAAATAGGCGATTTTTTCTCTTCTTAGAATCATTGAATTTTTATAATCTTTAATGGGATCTTTATAGCCAAAACTTTCTACCTCGCCACTATCGTAATCTTCCAAAGTTCCTAAGATATTTAATAAGGTTGATTTCCCAGATCCACTTGCACCGATTATAGTTATAAAATCCTCTGGATATATGCTAATATTAAGATTATCTAAAATTTTGTGCTTACCATAAGATTTATTTATATTTTCAAGTCTTATTTGAGTTTGCATTAATTTCCTTCTTTCAGTTTTATTGTCAATTTATCATTATCTTTTAGTATTTTTAACTCTATCAGATATAAGCCTAATAAGAGTATAAAACTTAAAGCCAATCCAATTAATATATCTGCATTTGACCGATCATTTCTAGGAGTAAAAAATCCAAAGTAGTTATATCGATTGGTAAAATTTATTATTATATAAAAAATTATCAATGAAAATAAGTAAGATATAGCAGTATCTTTTATCTTTTTTTTGTGAATATCTTTAAATTCATAGCCAAATAGACTCTTCACTGCTAGCTCTTCTCCATGGTTTAGGTAATAATTATTCTTATCTAAAATTATTATTAAGCTATAAATAACAAAAAATAAGATAGTCCCAAAAATATATATTAACATTTCAATTTTATATTTATTTACTTGATAATTTACATAATTAAATGTACTTTCTATCCACAAAACATATTTACTAGCTGGGTTTCTATTAATAAATTTCTTTAATTCTTTTAAGCTAACATCTTTATTTTCAAGATAAGGATGAAGGTAGCCATTGACTAGAAAATAAGAAAGAAGATCATCATCTTTTCCTATTGAGTTTTCATTTATCAATATAAAAACATAATTATTAGTAAAAGGATCATCAATTTTCGCCTGAGAATCAAGTTTTGCTAGCTTTTGATTTGCTTTGATTTTTATAAAAGTTGTTATCAAGTTTTCTTCATTTAAGTCCGTTTGTTCTAACTGTTTTCTTTTTATATAATCAAGGTCATTATTATTAAGCTTAATATTTTCAGGAACAAGGATTTTCCATTCATTTTTCTCAATATCATCTGATATCTTTCTTCCATCCGCATCCAAAATATCAAATTTTTTTATATAATTAGAATTTATATAAGCAAATTTACCATTGTTTAATCTATACTCCTTGAGAGTATTGTCTGTAAAGTTCAAAGCTTCTCTTTTCTCATAAGGATTTGAAAATATAACTGCTCCCTTATCGATTAATTCATATGCTAAGTTTGTTGTTGGTTTTGTAAATAGTTTTTCATACTTACTCTGATCCTTGTCAATGACATATTGCCAAGGTAACCCTACGCTAATATTTGCATAATATTTAGAAAATCGCCAATCATTTAAGTAGTTTTTTACATATAAATAGTCTTTTGCAGAAAATATCGATATGAAAAACATATAGCATATACAAGCAGCAAATATCATTTTAAATGGGAAGAGTAATTTGGCAGATGTTTTTCTCTGACCTTTAATTATTAGTATTGGTTCTTCTTTGCTTGTTTTAAAAAATAGCAAGAAAAATTCAAGTATAAATATAACTAAAGTGAAAGCTGCAACAAATTTATAAATAGGATTCATGGATAATAAAAATCCACCAATACTATCTGGGTTAGTAAGCTTGAAAAAAATAATCCAATCTATAACAATTGCTAAAATAAAGGATGGCATTAAAATATTTATAGTTTTACCAAGTGCTAATTTAATATCAGAATATCCAAATAAAAGCGAAACAGAAATTTCCTTAGTTAAGCTTCTATTATATATAACAATTGCAAATAATGTAGCAAATATTATTATAAAATTTACAACTAGACCTAAGAAAAATTCTTTCATAGTAATATTAGATACACTCATATAATCAGGAGTTTTTTTGATATCGGCAAAATCAGATAAATCTTCAATAAATTTATCCAAGTCTTCATTATTCCCACTTACTGCATAATCTCCAGAAATATTGTCTATATTCAGATCTTCAAATTTTATTATGTCGATATTATTTCTTGACAAAAAATTATTCTCTTTTACACATTCAAATTTATTGACACCTTTCGGATTTTCTTTAATAATTAAATCCCTGTGATTTTCTGTAAACCTTGAATAATCAGCTAAAAATAAGTAAGCATTAACATCCATTTTATCTTTAATATCATATCTAATTTTATTATCAAATTTAACAAGGTTAATATTATTTTTTAGTGCATATTTTTCAATTTCTTTTCTAATATCTTTATCTTCATAATTTACAAGATTTATAAATTTGTCAAAATCCGGAAATTTTCCTATAGCTTGATTGCTATCCACATAAAAAAAATAAGTTAACGATGATAAAATTAATGTTATGGCAATTAGAAATTTTATTATTTTTTTCATAGCGTTTCCTTTATAAAGATTTTATAGTAGCAAGACAAATTAAAAGCCTTGCTACTATAAAACATTATGTCAGTTTATAACATTAGCATAAGCTTCATTTCCTGATGGAGCTTTTTCCCAACTAGCATATGCAGTTTCTCTTGGATTTGTTATTCCAGAATATCCAAATTTTCCTCCAGCTCCTTTTACAGAAGTCGTATGGAATCTCTTTGAATGATAAAACCATGACCAAACATGTGTATCATTCACACCATGTCTCCATTTTCCACCTAAAAAATCTTTAATACCACTGTCATAATTGCTTACAGTTACTGGTGGATCATTAGATCCTTGATTACTAAGAACTTCTGGTTGACTTGCAAAAGATATAGGTGCCACTAATAATAATGCTAAGGAAAGAACTGCTGCTTTCTTTTTATTTTTCATATTTTCCTCCTGCAATAAATTTAGAAAACTTAGGTGCACGCAATTATTTACTATTAACTTTATTATAAATCGTTTATATTGAAGATAGAATAGCTTGTGTGCCGTGTTTCACGATACATTAAAGCATTAGAATTTCCTAATTCCTGTCTTATTAGGAAATTTTTTAATAACATTCTATTAATAAATAAAAAAAAATAATGCTCTTAAGCATTATTTAAAATTATAATTCAAATATTTTTTTAGATTTTCTTCAAGTTTTTTTCTACCAGCTAGTTTGCAAAGCTCAAAAGACATATTTATATAATCCATGGCTTTTCCATCTTTTTGTTTAATCAGTAGATCTCCTTTTTGATAATAGCTATATATTAATCCTAAGATATCATTGTTATTGATTGATGTTCTTATAGCTTTGCCATTCCGAAAAGATGCTTTTTCAAAATTATTATCTAGATCATAATATCTGCTTATAGTATATGCTACTAAAGGATAATCTTTAGACGTTTCATTTATTTGAGATTCTATAAACAATAGGATGTCTCTGCCTAAGTCAATTTCCCCAATATTTCTTAATCTATTTGCAATAGTTCTTAAAATTCTAAGCTCAAATTTAGTAAACGAATGTAAGGCAAATTTTTCAACACTAAAATTTTCATGATTGATTTTAATAAGATCAATTAGATTATTAATGCATTGCTCATAAGTTATATTTTCATTTAATACAACTTTGTAATATCCTAAATTCTGTTCATATCTTTTTTTATAGGTAATTGATAATTGAGATGTATCTAATTTTTCAAAGTCTATCAATAACTCTCTTGCTTTGCCAAGATCCAAAGAGTTAAGTGAAAAATCTATTTCCAACAAGTATTTTTCTATAGTTGACCATTTAGACTTTTCAATAGTATCAAATATATTATAAAATTCAATTCCCAGAGTATCCAACACTTTCAAAAGCGAGCTAATTTTTATATCAACTTTTCCACTTTCTAGTCTTCTTATGGTATCAATTGAAAGATTAGTAGCAAAAGAAATATCCTCTTGAGTTAATTTTTTGTATTTTCTAATATTTCTTATCTCTTTACCAATATAAGTAATATCACATTCATTATTCATAGTAAAATTTCCCTATGGAGTACAAGAATCAAGTACCCACCTATAGCCCAAACGGTTAACTGTTTCTATTGGATAAAGATTTGCTTTTTTAAATTCTAATCTTATTTTTCTTATGTGTTCTCTTACTGATCTTTCTGTTGTTTCCAGGCCTTTTTTTGCCATTTCTTCAACTATTTGATCTTTTGATAAGGTTTTGCCTAGATTATTTATTAATACTGCACAAATTGAAATTTCAAGCTTTGTCAAATCTAGGATATAATTTCCTATTCTAAATATCCCATTATCTTCTTCCATTGTGCAAAATCCAAGATTAATAATTTTTGTATCGTTAAGTTCTTCGACTTTTTCAAATACGTGATTTACAAATTCTTCTCTGGTATTTGAATGAATAATAAATTCTTTATCGTCGATTTCTTGTTCATAGGGATTTTTGTTGTATCTTTCTGTTAAGTATATTACAGGTATATTTGTAGTTTGTTTTATGTATTGTATTACTTGTAGGCATTTGTTGTGAGTCATATCTACAAGAATTAGATCATATTCCTTAAGATTTATTCCTATGAGGTCTTCAAAATTATCAAATTTATTAACAATTACGTCATTTTTGTCAAAACGAGAATTCAATAATTGTGATACACCATTTTCATATTCAACTGATGCAATTTTCATTTCATCACCTCTATTTTATATTATAATTACTAAAAAATAAATGTAAAGATATTTTTATAAAAATTTCTATACCAAGCAAAATATGCCAAATTTTCGTGTATATGATAAAGTATTTTAGCCATTTTACTAATTATAGACTTAGGCAAAAAAATTGATGGCAAATAGTAATTCTACTTACCATCTCTTTTTATATTTACAAATAGTATTTTTTAATCATATTTAGATCATCATCTAGTTCATAAACTAAAGGTTGACCTGTTGGAATTTCAAGACCCATTATATCATCATCTGATATTTTTTCTATATGTTTTGCCAAAGCTCTTAGGCTGTTGCCGTGAGCTGCTACTAAAACCACTTCATCTTTTAGTAGTTGTGGTGCTATGTGGTCAAAATAATATGGAAGAGCTCTTTCTAGAGTTATTTTCAAATTTTCTGCAGCAGGAACTACATCTTTTGGAAGTTTTGCATATCTTTTTAAGTGATATTGTTTTTCCATTTCTTCTTCTGATAGCAATGGAGGAAGTGTATCGTAGGATCTTCTCCAAATATGAACTTGTTCATCGCCATATTTTTCTGCTGTTTCAGCCTTGTTTAATCCTTGTAGGGCACCATAATGACGTTCGTTTAGTCTCCATGATTTTTCTACAGGGACAAACATTTGATCAGAATATTCCAAAACATAGTTACAAGTTTTTATAGCTCTTTTTAATATAGATGTATGTGCATGGTCAAATACAATGCCTGCTTCTTTGATTTTTTTGCCTGCTTCTATGGCTTCTTCTACACCTTTTTCAGATAAGTCTACATCTACCCAGCCTGTAAATTTGTTTGCCAAGTTCCACTCGCTTTGTCCATGCCTTACCATTACTAATGTCTTTGTCATTATCTTCTCCTTAATTTTTCGCTATCTTCTAGCTCTTTTTGTTTTAGTTTCTTAGAATCGTTGTAAGTTTTGTCAATTTCATCAAGCCAGCCTAAAGCTCTACCTGTCCCGTTTATTACACACTTACTAGCATCTTCGGCAATTTTGACTTTTATTTGAAGTTTTTCTTCTAGCCTATCTTTAAGTGTTGGTGTATAAGCTCCACCGCCAGTAAGTATTATTTCCTTGTCATAGATATCGCTTGAGAGTTCTGGTGGTGTTACTTCTAATACTTTTTTTACCCCGTCTACTATCATATCCACAGACGATCTAATGCAATCTTTAATTTCTCCTAAAGGAATGAAAACTTTATTTGGTAGACCATCTGTTATTTGTCTACCACTAACTTCTAGGGATTCATTATCTTTAATGGAATTGGCTTGGATTTTTACTTCTTCTGCCTTATTATCGCCAATTAGTAAGCCATATCTTTTTCTAATGTTATCTTTGATGTCCTTATCAAAATTTAAACCTGCTACTGGTATTGATTTGCTAATTATTATTTGGCCTGCTGATATAACTGCTATATCAGTTGTGCCTCCACCAATATCTATTATCAAATCTCCACTTGCCTTGGTTATATCAACTCCTGCTCCAATTGCAGCAGCAAGTGGTTCTTCTATTAGATATGTTCTATGAGCCCCAGCATTTTCGCTAGCTTGAAGGACTGCTCTTCTTTCAACTTGAGTTGCCCTTGATGGTATGCAAATTAACAAATCTGGTTTGATAATTGCTTTTTTGATAGATTTTTCCAAAAAGTATTTTAGCATTTTTTCTGTTGCTGGAAAATCTGCTATAACTCCATCTTTCATAGGCTTAATAGCTTTGATGTTTCCTGGAGTTCTGCCTACAAGTTTTTTTGCTTCGCTTCCTACTGCAAGAATTTCATTTGTTAAAACATCCACAGCTATCACTGAGGGTTCGTCCAAAACTATGCCCTTGTTATTAACATATACCAAAACTTCTGCTGTTCCAAGATCTATAGCTACACTTCTTCTAAGTCTTGCCATTTTTTCTCCTAATATTTTTTAAGTTTTTCGACTTTATCTAATTTCTCCCATGTAAAATCTTTATCATTTCTACCAAAGTGTCCATAACTTGAAGTTTTCTTATAGATTGGTCTTAGTAAATCAAGATGATCTATAATTGCTTGTGGTCTAAAATCAAAATTTTCTTTTACAATTTCTAGTAATTTTTCATCGTCATAAATCCCTGTGCCAAAACTATCAACATAAATTGAAAGTGGATGAGCTACTCCTATGGCATAGGAAATTCCTATTTCTAGCTTATGGCAAAGTCCTGCTGCAACCATATTTTTTGCTGCATATCTTGCCATATAAGCTGCAGATCTATCTACTTTTGTTGGATCTTTGCCAGAAAATGCTCCACCGCCAGATTTGGAATATCCACCGTAAGTATCTACAATGATTTTTCTTCCTGTAAGTCCACTATCGCCTTTTGGACCTCCAACTACAAATTTGCCTGTTGGATTAATATAAATTTTTGTATTTTCATCCATCAAAGAAGGATCGATTACTTTATTTATAACTTCTCTTATTATATCTTCTCTTATAGTTTCAAGGCTTACTTCTTCGGTGTGTTGACTTGATATTACTATACTATCAATTCTTATTAATTTGTCGTCTTCATATTCTACTGTCACTTGAGTTTTGCCATCTGGTCTTAGGTAGGCTAAGGTTTTATTTTTTCTTAGCTCTGCAAGTTTCATAGCAAGTTTGTTGGCATAGCTTACTGATGCTGGCAAATATGAATCTGTTTCATCATCTGCATATCCAAATATTATTCCCTGATCACCTGCTCCAATTTTATCATATTTTTCATTTGATATTTTGTATTCTTGGGAATTGTTTACTCCAAGGGCAATATCTGGTGATTGTTCTATTAGCGATGTTAAAACTGCAACATTTGAATAATCAAAGCCGAGTTTTGGATCATCATATCCAATTTCTTTTATGGTATCTCTAACTATTTTTTCAATTGGCGCATAAGCTTCAGTGGAAATTTCTCCAACTACCAATACTAAACCTGTCGATGTTACTGTTTCGCAAGCAACTCTACTATTTTTATCTTGTCTTAGACACTCATCTAGGATAGCATCAGAAATCCTATCACAAATTTTATCTGGGTGTCCTTCTGTTACTGATTCACTTGTTATTAACCTACGCATTTTTCTCCTCTAATATTACTACACTTCTAGCCTCTATGCCTAATCCTTTGCCAGTAAAGGATAAACCCTCACTAGTAGAAGCTTTGACTGATACATTAGATATGTCAGTTTGTAGATGATTTGCAAGTACTTGTCTTATTTCTTCTCTTTTGGGATTAATCTTTGGCTCTTCGCAAATTACTACACTATCTACGTTACCGATTCTATAGCCATTTTCATTCATCAATTTAACTACTTTGTCTAATAGCTTTAGTGAATCTATGTCCTTATATTTTGGATCAGTATCTGGAAATAATTTTCCAATATCTCCCAAAGACAAGGCTCCCAAAATCGCATCCATGATAGCGTGAGTTAGCACATCTGCATCTGAATGACCCAAAAGTCCCAACTTGTAATCAAAATTTACTCCGCCAATTATTAATTTTCTATTTTCTACTAGTCTATGGACATCATAGCCTATTCCTATTCTCATAAAATTCCTCATTTTCTAAGCTTTTTATATATGCCTTGGCAAATAAAATATCTTCCTTTGTGGTGATTTTTATATTTGAATATTCTCCATCCACAACTTTTACTGGAATATCTCTTTTGAAAAACTCAAAAAGTTGACTATCGTCAGTTATTTTAAATTCACTTTCTACATATTTTTCATACATGGAAAATAATAAATTCTTATCAAAAGCTTGAGGTGTTTGGATATTGTAAACATAGTCCCTGTTTGGTGTAAAATCAACCAACATGTTTTCATCGACAATTTTTATGGTATCCTTACTCTTTGTCGCTGAAATTACAGCCTTGTAATGCTTAAGCATCTCCAAAACTTTCTTAAATAAAGCTAAACTAGCAAAAGGCCTTACCCCATCGTGGGTTAAGACCAATTGGCATTTCTTATTTAGGGCTTTAAGACCTTCAAATGTTGAAAGTTCACGAGTTGTGCTTCCAAATACATACGATATTTTATTTGGATAATTTTCCAAGATTTTTTCTACTATTTCTTCATCTTCTTTTCTAATGACAAGGATAATCTCGTCAAAATTTTCAATCTTACTAACCTTATCAAGGGTTAGTTCTATGATTTTTTTATTTTCTATAGTTAAATAAGGCTTGTTTATCTGACTATTCATGCGGTTGCCAGAACCTGCTGCTGTTATTATGGCCGATAAGTATTTACCATCTAGCATTTAATCCTCTTTGCTTTTTACAAAAATCATTCTTCCGGCTGATGTTTGAAGGACGCTTGTTACTGTAGCTGTTATAGTTTTATCTAAGTATTTATCCCCATCTTCAACTACAACCATAGTTCCATCTTCAAGATATCCAACTCCTTGATTTCTACCCTTGCCAAGTTTTATAACTTCAATTTCCATGCTTTCTCCTGGCAAAACCACTGGTTTTAAGGCATTTGCAAGATCGTTGATGTTTAATACGGGAATTCCTTGAACATCACAGACTTTGTTTAGATTATAGTCATTGGTGAAAATTTTTCCATTTAGATCAATGGCTAATTTTAAAAGTTTGCTGTCAACTTCTTTGATTTCCGGGTAATCTGTATTAACTATTACAAGATTTGTTTTTTCGTTATTTTTTATCTCATTAACAATATCAAGGCCTCTTCTGCCACGTTCTCTTTTTAGATCATCGGGGCTATCGGCTATGTGTTGCAATTCTTCTAAGACAAATTCAGAAATTATCAAATCGCCTTCGATAAATTCAGTGTTTAAGATATCTACAATTCTTCCGTCTATGATTACAGATGTATCAAGGATCTTGGCTGTTGCAAGATTTTTGTTCTTGTCATGCTTTAGTATTGATTTTTGCTCTTTTACATCTTTGACATTTTTAAAGAGATTTAGAAAATCTTCGCTATTTCTAACTGAAACTCTCCATCCAAGATAACCAAAAACAATATATAATAAAATAGATAATAGCACAAAAATTGAATTGCCCACATAAGGTACTTGTAGGCTGGTTAAAGGTCTTGAGATTAAGGTTGCAATTACAATTCCTATTATAGCTCCGATTGTTCCAACTATGAGCTTCGATGCTGGGATCTCGCTCATTTGCCCTTCTAAATTTGAAAATTTGTTGATAAATTTGCCTGCAAATTTACCAGATATAAAATAAAATATTATTCCACCAACTAGTCCTGCTAGGACATTTGCAATTATAAATATAATGCCGCGTTGTTCTATAAAAGAACTTGCGGCATTAACTATGTTGAATATTACAATGCCTAGTACAATTCCAATTAGTGTAATAACCAATTGAAAAATACGTTTCATTTATACTCCTTTTAATAATTTAAAGACCAATGGACTCATCTATCATTTCTTCGCCCTTGCCTTTTTCTAGAGAACCTGCCATTACTAATTCACTTGCTAATATACGTCTTGCTCTATTTAGTAGTTTCTTTTCTGTTGTTGATAATCCTTTTTCCTTATCCAAAATTGCAAGATTTCTTACCATCTCGGCGATTTTGTATATGTCGCCAGTTTTTATTATTTCTTGATTTTCTCTATATCTAACATTCCAGTTATCAGCCATTGGACTAGGATCATCGTCCAAAATTTTTAGGATTTTATCTCCTTCTTCTTTGCTAATTACATCTCTTATGTTCATTTTATTGATGTTTGAAATTGGTATTGAAATCTTCATAGAACCGATAGGCATTTTTAGGATGAAATATTCTTTTTCTTCTCCCAAAAATTCCTTTTTTTCAATAGCGTCAATCACTCCTGCTCCGTGATTAGGGTATACGATTTTATCGCCTATTTTAAACATTATAACCTCCTAGGTTCTCACTTATATTATATCAAATTGCGAGAAACTAGTAAAACTTACTTGGTTAAATTGTTAAAAAATAATATTTTTAAGCTTTTTTGCTTGATCCAACCTTCATTCTTATCTTTTCTTTCAAAATTTTTATTTGAGAATTTTTACTAGATCCGCCAAATTCTCCATCTAAAGACCAAGATACTTCTTCTTCAGTAGATATTTTAAAATCACTTCCTTTTCTTAAAATCAGCATTTCATTTTCTTCCCCATTTGTAAGGCCTGATACTATTTTATTTAGGTCAGCTAATGATTTTGGTGCTTTTACCATGGTTAGTTCAAAAACACCATCTGATAAACCTACATTATCGCCAGTTATTCCTGTAAAACCACCGACAGAAACAGAATTTGTCACCATAAAGTGGATAAATTCTCCAGAAATTTCTTCTCCATCTACTGATACTTTCATTTTATATGTTGGCATGTTAGATAGAGGTAAAGTTTGTTTTAAACCTTCAAAAATATAAGCAGATCTACCAAAAATATTTTTCACACCTTGATCTGTAGAAAAAGAAATATCAGAAAGTGCTCCAAAGGCTGCAACATAGACGAAATATTTATCATCAATTGCTCCTACATCTATCTTTTTTTCTTTACCACTTATTATAAGTTTTGTTGCCTGTTCTACATCTTCTGGAATATTTAATGATTTTGAAAAGTCGTTGGTTGATCCTGTTGGTATATAAGAAATTAGAGGATCTAAGTTTTCCTTACAAACTGCAGCAACTATTTCATCTAGGGTTCCATCTCCGCCAGCTACAATAATTTCCCCAAAATTTTTTCCACAATTTTCTATTAATAAAGCTCCATCGCCAGATTGCTGGGTAGCATAGATAGTAGTTAAATACTCATTTTGACTTAAATAATTGATAATCTCGGATAGATTATCGTTTATAGTTTGTTGACCACTATTTGGATTGTAAATAAATAGAGTATTTTTCATAAGTTCTCCTTGAAATTTCAAAAAATAAATTCTCTATTATATTTTACTCCTATTTATATTTATAATAAATAAAAAAATGGTCTTCCAAGAAAAAACTTAGAAGACCAAATATTGATTAATTTACTGATAATTTCTTATCGTGCAATAGATAGCTGATTGCATACATTACAGAAGATAATACTAGGTTAAATAAGATAGGTATAATAAATGTAGTATTTGAAATATTAGTAACTATTTTCATTCCCATACCATTTATTTCCTTAACTTCATTTAGATTGTTTAAAAGAACATTGGCTTGTAGGTAAGAAAATGAAAAACCTATTATTATAAGCAATATTATAAATACAAAAAGTGCTGCAGACTTGGAATATTTTGCCAAATACTTGCTACCTGTTGCTGTTGATGATAGCAAAAGCATACTAATAAGAGTAATTAATACGCTAAAGGCCACGAGAATTATTAGAGCAAATCTTCCTAGACCTATATTTGCAATAATAGTCTTTATACCGTCAAAAATATCACTTAATGTATAGATCTGTTCTTTTTGTGCTAAACCTAATATTATAAAATTTACTATGAAAGACGTAAAAGATAAGATTCCTATTAGTATATAGTTTATAAATCTTGCTCCTATTATCTGTGAGCTTTTGTAAGGAAGCGTTGAATAAAAGCTTGATTCTTTGTCATAAAATCTTTTCATATCCTTATCTGTACTTATGCTTAAAGCGATAATAGGACCTACCATCAATAAAGTAAAAGAAATTACTATTGCAATTCCTATTAATGCAGAAGTTTCAAAAACTTCATATAGTTTCATCAATATAAAAGATGAAATCAAAGGAAGAATCAACCACAAAATTATATTTTTAAAATCTTCTTTGAATATTTGTCCAATAAGTTTTCCCATTACATTACCTCCACGAAATATTCTTCAATAGTCATGCCCTTATCTTCTCTAATCTCATCGGCACTTTGGTTTATGATAATTTTGCCCTTATCAAGGAAAATCGCCCTATCGAGGATATTTTCAACCGCTGAAATAAGATGAGTTGAAATTAGCAAAATTCCCTGATAATCAAAATTATCAATTATCGTATCTATAACTATTTTTCTAGATTTTGGATCAACTCCACTAATCGGCTCATCCAAAAGATATATCTTTGCCTTTCTCGATAAAGTTAGGGCAATTTGAACCTTATCTCTCATACCCTTAGAACATTCTTTCATTTTAAGATCTTTTGAAACATTAAAATTATCTAGCAAATCGTAAAATTTCTCGTTTTGAAAATCTTCATAGAATTTCCTATACAAGTCGACTATTTCTACAATTTTCAAATTATCATCAATTGCTAAATGGTCCGGTTGGTAGGAAATTAAACTATTTGTAAGCCCTCCTGGATTTTCGCCCTTAATTTTGACATCGCCCTTATAATTTCTCTCAAGGCCAGCTAGTATTCTAAGCAAAGTAGTTTTGCCTGAACCATTTTCTCCCAAAAGCCCAATAATTTGGCCTTCTTCTAATTTTAGATCTAGATTATCTAAAACAGCTCTGCCTCCATAAACCATGGTTAAATTTTTAATATCAATCATTTTTTACTCCCAATATTTCCTTAATTGCTCAAGCGCCTCATCTTTTTCTAAATTCAAGTTTTTTGCCCCTTCAATAAAATCATCTGCAATTTTTTCAAATGTTTTGTTTTCCAGCTTTGAAATAAGTTTAGTATCTTCTGTTACAAATCTTCCAGCAGTTCTCTTACTTTCGCAAAATCCATCTCTTTCAAGCTCCGCTAATGCTTTTTGAACTGTATTAGGATTTACCTCATAAATTTTGGCAAGATTTCTGACAGAATCAATTTTTTCTCCAGCTTTCCATTCTCCAGTTGAGATTTTTATCTTAAAATCTTCTAAAAGTTGCAGATATATAGGTCTTTGTGAATCAAATTTCATCAAAACCTCCTAGCTTTGTATTATTGTATTACTGTCTTGGTACAATAATATTATATCACCATGATTTTCCCTGTCAAGGTTTTTTTGAAATTTTTTTATATTTTTTAAATAAAAAAACAAGCCCTAAGGCTTGCAAAAAAATATTTTTTAGATCTTATTAATTTTTGTCATATCGCTTGTTAAGAAATTTTTTAATAGGTAGATAATTACTAAGGTTATTGCAAATTCTACTAGTAAAAAAGAACCGTTATAGATTATTGAATATATAAGAGGAGCTTGGCCTTCAGGTGCATATGAAGCAAAGAATATTACTCCAGTTAATACATGGCAAATAAATCTTCCCAATACAGCTATTGCAGTTCCTAGTATAATTGGGCCTATATTTTTTGTTTCTAAGAATTTGTCAGAAAATATTCCAGCTAATCCCAAAAGTCCAAAAGCTAACGGATAATCCAAGATAGCTTGAACTGGATGTATAACATAACCACCAAGAATCATATCCAAAATTCCATAAACTGCGCCAACTAGTAGACCTTTTACGCATCCATGTCTTAGGGCAAAGATTATTAAAGGAATCATTTGACCTGCTGTAATTGAACCACCTTGTGGCATTTCAAATAATTTTATACGTCCAAGTACAATAGATAAGGCTATACAAATAGCTCCTTCTGTTAACATTCTCGTTGTCCAAGTATTGTTTGTTTTTTCCATAAAAAAATACCTCCTTTGCACATACTCAAAGAGGCTCAGACACTTTCCTCCGCAAGCATTACCTTGAGTCAGGTTAAGGGTATAATCTCAGCTAAAAAGCACCCCTAGTGCGTATATATTATATACCAATAAAATTTTTTTGTAAAATAAAAGGGGCGAGTGCCCCTAAATTTCCGATAAATTACAAGTTTCTATATAAAAATTATCTCCATTATATTCCACAAATACAAATCCATTTTCTTCTTCTTGCAAAATTTTAACAAGAGATCCCTTTTCCAAAGTGTCAAAACTTGCGTTTTTTTCTGGAGAGGAGAAAATTTCAGAATCTTTGTCGACCATATAAAATCCGTTGATTTGAAGAGATTTATCTTCTCTTATTTCTTTTTTATTTTGGAAAATTTCGATATTTTTTGCCTGATAAGCTTCTTTTTGGCCGCAGGCGCTTAAAAATAATAAAAAAATTATAAGTAGTAGTTTATTTATGATAAATCACCCCTAAAAATTTAATTTCAAGTCTTTCTAGCTCTTTGATGTTGTAGGCTAGTTCATTTTTATGGCTATTTTTCTTAACTAAAATAATTTTATAATCTTCAAAATCAGAAAAATCTATGGTTGATGGATTATCCAAGGCTTCTTCATCAATTAATATATAAGGAGATTTTTCTTTTGCATCTTCTATTTTGCCTATATCCTCAGAATTTATTACAAAAGCATCTAAAACTTCTCCCAAGTCTTTTGCTATCGATAAGTCTTTACTTTTTCTATTTAATGGACTTAATCCTACTATCATCTTCGGGGATAAAAATCTTATTTTACGGCTTACTTTGCTAAGCTCGCCCTTATTTTCTGTGGATAAATCAGCCAAAACTTCTATATTCATTTCTCTTATATCAGCTGCTGAATTTATCTTATCTGATAAAATTTCTCTTACGATGAGTATAAAAATTCCAATTAAGCCTCCTAGGAAAAATCCTAAAAGTGTAAAGATTATTCCGCGTTTTTTCGGAGAATTATTTACATTTACTTTTTGCAAATATTCAATATTTTCCATATTTAGATAATTTTTGGCAAAAGATCTAAATTCTTCAGCAATTAGGGTCAAAGTGTCTTTGGCACGATTTTTATCTGAATCCTTGTAAGTTAGGGTAATCACCCCTCCTTGAGGATTTACTTCATAGGAAAATTTATTGGAAATATTATTTCCACCGTCAGCTTTGACTTCTTTTTCAACGTCTTGAAATAAATCGTCTGACTCCAAAAATTGCCCATAAATATTAGCAAGTTTTTCGTTAAGAATTAATTTGTTGTAAGTAATTGGCTTATCGTCGTTGCTTGTAACTATCAAAACAGTTTCTGCTTGATATTTCCCTTCAAGCAAAATTTCTTTGGCAAAAACCAAAAGCCCAAGAATGAGCGCGGGAATTATTATAAATTTTTTATTTCTTTTGATTGCATCAATAATTTGATTTGTTGTAAGTTTTTCCATAAAATCTCCTATTTTAGTGAATAAATTGCATTTAAATTTGTAAAGAAAAAGTCATAACTTGGAGCTTTGACCATCAAAAATACTGCGTAGGGCAGGATGAAAACCACAAGGCCTAAAATAATTAAGACTCTACCAAGTTTATCTATCTCTTTTATTTCTTCAAGAACTAAAGGTATATAAATTATTTGTAGAATGGATATAAAGGTTGAAAATCTAAAGGCTATGGCAATTGACGACCTAAAAACCAATAAGGCAATCAAATAAAACCACATGGCCTTAAGAGAAGCTTCTTCAATAGAGAATTTCTCAAAAGATTTCTTGTTAAAATACATTATACTTGTTACAAATAGGGCCAGAGCAAAGATAATTCTCGGATCATATATTGCCATAGCTCCGGCAAATTTCCCGGTAAAGGTATAGGAATTTATCTTTAATGCCATTCTCGATAAGCCAACAGCTGACATTAAACTTGCCATCAAACTAAAAAATCTTGCTGAGAAAATACTAACAAGAAAAGCAGCTCCCAGACTCAAAACTTTAAGTAGATTTCCAATTCTAAAAAGCATCAAAAATAAAAATGCCAATAAAATTATGGCAGCCCTATGAAAGCTAAAAGCAAGGAGAAAAAACATAAAGCTTTTAAAGAATTTTTTCTCTGACAAGGCGTCAATGCTAATAAGTCCAAGGCCAATGGCTGATGCGGTTCTTGCAGTTTGCATATCAAATTGCATGAAAACCGGCAAAAATATAAGGGCAGATAAAAAAGGATTTCTGCTTTTTTTAATAGAAATATTAGCAACCGGGATAATTGATAGTGCATTCATCAAAACAATGACCCATTGGCGAGAAATTCCAAAATAATTAATCAAATAGGAAAATAATCTAAAAGAAAATTCTACTGGATAAGAAAAATTTAAAACTTTTGAAAAATCTAGACCAATATCTTTGACAAACCGCAAATAATTGTAATAATCAGCATCACCTGACCCGCGCAAGGCTGCAAAAATAAACATTATAAAAAACATTAGTCCTGCAAAAATTTGCTTGTTTTTTTTATTATTAAATTTTATCAAGCTATTTACCGCAAACAAAACTAGTTCGGTAAGTGTAAATAATGTAAAACCCATAAAGACCTCTATTTTCTAAAAATATTATAACAGATTGGAGGGATTTTAGGAAAAAATTATAAATTTTACCTAAATTTTACAAATTATTTAAAAAATCAAAATAAGTTTTGCCTATTATATAAGTAAGTAAACAGGAAATATAGTTTCCGCTGATTTTTATAATAAAAATTACTTTCTTCCTTAAACGTTATGTAAAACTGTTTACTAGTGCAAAAGTAAGACCCTCAAACTTTTGTAAAACTCTCTAGAAAATAAATAAGAGAGAATACTGTCAACTAGATGTTGACAGTTTTTATTTTTTAAAAAAATAAAACCCTAAGTTAAGTAAAATTTACCATAACTTAGGGTTTTATAATTTTTATCTTAGAGAAACTTTGCCAAAGCTAGAATCTATATTGATATTTAAATCTGTATTGTTGATATTGGTTGAAACTTCAAAACCATCTTCGTTTTGGATCTTGTTTTTAAATCTATCTGAAATATCAAGATAATGTCCATCGACATGTGCTTTGATATCGCCATTGTAGCCTTCTGCGTCGATTATAATATTTCCTGAAGTAGAATCTAGGCTGATATTTTTTGTATCTTTGATGCCAAAAATTCTAATATTTCCAGAAGTTGTATCAGCATCAAATTCTTTGGAATTTAGTCCATCAACTCTTATATTTCCGCTTACTGCATCTACACTTGCCATTTCGCCACTGATATTTGATAGATAAACTGCTCCATTTACATTGTCAATTTCAAGTTCACCGTTGGTATTTTTGATATCTATTTTTCCATTAACATTGTCTATGGATAGGTTGCCAGAAGAATTTATAATGGTAATTTTTGCATTTACAGAATCTATAGTTTGATCTTTAAAATCTACATCTGAAATTTCAACAGTTCCATTTACTATGTCAATTTCAAGATTTTCATAAAGATTTTTTGCCAAGGAAAGTTTAATAACTGCGCTTGCATCGACCTTGTTATATTTGTCGTTTACTGTAATATTTAGTGAATCTTCGTCAATATCGATATCTAAATAATCGATAAGGTCATTTTTCTTTGACCAAATATCTTGAGATAAGGTTATTGCAGAGTCAACCGCTCTTTCGATTAGGATTTTTCCATTTGGAATATCTATAGAAATTTTATTGATTTCATCGTCAATTCTCATTTCTGCGTGAGTATTGCTTTCGCCTTTGATATTAAATTGATTTATATCAAAATTATCAAAATCAATATTATTTATGGTTTCTGTTGTCTTTTTTATAACACTATCAATAGATTGGCTTAGCTTTGAAATAAAGTCGTTCTCGCTTTTGATCTTTTTGCCACCTACTGCATCTAGTAAGTTATTTGCTTCTTCAACTGTAATTTTTCCGTCTTTAAGCATTTCTAGAATCATTTGTTTTTCATCGTTCATCTTTTAATTCCTCCAATAATTCACGAGCTTGCTCAGCTGTAATCTCGCCATTATCAAGCATATTAAGTATGTCAATACGGCTTGCTTTCTTGTCAACTTTTCCACCTAATTTTGCAACCAACTTATCTATTCTATTTCTAACTGTAGGATATGAAATTCCAATTTCCTCACCTACATCCTTAATACTTCCTCTTTTTTGTAAAAAAAGTTCAATAAATTCTTTATCTTCCTTATCAAGTCTAGCAAAATTATCCATTTCAAACTCGCCAGAAACTTCAGTATAACAATTATTGCATTTATATGATGTGATCATCATTTCAGATCCACAATTTGGGCATTTATTAATCATACAAATCCTCCTTTTGATATGAGTATACTATCAAATTAATATTTGTAAAGTCAAAATTAATATTTTTAATTATTTTTTTTAATTTTATAAATAATCAAAGTTAAAACTTACGTAATTTGATAAGTGTTAAAGTAATTTCCCCGAAAATTATTTATAAATTCAAATGAATTTATAAAAAATTTCAACAAAAAAACGAGTCTTTTTCAAAACTCGTATCTTTATAAAATTAAACAATTTCAACAAATTCCTTATCCCAATAAGAACGCAAGGTTCTTGTTATCCATAATATGGTATTTATCATCACTATTGCGAGTAAAACCATGCCCATCCACAGAAAATATTCTAGGGCAATTTTATATTTCAACAAAAAACTTGGAGCAAATCTATAAATAAGGGCACAAGCAAAGAAAAAAGTCATCCACTTTGCACTTGTTCTAAGATTTTCCTTGAAATCAGGAAAAACCATTGCTTTTTTGCCGTATTTTCCTAAGAATTTATCCCTTGCTTCTTTGATTTTTTCCCTATCTTCTTTAGGAGAATTATCTATAAGAGCTGAGTAATAATGCTCCATATCTACTGGAGTTGAGGCGTATTTTCTCAAATTTAATAGCTCTTTTAAGGAATATTCTATGGCTAAGATTTTGCCTGTAATTGTAGCTTTTGACCTGTAGGTTCTTCTTTCTTCTCTTAGATTTTTTAATTTTTCTGTATCTCTTAGAGGATCTAAAAGTTTTTGTGTTTCAACTTCATAATTTCTTTTGTTTGCCAAAAATTTGCTAAAAACAATAACTGCAACAAAAATTATAAAGATTTGTGAAACTATTAAAGCAACATTACCTCCACCAAAAGATGAGGTGATTATTAGCATCATACCAGGTATTAGCTGGGTTAAAAATGCTATTAGTAAAAAATATAATATTGATCTCATAAATTCATTACCTTCTTGTAACAAGCAACTAGTTTTTTGCCCGTATTTTCTATGGATTTTTCTTCTGCAATTTTATAGGCAACATCGCTTAGACTTCCTAGTTCTCCTTCTAAAATTTGACGAATTTTCTTTTCAAATTCTGCAATGCTATCTGCCTTATAAATATTTACGCCATCTTCGTATTCATCTTCAAAAATTTCTATATCGCGAATTAAAATATCCGCCTTGCAAGCCAAGGCTTCTAGTAGGACTATGCCTTCTGTTTCCTCGTGAGTTAGAAATACGTACAAATCGCTTCCGCAATAAGCTTCTCTTAGATCATCGCTATTGATATATCCTGGGAAATGAAGATTTGCAGGGGATGTGTCTATATCCTTGTTTATTTCTGGTGGAATTATGCTAGGATTTAATTCACCAAACCAAATAAATTCATATTCTGGCATCCTTTTTGCAAGGGCGATAAAATCGTCTATGCCCTTTCTTTTGATTGGAAGACCCACTGAAATGATGGTTTTCTTATTCTTGTCAATTCCATATTTATTGTAAAAATTTTCCCTGTCATTTTCTTTTCTCTTCCAAAAATCTAGATCAATTCCATTAGAAACTACTTCTATGTCTTTTTTTAGCTTATAGCTTTCTAAGATTCTTTTGGAATACTCACTTGGAGTTATAATTAAATCTCCCTTGTTGTAGCAATATGTAAGCCAAATCTTAAAGGCTGGGGCAATTTGATTGCTTAATATAAAGGAATCTTTAAAATCTTCCTTGGTTGAATGAGCGTGGTAGATAACTTTTTTGCCCTCTTTTTTGGCCTTATCTGCAAAAGTTACAGAATTTGGCAAAATCGTATTTATATGAACCAAATCATATGAATCATTTTCATCAAGGGTATAATCGCAACCAACTGTTTCAAGAGCCTTGATCTGGTGGTCGATGGCCTTGCCAACTCCCGATTGTTTTACTTTATCATAATCTTTTGTATATAGAAGGACTTTCATAATCGTACTCGTTTACCGCTTTCTCGTATAAATCTTCACATTTTCTGCCAAAGCTTTCCACAGAAAAATTTTCTATGGCATAGGATCTGGCATTTTTCTTTAATTTTTCGTAAAGATCTTTATCATCTAATATTTTATTAACATATGTCTTGTATTGGTCAAAATTTTCGTAAGCATAACCATTAAATCCATCAATTAGAACATTTTCTAGTGATGTATCATTCCTACAAACTGCAATCGTCCCATTGGATAAGGCTTCGTAGTAGGTAAGGCCTTGGGTTTCTGATGTGGATGCAGTTGTAAAGATATCTGCCATTTGATAATATTTGTTGACATCTTTTGGATTGACCATGCCGACAAAATTTATATTTTTCTTAAAATTTTTGCTATATTCTTTTAATTTTTCAAGATATGGCCCGCCACCAACTATAACAAATTCCGTATCAGCTCTATCAAGCTTTTGATAAAAATCTATTAGCTCTTCGATGTTTTTTTCTTCGGCAATTCTACCTAAATAAAGCAAAACTTTTTTATTTTTGCTAATATCAAGCTCACTTCTTAGATCTTCATCATAAAGCTCTGGGATTTTTACTCCAGTTGCAATGATTTTTATTTTATCTGGACTTATATTATAGGATTTTAAAATTTCGCACGTTTTTTCTGTAGGAACTATTATGTAATTGCAAAGATCAGAAAAGGCCTTGCTTGCTTTAGCCACAATTTTTACACCAATTTTTTTGTGAGAAGTAAAATAATGGGTGTAATCTTCATAAACTGTATGGTAGGTGTGGACTAGGGGGATATTTAATATTTTCGAAAGAGCCTTTGCCATAATAAAAGTTGAAAATTCGCACTGACTATGGATAATATCTGGCTCCCACTTTCTAATTGCTCTAAGGTGAGTTTTTGCCAAAATATTTGTAACTCTCGCCTCAGGATAAATTTTCTTCGCAGAAAGAGAGCCAATATAATAGACATCTTCGCTTGTAAAGCTTGTGATGCTATCAGAAAGCGTTAGAACTTTCACATCGTGGCCTTGTTTTTCTAAATATTCTTTTAAATTTAAAACTGAACGCACTACCCCGTTTACAACAGGGTAATACCAATCGCTTGTAATTAATATTTTCATAGTATCCTCATCATTACTATATGTGCTTTTATTTTTTTTACAATTTTTCTAAAATATCTCACTTTAATTATTAAAAAACTTTAGTATAGTTTTAAAAAGTGAGGTAGTTATGGGTCCTTTAATCGCATCAGATATTATACTATTAATTCTTACAATTTATGTAGGAATCTTTTTTAGAAATTTTTATAGTCCTTATCCTGAAATGAAAGTTGGTTTTCATATTTGGGAAGTTTGCTATAGCAAAGAGTGCTGGGAATACGGCAACAAATTTGCCGGCAAAATCACCATTATTCTTGGACTTTTGCTTTTTGGCATAATTTATCCAATCCTACTTTTTATAAAGTTAAAAAGATCCTACCTAACAATTTTACTAATTTTGTTTGCCCTAATTTATTTTTTACTGCTTTATTTTATAGTAAAAATAAGAATGCACAAAAAATTTAAGCTAAAAGATAAATAAAGCCTAAAGGCTTTATTTTTTTATCCTAAAATTCTCATGAGAACTTGTTTTTATGGCAAAGGCAAAGATTCCAATTAAAAGCGCCATTATAATTGCCATATATAATAAAATTGTATTTTTATCAACTGTTCCTTTCCAAATTCCAAGAGGGATAGCTATGCAATTAATATAATAAAATATGCGTGCTACAAAATTGTAAGCTTTTCCAACACTCATGGCAGATACATCGTAAGGCTGAAAGCTATAATAATTAAAAAGGTCAAAAGACGGATAAAAGATATAGGCTATGATTGCAAAAATCCCATAAATCATCAAATTTTTTAAAGTTAAAAATGAAAACTCAAAGTAAATAAAGCTTAACGCCAATAAAATCACAAGCAAGGCTGGCAAGCTTATTTTTAGAATTGACCTAAGCCTAAATTTGTACATATCAAAAATCGCCTTTTTATCCTTATAAAATCCGTAAACCATCAAAGATCTATCACAATTTTCAAACATGATTCGACTTAGATTTTCAATTTTAAAGAGTATATACGTTATAATTATTAGTCCTGTTGGAATTATTTTATCCGCCGAATCTGATATATCTTTTAAATAAATTTTACCAAAAACTATAGCTAATACTAAAAATCCAGCAAAAAATATGTATTTTTTTATTAAAGGCTTAATAATAATTCTCTTGTGCCTTTGGAAAAATAACTTATTTAAAAATTCGTAAGCAAAAACATTAGAAGATTTATCAAAGGTTAGATCTTCTTTTTTAAGACTTATTGAAGCTTTATAAATTTCCTTAGGATCTGTGCTAATATTTGCCTGGTCAAATTTTGCTTTTTCTAAAATTTTCCCATAATTATCAAAGGAAAATAAATATTTTAGAGTAAACAAATAAAAAATCAAGCTTATGGCAAAGCTAATTAGTAAAATTTTCTCATCGATTACTCTAATTTTTTGGCAAAGGAAAAAAACTAGGACAAAATTTCCCAAAACCACAAGCACTTTATTGGTAAAATCTTTCTCATATTTGTCAAAAATATGTAAATTTAGTCCGCTTATGCTAACTCCTAGAAAATTTATGATAAAAGTTAGTAAAATCGCTTCTTTTAGAGAAAAAATCATACAAAAAGGCAAAATTCTTCCAATAGTTTCCAATAAAGGTTCAAAAATTCCAAAAATTAAACTGCTTTCCTTAGCTTTTATCTTATATATTATCCCAAGCATCCTCATTTTGAACCTACTTCCATAAATTTCATTGGCTAATAAAGTAGGAGCCAAATAAAAGGCCAAAAAAGCATAGGAATTTTTACCGATATTAAAAAAAGTATCGTAAATTCCACCATTTAATTTGCCAAAACTTGTAAAAATCCAAAGGATAAAGCCTGACATAAAAATAGCTAATAAAAAGGATAAGTAGGAAATTACAATTTGCTTGAGGATTGAAAAAATTGGCCCAAAAAAATAGACGAATTTTTTAAGTCTGTAAAATTTGTACTTATCTCCAGTAAATTTGCCAATTATAGGAAGATTGTGAAAAAATCTTATAATAGTATTTATAAGAGCGCAAAGCTCTGCATTTTCAATAATTCTATATTTTTTGTAATATTGCATATCAAGCCTTTAGTAAATCAATAACTTCCGCCTCAAAATCAGGATTATCTTTGATTTTCTTGTCAACTTTTTGAATTTTCCCTTGGTGAAGCAAAATTATTTCGTCGGCCATATTTTTTGCTAAATCTAAAATATGAGTAGAAAAAATAATTATGTGTTCGCTTTTGATTGATTTAATCAGATCTTTCATTTCTTTTTGGACAACTACATCTAGGGAATTTAGAGGTTCGTCCATCAAAATTACCAAAGGTTTCAAAATTAAAAACATCATCATCTGCAATTTATTTCTCATTCCCGTCGAATAATCTTGGATAAGTCTATCCAAATCTTCATCAAGAAATTTTACCAAATCAAAATAATAGGACGGATCTTTTAGGTCTTTGATTTTTTCCTCGTTAACTTCTATAAAAAATTTTATAAATTCTCTTCCAGTCAAAAATTTCGGCAAATCTGGTTCTGCTAACATCAAAAATATGTCATCTAACTTTAGTGGAAGTTTTTTATCGCCATCCACAAGATAAAATTCTCCCTGGTCATTTTTAAGTTCTTTAGCTATTAGGTTAAACAAAGTAGTTTTCCCTGCACCATTTCTGCCCAAAAGTCCATAAATAATTCCCTGGTCAAAAGTTACCGACAAATCATTTAGGACGTTTTTCTCTTTAAAACTTTTTGATAAATTTTCTATAACAACTTGCAAAGTAAGCTCCTAGTGCCTCAAATTCTTCTAATACTTGTAATTTCTTCTGGCGAATCTATTATCAAATCTGGTTTTTCTTTTTCTAAAATTTCTCTATCTCTAAAGCCCCAAGAACAAGCAACTGTAAAGACATTGGCGTTTTTGCCACATTTTATATCAACTTCGCTATCGCCAAAATATAAAATATCAGAAAAATTCACCCCAAAATGATCAGCAATTATCATAAGTCCCTCAGCTGAAGGTTTTCTCTTGTAATCATTTCTAAAACCAAGAATGTAATCAAAATAATTTTCTCCAAAAATTCCATTTAATATTTTTTTGCAAGTTTGGTCAGGTTTATTGGAAAAAGCTACAATTATTTCCTTTCTTTCTTTCAAAATATCCAAAGCTTCCTTAATCCCAGAAAAAGGCTCGGTTAGATAGAGTGGATTATCGTCGTAGGATTTATTATAAACATTGTAAATTTCTTCTTTTAAGCTCTCATCTCCATCAAAATTTTGATAGTCAAAGGCTCTATTAAGCAAAACTTTTGGCCCATTTCCAACAAATTCTCTAATCTTTTTTATTGGAATTTCAACAAGTCCATAAGCTTTTAAAGTTTTATTTAAGTGATAACTAATAACCTTTAGCGTATTAAGTAAAGTTCCATCTATATCAAAAATATACATCTTAACTCCTTTTAAATTTATACTAACACTTTACCATAAAAAATTCTTTTTGGATAATTTCATTTTTTTATTAATAATATTAGTAACTTTTCCTAATACTGTATGATAATTTGCTAATGAATCTTAAGTTTCATTATTTTTTTAATTCTTAGCCTTCGTCCTTGAAGGGCGGCTTTAAGGGACTTTCGATTGTCCCTCCAAAGCTCTTTTGTCCACGAAAACTCGCTTTTGACAAAGCTCCTCCGTGCTACCGCACTCTGTTTTCGGTGTAAAACTCCAAAATCAATGGAGTTTTACACCCACACAAACCTCACCCTATAAACGACCATTGCATGGAGCAAAAGTGTAGGAATTGCTTCGCAATGTCCTGTTTGAAAAATCTAAAACCACCTGGCATGTTGAGCGAAAGGAATCACAAGATTCCTGTAGTCGAAACATCTCTTGGGATTTGGAAAATATTTATTAAACAAAACTCCCACAAGATCCTTCGACTCACTTCGTTCGCTCAGGATGCCAAAGAGTGTATGTATGTATGTTCGCTCAGGATGCCAGCGGAGTATATGTTTTCGTTGAAATGCCAAGTGTTGTAGCAAAATACACTACATATTTGATATCTTATATTTTAAAATTCTTTTATTTTACTTCCTTCGTCCTTGGAGGGCGGCTTTAAGGGACTTTCGATTGTCCCTCCAAAGCCCCCTCCAAACCACCCAGCAAAGGACACCCTGTAAACGACCATTGCATGGAGCAACAAGGGTAGGAATTGCTTCGCAATGTCCTGTTTGAATATAAAGTTAGAAAATTGAAACAATAAACTTACTGATATTCTAAAGTGTTTATAACTCAATTATTTCAAAAAAAAGAATTCGCGGAGCGAACTTCTACTACTCATTGCTCCCTGCAAGGGCGGCGGGGGTGAATAAGGTTGGGGGTTTGGGGGAGGATAAAGGGGTCTCCGTAACCCCTATACCCTATCCACCAAGAACGAAGTCAATTTTATAAAATAAGAAAACATAATAGATATCAAATAATTAAAAACTTAATAATTAAAAAAATAATTTTTCTAGGTCTTTTCCATGTAATTGTGTATACAAAGAGTAAAGTATAAATTAATACAAGAATTTGAAAAGAGGATTTAATGAATAATAAAAGAAATTTATCCTTGCTTAGTGATTTTTATGAATTTACTATGGCAAATGGATATTTTAATAATGGTATGAAAGATACTGTGGCAATTTTTGATGCATTTTATAGAAATAATCCTGATGGAGGTGGATATTCAATCTTTGCGGGCTTAAATGACATAATCGATTATGTGAAAAATTTATCTTTTTCTGCTAGCGATATAGAATATCTTAGAAAAGAAGGTAATTTCTCAGAAGATTTTTTGGATTATCTTAAAGATTTCAAATTTACAGGAGATATTTGGGCATATCCAGAAGGATCTGTAATTTTCCCAAATGAGCCAATTGTAACTGTCAAAGCTCCAATAATTGAATGTTCTATTTTAGAAACATATTTACTTTTGTCTATGAATTTTAATTCATTGATAGCTACAAAAACTAGCCGAATTGTAAAGGCAGCTGGCAATAGACTTGTTATGGAATTTGGTGCAAGACGTGCCCAAGGAGCAGATGCTTCACTAACTGGAGCAAGAGCAGCTTACATAGCTGGAGCCCCTGTTACAAGCAACACTCTATCAGCCAAAACTTACGGTTTTAAACCTGCAGGAACTATGGCTCATTCTTGGATTCAAGCCTTTGATAGCGAGTATGAAGCTTTCAAAACTTACGCTCTAGCCTATCCAGAAAATTGCATTTTGCTAATTGATACCTACGATACTATCAACAGTGGTCTACCAAATGCTATGAGAATTTTCAAGGAAATTTTAGAGCCTAGAGGTTTATCTGGTGGAGTAAGAATTGATTCTGGCGACCTTGCATATTTATCCAAAGAAATTAGAAAAATCTTAGATGAAAATGGTTTTAAGGATGCAAAAATTGTAGCAAGCAATTCCCTTGACGAATTTAAAATTATTTCACTACTAAACCAAGGAGCGGAAATAGATTCCTTTGGCATTGGCGAAAGACTCATAACTAGCAAATCCGACCCAGTTTTTGGAGGAGTTTACAAGCTTGTGGGAATTTATGATGACGATCAACTCATTTCAAAAATCAAAGTTTCAGAAAATGTAGAAAAAATCACCACTCCAGGCTTTAAAAATGTTTACAGACTTTACGACAAGAAAACTGGCAAAGCTGAAGCTGATTATATTACCCTTAGAGATGAAGAAATGGACGATAGCAATCCTCTTGTAATATTTGATCCTTTATTTACTTGGAAAATGAAAAAAATGGATAATTATAAGGCAAGACTAATGCAAGAGAAGATTTTTGAAAATGGTAAGTTGATTTATGAAGAGCCATCTCTTGATGAAATTGCAAAATATTGCAAGAACGAGCTAGATAGTATGTGGGAAGAAGTGAAAAGATTTGATACTCCGCACAATTATTACGTCGACTTATCACAAAAATTGTGGAATCTCAAACAAAATCTAATTCTTGAAGCTAAAAAAGGCATATGATTGCAATAATAACAGGAGCAAGCTCTGGAATAGGCCTTGAATTTGCCAAACAAATTGACCAAATTGGCTTTGATAAAATAATTCTTATAGCAAGAAGAAAAGAAAGGCTTATAGCTTTAAGCGAAATTTTGCAAAGTAATGTCCAAATTCTAGACTTAGACCTAAGAAAAGATGAAAGTTTTAAGATCCTAGAAGAAAATATAAAAGATAAGAAAATAGGACTAGTAGTAAATTCGGCTGGCCTTGGGATAAATGATTATTTTGATGAAATTTCAATAGAAAAAGATGAAAATGTTATAGATGTAAACATAAGTGCTCTTACAAAAATAATAAAAATTGTAAAACCTTACATGGCAGAAAATTCTTCCATAATAAATGTCGCATCAGTAGCAGGCTTTATCCCTCAGCCCAAATTTGCAGTTTATGCTGCAAGCAAATCCTATGTAATAAGCCTATCAAGAGCATTAAATATGGAATTTAAAGATGAAAAAATACACGTCCAAGCTCTCTGCCCAAATCCAGTAGCAACAGAATTTTTCCAAGGGAACGACCCGAAATTTAAAAAATTTGCCTACGAAGATATAGAAAAATTAGTAGCAAAATCACTAAAAAAATCCAAAAGCAAAGACCTAGTAACAACAAATCCACTTGCAAAAATAGTTCAAATACTAGGAAAAATTTTTCCCCACAAATGGATAATGATAATTGAAAAATTAATAGGATTATATTAAAAGCAAGATTGTTTTCTTGCTTTTTTAATTTGCTATTTTTAGAAGTATCGGAAATAGAAAACAATATTTTTTATAGATGTAAATCTTATATTCTAATATTCTTTTACTTTCTAGACTTCGACCTTGGAGGGCGGCTTTAAGAAAAAGTTTAAAAAATCAAAATAAAAATATATAAATATTTTTTTGTTGTAAATTATTTAATTATTTGATATCTTATAAGTTTATGTTTTTTTATTAAATGTCTTCGTTTTCGGGGGATAGGAATTAGGGGCGGCAGAGGCCCCTTATTTCCTTTCCCCCGATCCCCCTAAACCTTTTTAACCCCTCTGCCACTGCGTGGGGCAATGAGTAGTAGAAGTTCGCTCCGCGAATTCTTTTTTTTAATCATTGGTTTTAAAAAGCTTTGGAACATCAGTCAGTTTATTGTTTCAATTATCTAATTTTATTATCAAATAGGACATTGCGAAGCAATTCCTAGCCTTGTTGCTCCATGCAATGGTCGTTTAAGGGTGAGGTTTGTGTGGGCAAAAGGGCTTTGAAGGGACAATCGAAAGACCCTTTATGCTGCCATCCAAGAACAGAGTCTAAAATTACAAATTTCATAAGAACATAAGAAATCTTATTTCTTTTTTAAAAAATCCTAATTACAATTACTCTCAACAACCGTGATTTCCCCATCAAAATAGTAATCGTCAACCTCATTTGTTAATATAAAAAAGTCACCTTTTTTTATTGGGTAGGCTTCATCATCTACTATTAGCTTGCCTGAGCCTTCTATTACTGCTTCTAAGAGATAAGGATTTTCTCTTTTTAATTTTGTTTTGCTTTTGATTTGATATTTTCTTACTTGGAAAAATTCATTTGCTGTTAGTTCTGTTTTTTGATAAGTGTCAAATTTTTCTGTTTTTTCTTTGTTTTCTAGCTCATTTATTTTTATGGCTTCTTTGGATTTTTCAAGATGAAGCTCTCTTTTTTTGCCGTCTTTATCTATCCTATCATAATCATAAAGTCTGTAGGTTAGATCTGATGCTTGTTGAATTTCTAATATTAGACAGCCTTTTTTGATGGCATGAACTGTGCCTGCTGGAACATAGAAAAAATCATCTTTTTTTACCTTTACTTCTTTTAATAGCTCATCCCATTTTTCTTCATCTATTAGTTTTATGGCTTGATCTTTATTTTTTGCCTTTATTCCATAGATTATTGATGATTCATTTTTATTTAGGATATACCAACATTCGCTTTTGCCAAGAGAATTTTCAATTTTTGCTGCCATTTGATCATCTGGATGAACTTGGATTGACAAGTCGTCTTTGGCATCGATTATTTTTACCAAAAGCGGGAATTCTTTTTCTGGCAAATTTCCAAATAATTCTCTATGATTTTTGTAAATATCTTTAAGATTTTCTCCCTTTAATTTGCCATTTGTAACTATTGACGGATAGGATTCCATGGCTGAAATTGCCCAATATTCGCCTATATTTTCCCCTTCTATCGGATAAGCAAATTCACTTTTTAGTCTTTGTCCGCCCCAAATTTTTTCTAAGAATTTACCTTCTAAGATTAAAACTTTTTGCATATTAGCTCCTATAAATCTTCTAAAATACTTAGAGTATCTTTTATTTGTCCATCGCCAGTATTGTTGATATCTGTATATGGTGCACCCATTGTAACTACTATATATTCACAGCCATTTTTATATGCTAGACTTATCCAACAAAGTCCGGCTTTTTCTGTCGTTCCGGATTTGCCACCGATTATTTCAAAGCCATTTTGCTCATAATTTTCAAGTTTTTTAAAGACAGTGCTTTGCATATAAACTCCCATTGGATGATCAGGGCTTTGACTAGATGTGAAATCTTTTTTGGTAAAAATCGCTCTAAAATCTCCATTTTTTAAAGCTTCTTTTAAAAGCATTGCCATATCTTTGGCTGATGAATAATGACCCGGCTCATCCATTCCATCTGCATTTTGAAAATGAGTGTTGGTTAATCCTAAATCTTTGGCTTTATCGTTCATAAGTCCTGTAAATTGTAAAATTGAACCAGAAATATTTACAGCAAGGCTATCGGCAGCTTCGCCTCCCGATGGCAACATTGCTCCGTAGAGCAAATCTCTGTAAGATACTTCTTCCCCACCATAAAAACCAGCCATTGATGCATTTTCATCGATAAGTTTTTGATAGCTTTGGGTATCGACAGTTGTTTTTGCGGAAATATCGGGAATTTTTTCAAGGCTTACAAGAACAGTCATCATTTTTGTAAGAGATGCCATAGGTAATTTTTCATTTTCATTTACTGCCAAAACTTCCTTATCGTCTGTTAGGTTGTAGACATAAAGAGCCTTAGAATTAAATTTGCCTAATTTGTTTTTATTTTCTTGGTTTCTCCATATTATTAATAAAATTATTATTGCTAGTGGCAAAATAAAAATTGCCAGTGATTTTTTTTTCATATTTTATCCTTCTAAGTAAATTTTTATTCCTATTTGCCACCATCTGCCCTTTTTTTCCTTGTGATAAACTTTGCCAAAGAGATATTTGCCACTATCCATAAGTCTTGCAAAAATTTCGTTGTCAACTTGTGGAATGTAGCCGATTTTTTCTCCTGTTTCAAGGCAGATTTTTATGGCATTTTCGTCATATTCATTGTAAATTTCTCTAAAAAATTTGACCTTAGTATCTATTTCGATTTTTTCTTGGAAATTTTCCATATTTTCTATATAACTTGTCCCTGCAACGTAGGTGTCAAAAAGAAAAATATCTTCTCCATAGGGCTTGAATTTATCGATTCCTCCACCCCTGTGAAAAATATCTATAAAATTTTCCTTGTCAGTTTTTTCTAAATCAGGCATTTTTTGTAATTTCCTCTATTCTTTTTTCTAAGTATTCTATATTTTTTAAAAGAGCCTTAATAACATTTTTTATCGCTTCTTTTTCGTTTTCTATTTCCTTTTCATCTTCCAAAAGATCTTTTTTGTCATAGGGAAAAGAATCCTTGATTTTTTCTATAGATTCCTTTAATTTTTCAATATTTTCAGATATTCGTTTTATCTCTTGATCTATTAATTTTTCATCTTTTAAGTCCGTTTCTTCTTTGCCAATTATTAGATCGTGGTAAAGATTTATTAGGTCAATTTGTCCATTTTTGTAGGCGTCAACGACCTTGTAGTATAAGTCTAAATCACTTGCACTAAGATCTTTGTTTAGGTCTGGGTGAAGTTTTTTTACAAGATCTCTATACTTACTTTTAAATTCTAGCATTTCTTCTGGATTCATAAGAGGTTTTTCTGATAAGTCTATGGCCCAGTCAAGGTCTTTTGCTTGTTGATTTAATCTTTCTTTAAATGATGAAAGTTTCTCATCCAAATATTTTTCTATTTCTATGAGATATTCTTTTGTAATTTTTTCATTTCTGTTTATTTTTATATACAGTAAGTCTAATTTTCTTTTTAGCCTATCTTTTTTCATCGATAATTCGATAAATCTATATTCTAGAGCCCCAAATTCTAAAAGATAACGAACTTTTAGATTCTTACATACTTGATAAAGCAAATGATCGTGTTCTAATATCAAAGCTTGCAATTTTTCTCTCAATATTTTTAGTCTATCTGTGGAATTTTTTGCTTGTGGAAAAATAATTATATTAGTCATTTTTTAGCCTTTCTTATATTGAATTTACCACAAGAGCAAAGAAAAAGATAGGATAACCTATCTTTGACTTTTATAAAGAAATTTTACCAATAATTTTTAGCCTCTACCCATTAGATGTAAAATTTGTTCAAATAGAGTGTATGAATAGCCATATTGGTCATTGTCCCAGCCCAAAATATTTTCTGCATCAATTATTCCTTCTGGTAGTTCCAAATTTCCGTCTTTTTGACTTATCATTGGAGAAAACTCAATTTTTTCATCCCTATATCTAAGCTTAATCTTAGAATTTGGGACAACTTCACTTGGATTTTGACAAATTAGAGTAGTTGATCTTTGTGAAACTCTGTCCAAAAGATAATTTTCAACTTCTGTTGTTTTACCATCTTCTGAAGTTTGCAATTCTTTAAGACTTACTGTTGCCATTTTCCATTTTGGTACTATAAGATAGTAGTCAGTTCCAGTTAGGTCAATGCTCGCATCACCTGTTGTTTGCAAAATTAATCTAGGATCTGCATACTCATTATATACTGTTTGCCATTGGTATAGTTTTTTCAATACAACTTCTAGCTCATCTTCTGCTTGAGCGTATCCCATAGGAATAATAAAGGCTTTTATCTTTTCATCATTTGGATCTAAGCCCATTGTTCTTGCCATTTTTACAAATTCATCTGCATATATACTAGGATTTAAATCTTTTCCCTGAAGTTTTATAGCTTCTGTAAATTTGTCTTCACATGCATCAGTATAGAAATGATATAGAAACATTATATTTCCAAGTTCATCTACAAAAAATCTATTATCTCCTAGTTCTTTATCATCCCACAAATCATCTAAGGAAAGGCCTTCCAACTTGGCAATATTATCAAAATATGCCGTTTCTGTTAGTCTTGAATCGTATTGGTCGATAAGTTTTTGATATCTAGAATCAACACTTTTTTCCATCAAGCTTAGCTTATCGTCTTTTCCAATAGCAAAATTTTCCAAAAGTTCATCGTCATTTATTAATTTTCCATCAGCTAGAGAAAAATTATAAATTTTATGCTGGGTATTTCCTACATCCCAGGTATTAGTTATTTGCATATGTAGGCTTAGAATTTTGTCATCTTCATAAGCTTGAAATTCGCTGAAAATTCCTAAGAATTCGTTATCTTCTTCTCTATTTTCCAAGGAAGTTTTGTATTGTTCTTTTATGTATTGGACAATTTTATCTATATCCTCATTAGCTTTTTTAGCATCTGGAGAATCTAGCAAAATTTTTGGTACATGAAGGCCATCTACTGGTTGTTGAGCGGATTTTTTATCTTTTTCTTCAATAAAATCATTCCAAACTTCTCTATCAGCTACTAAGTTTGACATAGTTCCTGATTTGCCACCACTTACGACTTTTAAGTCTTTTTTTACTCCAGACTCGTCTTCTTTTGGCAAGTCATCCTTGCTTTCTTCTTTGTTCTCAGTTTTTTCCTTAGATTCGTTATTTTCTTTGGAAGCTTCTTTTTTTAGATTTTCCTTTGCATTATTTTCAACTATTTTCTTATCTTCTTGATTTGTCTTATCTTCGCCCTTACAAGATATTAAAAATATCGGAAGCAGAAAAACCAATATTTTAAAAAATCTTTTGCCCATAATTTCCTCCTTTGTTATTTTTTCCCGCTTAATTTTTTTGCTTAGAAAAATTTTTCTTCTTTATTATATTAAACCACCAACAATGATAAAAATAAACAACTTAAATATTTTTTTTCATTTTTTATAAAAAACAGGCCTTGACGTGAACTTTTTAATCTATACCCAGATTAAATAGTTACATCAAGACCTATTTTTTTCTTTATTTTTATTTTTTGCTTATCCAAACAAAGCTTCTAAAACTTCTCTTATATTTGCAAGTTCTATTACTTTTAAGCTCTTAAATTCGCTAACGTCTAGGGAGTTTTTGGCTATAAAACATTTTTCATAGCCTAATCTTTCTAATTCTTTTAATCTTTGGCGAATTTGCGGAACTTTTTTTAGCTCGCCTGTTAGACCAACTTCTGCTATGAAGACTGTTTTGTCGGATACGGATTTTTTTAGAAATGATGAGGCAATTGAAACCATGATGGCAAGATTTACTGACGGCTCGGAAAGTTTGAGGCCACCAGTGGTTTTGATTATAACATTGTAGTCAAATAAATTTAATCCTGCTCGCTCTTGAAGAATTGAAATTAGAGTGTTAAGCTCATCTTTTCTAAGACTATCGCCAATTCTTTGTGGATATGGCAAGAAAGATTTGCTAACTAGTGATTCAATTTCTACCTCCAATAATCTGGAACCTTCTTTGGTTACAGCAATGGCTGAGCCTTCAACATCATTATCTCTTTGGCTTATGAAATATTGGCTGGGATTTGAAATTTCTAAAAGTCCATCTTCGGTCATGGAAAATAAACCAATTTCACCAGTTCTGCCAAATCTATTTTTGCTAGTGGTTAAAACCCTAAGGTCCTCGTCACTTTCTCCATCTAAGATTAAAACTGTATCTACCAAATGTTCAAGCGTTCTAAGTCCAGCCATTTCATTTGCCTTGGTCATGTGGCCAATCATTATAATGGCTCTTTTCTTTTTTGGATCTTTGGCGATTTCTACTGCTTTGTTGGCAACTTCTATGGTTTGGGTTGGGCTTCCTTGTTTATTGTCAAATTCTCTTAGGCTAAAAGTTTGGATGGAATCCAAAAAAACTATGTCAGCATCGATTTTTTTGATTTCACTTATGGCTTGATCCATAGAATTTGTCGAAAGTATCCAAACATTTTCTGGCAATTTTGCCATAATTCTATCAGCTCTTGACTTTATTTGGCTTTCGCTTTCTTCTCCAGAAACATAAAGAACCTTTAGTCCCATATCCGCATAGGATTTGGATAATTGAAGCAAAAGCGTGGATTTGCCGGCGCCAGGTCTTGCAGTAAGAATTGAAACGCTATCTCTGATAAGTCCATCGCCCATAACTCTGTCAAATTCTTTGTAGGAAGATTTGATTCTTAGATCTTTATTAACCTCGATTGACTTTAATTTTTTGGCCTTATTTTCTTCAAAAATTATATTTTGATTTTTTTCTTCTTTTACGACTACTTCTACAAGACTTCCCCATTTTTTGCAAGAAGGGCATTGACCTGCCCAAACTCCTTGACTGTGACCGCAATTAGTGCATTGGTAAGCCTTTTTAATTTTCGCCATTATTATCCTTTACAAATTTGTTTACAGAAAATTCATAGACTGCTCTTTGTGGACTTTCCTTATAAAGTTCTTCGTAGATATCTCTTGGAGTTTTTTGCTCTTCTAGTAAATCTCTAAGTGGATCTATATATTTTCTATCTTCTTTGATTTTGCCTATAATTTCAAGCATCCACTCATAAATTTTCTTATCTTCATACATTGCTTGTATGCCCCTAAGAACTGTGATTTTTTTCAAATCTTGGGCCTTTTGGTAAGTAAAGCCAGCCAAAAGATTGTAAGCATAATCTAAAACTTCCTTATCGTAGAAAATGTTTTTTATTAAACTTACCGCTGCAAAGTTGTATGGGAAAGGCATATTATCAGGCATTCTAATTTCGATATATTTTTTAACTCTTACATCAGGAAATACAATTGATAGGGCATGAAATACCATTTCATCGCTCATATCCTCGTCAAAAATTTCCTCAAAAGTCTTTTCATTAGTTGCAATGTCCTTGTCATCTTTTTTTATAAATATAGATGGTGTCGCAAGAATTTTTTTGGCGTATTTTTCATAAGATAAGTCATTATCAAAAGAAAATGGATAAATTCCCGTCCTATCCTTATCGCAATTTTCCCAAATAGTCTGGCGAATATTGTGATTTTCGTAAACTTCTCCCTCAAAAATATATGCATTGTCAAAAATACTATAGAAAAATGGAGCAAGGGCGTTAGCTAGGAAATATTTTTTCCTAAAATCATCTTCATCAGAATAATCTATGGCAACTTGCAAACTTGCAGAACCTTTCATCATATTGTGAGCCATAGGACCTGCATATTTTTCAAAATACTCATACATAAATTTGTATCTTTCTTTTGGAATTCTTGGAATATCAGCGATTTTATCCTTAACTTGATAGCCAACTTCAACTAGCAATTGTCCCTTTTTATCAAAAATCGGGATAATTTCTGCCATGGTTTTTTTGTAAGTTTCAAATAATTTATCAACAGAATTTTGAGAATCTAAGGAAATTTCAAATTGAGCTGCAGGTTCAATTGAAATAGAAGCTCCATCTTTATGAAGCCCCATGATATATTCACCCTCATAAATTCCCTCATAGCCTAGGTCTTTTAGCTCTTCTAAAGATTGGCGTATGCCATTTTCTCCCTCATATCTAATAGTTTCAAGAGAATTTTTATCAACAACAAAGTGTTCAACTTCAAAACCTACTTTGAAATCTTTTTCATCTTTTTCACCAGATTTTATAAACTCGACAATTTTTTCTACCTTATCTTCGTAGGTCATAATTACCTCCGTAATTTTATATTTATATATATTATACGATAATTTTAAAAAAATCTTAGAAAAGATTAAAGTTTATAAGATCTTTGACTTTAGAGAAAATAAACTTATAATTAGTCTATCATGAATAAAAAATTTGCATTTTATACTAGTAAAATTGGAATAATTAAAATTACTTATGGTGATTTTTTGAAAAAAATCGAATTAACCGATAGAATTAATGAAATTGATCAAAAATCAACCTTGTCAGATGATGTCTTCCATAACTTAGAAAAATATTTGAAGGGAGAGTTAAAAAGTTTTAAAGCTTTTGATATAGATAAGTTAGAAGGAACTGATTTTCAAAAAATTGTTTGGAAAGAACTTTGTAACATTCCTTATGGAAAGACTAAAACTTATAAGGATATAGCTTATGCCATTAATAGACCAAAAGCCATTCGTCCTGTAGCTACTGCCATTGGCAAAAATCCCCTTATGATTCTTATCCCTTGTCATAGGGTAATTGGCAGTGATGGCAAGCTTTGTGGCTACGCTTATGGGCTTTCTGTCAAAAAATTTCTCATTGATCTTGAGAAAAATAATATATAAGAAAAAACCACTTAAAAGTGGCTTTTCTTATATTAATTTTAGCTTTTTAGTTTATTCTTTCAGTACTTTCACCGTCAAAGAAATGAAGAGCTTCTGGATCTAGGGTGAAATCGTGAGTTTCCCCTATTTTATAATCGTAATATCCAGGTTGGCTTATTACAATATCTACTCCATCTTTTAATTTAGCATAGAGCAATTGTTCTTTGCCTAGCATTTCTATTACATCTATTGTTGCTGTTACAGCGTTGTAATCGCGTTTTTCTGCTATAAATCTTTCACTTCTTATTCCAAGGTAGACTTTTTTGCCTTCATAATTTTTGATTATTTGGCTATCTTTATCGCTTGGTCTAACTTTCATTTCGCCTGAATTGCTTACAAATAGTCCATTTTCAATCTTTCCTTCTATGATGTTCATAGTTGGTGATCCAATAAATCCTGCTACAAAGAGGTTGTTTGGTCTTTGATAAAATTCTGTTGGTGGTCCTACTTGTTGAACAATACCCTTATCTAAAAGAACTATTTTAGTTGCCATGGTCATAGCTTCTGTCTGATCGTGGGTTACATAAATACTTGTTGTATCTAGTTGATTATGTATTCTTACAATCTCCACTCTCATTGATTCTCTTAGTTTGGCATCAAGGTTACTTAATGGCTCATCCATCAAGAATACTGACGGATTACGAACAATAGCACGACCTAAAGCAACTCTTTGTCTTTGACCACCTGATATATCTGAAGGTCTGTTGTAAAGATAATCTTCAAGTTGCAAAACTTTTGCAGCACTTTTTACTCTTTGATCGATTATTTCCTTGCTTTCATTTTTCATATTTAACGAAAAAGCCATATTTTCATAGCAAGTCATATGTGGATATAGGGCATAGGATTGAAATACCATAGCTATATCCCTATCCTTTGGCTCTACTTTATTCATTATCTTATCGCCAAAGTACAAGGTTCCCTCTGTTATAGAGTTTAAACCTGCTATCATTCTTATTAGTGTTGATTTTCCACATCCTGATGGTCCTAGTATTACACAAAAATCTTTACTAGCTATATCAAGATTAATATTTCTTATGGTGAAATTTTCGCGGCCTTCATATTTTTTGCCGACATTATCTAATCTTACTCTCATATTATTCTCCTATCCCTTAACTGCTCCACTTGATAACCCTGATACTAGCTCATCTTGTAAAGCTAAAAACAATAGCATAACTGGTATCGCAGATAAGAATCCTCCTGCTGCAAAGGCTGGTTGATTCATTGTTCTCATATCATTTATCAAGGTAAATAATCCTGTTGCCAAAGTATAATCATTTGGATTTGTCAAAAGTATTTTTGGCATCATGTAGTCCAAAAACGGCCCTATAAAACATTGAAGAGCAATTATTGCAAGCATAGGACGAGCAAGTGGCATAATTATTAACCTATAAACTTGGAAGTTACTACAACCATCAATTCTTGCTGCCTCATCAAGTTCTGGTGATATTGAATCTAGGTAACCTTTTAGAATAAAGGTGTTAGTTGCAATCGCTCCACCAGCATAAATTAATATTAGCATGGCAGATCTAGAAAATACTGGAATTATTCCAGAAATTATGGAATGAATTGCATAGTAAGCAGTAATTCCTGCAAATGCAGGGATAATTTGAACAAGCATTATTGTCATAAGGCTTGCCTTTTTGCCCTTAAATCTAAATCTTGAGTATGCATAACCTGTAAAAGATACAAATATTAAGGTTAGCAAGGTTGTAATTGTTGCAATTTTTAGGGTATTTAAGACCCATCTTACAAAGTGAGTTTTTTCAAATAAATATTTGAAATTGTCCAAACCAAATATAAAGTCACTATTTAGTGAAATATATTGGCCTTGGTTTGAGTTAAATGAGCTTATAGTCATTATCAATAGTGGAACCAGTATTACTGCTGCCCGGATTATCAATAGCACATAGATAAGTCCTAGAGCAATTTTGCCAGCTGTTGATAAAGGAGTTAGGTCTGATAAATATAAACTATTATCTTTATTTTTCTTTTTCTTTGTCATATTAATACTCCTTAAAAGCAGATGATTTTCTATAGCCTAAGTAAGAAATTATTATTAGGATAATAGAAATAAATATGGTTATAGCTGCTCCTATTGCTTGATACTGACTTTCCATTGTTAGCTTGTAAATATAAGATATCAAAATATCTGATGAACCAGCCAAGTTTCCGTAAACTTTTGGATTGAATGGCCCACCTTGGTTATACAAGTAAATTATTGAGAAGTTGTTGAAGTTAAAGGTGTATTGGTTAATTAACATCGGAGCTATTTGGAAAAGCACAAGAGGTATTGTTATCTTAAATGTTTGCTTTAAACCATTTGCCCCATCAATACTTGCAGCTTCATACAAATCTTTTGGAATAGCTTGCAAAACTCCAGTTGTCAAAAGGAATATATACGAATGTCCCAGCCAGCCTTGGATTAAAATTAAGGCAAGCCTTGTTTGGAAAGTATCATTTTTTATGTCAAGACTCGTATTAAAAATACCAGAAAGTGCTTCAGAAAATATTCCACCACGACTAGTCATGATAGAAAAGAACATTATTGTAATAAATGCAGGAACTGCCCATGGCAATAGATATACAGTTCTAAAGAATTTCTTAGCTTTAATTCTCTCGTTATTTACAAGAAGTGCAAAGATAAAGCCTAGAACAATTGCAAGAGTTGATGCACCTATTGTCCAAATCAATGTCCATCCAAATATTTTCCAGAAAGCTTGACCTGCAATTCCTTGGCCTTTAGCTATTGTTATATAGTTTTCAAGCCCTATCCAGTGGAATTTGTTTTGATTTTTTGGATTCATATCTGTAAAAGATATCAAAATTGCTGTAAATATTGGCACCAAAACTATAAATATAATAACTAATAACGCTGGTGTAGTTATTAAATATGGGAAGCCATCTGTACGCAAAATATTGACAGATTCAAACCAGTTATTAGGTCTAACGCCTAAACTTTCAGCTTTTTCAACTTTTCTAACATCCAAGAAACTTACTATTAAAATAAATAGGGCAATTAGCAAAAATACTATCGCCAAAATTCCTTCGATCATAAAAAGTATTGACCTATCAAGTCTTCCACCATTTGCTGCAAGACTTATAAGGCCACTAATTCCCTCGCCTTGATAGTTTCCAAAACCAAGGGCATAAGGAATAGCTATTAGATAGATAAACAAAGATCCTAGGAAAAATACCAAAGCTTTTTGCCATTGACCGTTTAAAAGTTGTCCCAAACCTGGTAAAGGCAATGAAACGATGGATCTCCATGGACTAGTTTTTTCAGTTTCTACTGGATTTCTACGTCTAGCTTCTGCAAGATCTGAGGCAAGGATTTTCTTTTGCTCTTTTTTATCTTGTTTAACTTTGTATTTTAAACTTTTTATTTCTTCTTCTAAAGAATTTTTTGGATTTAAAAATTCAATGGCTTTATTTGAATCGTCAAATCTTTTTTTGTACTTTTCTTTTTCGCTTTTGTAAGCCTTAGCAGAAATTAGGTTTTTCTCAAAAGATTCTTTCAAATTATCAAGAGATTTTTGATATTCTTCCTCTAATATCTTTTTCTCTTTTGCAATTTTTTCATTTGCATCATTAAGCTCTTTTTCGCTTAATAAGCTAATTTTGTTAGATTTATCGGTTAATTTGTTTTTCAAATCCAAATCATGTTCAATTATTTGAGGTATCTGATTTAGGTATATTTCTGCTTGTTTAGCTTTTAGGCTTGCATCATAAGTAAGATAAGAATTTTCTTCATAAAATTCCACCATAGCCTTTGATATATAAAGCTTTTTATTCAAGTCCTTAAATTCACTTGAGTTTTCAGTACTAGTTTCTAAAGAATCTGCTTCTTTTTTTACTTTATCAAGTAATTCTTTTTCTTTTTTCTGATATTCGTTAAGTTTTATGATGTATGGGTGGCTATTTCTATCAGGATTTTTGCCATCAATTATGTCTTTGATGTATTCATTTTTCCTAGGATAGGTTTTGCCACGATCATCAACTAGGTCTTTTTGATATTTCATAAGCTCCTAGGTCCTTTCTTTACTTACTATAAAATAAAATAGGATTAGATGTAAGATAATGACTAAGTAATAAAAAATCGATTTTATCCTAAATTGCAAGATAATATTTGCTAAAGATAAAACCGTTGCAAATCCAAAAAACATCTTGTAAATATTGTTTATTCCATATTTTTTTATAGTGAAAAATGTGTATAGCGAAATGATTATGGGATTTAGGACACCCAAAAACATATTCATTATGATTAAATTTAAATAATCATCGTAGCTTATATCTGATACGTTTTTTCTAAATTCATTGAAATTATTATAATCCTTGGCTAAAATTATCGCCTCAAGCGAGATGAAAAATATTATCAAAGCCGATACTATAAGGATTTTCATCAAGAATTTATCATCTTTTTTAAACTTGTTCATCTGTAATTTAAAGGGCCAATTGCTTGGCCCTTTTTTACTTATTTTAGTTAAAGTTTGCCATCATAGAATCAAATGATGCTTTTAGTTCATTATAAGCTTCTTCTTCATTCTTAGGTTCTGTTGAGTTCCAAGAAAGAATTGCATTTTTATAAGTATCCCAAACATCTCCCCATTCTTGGAATAGAGGTCTTGCAGGTGAATTTTGGTAAGATTCAATTGTTGCAGCTATTACTGCTTTATCAGAATCTGGTAGGTCAGAATTTTCATAAGTTTCTGCACTTACATTTTCCAAAACTTTTCCTGTTGCTTTAAATAAATCTACAGCAAATTCAGGATTTACTATTTCTTTTATCATTGCATTTGCTAAAGCAACTTTGTTTTTATCTTCTTCAATTCTTGCATTGATTGCAAGTCCCCAACCACCTTGCCAGTGAGCTAGAGGTTTTCCTGCAAGTGTTAAGTTACCGATTGGCTTAATAGCTAAATTGCCTTCGCCTGCTTGTTTAGAAATTGTAGCAACATCCCATGGACCACCTATACGAGCAACTCCACCTTTGCCAGTGGTAAATGTATCATCGATATAAGCCCAACCAGCATCTGAATCAAATAATGGTGTTTTTGCTTCGTGATGTTTCTTCCAATAATCATATAGGCCTTTGATTGTAGCTTGTTTTTCTGGTTCTAGATCTTTCCATTCTTTGGTCATATCAGAAAATAGTGAACCATCATCAGCTTTGCCTAATAATTCTATATTTGAAGAGTTGGTAGCTGCTACACCATACCAAGCATCAAATAAAGGGAATAATACTGTACTTTCGTCAGCTACATCGTTTATTTCAATTGGTTTTTCAATATCTATATTTTTCTCTTTAGCATTTGCTGTATTAACATATGTTATTAGTGATTCGATATTATATGGGAAAGCAAAATATTCATCATCTATTTTGAAGTTTCCGCCAATTCCCTTATCAAAATCATCCCAACCACCGATTTCTTTTTGTAGAGTTTGTGAATCGATAGCTCCTAAAACATCGTTTTTGTGCAAACCATAAAGTCTATCAGCTGGAATTGCAAATAAATCAGCAACGTCTTCGTTTGAAGCATCTGTTTGATCTATAATATCTAGATGATCAAAAGATGCTACTGTTTTAAATTCAATTTCTGCATTTGGATATTTTTCCTTAACTCTTTTAGCAGCTTCTTCATAATGTGGTAGCCAAGCTTCTTCTACTTGAACTGAAAGTTTGCCACTAACGTCTGTTGGTTCTGCAGTTTCGCTAGTTTCTGTTTCTGGTTTTTGATCCTTATCGGCATCTTTGTTTGCGTCTTTGCCACCGCCACAAGCTCCAAGTATGAAAGCTAATGACAATGCCATAAGACCTCTAAATGTTTTATTCATTGAATCCTCCTATATATTAACGTAATGAAAACGTTTATTATAGCTCTATTATAATTAATTATCGTTTTAAAGTCAACGAAATATTTCAATAAGTTAACTTTGTAAATATATTTAAAAATAAAACTAAAACTAGCAAAGCGATTGCTAGTTTTTTTAATCTCTAATAAATATTCAAATTTTTATTAAATTTAAATCATTTTCTTCTAAAAAAATACTGTCGTGGCTTATAACTATGACAATTTTTTCATCTGATAGGAGATTTTTTATCAAATTAATGACATCAGATTTTACCGAAAAATCTAAAAAGTTAGTTGGTTCGTCAAAAATATATACTGATTTTTTTGTAAGGATTGCGTTTTCTAATTGGCTAAGTTTCTTTTGTCCTGAGGAATTATTGGCTTTATCTTTTAGAAATCCATACTCACTTATAATTGGATCTGCCGGGATATAAACCATATCCTCGTACAAAATATTGGATTTTTTGTCTACAATTTTTCCATTGATAGTAATTTCTCCATCATATCTACTAGTTAAATTTAGTATAGCTTCAACAAGGGTCGTTTTCCCTATGCCATTATCTCCAACTATTAGGTTGATTTTATTTTTTGCAAAGCTAAATGTTTTTGCCTTATGAAGTTTTTGGCCATCTTTGCCAAGACTTACATAATTTTTTATTTCTATATCACTAATTTTTTCGCAAGAAAATTCCATTTGTGAAAGATTTAAAAATTCATCATAGCTTTCCATGGCAGGCTTACCGGAAACATATTCGCGTCTTGTATTGAAAAGATCTAGCATAGGATCCCAAAGATTGCTTATATATATTGAAACTGCAGCATAAGAACCGGCTGTCATTTCCCCTTTAATTATCAAAATTACAGATATGATTGTGCTTAAAGTTATGGCAAAGTTTAAAGTTCCATAGACAAAAATATTATAAACTACACTTTCATACTTTATTTTCTTGATCAAGTTATCCTTAAAAGTCTTATAAAAAGTTTTTATTTCTGGTAGTTGTCTTTTTTCTAGAAATCTTTCTTCCTTGGACAAATTTTTTTGGCTTATTATAAAACCCTTGATAGTTTTCATATCATCAAGATGATCTGATGAAAATTCTGCAATTTTTTCTTCGCTTTTGTAGGAAACAAAGGCTGAAATTGGGATTATTATCAAAAAGGCCAGCAAAAGATATGGCGAAATAAAATAAACTATTATACAAGTTCCTATGAATTTTATAGTGTTTAAAATAATTCTTAGGATGTTTTTGTAAATAAAGGGCTGAACAATTTCAAAATTTTGTCCCAATTCCTGAGCAATTCTACCATCATCTATATTGTATTTTTTGCTATCGTAAAATTTTACAGCTTGGTTGATCTTCGAAAATTGATTGATATAAGCTTTCATATCGTTTTTGCCAAATAAATAATCTTCTAAAACATAGAAAATATGGATAAAAACATCTAGAAAAACTATGCAAATAATGTATTTTGTGGTAGCTTCAAGGTCTTTTCCAATAGCAGAATCAATAGCCGATGCAATAAGCATGGGACTAAGAAGCATAGACAAGATAACAATAACTCTAACGATGAAAAGCTTAATAAATTCTTTTTTGTCAGTATATTTAAAAAATCTAAGCATAAGGCCTCCTTTAATAAATTAAACTCACTGGCTGATTTAGCTAATTATTAACAAACATCTTTTATATCTTAACACATAATTTACAAATTGACAAAAGCTTATTATTTTTTCCCAAAAGAAAAACCACCCCTAAGGATGGTTTGAAATTTTGATTTTGTAATTTTTTCCTATTTGTTATTGTGGCAATACCATATATGTTCATTTTCTCTTGAAACTTTTGGAAATTCTTTTGCGCAAATTTCGCTTGCAAGCTCACATCTATTATAAAATGGACAGCCTTTCTCATTGTATTCTATTTCCATCAAATCGTCTGAAATTTCATTTTCTTCTTCGATTTGAATTTTTGGGACAGATTCTAATAAAAATTTGCTGTAAGGGTGCTTTGGATTGTTGAATATGTCATCTTTTGATCCAATTTCACAAACTTTGCCTTTTAACATTACGCAAACCCTATCGGCTATATAATTTACCACAGAAAGGTCGTGGGAAATAAATATTAAGGATAAGTTTAGGTCTTTTTTTAGATTTTTTAGTAAATTTAAAATTCCCGCTTGAACAGATACATCCAAAGAAGATACCGGCTCATCGCAAATTAAAACTTTTGGTGTTATTGCCAAAGCTCTTGCTATTCCTACTCTTTGCCTTTGACCACCTGACATTTCCTTAGATTTTCTATCCAGAAAATTAATATCTAAGTCGATTAGTTTCATAACTTCTAGGATTCTTTTTTCTTTTTCCTCTTTTGAAAGGCCAGCTTTAAGATATTTTAGGGGTTCATTTATGATATTTTTTACGCTCATTGAAGGGTCTAGGGAAAGATAAGGATCTTGAAATACCATTTGGATATTTTCCCTAAGTTTTTTAAGTTCACTTTCTTTTGAATAATCTAAATTTTCCCCATCTAGATAAATATTTCCCTCATCAAATTTTTCAAGTCCTATTATCGCTCGACCAAGAGTTGATTTCCCGCAACCTGACTCGCCAACTAGGCCTAGTATTTCGTTTTCTTTGACCTTTAGAGAAAAATCATCCAAAGCTTTTGTGTTGGTATTTTTGTAAGTTAACGATACATTCTCAATTTTTATAATATCTTTATTCATATTTTAAACACCTTATTTTTCCACTTTCTTTAGCATATAAGCATGGTTTTTCTTTATCACACTTTGCAAATTTTTCTTGACACCTATCTTTGTATTTGCATAAGCTTGGATAATCTTCTGGTAAAGGAACTGAGCCTTTGATTGCTTGAAGGTCTTTTTTGTCGATTTCTGGTATAGCCTTTATCAAATCTTTGGTGTAAGGGTGGTAGGGATTTTTAAATATTTCTTTTTTGAGATTTTCTTCTACTATTTGCCCACAGTACATGACGTTTATTCTATTGGCTAGTTGGGATAAAACTGCCAAGTCATGAGAGATAAATATAACCGATGTACCAGTTGTTTCCTGCAATTTTTTTATTAAATTTAAAACTCTTGCCTGAACTGTTACATCTAAAGCTGTGGTCGGCTCATCAGCTATTAGTAATTTTGGTTTGTTGATAATTGCCATAGCTATTACAACTCTTTGGCAAAGACCTCCTGATAATTGGTGAGGATATTGATTGTATCTTTTTTCTGCATCGTTGATGCCGACAGATACCATGGTTTCAATAACTTTTTCTTTTATCTCTTTGCTATTAAGATTAGAATGAAGTTTCAAACTTTCGCCAATTTGCTTGCCTACTTTTTTTAGTGGATGTAGGGCTGAAACTGGCTCTTGAAAAATCATATTTATTTCTGATCCTCTAATGTCTTTTAGTTTTCTTGTGGAATCTATTTCTTTGCCATCAAATTTTATACTTCCAGATAAAATTTCGATTTTTCCTGGCAATATTCCCAAAATCGCCTTGCAAAGCATACTTTTACCGCAGCCTGATTCTCCAGCAATTCCTACAATTTCATTTTCTCTTACACTTAGAGATAGGTCATCTATTATTTTTATATCCTTATTTTTTAATTTTTTGCCAACACTAAGGTTTTTGATTTCCAAGATCACTTTATTTTCATTATTTGAAATCATTTTAGCTCCTTTCTATCTAAACCAAAATAATCGCTTAATTCATCGCCTAAGAAATTAAAACTTAGTGATAAAATCAAGATAAATATTCCTGGTGCTATGGATAGCCAAGGTGCGTCAAACAAATAAGTTCTACCTCTTGAAACCATCAAACCTAAGCTTGTAAAAGGTGCTTGAGCTCCAAATCCTAAAAAGCTAATTCCTGCTTCGCCAAGGATTGATTGAGGAATGCCCATAGTGTACAAAACTAAAATTGTATGCTTGATATTTGGTAAAATATGCCTAAAAATTAAGCCAAATTTATTTATTCCTGAAGCTTTGGCAGCATCAATATAAGTTAGACTCATTATTTGTTTGGTTTGCGCTCTAATAATTCTTGCATCTGAGGCCCAGCCAAAAATAGTTAATGCCAAAACCATAGATAAAATCCCAGATCCCAAGTTATATACTATGGCCATTGCCAAGATCATAAAAGGATAGGATAAGCCAATATCGACAATTCTCATCAAGATATTATCGACAAATTTATTTGAAACTCCAGAAATCATTCCTACGATTAATCCTAAAATAATATTGATTGTTGACGGAACAAAGCCAATGAAAAGTGACATCCTCAAACCATAAATTATCCTAGAAAAAACATCTCTACCCAATTCGTCAGTTCCTAGCAAATGAGTTCTTGAAGGAGCTGCCAAAATATCAGCGTAGGTTGTTTCTTCAACTGTATATGGAGCAATAATCGGCGCAAACAAGGCTAATAAAATATAAATTACTATAATTGCTAGTGAAATTATTAACAGTGGTCTATTTTTTATGTAATTAATAAACTTTTTTCTCATATCATTCCACTCTTATCCTTGGATCTATCAACGAATATATAATATCAGAAATAAAATTACCCAAAATTATTACAGAAGTTGCCAGTAAAATCGTTCCTTGGAGCAAAGGTAAATCTCTATTGGAAAGTGCTGAAATAGACAAGGTTCCAAGACCTGGAATACCAAAAATTGTTTCTGTAATCATTGCTCCTCCTAATAGGGAAGAAAATTGTAGGATCATTATTGTTATTACTGGAAGCATGGAAGATTTCATGGCGTGTTTTATGACAACCGCTGATTTTGACAAGCCTTTTACTCTTGCCGTATCTATGTAGGATTCGTTATTTAAGGCGTTGGTAATATTGGTCTTTAAAACTCTTGTAATTTCCCCTGCATAGCTAAAACCAAGGACTAAAGCAGGCAAAATTATCTCCTTGTAAGTTCCAAAACCTGAAATTGGCAGTAATTTTAATTTATAAGCAAAAATATATTGCAAAAAAATCGACATCCAAAAAGTCGGCATAGAAATTCCCAAAATTGCATTAAACATCAAAAATCTATCGATAAATTTTCCATTATATATTGATGCCAAAATTCCAAAGCCAATACCCAAAGTCCAAGATACAAGCATAGCTGCGCTTGCAAGTTTTATGGTGTTTGGAAAAGCATTTTTGATAATTTCAGTAACTGGTCTATTCATAATTAACGAATTGCCCAAATCTCCTCTGATTAAATTATTCATATAATCAATAAATCTCTCTAAAACTGGTTTATCCAAGCCAAGTTCTCTTGCTACTCTTTGGTAAACTTCGGCGTTGGTTTTCTCTCCCATTAGAGCGGTGGCAGCATTTCCTGGAATTATATTCATAAGTATAAAGGTAATAAAAATTACCCCAAGAAAAATTATTAGCGATTGCAATAATCTTTTTAAAATGAATTTTTTCATATTTTCTCCATTTGTAATTACAAAATAATACCCCTAATTCAAGAGAATTTTGGGGTATTATTAGTAAATTTCAAAATTATTTGTCAGCCATTTCTATTCCGTAAGTTGCACCAGCAACCCAACCTTGCCAGCTTAATTGTAATTTGTTTACTCTTTTGCTTGTGATGAAATAATTTACTTTAGATGCGATTGGTAAATAATCACAGTCTTCTTGAACTATTTCTTCGTCTAATTCGTTTAAAGCTTTGATTCTTTCGTCCATATCAACTATAGATCTTGCTTTGTTGATTCTATCAGATAGGTCTTTGTTTGTTACGTTGTAACCGTTTATTCCACTATCTTCCATAGTAAATTGTGCATAGAAATCATCTGGATCTGCTACATCTGCTGTTACAGGACCTATACACATAGCAAAGCCTTCACCTTTTTCTACAGTATCCCAGAAGCTTGTCATATCCATGTTTTTAATCTCAGCTTCGATTCCAATTTCTTTTAGCATTGATTGTAGCATTTCATTCATTGGATGTGTATAATCTGATTCTCCATTTTGTAGGATTACAAATTTTGCACTGTGATCAAAATTAGCTTTTTCTAATAATTTTTTAGCTTCTTCAACATCTGTTTTTATTTCTGGTAATTTATCGTTGTAACCAGGCATTCCTGGAGGAACTACACCATTTAATAAAATTCCTTTGTTATCGTAGAAAGTTTTGTTAAATACTTCTCTGTTGATAGCTTTAGTGATTGCTTGACGAACTTCTTTTTTTGCCATGTTAGGATCTTTTTGGTTATAAACTATATAATCCATACTTGGCGCTAGGAATTTGATGATGTGACCTTCATAATCTTTGTTATTTTCATAGGATTCAAGGCTTGACTTATCTAATTTCATAAAGTCAATTTCACCATTTTCAAACATCATTCTTTCTGTTGATTTGTCGATATTCATTAGATATCTAACGCCATCAATTTTTGCAGGACCTTTGAAATAGTCGTCATTTCTTACTAAGTTAACTTCCTTATCTTGTGTCCAGTCTTTAAATTTCATGTAACCTGTTCCAACAGTGTATTCTGGATCAAAACCAAATTTGTCTTTACCTTCTTCAACAGCTTTTCTGTTAAAAATTGATGCTGGAGCTCCACTTAGACCTGCTAAGAATGGGCCTGATGGTTCTTCAAGTGTAAATTCTACAGTATAATCATCTATAACTTTTACACCTTCAACTTTGTCAGCTTTACCAGCTAATTTGTCTTTTGCACCTTTGATTTTTTCAAAAACTGCACTATTAACTGTTGCTTCAGCTGGATCCATCATTTTTTCTACAGTAAATAATACATCATCTGCCTTTAATTCTTCACCATTGTGGAATTTTACACCTTTTTTTAGGTGGAAAGTATAAACTGTTCCATCTTCAGAAATTTCCCATTTTTCAGCTAGACTTGGTACGATTTCTGGTGTTCCATCTTCACCAACGACAGTTTCTACTAGTCTATCGTAAATTTGGATAGGAATAAAATAATCTGCGTTTGTTTTTTGGATGTCTAAAGTTTTTGGATTTTGAAATAATGTAAGGGTAAATATTTTTTCATTATCTTCTTTAGAATCATCTTTTGTTTCTTCGTTAGCCTTCTCATCTTCACTTGTTTGTTGATCTTCTTTTGCTTGATCAGATGAGTCTTTAGCTTCTGTTGTTTCCTCGCTTTGTTTAGCAGGCTCGTTTTCTTTTGTAGCTTCTTTGTTATTGCCACAAGCTGTTAAAAGTAAACTTGCTACTAACATAAATGATAAAATCTTATGTTTCACCATTTCCTCCTTGTATTACGTTATTATTATTTGACTGCTAGTTGCCAAATTACTTTGTGTATTATACCACAATCTTATATAAATTGCCAAAAAATTATTTATCTCTAAAATTTATACAAATTTATGTATCTTTATGTGATTTTCACAAAAAGAAAAACCACCCCTAAGGATGGTTTGATTTAAGGATTTTAGAAAAATTTATTCAGAGAGTCTTTAGTTGAAAAATAAAAGGCTATGAGTATTTAAACTCAAAGCCTCTAAAATTTTATTAATATATTTAAAGTCCCCTAATCATAGCTACAATATCATCATCTTTAAGTTGTTTTTTAAATACTACATTTAAGCCTTCTTTTTTCAAGGTCTCAAAGAATTTCTGAGCCGATTTTATTCTATACTCTTCATCACGCCTTAGATCTTTGTAGTCATTCATATCTTTTGTTTCAACAATGAAATTAATTTCATAATTGTCTTTTTCAGTTTTAATTACATACATAAAATCTGGACTTGTAGTGCCACCCGAAAATAGTGGTATTTGTATTGACTTTCTCGGAATTTTCCCAAACACAACTACTTCATCGATATCACTTTTTAAAAGTGTTTCTCTTTCCTTAGGGCTATCATATACAACACTGTCGTAAATAAACTTCTCTGGTACATCTACATTATCATCTCTATGGATACCTAATACACCTTGAGAAACTTTATCCAAAACTTCACCCTTGTAATCTGTCAAACTTGTCTCTTTCGAATCGACATTCAATGCTTCATAGGAAAATTTTTTTAGTAGTTTTTCATCAAGGTACTTGTTAAATTCTCTTGTAGCCAAAGTTACACCTTTTTTTGAAAAAAGGCGCTGGTCAATTTCGCCCTCTTTCTTATAAAAATCACACAAACTTTTATGAAGAGTGTTTATAGCAAGACCTGTCTTACGATTAATTTCTTTAAGAAACTCTCCATAAGGGATTTTATCATCTATAGTATAATAATTAGTAGCCTTTTCTCTAACTGCTATTTTGCCGTCAATAGACTCAATTCTTTTTGTTTTGACATCAATTGTTGTATCGCTATAAATATCAGCTCTTAAAACTGCCCAAATAGCATCAATTAGTTCTTCTTCAGGAATATCGTCAAACTTCAAATAATATTTTTTATTGATGGACTGCCACAATTGTTTAATCTCAGAAAACTTATCTTTTCTAAGATTAACAAAATTTTTCTTTTTAGTTCCATCGATTATCTTATTAGGCTTAAGACTTGCAATTGCTTCAGGATACTGAGCATATAAATCATCTATTTTATCAGGCTGTATATTTCCCTCAAAATCAATGAATCTCTTCATAAGCATATCAGCGAAAATCTCATTTTCAGTTTTATTATTAATTTCTGCAATTTTCGCAAGAGATTTCTTGATATTTGTACTTTGTTCTGGCAAATCAGCTTGGATTTCTTCTAGAAGTTTATTTGCAAAATCTTTTTCAGAATAATCTATAAGGTATCTTAAATAAAACTGCCCACCAGAAATTCTTCTTCCTTTATCATCAACAGGAAGTCGTAAGCCTCTGCCAACTTCTTGAAGCTTACTAATTTCTGAACCAGAAGAACGAAGCTTTACAATTTGGAATACATTTGGATTGTCCCGACCTTCCTTAAGAGTCCATTTAGAAAATATAAAACGCATAGTATTCCAGTTACCGTCAGTATCATGGAAATTTAGTAAGAACTCTTTATCTCTTAAAATTTTATCTACTTCGTTTTTGATATCTTCTTCAGAACTAGAGTTGTCCTCACTAAAATATCCGCCATTAGTCTTAGAAATATCCCTTAAAGAAGCTTCAAGATAAGATTTGTAATCCTGTATCCTTTGATCTTTTGAATTTTCAATAGATTTAATTTTGCCTTTAATATATTCTGTAAGAAGATTTTCAAACTTTATTCTTAAATGCCCATATCCACCATCTTCATCTCTGTAAGATTTGATAGAATCAATAAAATATAAACTCAAAGTCTTAATCTTATTTCCTATCAAGAAATTTTCCTGTTCAGTTTCAAAGTGATTCTTTATAGATTGTTTTAACATCAGTTCTTGGTAGGTTTCGGTATAGATTCCACCGTAGACAATATCACCTTTAGCGAGAATCTGTCCATTGGATAAAGTAATTCCACTTTTTATAGCATCATCAGAAGTAGGACCAATCTCTTCAATCGTAATACCAGAAAACTCTTCGCCAAATATTGAAAGATTATCTCCCTTAATAAGTTCTTGACTTTTTTTACTTTTCTCATCCCTAAAGGTACAAATCTTGGGATTTCTCTTAAAATCCATAAGCTTTAGCCTAGTTTCATTTTCTTTTTCAGCATCAATAATAAAGGTTTCCACACCCTTAACCAAGTTTTGATTAAAAGCTTGACTAGAACCAAGATTGAAAATTAAATTGTTAAAATCTTTTTCCTTGCTCTTATTTTTATTAGGAAAAGTTGCACCGAAACGAATGATACATTGAGGTTTTATCTCCTTAAGGATTCTCTTGTAAGCCTGGTTTTCTTTTTTAAATCTATGAGGCTCATCGATAATTACAATAGGTCTAGTGGATCTTAAAGTTTCATAAGGTTGGGTGAAGTTACCAAGAATAGTCTGGTCATAGTCATTCTTAGCCATAGTCGCATTGGATAAGAGCATACCAGAAGTCATAAGCAAAACAGAAAATCTATTTTTTTCAAGATTTGTCGCTCTGGCAAATTCAGAAATAGCAGGTGGAAACATCTTTCTACCCTTTGTCTTCTTCTGAGCTTCTAAAATCGATAAATCCAAAGTCTTGTTTGGATAAAGATCTGAAAAATGCCTCCTGCTATAATCAGCCTGTAGGAAACTCTTACTACCTTCTTTGATAGGAGTAGAAGGAACTAGAAGAATAAACTTGTTGAAACCATACATTTCATTTAACTCATACATCATTCTTGTATAACAATAGGTCTTTCCAGTTCCCGTTTCCATGCGAATATCAATGCCTAAATAATCATCGTCATCACTAGTGCGCCAAGAAATAGGAATCTTTTCCAAATCCTCAAACCCATCCCAAAGATCACTAATATTTTCTCTAAGTTTACTATCATCTAAATCAATAATAGGGTTTTGATAGATATCTTTACTACTTGAAACACCAACACCATCAAAAGCCTTGCGAACAGCTTTTAAAAAATCCTCTTGATGAGGTAAAATTGAAAGTTCAATACTCATAATCAAAACCTCTCAATCAAAGTAACGTTTTTATTATTTCTAAGAACTTTTAGATTCTTTCTAAGCTCGTGAAGCAAGTTGAAAGAAACTGAGTGAACATAGATAACAAGTCTTGTGATATTCAGTTCTTCATTTTCGATGCGCTTAATAAGTGTCATCACATCGTCTTGACTCAAACCTTGGTTTATAATATAGAGAGTCTTCTCGATGAGGTCGGCTTTATAGTTTTCGAGTTTGTAGGTCTTTGAAATTTTGCTTAAACCATATCCATCTTCATTGAGCCAAGTAGCAAGTATGCTTTCCTTGCCTTTGGAATGGTCATTATCAAAAATAGAAATCATATCATCGTTTATAAATTTGATTTCAGGTTCAAAATTTTCTAAATCCACAAGAGTTTTTTCGCTAGGCTTTTCTAAATAATATAGCTTGTAACCGTAGTCGATATCTGCGCCAGTTTCTTTCTTAATCTTTTCTGCTGCCTTTTCAATTCTTGCCCTGCCTATTTCGTCGATAGATCTATAACCGGCCTTGTAAGCAGGTTTGTTTTCTTCTATTCTTTCAGGAAGTTGCACCATAATATATTTACGGTTTCCACCATCTTCCGCATTTAGCTGCATTACTGCATCCGCTGTGGTGGCTGAGCCCTCTCATGTCAAGCTTATGACAAAAAAGAGGTTATTGTTATGTAATATAAAAGAGAGTGATTGCTCACTCCCTTTGCTACTTCCATTTTATGTTCAACACTTCATTTCCTTCGCAGATTACTGAGTCTATATATTTTTCCATCAATTCTCTGGTAAGTTTAGTGTTGTCTAATACTTCTTTTTCTTCTTTTGCTTTTAGTATTTTTTCTTTTATTGCTTGTATCTCTTCATCTATCAAATTTTTAGAGTCAATGAATTTTTGTCTATTCATCTTGCCTAATTTATACTTCTCAAAATTTTTCATTTTCTTAGTTTCAAGATCTTCAATAGATTTTTCCATAGGTTTAACTTTTACTTTTTCATCCTTGTTTGGAGCTTCTAGACCATATTTTTCTTTTATTGCTTCAAATACTTGCTCCTCAAGGCTTCCTGCTCTTGAGTTCTTGTGTTTTACATTATTACACTTACATATCCTACAAGTAAAATATGTGTGTACTCTAAGACTCCCGTCAGGTCTTTTGTGTTTAGATTGAATGCATCCTAAAATATGATTACAAGTTGGACATTTTGCAAAACCTTGTAGTGGAGATTTCTTTCTCCATTCATAATCGATATTTTTACCTTTCATAAATAGATTCTTCTCTTTAATCTTCTGAACTTTTTCAAAATCTTCTTTAGATATAATAGCTTCATGGTTATTCTCAACTCTTCCCCATTCTTCTTTTGGTTTGAATTTAAAAGAAGCTGGATTTAACACTGACTTATCTTGCATATTAAAAGTGTAAGTTCCGGTATAATTTTCATTTGCTAATACATCTATTACATTTCCATTAGTCCAAGTTGGTCTAGGCTTTTTCGCAGTTCTAATTATTGAATATTCAAAATCAAGATTGGTTAATTCACTCTTTCTTTTTGATGGTGTTGGAATTTTTTCTTCATTTAATATCTTAGCTATATTTCTTGAAGATATACCATCAAGTGCAAGTTTAAAAATCTTCTTTACTATCCAAGCTGTTTCTTCATCAACTATGATTTTGTGTCTATTATTAGGATCTTTCATATATCCTAAAGGTGGACTCCAAGCTAAAAACTTTCCTTGTTTTTTAAGTGTAGTCATAGATGATTTTACCTTTTCAGAAATATCTTTTGTGTAGAAATCATATAATAGTCCCTTGAATTGAATATCTAAATCTGTTCCATTTCCCTTTTCTTTGTTACTATCATAGCCATCATTTATGGCGATAAATCTTACTCCTAGGAATGGAAATATGTTTTCAAGATAATCTCCAAGTGTTATATAATCTCTCATAAATCTGGACAAGTCTTTTACAATTATAGTCTGTATATTGTTTTTCTTTACATCTTCGAGCATTCTTTGAAATGCTGGTCTATTTTCGTTTGTTCCAGAGTATCCGTCATCAACATATTCTTCTCTTGTGAAGTTTTTAAATTCTTCATTCATATCTAAATAATCGTTTAGATATGCTCTTTGATTTATGATACTTTCACTCTCATCAGTCTTTATCATATCTTCAACGGATAATCTAATATAAAGAGCAATCTTACTCATCGTCTGTTCCTCCTACCAAATTATCTATATTGAATTTAAAGACTATTTCAAATTCGTGTTTATCATAAACTATTATTTTTTCAATTAAGCTATGGATTAAATCACCAGGTAGCTTTTCCAAATTCTTTGAAGCATATAAATCATTTATCCATTTTGTTGATTTTAATCTTTCTTTTTTAAGTTTTGATATATTAACTTCAATTGCTGAAATCTCGTTATCAAATGTATCCATATGACTTTGAGCAATCTCTCTTTTTAATAGATACTCATCTCTATCAATCTTCCCTAGACTATATTCTTCATAGGCTCTTTGAATGATATTTTCTTCATTTAGATTTTTTCTTTTAAGATTTTCTATGTCTTTCTTAAAAGTATCTATCGCTTTATTAAATCTAGCTTTAATTCGATTAACAAATTTTGTCTTGCTAGTTGTCTTCATAATAAACTCAGAAATCTTATCACTAATAGCCTGATCTAAATCTCTTTCCATAATGAATACTGATTTTTCGGGTTTTATACTTCCACTAAATCTCTCATTCTGAAATGAATAGTAAAGTCTATCTCTATTCTTACCATAGATACGAGTTCTTCTATTAAGTTCTTTGCCAGTATTATTATTGATTACAAGACCCTTAAATCTGTTCTCATAGTCCCTATTTTCAAAATTGTGCATTGGCGAACTGAAAACATGATTTTTCTTTCTTTCTTGTCTTTCTCGTAAGATTCTTTCGTGAACTTCCTTAGAAATGATTGCTTCATGTGCATTCTCACAAATTATATACTGACTTTCGTCTACAAAATGTTGCTTAATGCCTTTTGCAAGATTTTGTTGCTTAACTCCTTGTACTAAAGTCCCCGTATAAGCTGGGTTTGTAAGCATTTTAGAAATTGTCCCTTTATTCCATTCAGGATCATCATTTTCTCTGTAAACTCTCCCAGTTTTATAGTAAATCATTCCAGGAGCATAGCCTTTTTCATTAAAATGCTTTGCGACTTCATATTGGCTTTTGCCTTGAAGAGTTAAATCAAACATCTCTTCCACAATAAATCTAACATTTTCATCGATTACAAGTTTTTGACCTTCTTTAGATTTTTTAATCTTGTAACCATAAGGTGGAACAGAACCAATAAAGTATCCGTTTCTTGCTCTATTGTGTTTTGAGGTTTTTATCTTAACTGAAATATCCTTAGCATACATATCGTTGATAATATTTTTAAGAGTAACCTCAAAAGATTTCTTTGAATCTGTTTCTTTGACTGTGTCTAATTTATCATTAACTGAAATAAATCTAACACCTAAAAATGGAAAAACTTTATCAATCAATCTTCCCATTTCGAGATATTCTCTTCCAAGTCTTGATAAATCTCTGATAATAATACAATTGATTCTTCTATCTCTAATATCTTGCATCATATTCTGAAATGATGGTCTTTCAAAGTTTGTCCCACTATATTCATAATCTGTGTAAACTTCTAAAACATCTATATTTTCTTTTAATGCATATTCTTTACAAGATAGGATTTGAGTTTCTATTGAGTATGATTTTTCTCTCCACTCTTCTGTTCTTTCGTTAGATAGTCTTGTATAAATTCCAGCCTTAAAGACTTTTCTTTCTGTCTTTTCGCTTTTCTTTTCAATATATCTTTTGGAAGTTCTTGCCATTATAAAACACCTCCAGCTAATTGCATTGGAGTCTTATTTTCAAGAGCATTTCCAAATACCTTATTTATTGAAATCAAATTCTTCTTTACTTCTGACTTGCTTTCACTTTCTTCTTTTATAAGGGTCTTCAGTAAGTTAACTGTTTCCAAATTATTAAAGACAAAATTAATCTCATTGTTTTCTCTGATTTCAATTCTATCTATAAAAGATACAATTGTTAGTCTATTTAGACTGCTTAAATCAGTGGGAACAATTTCGGAAACCAAACTGTCCTTTTTTTTCATCTTTTCTTGCAAGTTGGCAAGTATATTTTTCTTTGTAGCAATTTGTTTCTCTATTTCCCTGATTTTAATAAGATAATTTTTTCTGAACCTTTCAAACTCTTCAGAAGTTATAAGTTCGTCTTCTAAGTCCATATATAAAGATTGTCTAAGTCTTTCATACTTTCTTTTTTCTGAGTTTAAGCTTTCAAAGTCAATATTAAATGTAACTTTTGATACATCTAACTTATTAACTTGACTTAGTAGTTCATTATATTTTTTCAAATAATCTTTAAGTGCAAAAAGAGTCATATCCAGTAGATAATCTTCTTTTATGCTATGTCTTGTGCAATCTCCTTTGTTATTGTAGTGAGAACAAATATAAAAAATATTATATCCATTCTTGGACTTAACCTTTCTTCTAACCATTGAAGATCCACAATCTTTGCAATAAAGCATTCCCGATAAAATATGTGGTATATCTGCCGATTGCTTTACATCTCGAAGCATCATCTTATTAGCCAAAGCATAAATGCTTTTTGAAATAATAGGCTTATGAGAGTCGTTTATTACAATCCAATCTTCTTCATTTACTTCTACTTCTCTCTTAGACTTGTAATTTAGTTTTCTAGTTTTCCCTTGTTCAAGCACTCCTATATAGACCTTGTTTGTAATAATCCTATTGACCATTTTTGAGTCCCATTTAGAGTCTTTAACAATAAAACCAGTGGTGTGATTATCGCCAGAATTTTCTTTATGCTTAGATGGTGTTACACAACCTATGCTATTTAAAAAATCTGCAATAGCCTTAGATGAGTAACCGTCTATCTTCATATTGAAAATTCTTTCAATTATGTGTGAAACTTCTGTATCAACGACTAACTTATGTTTGTTTTTGCTATCCTTCTTATAACCAAAAGGAGCAAATGCACCAATAAATTCACCATTCTTTCTTTTAATTTCTTTTGAAGATTTAACCTTCATAGAAATATCCCTACAATAAGAATCATTAATAAAGTTTCTTATTGGAAGAATTAGGTGTGTATCGCTTACATCTGCATTCTCACTGTCATAGTTATCGTTTACGGATATAAACCTTATACCTTTTTCTGGAAATATCTTTTGAAGATATTTTCCTGATTCGATATAATCTCTCCCAAAACGGGATAAGTCCTTCACAATAATTGTTTTGAACTTCTTCTCTTCAAGATCTTGAATCATCTTCTTAAATTTTGGTCTGTCAAAATTAGATCCTGAAAAGCCATCATCTACATATTCAGCAACAACTTTAAAATCATTGTCCTTTGCATATGATTTGATAATCTGTCTTTGATTTGAAATAGAATTACTTTCTGTGCTATCTCCATCCTCTCTCGATAAACGAAGATACATACAAGCAAATTTTTCCATCACAAAACCTCCTTAATTTGTATTTGGGCAAATAGTCATTAAGGAGTTCTTCTACCACTTATATTTTACCGCACCCAAGTTTTTAAGTCAGCACCCCAGCTTATAGTCTTATACAAGCTCTACATAAATAAAGCTCAACAATATCTAGTAAGTCGAGGGACTCTTTATCACTTTGAGTGTAAGTAATTTTTTTCGAATAATCTTCTTTTGATATTTGCTCTTTAGGTTTATATTTCTTCTTTTCTTTTGTATTCATAGGTTTTACCTCACAATATAAAATTAAAGTTTTTTGACATTGACAAGTGCCTTGGATTAGCAACATAGGAATCTCACCTCCGCCTCTATTCAGGATGAGCCGGCTTCAACCTTAGAAGTATCATTATCCTCACTTTCTTCATAGCGAATAGGGTATCCCTCCCTATATTCAAACTCTTACTTATCGCTCCCTTTCTTCTTCCCTTGCTTTTTGCTTAGCAGTACTTGTTTTGCCGAATTATTCAGCAGAAAGATCTTGGCGGATAGGTTATCACGCTCCAAAAATGATTAATGTCTTGTCTTGGTCTATTCAGTTGTTAAGGTTCAAAATTTATCGAGAGCTATTAATCTTTTTAAAATTTGACCATCAAAAAATACTTATCTTGATGAAACAAAATTGTTTAAAATTACCCTCTTATACTTAACAGTGAAAAGAAGCCTTTCTTGCTAACCAATTTTCAAAAATAAATTTGGTTAAATGAAAAGGTCCAATTCCCACTGCATAAGTAACAGTGAAAATTAGACCCTCTTGGTAACTGTCATCTAAAAGTCTTCTAAGATTTCCTTTAGTTTTTCTAAGACTTTATTACGCCTTTTAATAACGGCTGGATTAGAAATATTCAGTTTAGCAGCTACTTCTCTTACTGTTTCTTCTTTATAAAAAAGACTTTCTACCAAATCCCTTTCAACAGGGTTGAGTTTAGAAATAGCTTTTCTAACTTCTTCAATCATTTCCTTTGTTTCGAAAATTTTTTCAACATCAAATTCCAGATCTTCTAAATTTTCTTCGAAGTTTCCATCATGATCATAGGAACAAAAAAAGAAACAGTTATTTAACCTGTCTCTTCTTATTTGATATTTCTCTTTATTCAATTCACTATGATAGGCAAGATATACTTCCTTGCTAACAACTACTTTCTTTCCTTCTACAAATAAATAATATTCTTTGTCCATTAATTTTTCCTCCTTGTTGACATGAATTTCTTTTGTTTGAAAATGAAATTCACACAAGGAGGGCTTCTAATTCTTTGCATATATTCTCCTGGGCATAAAAAAAGACCGAAAGAAAATAAATTCTTTCAGTCAATAAATGCCAATATTAAATTTAGGTGCAGATCACCCATCATGGATATTATATATGCATTTAAGTACACATAAAATTCGTATATGGTACTTTTTTCATTCGGAAATAGTACGCAATAAGTTCGTCATAAATTAATTTCTTAGATGTTCATTATTTCTTCAATGCTACAACCGTCTTCAAGTTGGCTAATAGCAGTCGGTAAAGTATATCCCCAAATTATTACACCTACCAATGCAATTGCTTCCTTCTTTCTTTGATAATAAACAGTTCTCTCTAAAGATACACTTCTCATACAAGCTTCATCAGTAATCTTTTTTTCAGAAATGTAGTAGTTATAAATAATCTTATGATAGATTTCTCCATACTCTGGATAAACTTTTAACCTAACGCAGGCATCATAAATTATTAAAAGCATAAGCTTACTATCCATTACATTGGAAACTCTATTATTAAACTTTTCTTCAACTTTTTCTGGAGCAAATGTAGAAAGATACAAGTAAGCAGATTCTGAAGTTGATCCATAGTTTTCTTTACTATCAAACATCATAAAATTTGCCCTGCTATCTACTGCCCAGGTAACTTGTCTATATAAACTTAAAATAAGTTTTGCAGCCGAACTAATCTCTTCAAATTTCAAGTTGCTATCTGCATACATGTTCATTATATTATTTAAAGTTTTACTTATTCTCAATCTAATCACCCCAATACAACTTATTTACAAACTTGAATGTTTGTGCTATAATATGAATATAAGTTCAGTTTGTATTATATCTCAAATTGAAAAATAATTCAAGCACTATTGTTCGTATTAAAAGTTATAAATGCACATTAGTACAGGAGGTTAAAGTTATGGCTTTTGCGGATAGATTAAAGGAATTTCGTGAAAAAGAAAAGTTAAGTCAAGCAGATTTTGCAAAAATGATAGGAATAAGTACAAGAACTCTTGTACATTATGAAGACGGAGAAAGATACCCAAGAGATGTCGAGGTTTACAAAAAAATAGCTGAAGTTATGGACTGTGATTACAATTATCTTCTAGAAGAAAGTGACGAGTTTTTAAATAGAGTTTATAACATGGGTGGCAAAAGAGAATTAGAAAAAGCTAGAGCATTAACAGAAGGTCTAAGCTCTTTATTTGCAGGTGGAGAAATATCTGATGAAGATAAAGATGCTGCTTTTGAAGCTATTACTCGTGCTTATTGGGAGGCTAAAAGAGAAAACAAAAAATATGGTCGTAAGAAAAAAAATTAGGTGATTATATGAGTATGAATCGCTATATATATGATAAGGTTAATCGACTTATAAAAAAATATAAGACACGAGATCCTATCGAATTAATAGAAGCTTTGAATATTAACTTGGTATATCTACCTAAAACAGAAATACTTTTAGGAATGTACCATTATATTCAAAGAAACAGATTTATTTTTATCAGTAGCAACACAAATTTTAATAGAAAGACTATATTAGCACATGAATTAGGTCACGATCAACTACACAGAGATTATTGTATGAGAGGTGGAGCTTTTCATGACCAAACAGTATTAAACCCAACAAATAAATTTGAAACTGAAGCTAATATTTTTGCGGCTCACTTATTAATTAGTGATGAAGATGTCCTAGATAATATCAATGATCAAGTTTGTGATTATGAAATCGCTGGACAATTAGGTGTAGATATAAATTTACTAAATCTAAAAATTTCTGAATTAGCAAAAATGGGCAAGTTTAATAAACCAGTTAATGTTAATATACCTCAGGGAGATTTTCTTAAAAACTATCGCCCTGAACATGATGATTATTATTAGGAGACTCTATGGGAATTTTTATTGCAGGATATTTTTTATTAATCCTTTCTGGAATAGTTTTCTACTATCTCATCACTACCTACTCTGTAAAAATCTCAGCATTTTTGATTGATTTTATAGTTGTAGGTTTAGGATTTTATATATCCATAAAAGATAAACTAGATAACAAATTGGCTATTCCCCTTTCAATTACAGTAGTAATAGTTTATGGAATATTGCTAGTTTTAATAAATCAAAAGCTACCAAGAATTAGTAAACTTTTAAACTATATAATTGCTTTTATAGGATCAGCAGTTGCCTTATGGTTGGCACTAGATTTTATAACAAACACTCTAGCCGCTTTTAAAATAATAGGTCAAACTTATCATCAATTACCAATAACAAAAAGTATGATGATAAATTCCTTTATACATTATGTAATTGTATTCTTGATTAGTATTCCAGTGTTTAAAGGTAGAATGAAATTTATACGTGGAGGAAATTATGAGTAAAGAAATGGATAAAAATAAAGACGAAAATCAAGAAAAAAAAGAACTTCAAATCAGATCTTCCGCTGCTGAATACTTGACTTTTATTGCAGCTAACGGTGATGACCAGGAAGCTATTGAAATTAGATATGAAGATGAGAATATTTGGCTAACTCAAAAGATGATGGCAGCTCTTTATGATGTTAGTGTCGCCACAATAAATGAACATCTTAAAAAAATCTATGCCGATAGTGAATTACAAGAAGAAGCAACTATTAGGAAATTCCTAATAGTTCAAAAAGAAGGTTCTAGAAATGTCTCAAGAGAAACAAAACACTACAACCTACAAGCAATTATTTCAGTAGGGTTTAAAGTTAATAACGAACGTGCAGTCCAATTTAGAAAGTGGGCAAACCAAATTGTAAAAAATTTTACAATTAAAGGTTGGGCAATGGATGCTGAAAGACTCAAGAATTCTGGCACAAAACTTACCAAGGATTATTTCGAAAAATTACTTGTAAAAATTCGTGAGATTAGATTATCTGAGAGAAGATTCTATCAAAAAATCACAGATATTTATGCCACATCTTTAGACTATGATCCATCTGCAAAAGCAACAAAAAGATTTTTTGCAGCTATTCAAAATAAATTACACTATGCAATTCATGGGAAAACTGCAGCCGAATTAATTGTAGATAGAGCCAATCACAAAACTAAAAATATGGGACTTACTACTTGGGAAGGATCTCCAGATTCAAAAATTCATAAGTATGATGTAGTCATTGCAAAAAATTATCTAAACGAAGAAGAATTAAATCAAATGCAAAGAATTGTTTCATCATATTTGGACATGGCAGAACTACAAGCGGAAAGACATATCCCGATGACAATGGAAGATTGGGAAAAAAGATTAAATGGATTTTTGCAATTATGGGATAAAGAAATTCTAAAAGATGCAGGAAAAGTATCTGCAGCTCTTGCTAAAAAACACGCAGAAAGTGAGTTTGAAAAATACAGAATAATACAAGATAGACTCTACAAAAGTGATTTTGATAAGTTCTTAGAACTAGAAGATGATACTGAAAAATTAGAAGAATAACTTAATATACGCTTAACGCTTATAAGGGTCTGTAAATAATTTTGTGTATCAACCTAAATACTGATAAAAGGGTAAGGATTGATACATTTTTTATGTTTAAATCATCATTTGTGTAGCTACAACTTTTCCACATCAACATTTTTATCTTATAGATTATCTTCAAAATTCCCGTCATGATTGAATGATTAAAAAAGAGCAAGTGGTTTTTCTTGTCCACCTGCTCTAAATGTTTTTCCTATTCAAAGACTTTAAATCTTTCTTCCTATCAATTATTTAATTTCCATGATTCCGCCTTAGCTTTTGCATTTATAAGGTCAGAATAAAGTCCATTATTTTTAATCAGTTCTTCATGATTTCCACGTTCTACTATTTCACCATCTTTTAAGACTATAATCTGTTCTGCATTTCTTATTGTCTTTAGTCTGTGGGCAATCATAATTACTGTTTTGTTTTTTGTTAATGATTCTATTGCTTCTTTAAGTTTATCTTCATTTTCTGGATCTATACTTGCTGTGGCTTCATCAAAGATTATGATGTCCGCATCTTTTAACATAGCTCTTGCAATGGAGATTCTTTGTTTTTCTCCACCAGATAGGCTTGCTCCACCTTCCCCAATGATAGTGTCATATCCTTCTGGTAAAGCTTCTATAAATTCATGGCACCTCGCCTTCTTTGCAGCTTCTACAACCTCTTCATGGCTTGCATTTTGTTTTCCAAATTTTATATTGTTTTCAATAGTGTCTTCGAAGAGATAGACGTCTTGAAATACCATGGAAATTGAATTCATAAGATTTTCTATCTTATAATCCTTAATATTCTTTCCACCAATTAAAATTTTGCCAGAATTTACATCCCAAAATCTCGCTATGAGATTACAAAATGTTGTCTTACCAGATCCAGATGGACCAACTATGGCTGTCATGGTATTTTCTTTTATCTCAGCTGATACATTTTTTAAAATTGGTCTGTCATCATAAGAAAAGCTGACATTTTTAAAGACTATATTGTGATTTTTTATAGGCTCTGTAATACTTCCTTCTCTCATATCAGGCATAGAATCAATAAAACCTACAGAATCTATGGCATTTTCGCAAGCTCTTAGGATTGCCATGTTTGATCCTGCCCCGATTAAGCCTTCAAAGATAATAAAGGATGCCATAATCATAAGAATTGTTTCAGCAAGTGGAAGTTCACCAGATAAATTTAATTTTAATGATAAATAGACCATAGCCACTGTTGTTATTCCCATTACAATTCTTTGGATAACTGTGTAAGGTGCTACAGATATTTCTAAATCTAAAAGTATATTTGATGTATCTTTTATAGACTTTCTTAAAGCCCTGTTATTTTCTCCACCAAGATTATAGGATTTTATAACCTGCATTCCTTGTAAAGTTGCTAATACTTCTTTTGTAAGTCTTGTTTGTGTTTCTGTCATTTTGTCTGCATTAGCTGATGATTTTTTCTCCATCATTGATGTAACTATAAAGAATACTATTACACCTGCTACAGCAACCAGTCCTACCTTTACGTTAAAAATTAAAGTTCCAAGGACAAAGACTAGAGTATTTAAAACTCCACCAAGTACAAGAACCAAAAGCATAGGCACCCACATTTCTGCTTGGGAAAGTGAAGATGTAGCAATAGTAGTTAATCTTCCTAGTGAAAAGCTTGAAAAGAAACCCATAGGAACTCTTTTTATTTTTTCTCCTATTTCTATCCTCTTATGAGCTGCCATAAAATATCCAGCGTGTGTTTGTGCCATCTGTGATGATTTTTGTGTCATTATCTTTCCAACAAGGGATATAACTAATATTCCAAGACAAACAAAGATAGCCTTATAGTCTAAAGTTTTAGAAAATATATTTACTAGCATATAGTAAATTGCTCCAAACTCAAGGGCATTAAATACTGCGTGCAAAAATCCAGCGAGAATAGATTTCTTAATATATACCTGTTCTTCTTTTGAAAAATTCCATATCTTTTTAAACACATTAAGCATTTTCATCACCCCTTAAATTTGCAGCATACATTTCCTTATAAAGCTCTGATGACTTTAATAGTTCTTCATGAGTACCATAAGAATTCAATTTACCATCTTTAATAACAAATATCCTATCTGCATCAACAATTGTCTTTAACCTATGAGCGATTATGATTAAAGTTTTACCCTTAACTAGATTTGCCAAGGCGTTTTGTATGAGAGCTTCATTTTCAGGATCTATATAAGAAGTTGCTTCATCTAAAATTACGATTGGTGCATTCTTTAGCATTGCACGAGCAATAGATATTCTTTGTCTTTCTCCTCCAGATAGATGACCTCCACCTTCGCCAACTCTTGTATCATAACCGTTAGATAGATTCATAATAAAATCATGGCAGGCAGATTTTTTACATACCTCTATAATTTCTTCGTCAGAGGCATTCTTATTTCCAAGCCTAATATTTTCCTTTATAGTCATATCAAAGAGGAAATTGTCTTGGGATACAAAAGAAATAAGTGAAGACAAGTTTTCGAGCGACACATCTTTTGTTTCTACTCCGCCAATTTTAATAGATCCCTTATCTACATTCCAAAATCCAGCAATGAGTTTTGCTATTGTGGACTTGCCTGACCCAGAAGGACCAACGAGGGCTGAAACATTAGATTCTTTTATTTCCATAGAAAGATTATCAATAACTTTCTTTTTCCCATCGTAAGAAAAGTCTACGTCTTGAAGTTCTATATTATAGGATTCTATTTTTTCTCCCTTGTCAATATTTTCTAACTCTCTTGAATCTAAAATCTTTCCTATTTCAGAAGTTATAGTTGATATTCTTGACATATCATCCATATAGTTCATGATTTTTAAAATGCTAGAAACTGTAGCAAAGGATAAGACGATTAAGGTAATTAAATTTCCTAAATCAATACTTCCATTTATATAAAATAAAATCCCAAAGGGTATGATTGTAATAATTCCCATAGGAGAAAGTAATCTACCTATGGCAACCCTATTCATAGATTCACCCATCCAGTTATAATAAAAGCTTGCATTGTCATAAACTGCATCAGAATATTTTTTATAAGATGATTCGCTTTGATTAAATGTCTTTATTACTTCTATCCCATTTATATACTCAACAATAGAATTATTCATATGTTGACCAATGGCAACTGACTTTCCAAACATTTCCTTATAATGAGCATTCATAACAGACATCATGGTAGCCATTCCTACCACAAATGGAATTAGTGATAATAAAGTTAAACGCCAATCTAAGGTAAACATATAAATAAATAATAGAACAGGTCCTACTAAGTTTGCCGTAAATTCTGGCACAAGGTGGGCAAGTGAAGTTTCCATAGAATCAACTTGCTCAACAATTATATTTTTAAATTCCCCTGAAGATCTTGATAATACATCTCCCAATGGCATCTTAAATAATTTTTTGGAAATATCATTTCTTATTTCTCCTAATGAATTAAAGGTTGCCGTATGGGAAATACTTGTTGATATTCCTGCTGCCACTTCTTTAATAACAAATGTTATGAAAATATTTATGCATAGTGGAGTATATAAACTCATATCATTTGCACCATTAATCAAATTTACAATAATTTTTGCCATGTATATATAAGAAAAAAGCCCAGTAACTACTCCCACTATGGCAAGTAGTACGGATATAAAATATGAGCCTTTTCTTTTTCTTACATAATGTTTTATTAATTCCATAAAACCCCTTCCTTAATTTGTCATTAAAAAATCATAAATTTCTTTCGCCACAATTTCCCAATCGTTGTCAAGCATCATATCATGACAAATATCATTTAAAACTATAATTTTACTTTTTAATTTTTTCCCTGTCCTAATTGAAAATTTAACTGGTACACAATTATCATTCCAAGATGTTAAAACCAGTGAGGGTATGTTTGTAATGCTTTTGTTTGTTTTAAACCCTTTTAAAACTTGTATTTGTGCTTTAATTGGATCTTTCCTCAGTTTATTAATATAATATTCTTTATTATCTACCCTATTTTCTGAAAAAAATAGGTTTTCTCTCGACTTTGTAAGCATTTTTATCCCTATAAACATCATTGATGTTAAAACATTTTTTATAGGTAAAGGTGAAATCAATATAATTTTATAGACTTTATTTGAATTAAATTTCGCGTAATTTAAAGCAACTAAACTTCCCATAGAATGGGCTACCAAAACAACTTTGTTATTACATTTTTTTACTGTACTGTCTAAAATATCAATATAATCTTTTATTTCTATCTCTTTGCTATTTTCCCATTTAAAATCTATTGCAAATGTTCTATGTCCTTTAACATTTAAGTAATTAACAAAATTATTCCAACACCACGCTCCATGCATTGAGCCATGTAAAAATATAATATCGATATTATTCATTGCTAATGTTTCCTTTATAATATAGTCTCTTTAGAAATGAAATATTTCTAAAGAGACTTACATAAATATTATAACTTATTTACTTGTCTTAGCTTTTACACTGTAAATATTGAAAAATTGAGGTGTACTTGTAAAGTCATATCCACCAATTTTATCATTTCTATACAAAATCATTTCTTTTGAATAAGAAAGAGGCAAATCCATAGCGTTTTCGTTTGAATATACTATAGCTTTTTGTATATTATCTTTAATCTCCCCTTCATTTGTAGAAGTGGAAGCTTTCTTTATTGCATCAATATATATGTTTGAATCAGAAAGTGCTTTTAACGGCATCAAATGTGGATCCATTTCGGTGATTGATTCTTGTAAGAACTTATGAGGTTCAGTATAAGAACCTTCTGTATTCCAGGTTGTCAAATGGAATTCTCCCTTTATACCATCTGTCCACCATGACATTTGATCTTTTTCAACTAGGTCAACATCTATACCTACTTCTTTTAATTGTGTCTTTATTGCAAGTGCAGTTTCCTTAGCAAGTACTAAATCTGACCAGTAAACATATTGAAGCTTTAATGGACTTCCGTCCTTTTCTCTAATTCCTGTATCTTTATTGAGTTTCCAACCCGCTTCATCTAGCAAGCTATTTGCCTTTTCAGGAGCATAACTATAATTAGTTGGATAATTTGCATCACAATAAGCTACATCTTTAGGGAATAAAGTTTCAGCTACATCTTCATATGAGTATGTTAAACTGTCGACAATGTCTTTTTTGTTAATTGCATAATTAATTGCTTGGCGAACTCTTAAATCTTCTAATTCTTTTTTACTTGGATTTAAAATTAGATTCTTAGTCAAAGTCCTATTTTTGTTGACTTCTCCAGTAACATCCTTAATTTCAGAACCTTTTTTGAAGTCATCATAATTTATTAAATCTGATCCATAAATTAAATCTATTTCCCCTTTATTTAAGGCTTGAAGTCTTGAGGAAGCATCGGGAATATATTTGACAATAACTTCATCATAATAAGGTTTTTCCCCATGATAATTTTCATTTCTAACAAATTTTGTATATTCTCCAGATTTAAATTCTTCATATACATAAGGACCTGTTCCTATATTTTTGTTAAATTTCTCAAAGTTTCCCTCAGTAAATGACTTTGGAGATGGCATCCCCAATACATTTTGGAAACAAAAACCATTTATATAAAATTTAGACGGATTTTCATAGTGAATAGCAATCGTATTATCATCAATAACTTCTGTTGATTTTATCTCTGCAACAGCCCTAATGCCTGCAAAATTAGGGTTTGACTTATCAAAATCTAATATCTTTTTTACTGCATCAGCATTAAAATCTTCACCATCTGAAAATTTTACCCCATCCTTTAATTTAAAGACTAAAGTTTTGCCATCATCTTTATATTCAAAGCTTTCAGCAAGTTTTGGTACAATTTCACCGTTTTCATAAGCTACTAGGGTTTCGTAAATTAAACCACAAGCCATATTATTTTCCTTATTCATTGTTAAAGTCGTAAGGTTTGTCAGTTCTTTAGCAGTACATAAGGTTAAAATCTTCTTGCTTTCATCTTTTGTGTTTTCACTTGCTACATTTGAATTTTCTTGTGCTTTTTCTTGATTCTTTTGGCAACCTCCTAGTAAAATTGAAAAACTAAATACAAGTGCCAATAAAACCATCATATTTTTTCTAAGTTTGATCATTTCTATCTCCTTTGCAATTTTCCTTCTCTAAATATTTTTCCTTTCTTTATTTCTATGATATAATCTGAAATCTGTTTTGCTTGATTTATATCATGAGTGATAAAAATATAAGAAATACTATGCTTAGATTGATAATAAAAAAGTAAGTTTAATACTTTTTCAATCGTCAGTAAGTCAAGCCCAGCTGTAACCTCATCTAGTATTAAAAAATCAGGATTAACCATAAGGGCTCTTATGAGCGACAATCTTCTTTGCTCACCTCCAGATAGTTGGTGAACGGGCACATCTAATATTTCCTTTTTTAAATGTAAATCCTCGCAAAATAATAATACCTTTTCCTTTCTTTCCTTTTTCGACAAGTTTGTTAAATTAATAAGCCCTTCTTCCAAATTTTTAAAAGTGCTTATACCAGGATTTAAAGTACCAGATGTATCCTGGAAAACAGACTGGATATTTTTTCTATATTTTCTTATTTTTTTTAATTTTAATTTTGAGATATCTACAGAATCATAGAGTATAGATCCTTCATCTATTCTTTCTAATCCTATTAATGCTTTTGCAATGGTGCTTTTACCAGATCCGCTTTCACCAATTAAACTTAAGTTATCTCCCCTTTTAAGTGAAAAGGAAATTTGATCTAGAGCTTTAAATGTCCCCTTTACTGTTTCAAAAGAAAGACTAACGTTACTCATAGCTATTTCGTCCACTCCCATTCACCTCCAGAATCTAATATCTTCTGACTACATTCAACAAATTTTCTTGTCCATTCCTCTTTAGGACTTTCAAATATATCTTTACTACTCCCCTTTTCTATAAGGCATCCATTTTCTATCACATAGATGTAATCGCTATATTTTTTAAGAATATCAGCCTCGTGTGTTATTAACAAAATTCCTTTGCCTTTGAAATTTGCTTTAATCAATTCAAAAAATAATGATGAGTTATAATTGTCTAAGGCTGATGTTGGTTCATCAGCAATTATATAATCAGTATTTAGTCCCATAGATATCGCTAAAATCACACGCTGAATCATGCCTCCAGAGAGTTCAGTGGGATATGAATCTAAAACTCTTTCATATTCAAGATTGACGCTTTTGAGCTTATCTTTTGCTATACTTAATGCTTCTGATTTATTTATATTAAGATTAGCAATATATATTTCAACCATTTGACTTTTTATCTTTTTTCTTTTGTCAAAAGAAATCATGGGAAGTTGAGGAATAAAAGCGATGTTTCTATTGTTGCTATTGATATTGTCTTTTTCCAATATATCGAAATCATCTATAGTAATAGTTCCAGAACTTACTTTTAAATCCTCTGATAAAATCCCAAGTATTGTGTTTACTAATGTAGTCTTCCCAGCACCACTGGGTCCAGTGAGACCAATAATTTTTCCCATAGGAATTCTAAGAGAAATATTATTTAAAAGATTGTTTTCTTTTTTATCTGTAACTTGTAATTGATTAACCAAAATCATATCTTCACCTTCTATTCGCTTCTTTTGCAATAATATTAAAAGACATTGTAGTAATAAAAACTGCAAAAATAGGGTAAATTATGAGTTCTGGCTTAATAAATATTGAATCTCTCGCTTCTAAAATCATAGAACCCCACTCCACAACATTTTCTCCAAGTCCAATTCCTATAAATGAAAAACCAGTAATTGCTAAAATCATATCCGCACAGGACAAACAAATATAATGAACTAAATCTAATAATATATTTGGTAGTATATGAACTAGAACCAACCTAGTCTTTGAAGCACCAAGTGAAATCATACAAGTGCAATAAGCTTTATCATATTCAATATTTATTTGAGTTCTAACAAGTCTTAAAAATCTCAATATATATGAAACAACCAAAGCGATTAATGTAGTTTTTATTCCATTTCCCCAAGATGCTATAAATATGATTAAGTAAGCAATTGGTGGTATAGCCGTTACAGCATTAATAATCGAATCTACTATTACATTCTTTTTCATGGTAACTTTTGACGTTAGTGTTCCTAAAAGCAAACCTAAAGTAAAAACAATAATTGATGCCGTCATAACCATAAATAATGTAGTTTTCCCCCCGAACAGTATTCTCGATAAAACGCACCTGCCCATGCTATCATTTCCCAAAAGATACTTAGAACTTGGATTTCCAAATCTAAGGGGAAGATTAACTTCTAGGGGATCATTAGGGGCAAAAAAACTTCCAAGAAATATAAATAAAATCACTAGGAAAGGAAATAATGTCCTTTTGTTTATTTTCATTAATCTCCCCTTTCCTTTATCAAAAGATCGTTTATCAAATCTGATATTATATTAGCAAGTGCAATAAATAATGCTAAAAAGAAAACCAACCCATGAATCATCGTTGCATCACGATTTATTACAGAATTTACAATCAAATACCCAAATCCTGGAATAGAAAAAACTCCCTCAACTATTGCCACATTTGCAATCATAAGTCCAATACTCTGGAAGAAATTTGGAATTAACTTTACTATCGAGTTTGGCAATATATGTTTCACGAACAAAGTAATTTCCTTTAGACCATTTGCTCTAAAAAACATAATATAATATTCACCATTCTCTTTGTCTAAAGCATCTTTAAATAGTGGATAATAAAAAGAAGCCCCAAATATCCCTAAAGTTATTGCAGGAAGTAGATAGTTTGTAATGCCAATATTACCTGCTACTGATAGCAAATCCCACTTTACTGCAAATATATCAAGTAAGATAATAGCAATATAAAAGCTAGGAATTGAAACACCAATAAGGCATAAGAGATTTGTAAGCTTATTGATTATCTTGCTCTTCCATAAGAAAGTAATGCATCCCAAAGATAATACTAAAACTACCTGTAATATTGCGGAAAAGAAAACAACAGATAAAGTTTTTGGCAAAGCCAACATTATATTATCCCAGACTGGTTTGCCATTACTTAAAGACTGTCCTAAGTCTAGAGAAAAAAGATTTTTGATCCAGTTAAAATATTGTTCATATAGAGGTTTATCAAAACCAAATCTTAATCTTACTTCTTCAATTTGCTCGGGTGATGGACTTCCGATATGTCTTTTAGCATATGCAGTAGCTGGATCGACGGGAGATAATTTCATTAAAACAAATGACAAAACACTCACAATTAATAATGTTAAAACTAATTCAAATATTTTGTTTGCTATTCTATTTCTAAATACTTTCAATTCAAGCATTTTTAACTCCACAAACCATCTTTGCTAAATCTACCGCGTTTTCTTTATTTTCTATACAAGAAATATGATTTCCTCTTATGTTAATAACATTAAATTCTCCTACACATATATCATTCCAAAACCTAATAATATCTTCTCTTTTTTTGGGAATAATCTCATTTTCATCCTCAGCTAAATATAAATCAATATCAGTTAATATTGGTGATATATTGTTTGCAGATGTCAGCGAAAACTTTTTAAATATTTCGAACATTTTAAAGAATTCTGTGTTCTTTTTTATATCTAAATTAAAATATTTTTCAAATCTTTCTTCTTGACTTATTTTTTGAAGCGATTTTAAAGCACGTTCTATTTTCTTATTAATTAAAAAATTCTCGCTATTATGTGTGTTAAAATCAATATATATCTTTAATTCAGATTCTTTAAAATTAACACATGAAATGTCATGAAAATTTATTCCTAACATTTTTAGAAATAACAACTCCTCTATTATTTCTTTATAGTTTAAATTTGTTGAAAAAATTGAATCAATTACTGATAGTTTATCCACGTTGAACCCTGTTTTTAATAGTTCTCGAGCTAATTCACAAGATATCATTCCACCTATGCAATGCCCAATAAGATGGATACTTTCATATCTATAATTATTTATTAATTTACAATACTCTTCTCCTAATAACTTATATAGATTAGTATTATCTAAAGTTAAAAATTTATCTTTATTTCCAATTTCTATTGTTAATATATCTTGATTAGACAAATTAAATATTTCATCAGTAAAATGATTAATTCTATCTACACTTCCTAGTCCTGAGTGAACAATAATAATCAAATCTCTTGAATTTCCTTTTCTTAAAAATTCAACTTTCCCTATATTATTTTTACTATATTGCACTTCCTCCGTTTCTGTCTGTTCCTTAAAATTCGCTCGTTCAATTATATATTCTACAATTTCATTTATTGAAGAGTTACTCAACATGGCTTTCATAACTATATCAAAAGATATATTGTCTATATCTTTTGATATCAACTCATTTAAAAATTTAGAAGATGCTTGAGCTATTAGTAGAGAATCTGCACCATTAATAAATAGGTCTGCTGTTTCTTCAATATTTTTTACCAATAAATCAGACCAAATTTCTTTTAAAATCTTCTTCATTAATCTAGATTCTTCACATAGAATATCAGCTTCTATATCAAGCTTCTTTTCAAAGTTCTCTAGGTTATTATAATTTTCTTTATTTATTGTTTCTGAGTCCTTTAAATTGATAGAATTTTTAGTATTATAAGACTTACCCCAGTTTTCCTCTTCTAAAAGATCTTCTATTATGTTGATAAATAAATTGAACATTTCTTCAAGAAGATTCTTTTTAAATATATTATCTCTAACATCCCAATTAATATATAATTTCCCATCAAAATCAGTAACTTGGCAATCTATAAATACTTGAGGTGTTTGAGAAATACCGTTGCCGTTATATTTACCAATTGTCAATCCTTTATTGCTGTTAGTACCTATGCTACTAGTAAAAACGTAAGGATATATATTATTTCTGTACTTTCCATTCCTTCTTATTTCTCTCAATACATCTATCCCTGAAAAAGAAGAATGTTCTAAATCACTGACAAGGTTATTTTGTATCGACTTTGAGTAATCTTTAAAACTATTTATTTTACTAAAATCAACACCTAATAACATAATATTAGTAAAATCCCCTACTAGGTTTTCCGTTGTTTTGCCATATTTATCTCTATCCATAACTGTACAATTTATTGCAAATTTCTTGTTAGTGCTATACTGTGAAATTACTAAAGAATATATAGTTAATAGAGTACAAGAAGCTGTTATTCCAAACTTTTGTCCATTAAGTTTAATTTTTTCCCATTTTTCTTTATCAATTGAATGTTTATACCTCGTGAATCTTACGTTATTTTCGACGGTTTCCAAGCTAAGTTTCTCAATTTCAGGAGTTAAATATAATTCATCAATTTTTTCTATCCAATAGTTTTTATCGGTATAATATTTTGGCAATTGCTTTCTAATAATTTCTGAATTTACGTAATCTTTAAATGAATATTCTATTTTTGATAAAGATTTTGTTGTAAAATATAAAGTTTCAAATTCTTCAATTAATATCCAAATGCTTCTCCAATCCGCTATCATCATATCAAATGATAAAATTAACTTTGATTGATCACCTATCTGTAATAAAGCTATGTCAAACAATGGATATTTTTCATTCTTATAAATTTTATGAGATAAATTTTTAATAACATATGATTCGTTTTCATTGCAGTTATCAAATAAGGTAAAATGTGCATTTTTAGTTATTTTTTGTGTGTAGTTCAATGAATCAAACACTACTCTTAACATTTCATGTCTAAAAACCAAATCTCCCCAAATCTTTTCAACTTTTTTCCTATCTAATTTTGGATAAACCACCTCTATATAAACATGACAAGATGTGTTACCATATTTATAAAAATCTCCCTTTCCCATAATGTATGCTAATTGAATCTCTGTAAGCGGAAAACTATTTTCATATTGTGATTTTACTAAACTAGAAATTTTATTCTCCATATTTAGAATTTGCAATATTCTTTCTTTGTTTTTAGACAGTAAATTCAATACTTGTTTATTCAAATGATGAATATTTGATTTATACTTTAACTTACCATTTTCTTCAAACAAATATATTCCTTCATTTCTTAGCTTACTAATTAATTCTGACAAGTTATTATGTTCAATATTGCTCACAATTTACTCCTTTCTTACCATAAATAAATATTTATTTAATCCTGACAAAGGATTAGTCTCATCAGGCCAATAGTTTGTGATAAATCCTGTTTGAGAAAGTAAATCCACCCACTGATTCAAATTAAGGAATGTGATATTCGATTCATACCTTTCATCTATTGGAATATTCATCAGAAAAGACTGAGATAAAGCAATCTCATAATGCTCTCCTACTGGTTCTGTTATTAAAATTAGCCCTCCACTCTTTACTAAATTAAAAATATTTTCGACAACAACTTTTGTGTCAATAGAATTATTTAAGGCTCCAGCTGAAATAACAATATCAAAACTATTATTAAAGATTTTTTGTTCCATAAAGCTTTTATTGAAATCTATTTTTTTGAATTTTATATATTCATACGCATATTTTCTTTTAGCATTATTCAAAAAATATTGACTTACATCCGAAAAAATATACTCGCAATTATTGTTTGTTAAATCGCTATTAGAAAATATATACTCACTCGTAGCTCCAGTTCCAGCTCCAATCTCTAATATACGTATCTTTCTTTTAGCTTTTTTTACATAATCACAAATATGCTTTGATATCTCTTTTGCCAAGATTTTTTCCATCGAATTTTGTCTATAAAATTCAACGGCTATTTTATCATCTCCATTAGGGAATAATAATAACATAGGATTTAAATTTCCAGATAATATATTAATGAATTCTCTACTATGATCCATATAATAATCGACTACAACTTCATCAGTAAAATGTGGTATTAAAAATTTTTTTGCTCTTTTCCAGTTATATAACATTTTATCTTCATTAATATTTACTATGAATTTAATATATTCCTCCGATATCACTATATATTTCTCTTTTTCAAGAATTTTAAGCCATCTTTTTAATACTCTTTCTCTTTTTAAATCTCCTCCAATTATTTTAAAAATGTTAGATATCTTTATTTCTTCATTAATTATAAAATTATTAATCTTAAACAAGTTATAATAAACAGATTCAAGGCAAGCAATATCTAATATCCTTTTTTGAAGTTTAATCTCTTGAAAACTACTTTCCTTTAATTTAATACTTATGTCACCAGTGTTAGTCGCTCTTTCTACATTAAACGTTTTTATTATACGTGAGGTTATATTGGAATCTTCTCTTTTTATTAATGATAAATGAGGATATCCTATAATATTTCCAATTGCATTCCATTTAACTCCATTTTCAACCATTCTTTGGTAACAATGTTTATCTTGTTTACTTAAATACTCACCTTTAGAAAAATCTTGTTTTATGTTGATTATTGTAGATTTAATTGAGTTAATCCAATATTTAGAAAATATTTCTTCAAAAGAGTTATTTGAGTAAAGTTCTTCCATATAACATACATTGGTCTGCAATGTCACATTTACCTCTTTTGCTGTGAAATAATTATGAGCCACCTTTACCATTGGTTTCCATATTATGGGTCCAAATAATTCATATAACTCTAATGTTCCATAATTTGTAAATGTTTTAATATTTAACATATAAGGCATAGTATTATCTGGATCAAAAGCATCTACCCTATTTAAAATTTTTAGTAATAATAGCTTAGAGCCTATCCTACATATGAGTGATGAGTCATCCATATTTGATTTTATTTCATCAGAATTTAATAGCATTAATTCGTCCCCGAATATTTCCTCCAATACTTCTATTAAAGAAAAAACTATTTGATTTGATACAGTTACTTCTATGTTTGTAATTTCACTATCAGGGATAAATTCTATTATTTTTTCTTTGTATAATTTTATAGTCTCCATATTTTTATAAATATTGGCAATTCTAAAGAGTACATTGTTTTTTAATGCTTCTTTTACACACTTTTGTATATCTTTTACATGTAAAGGTTGCTCTGCAACAACATTTATACCTCTCTTTAACAATTCAATTATTACATCTGTACCTGAACCTCCCATTACATCGCTTCTAATAATTACAAAAGCCAACTTTATATCTTTAGGAATATCTGAAATATTTGTATATAATGGTACATTATATTTATCTGAACAAACCTTACTTTGGTTACTACCATTAGACAGAATGCCAGACAATTTAAATCCAGTATCGTATCTATGCAATGCTTCTATATAAAATTGTCCAAATTTTGTCCCACAAACAATAACTTTAATTTTGCTCATTCAATCTCACCAACCTCAACTGGATTTTTTTGCCCATTATCTCTATTTGTTATATATTTAGCACATTCAGATATCGTTTCAAATTCATAAAGTTCTGCAACAGATATATTAATACTATCTTTCTTTAATTCATTGATTATTCTAGATCCAATTAACGAATCTCCTCCTAAAGAAAAGAAGTTATCATAAACACTAATATTTTTATTTCCCAAGCATTTAACCCAAACTCTTAACATCTTTTTTTCTAAATCAGTGCTTGGATACACAATCTTTTTACTATAATCCATATTTTTTGTTTGATTCTTAATAATTTTATTTTTCAATTTCTTCCTATCAACTTTTCCATTTTTATTTAATGGAACTTCATCTACTTGATAGAAATTAGTAGGAATCATATAGCTTGGTATTTCATGTGATAAATAACTTCTTAATTTTTCAAAGGTATACTTGTTTTCTTTTAAGTTAGCTATTGTAAAAGTTATAAAATTAGAGCATTCTGTCCTTTTTTCACTGTTTATATAGAGGACTTCACAATCATAATTGTCAAAATCAGCTGGTCTTACTTCGTTAAATGGCTGCTCATTTATTATATCTGCTGTAATTATAGGTAGTAGGTTATTATTTTTTAATTCATTACCAATAATAAGTCCTTTGACTTTCAACACTTTTAGCATTTCTTCTATAAGAGTCTTTTTGTCATTACTTCTGTGAATCGAGTTTATAGCTATAACAATATCAAAATCATCTTCATCTAAAGAAGTTCCTAAGTTATCATTTATGCAAACATATTTAAATTTACTATCACTCTCCAAGTCAGATAGATTATTTCTAAAGTAGATAGAACTATCAACATAAATATAATCACTAACAAATTCTTCAATCTCTTTAAAAATAGTAGTAGTTAGTTCGCTATTTCTAGTTCCATATTCTAAGATTTTTATATTTTTCTTATTATTTAATCTTGCATAAGCCTTTATTGAATTTATAATGCTATTAATTGATTCTTTATATCCTAAAAGTTCTTCTGCAAATTTTGACATATAGGATTTATTTGAATCTGAATAAAAGGCTTCTATAGGATCATTTTCTCCCGACAAAATCTTTATAAGCTCCAATTCTAAATCCTTTAAATAATTGCCTATTTCATTATTGCAACTATCTTCATTTATGAAAATCTCATCTTCTCTTAATGAATATTTTTCATTCTTAAATTCTAAATATTTTAAAGATAAAAGTTTATTTATCCAATTTTCAATTATAAATCTATTTCTTTTTGAATCCTTAATTTTATTATAAATATCAACAATTGAGTAGCTATTATTTACTAAATCAAGTTCAAAGCTTTTAAAGACATTTATAATAGTTTTGGCAACCAGATTATTTATTTTTTCATTTTGTGCCTCTATATCCTCATAACAGATTTCTTCTACTTCCTCAATAAAAGAAGTGTCTATTTTTTCTAAACATTTATTAATATTAAAGTTATCAGAATCCTTGTCAATTTTTACAAAGGCTACTAGATTTTTGCTGTTTACTTTTTCTATAAAATCAACTACTACTTTTTTAACACCATCAAATTTACTTATAGCATCTTCGATTTCCCCAAGTTCAATTCTATGACCTTTAATTTTTACTTGAGTGTCTTTTCTTCCAAGAAATTCAATAGTACCATCATTCCAAAATCTTCCATTATCTCCAGTTCTATACCATCTAAGTCCATCTTCTTCAAAATACTTTCTATTAGTTAGGTCTTCATCTCCATGATAACATTTAGCGACACCTACCCCACCAATTAAAAGTTCTCCCTTAACATAATTAGGGCATATTCTACCTAATTCATCTACTACTCTATAGACTTGATTTTTAAGTGGTTTCCCATATGGAATTGACATCCAATCTTTTGGTATTTCTCTTGGTGCATTTAAATAATTTGACCATATAGATGCTTCTGTTGCACCGCCCATAGCTACAACAATGGAATTTTCTTTTTCGCTTAACTTGTAAAATCTTCCTGGTAAGTCTTTTGATATCCAATCTCCTGATAACATAACAATTCTAAGTGGTAAGTTTTTCTTTTCACCCTCTGCCATAGTTACGAGCATGTCAAAAAGTATAGGTACAGAGTCCCACACACTTACCTTAAATTTTTCAATAATTCTAATCCATTCATCAGGATTACGATAATTATCTTCATTAGTTGTTATTAGAGTTCCACCTACACCAAGTATTGCAAAAATATCATATACTGATAAGTCAAAGTCTATTGCTGACACCATAAGTAACGTATCATTTGAATTAATAGAATATTTTTCATTTAAATCATTAATAGTATTAATGGCACTTGTGTGCATGATCTCAACACCCTTTGGCACTCCTGTAGTACCTGATGTCATTATTATATAGGCTGAGTCAAAAGGACTTACTTTTATAGGATTATCAAGACCTAAGGATTTGTCTATAGCTTTGTCTAAGTCAATTAAAGAAACTTCTCCTGTATCTAGTTTGCAATTTTCTATTGTTTTATTGTCACTTATGACAAACTTTATGCCAATTTGTTCGTATATTTTAGTTCGTCTTTCGCTAGGTTGATTTATCCCAACAGCAACATATGCCGCTCCAGAAAAAAGTATTCCAAATATAGCATAAATTTGTTTGCTTGATCTTGGAAGAGTAATACCTACATATTCTCCCTTTTTTATTCCATTTTCCTTTAAAAATCCAGCTATTTTTAAGGATTTTTCATATAAGTCCATATAGGATATTTCTTCTTTAGTTTCTGAATCTATAATTGCAATTTTTTCTGGATTTTCTTTTACATTTTTTATAAATCCGTCATATAATCTTTCATCAGGAAAGTTTAATGGAAGAATTGATTGAAGCTCTTTTTCTCTTGCTAGTTTTTGATTTTCTGATAGCACATCAAATTTGCTTTCCCAATTTTCTTTTTCTGTTAGTCTCAAAAGTTGTTTTTCTAAAGAATTTAACATATCATCTAACATTTTTTCAGGGAAAAGTTCATCTACACTATCCCAGCACAATACTAAATCTCCATCTTTTATATAAGATTGGAAATCTAACCATACTCCTGGAGTTTGTGATACCATATATGTAATTTTGCCCAAAGCTTTCCTTGAAATTTCAGTTTCTAGTGGATAGTCTATGTTGCACGCAAAAACTACAGGTGCTACATTAAGGCTTGTACCCTGTGATTTTGATATATCCCTTTGAACTTGTACTCCACTATAAGATGAATGGCTAACATTGTCTATAAAGGTTTTGCTTATTCTATTCAAAGTTTCTAGGAAAGAAGTATCATTTTTTCTTTCATGCTCTACTAATAAGATATTTGTAAAGTCTGCCACCATATCTTTCATGTTTTCGTTTGAAAGATCTCTATTAAATAATGGTAAGTTTATAAAAAACTTATCTTGGTTAGTCCATCTTTCTAGAATTAAATCATATGCAGTTAATAAAACCATTGATGGCGTAGATTTATAGCTTGCTGCAAGCTCTTTTATTTTGCTCCACTTATCTTTTTCAATAACTCGTTTTCTTCTAGTAAATCTTGTTTCTTTGATTTGTTCAGGATCTTTTCTTAATGGTAAATTAGGTCTTTCTATTTCAAATGAGTCTATTTTTTCTTTCCAAAACTCTTGGTCTTTTTTATAAATTTCAGAGTCTACTTCAAGATTATTTATATAGCCTTTAAAAGTATAACTGTTTAGATTGTCTAATTCTTTTCCTAAATACAATTCTCCTAATTCTTTTAAAATAAGGCTCAAACTCATTACATCAGCAACTAACAAATCTAAATCAAAGAAAATTTTGTTTCTATTTTGTGATAGATTCGCAAGTTTTAATCCTGCGACTTCTCCCATTTCTACTCTAAGTTTTCTATGAGATAAATTTTCTCGTATTTTATCTAGTCTAATTTTGGTTTCTTCTTCATCTAAATTAGACAAGTCAAAAACTTCAATTTCTTCGCTAAAAGGTTTATCTAATATTTCTTGTTTTCCATCTTCTGTGAATCTTGCTCTGAGCATTGGATGTCTATATTGAAGTTTATTCCATGCATCATTCAATCTTTTATAATCTATATCTTTTCCATCTATTTCAATATAGGCATGACAACCCACTCCACCTAGAGTTTGATCATCACTTCTGCCTATAAAATAAGAATATTGAACATCTGTAAGATTGAATGAATCTTTGCCATCATTTGATTTCTTATTATCTTTTGAATGTTTCTTAATAATTTTTGAATTAGCTACTAGGTCAAACCATGAATTAAGTGTAGGCTTCTCAATGAGCTTTGCGAAGGATATTCTAAGTCCTTCTTTTTTAAGAATTCCTGAAAGTTGCATTACTTGCATGGAACTTAAGCCTTTTTCTATTAAATTGTCATTTTCTTTTATGTCTGATTTCTTCAAGGTATCTTTTAACCATTTTTCAATTATTAGTTTAATTTCTTTTCTCGCATCAAATTCCATGTTCTGCTCCTTTCACTCTATTCTTTTTAATTTATTTCTATCAATTTTTCCCAAAGCAGTTAGCGGCCATGAATCTATATATTTTATAGAATCTGGCAATTTAAATTCCGCTACATTCTTATTTGCTAGAAATGTCCTGATATCTTCTAATGAGAGTTCGTCCTTCTCATCTTTTAATATGAATACTCCTATTTTTTCTCCCAAAAGTTCATCAGGCACTCCTACAACTTGAACATCTCCTATATTTTTATTAGATAGTAAAATATCTTCAATTTCAGAAGGGGTGATTTTTTCTCCAGCCCTATTTATTGTTTCTGAAATTCTTCCAACTACCTGATAATTCCCATCTTTTAGTTTCCTTGCCTTATCTCCAGTTTTGAAATATAAATCTTTGTCTATACATCTTTTATTTACTTCTGGGAGCTTATAATAGCCATAAATTGTGTAAGAGCCTCTAACTATAAGTTCTCCGTAATCTTCATCTTTGACTTCTTCTCCATCTTCATCAACTATTAACAATTCATCAAACTCACTTATAGGTTTACCTTGAGTTGTAAATATAGTTTTACTATCATCATCTAAAGAAGTTGTCATAATCAGACCTTCAGCTATTCCGAAAATTTGTTGTAATTTACACCCAAATTCTCTTTCTATTTTTTCTGCAAGCTTTTCTTCTAAAACCGAACCTCCAACTTGAAGAACCTTTAATGATGATATGTCATAATCATCTACCTTTATAAAATCTATACATATATTTGCCATAGCAGGAACTAAGCCCGTTATCGTAACCTCCTCTTCCTCAATTAAAGGCAAGATTTCATCTGGACTTGTTACTGGGCACAAAACAACTTTGCCTCCTATAAAAAATGTACCTAATATCCCTGGGCAACATAAAGGAAAGTTGTGAGCAATAGGAAGAGAGGCTAGATAAATACTGTCTTGATCCATTTTACATCTCTTTGCTGTTTCTTTTGCTACATAGATATAATCGCAGTGTCTCCTTGGTATCAATTTTGGTATCCCAGTTGTACCACCCGATAAAAGTAATAATCCTATTTCTTTATAGTCAACATCTATATGTTGATATATATAATCTTTATCATTGAGATTGTAAAAATTTTTATATCCTTGATTATCCCCAAGAATATAAACTTCAAAATCTATGTTTAATTCTTCTCTTACTTCTCTAATCATATCCACATATGAAAATCCAAGATATTTCCCCTTAGATATATATGCTTTTGCTCCTGATTTTTCTAATATTCCCTTTATTTCATTTTTCCTGTGAGCTGGAAGAGATAATACAGGAATCAAACCAATCTTAAACATGGCAAAAAGGATAATAACAAATTCATGGCAATTAGGAAGTTGAAGAACAATTCTATCTCCCTTTTTAAATCCAGCTTTCAATAAACCATTGGCATATTGGCAAGCTTTTCTATTTAATTCTTGATATGAAAGTTCAACATCTCCATCTACTAAGGCAATTTTATCCCCATATTTTTTAGCACAATCTTCAATAAATTCTCCTAAGGTCATATGCGGCCATACTTGTTCATCATAAATTTTTTCTAATTTTTCTTTTAATTCAATGTTCATTATTTTTCCTCCAAGCATATTGCTCCGACATATTTGCCATCATAATTTAATGGCTGTAATCTACTTATTATATTGTTTTTATTATCGCTAATTTCTATAACTTTATTTCCATAAGAAATTATTTCAATTTCTCTCAAATTTCTTATAAGACCAATCCCATCACATTTAAGATAGGCTTCTTTTGCAGTCCAATATCTATAGAAACTGATTATGTTATTATCTATATTTATAATTTCATCTTTAGTAAAACAATTTTCTAATATATCCTTAAACTCAAATTGATAATTTATTTTTTCAACATCTATTCCTACTTCTATTTTAGAAAAAGCTAACAAGACCAAGTCTTCTGTATGGGATATGTTAAACTTTAATCCTAGAGTGTTTTCTACATAAGGCTTATTGTTTTTATCCCTCTTGACTCTTAAATCATTAATTCCTTTTTCGAGTAAACCTTTTAAGGTCAAATTAAGTATTGCCCTTGATGCTAGATAATTAATTTTTGCTATTTCTGATTTATAATCTTCTGATTTTATTATCTCCTCTTTAGTTAAGTAAGGAAGTAATTTTTCTTCTAATAATTTATCTGTATAAGCCTTAATTAGTATTAAATTATTACTAGCTAATTTATCTTTTAAATCTTCTAAAGTAAGAAAATCATTAATTTTTCTTATTTCATATTCTTCAATTTTCATTTACTTTTATAAACTCTTTTATCTCTTCAATGACACTTTCAGGAGATGTATTGACAAACATATGCTTGCCATCGATATATCTATAAGTGAATTCTTTTGTGGTATAATCTTGCCATTTTATAAGTTCATCTAAATTCATTTCTTGATCTTTATCTCCCATAAGACCTAGTATAGGTGATTCTAATTTCTCAAATTTTGTGTCTTGATAGTCTTCATCTATTACAAAATCTGCCCTAAGTGTTGGCAAGAAAATAGAAATTAAATCCTTATTGTCTAAAATTTCTTTTGGTGTTCCTTCATATCTTCTTAAGCCTTCTATAAATCCGTCATCATCAAGATGATAAATTGGATGAGGTTCTTTATATAATGGTGCTCGTCCTCCTGATATTATTATTCCTCTTGGATTTATGTAATCCGAATTTTTAATTCTTAATGCAAGTTCATAAACTATTTTTGTTCCCATACTGTGTCCAAATAAATAATAAGGTTTTCTAAAATTAAAATTTTCTTTCATATCTTCAAATAAATTATCCACTAAGATGTTAATGTCACTTATAGCCTTTTCAGAAAACCTGTTTTCTCTTCCTGGATACTGGGCAACAAGTAATTTTATATCTTCAAACTCATCTTTCCATTTTCTAAAGGCAGACACTCCACCACCTGCAAACGGGAATATAAAAAGATTTGCTATTATATTATTTTCATTAATTTCTTTACTTAGTATTTCAAAGTTTTTTGACATAAATTCACCTTTTTATTTATTTTCTGTTAGTATTGGCTAACTCAAAATTATTATATACCATTTGATAGCTTTTATCAATAGCTTTGAGATGTTTTTAAAAATATAATTTTAAAAATATAATTTTAAAAATAAAAATAGCATAGACATCTCATTATGCGAGTCATCTATGCTATTTACTATAAATTATAATCGAAATGTTTTTTTAATTTTTCAAAAGTTTCATCAGAAATAACATGCTCTATAAGACAAGCTTCGTCTTCAGCATTTTTTGCATCTATTCCAAGTCTTATAAATACGTCCGTCAAATATTTATGCCTTGTATACATTTTTTCGCAAAATATTTTTGACTCCTCTGTTAAACGAATTATTTTATCTTCACCATAAATAATCAGCCCTTTATTTTCAAGTTTTTTTAGCATTCTTGTAACAGTAGGTCTTTTATATTCTAAGTAATTAGCAAGATCCATATTTCTTACTTCCTCTTTTTCCAAAGATAAAATATATATAGCTTCTAAATAATTTTCCTCTGCAAATTCCCTGTGTAGAATAGATTACCCCTCCCTCAAAATAAAAATAATTAGATCCAAATTTAGTAAATACGAAATTCAAGAACTTAGAATATGATTTCCTTAATATTTACACTATTTCATTATACTTATAAAAATCCTTATTTAAAAGTAATTTTTAGAATATTCCTTGAAGTTTATCTTATATTGTTTATTAACTTCAATAAATGCGGTATAATTAATAAAACTGAATAAACGCTTAACGCTTATAACTTTAATAGCAAGCACAGTAAGTGTACGGACACTTACGAAAAAATTAATGGAGCAGACCTTTATGGCATGCTCCATTTTTTTAATTTTACCTTGTTAGGGAGAACCCTAAGACCCCGAAATATATTTTATAAAGGAGAATAAAATGGCAAATAGATTTAGAAATGAAAGAATAGAAATAAAATTAACTAAGGAAGAAAAGGAAATTTTTGAAAAGAAAATGAAACTTGCTAATTGCAAAACTATGTCCCACTTTCTTAGAAAATGTGTATTAGAGAAAGAAATTTATGTAGTAGATTTAGAACCATTTAGAAACCTACAATGGTTACTTTCGAATGCAACAAATAATATAAACCAGATTGCAAAAGCTACTAATACAACTGGTGTTATTTACAAAAATGAAATTGAATCTATGAATAAGCAGATAGAAAATTTATCAAGAGAAATATGGCAGATCCATTCCCTACTTCTTAATAAATCAAAAGAAAGTTCTGGTGATTAATATGGCAATTACAAAGATACATCCTATAAAATCAACTCTAAATTTAGCAATAGACTACATTACTAAGAGTGAAAAAACTGATGAAAAAATCTTGGTATCTTCATTCAAATGCCATCCATCTACTGCCCATATTCAATTTATAAAAACACGAGAAGATAATGATACTAAGGGTACAGTTTTAGCTAGACATTTGATTCAATCTTTTCTACCAGGAGAGGTTGATCCTATAAAAGCACACGAAATTGGAATGGAATTATGTAAGAAAATTTTAAAAGAAGATTATGAATTTGTTCTTGCAACTCATATAGATAGAGGACATATCCATAACCATATTATTTTTAATAATGTTAATTACAAGACTGGTAAATGCTACCAATCTAACAAAAAAACTTACCACAAAATCAGGTATCAAAGTGACGAATTATGTAAAGAAAATAAGCTTTCAGTCATTGATAAATACTATGAAGCTTACAAAAGAAAATATAAAACTGCTGGTAAATCTTGGTACGAATATGACCAAAACATGAAAGGGAATTCTTGGAAGTCTAAACTACAATTTGATATAGATAGAATGATTAATAAGTCTAAATCGTGGGAAGAGTTTTTAGAAAATATGAGGTCTCTTGATTATGAAATTAAGTTTGGTAAACACATTGCTTTTCGTCATAAAGATAAGCAAAGATTTACAAGATCAAAGACTATTGGAGAAGATTATACCGAAGAAAAAATCAAAGAAAGAATAGATATAGCAATTAAAAATAAAGCTAATCCTATTAAAAAGCGTGTAGGAAATGTTATTGATATATCTACTAATGAAAAAGCACAAACCTCTAAAGGTTACGAAGTCTGGGCAAGAAAACATAATATAAAAACAATGGCTGACTCGATAATTAAGCTTAGAGAGCAAGGCATTAATTCCATTACCCAGCTCGATGATCTAATCAGAAAATCTGCTGATGATAGACAAGACTTGCTAGATAAAATAAAGAAGATTGAAACTGAAATGAAGAGTCTATCCCAAGATATGGAAACTATAAATACTATAAATAAACATCGTGAAATCTATAAATACCACAAGAAAAATCCTGAAGATAAGCAATTCGCAGAAGAATATTATAGAGAACTTTCAGTATATAAAATAGCCGCTCAAGACATACTAAAGAATTATAAAAAGCTACCAAATACAAAAGAAATATTAACCAAACTTGATGAATTACAAGAAAAAAAGAATGCCCTTATGCAAGAGTATTCTTTGAATAAAGAACAATTTTCTGACCTTGTTCAATATAGAAAAAACTATGAAAATTATTATGGGAAGGAAGTGGAGAGGTAACATCTTCACTTCTGAGACTGTATAAAATTTTGTGTATAGAAACCTCCTGATTAGGGTAAGTGAAAACTAATCAGGAGGAATTCCTATACATAAATTATTTCACAGTCTCAAATCGACTTATCTTATAAGATTAATTTCTAACACTAAACTTATGAGATTATCTTAAATCTTCAGCTATTTTTAAGTAAATCCTTTTAAATCTAAATCTATTTATATGGCTTGGTAAGTATAATAATTAGTTACAAAGCCGATCAATAGATTCTCTAAACGGTTCTATGTTCCATCGGTTTTTTATTTTTGCTTTGAAAAAATGACATTTGTACTGTTCAAATAATATATCCTCATTATCTTTATATTGAGACCACTGTAAGTCATTTGAAAAATTTTCCTTAAGTTCGTTCCAAGATTTTATCAAAATATCATTACTAAAAGACATTCTTACAAAATTTTTAGGAGAAATCGATAATGACCAAATACCATCTCTTTGAATCCAGGTTACATCATCAAAATATTTAAATACACTCTCAGAAGACACTAAATTTGATATAGGAATATCTTCTAGCCCATCGTTTATTATTGATAGATCTGTAGAACAATTTATTTCTATATTCCCGGAACTAGCTAATGCTTTGTTCGGTATTATAGAAACAATTACCAATAAAATCCCCATTATCTTGCATTGCCATACTTTATTTTTCATTATCTAATCCTTTCTATGTTATAAATATATACAACATAATCACCTTTTAATCATTATAAATAATCATTTATATTAAACCATCTAACTTTTATGAAAATCGTAACTGATTTTACTTTAATTAATTTATTGTTTATCAATGAGCGAACAATAAAAATCACTTCTATCTTTCAATTCTTTATGTGTGCCCCTATCTACTATCCTACCATTATCTAAAAGTAATATTTCATCAGAAAAAATAATGCTTGATAATCTATGAGTAATTAATATCAGTGAAATATTTTCATCTCTCAATTTTTTCATTATTTTATTTTCAGTGATTGCATCTAATTGATTTGTTCCTTCATCTAAAATAATTATTTTTGGTTTTGTTAGTAATGCTCTCGCTAGTGCTAATCTTTGCCTCTGCCCGCCAGATAAATTACTCCCATTATCTCCTATTTGAGTATGTATATTAAAAGGCATTTTTTGTACTTCTTCATCGAAACACGCTATTTTTAAAGCTAAATAAATCTCCTCATCAGTATGTTCATTTGAAATATCTAGATTATTTCTAATCGTATCATTAAAAAACATTTGATCTTGAAGTACAACGCCAAAGATCTTTCTATAGGTATCCAAATTATAGTTTTTAATATTTATATTGTTAAGTAAAATATTTCCTTTGTATTGACTATATATTGATAGCAAAAGCTTTACAATTGTAGTTTTACCACAACCAGTTTTCCCAATAATTGATAAGCTTTGTCCTTTTTTTAATTTAAAAGAAATATTGTCTACAACCATATTTTCATAATTATTATTATATGAAAAACTAACGTTTTTAAACTCTAGTTTTTCAAATTCAGATATGTTTCTTCCCTTATCAGTAATTTCATCATCATCTAGGGTTATTTCCATTAACCTATCTATTATTGATATCGTATATTGAGAATCAAAAATTGTTTGCATAATCGTTACTAATGGATTAAAAAAAATGTTTGTTAATGTTATAAAAGCCATCATTTCACCAGTAGTCATTAAACCACTATTTATAATAAAACTCCCTATAAGCAATATTATAAACGTTGGTAATAATCTATATGACATCATAAAACTTTGATAAAGTCCCAATATTTTTTCTCTATTATACTCTAAAGATATTTGTCTATTATAAAACTCGTTCCATTTTTTTATACTGCTTTGGTATCCTACTGAGGTCTTTATTAGTAAAACATTAGAAAAAATTTGCATCAAATAACTTTGCGTCTTTTCTCTACTTGCAATAGAATCTATGTTTTTTTTATCTACTATCTTAAGTAAAACGAATACAATTATACATAAAATAAAACCAAGTATAAAATTTATAATAGCAAGATCTCTCGAAACTTTAATCATTGCTAAAGAAGAAATTATTATCGTTAATAAATCAATAAAAATTGCCATAATCATATTTGTAATACTATGTTGAAGTAAATCTATGTTATTTATTCTTGATATAATCTCCCCAGACGGTCTTATATCAAAAAATTTTAACGGCAACTTAAATGTTTTTTCTACTATCTTTCTTTTTAAAGAATAAATATATTTTTTTTGCAAAATAGAAATCAACAATGCTCTAACATAGGAAAATACTCCATACAATAATACAAATATTATTGAACAAATAAATAAATAATTAATATCTTTATTAAGATTATTTCCAATAACGTCGTCTATAATATATCTAGTGAACCAAGGTGTAAACAGTGTCAAAATTTGAATTAATAAAGAAATACATACTAAAATTAAAACTAATTTCTTATCTAAAAACCCAAGTTTTAATAAATTTATTGTATTCTTTCCTTTTTTCCTTTTTTTAAATTGTTTAGTGGGTGTAAAAATAATAACTATTCCATTAAAGAACTCATTAAATTCATCAACTGATATTCTAATTCTACCTAATTCAGGGTCTATATATACGACATCATTATTTTTTACTTTTTCAAGCACGATATAATGACTATTATTTTTTATACAAATACAAGGAAAAATTTCCTTTGTACATATTAAGCTTTTTTTATTCTTTAATTGTACAGCTTTAGATTTTAGTCCAAAATCATTTGATAGACTAATTAAACTTTTTATAGATACTCCATCTCTTGAAACATTTATTTTTTTATTCAACTCAGCAATATGAATTTTACAACCATAAAAGTTTAGTATCATACAAAGTGCAGCAACTCCACACCCACTCTCAGATAGCTGCTGTATAAATTTAACCTTTTTCAAATAAAATCACCTCAACTATTCGCTACAAATTTTATCTATTTAACTCGTTAAATAAAAATAATAAGACTTTTTGAGCATATTATAAAGTTTCATTCTAATATCAGAATAGATGGTATTGTTGGATTATACACTTTTAATACTCCATATCCTATTCCTGCTAAACCCACCATGATACCAGGTGAATTATCATATGGAATTCCACATTTCCAATTACCTTTCATGAGATCTTCTTTAATATACTCCATATATATGTCGCATTTTTCTTTTATTTTTCTTTTTTCGACTACTCTGCTGGCATAATTTAAAATTTCTATATTTCCTAAATCACCATGACATAAACAATGGCTTCTACCAAATCCAAACTTTAAGCTAGTTTCTATTGCATTAGAAATATCTGAATCTATACTAGATTTTCTACTCTCTGTTAATGGTATTTCTAAATTTTTTATATAAAGTCTACTTAATAATATTCCACTTGCTCCATGACACCACGCAACTGGTATATGATTCTCTAAATCATCATATCTTATACCATCATCTGTTTCTCTTCTATCAGACCAGTTTTTTACACTATCCCTATATAACATATCTTCATACTTCATACCTTTTTCAATTATTTCTAAATAGCTATCATTTTTTATATATTTATATAATTTTGCAAATGCAAATATTATTCCAGATGTTCCATGTGCAAAACCTCCAAGTGGTTGTTTAGCAAACGAACTTTTCCACGCTAAAGCATTCTCGATTTTAATGCTATCCTTCATTATTTTATCGGCGTAACGCTCTGCTAATGATAATATTTTTTTATCTTTGACATGTTCATAATATTTTAAAAGTATTAAAATCACACCCGCAGAACCAATAATTACATCATGCTCCTGATTATTAATTAAGCTTTTCTCGCAACTATTAAAAATTTTTGACCTCATTAATTCTAACTCATCTGAATCAAAGTATTCATTAAGCTCTTTTTCTAAAATAATTAGAGCGTATATAATAGGTGTTTCTCCTGAAAATCCGCCAAACAAAATTTTATTATCTTTATATTTATCCCTTTTATTAAAATAACCCCTTATCGTTTCAAAGCATTGCTCTATTACTTGAAAATACTTATGATTTTTTGTTTCTTTATATAGATATATAAAATATATTAATATACCTGAAATACCATTATATAAATCCATACCTACAGGAACTATATTCCAATCATTAGTTTTTTCTCCTACGATATTCATATCCATCCAACTTATATCATTATTATCACCAATGTATGATAATTCGATTAAATGGTTTGCAATTTTTTCTGATATTTCTATAAGTTCACTCTTTTTTAGCTCCAAATCTGATGATTTCTTTATAATCTTTAGAATTCTATCATGTCTCAATTCTTTATTATTAATAAAATTATATTTTGGATCATAATTTAATGCAGTAGTGATCATCAAAATCTGAAACCTCAAATCTTCTTCTGAAATATCCGCTATATTCTTTTTAACAAGATTAATTGATGTTTCTTTATAAAAGTTTTCAACTTTATTATTATCTTTATCTTCTATACTAAAAGTCCCTATTTTTGAAACGAACATAGGTATATCATTTTTTATAAGAGACAAAAGCTCAATGCCCGAAATTCTTTTCAACTTGTTTTCTTCTTCAACTTGAGTCCATAATTTTGAAAACAACATTTCTCTATCTAAACCACTTCTCATGAAATCAGGATGAAAAGATAGCTGAATAAGAGATGAATAATACTGTGTAGCCCTTAAAATTTGTCTTGATTCTTTATGATTATATTTATCGACATCCTTTAATAAGATTTTCTTTGAATCTTCTGATAAAAACTGCCTGTAACTATTTATAAATCCCTTTTTCAATTCCTGTTTATATTGAAAAGTATCTACCACTTTATTTTTAATAAACGGAGTATTATTTTTCTTCTCTAAAACAGATCTTTTATAATCTATTCTCATCTCATCAGTTAAAATATCTAATATACTTGCTGTTTCAATTGGAATTTCTTTACTTTCATCATTCGTCATTGCACTTACATCTACACCAATATCTTTCCCTCTTCCCCATATAATATTAGGTAATATTCCTACTCTTCTCACTGAATTTTCAATAGTTTCATAAATTTTATCATCAGCACCCCTATGAATTTTATCAACCATTTTATTATGAAATATTGTTTCTATATCTATTAAAACTGGATGTTTCCCATGTGCAATTATGTTCTCATAGTGAACATCATTACCTCTTAAGACATATAAGATAAATAACAGCTTTCCTAATTCATCATAATAATTTTGCATATCTAATTCAGAACTGCAAGATTCATAACTTATATATTCAGACCAACCATAATCTCTTTTATCAATTACTTTATAGGTATATAAATTACTATTTGTTAACCTATTAAAAAGTTTTATTGTCTCTTGAAATTTTTCATCTAATTCAAGAGTTCTAGGCTTGTAAACAACACTTTTCCCATTTTCAGAATGTACTATAATAACAGATTTTCCATTATTGTGAGAATCTGAAATATTTAAGTCAACTTTTGTTATTATATCTGAAATGAAAAAGTACTTTTTTAAATCATGGATATCATCATAAAAATGTTTAATAAATTCAAAAGTTGCAGTCACCCAATTATTTACTGCTTCAACCATTAATCTTAACATTACAGGATATTCTTCCAAAATATCCCAAAAGTGCTCTTCAATATAATGTTCTGTAAAATATTCATATCTTTCATATTTATTTTCACCTATTAGCTTTTCGTTTTCTTTAGCAATATTTAACTCAAGAATTATTGTCCTATATGTTATATTTATTAATTTATTTATAAGCTGAATAGTAAATTGATTAATGATATCTTCTGAAATATTATAAAATTTTAAACATTTTTTTAAATTGATAACTCCAACATTTATAAATGGCTTATAAAAATCATAAAATAAAGGCTTCACTTTTTTATTTTTATTGTTCCTAACATAGAATTTAGGCAACTTATATTCCAAATATTCCTGTGATTGCATATAGTATAAAAATTTTTCTATTTTTTTCATTTCTACAGTATTTTTAATCTTAAAGTTTGACTCCTCTAAAATACATTCGAATCTATCACTATCAATATTATATGCCTTCAATAAATAATCTTCATAATTTATGAAATCATCACCCAAAAAAGATTCCCAGTACTTTTTTCTAACTTTAGCTATCTTATAATTTTTAAAATTTAGTTCATAATCTTTTCTCTCAAAAGAATAAGCAAAATTTTTAAATTCTTCAATCGATTTCAATTATACATCCTCCTGATAGTATATTAAAAAACGGGAGGCAGAAATATACCATCCGCCCCCCATTCACATATGGAAATTTATATCCATCAGCAACAAATTAAAGTTGCAAATGGACATTCTGTAGTTATAGTGCAACCATGACCACATGAATCTTTTCCAGAATAGCAATGACAATGTGTATTTGCTGTTCCACCTGCCATAATTCCATCAAGTTCGCTATCAGATAATTCGCGGAAAATATCTCCTGCTGGATTATCAACATCTTCATTTTTAAAATAGATAGCTTTTTTCCAATTCTCCATTTTTTTTGACATAATCTCTCCTCCTTTCTTTAGTTTTATAAATATAATGCGTAGATTTCATAATAAACGCATCCTATTTATCAATCTCATGCATATATTTTTTCGCAGTATTTACTAAGTATAATTTTTTGCAACATAAATACTAGCAAAACTATTATTGCTGAAATTAATTTTTCTTTATTTGTAGAATCTATAGCTTTAGAAATGTAAAACATACTATTTACTACATATAAGTAAGCCATATTTAATTGTGAAACAAATACTCCAAAGAATGAAACAACAAATCCAACAATTACTCCTATTTGTAAATTTTGTTTAAAATATAACATAACGCTTATTATTAACCACGATATTAAATAACTTACCAATGAATGAATCATGTACTTAATAAAGTATTGTATTACTACATTAAAATTTATTGACTCTAAGTTTAGTTTGATTTCAAAAAAAAGCATCAATAAAAATGTAAGCAAAGAATATATTAAAGATAATATAAGACTAACGCTTTTTTTGCTTTTAACTATATCTTCTATATTAATAGGTGAAGTTAATAAATTATTCCATACCTTATCTCTGCTTTCCATTAAAAACAATTCCATTCCTATTAATGTAAATATTGGTGTAAAAATATAATATGAATTCACACTTAGACCATTTTTTAAGAACCAGCCAAAAGTTGATCCATATTTTATATCGTTATATGTCATATTTCCCATCCCATATTGTATAAGAGATGAAATTAGGCAAACTATAAATAAAATGAGTAAAAGTTTTTTGCGTTTAAGTTTTTTTAATTCTATCTGTACCATGCTAATCACCTTAGTTAACCTACACATCTTGTTTTTTTAAAATTTTTATTGATATATAAACATAAATTGCAAATACAATAACAATGTTTGCTATAAAATATCCTATATATGGACTACTTTCTACTCCTTCAAAGTTGTTATACCAAATTACATTATGGCTGCTTGCTAAAGGACTTATACCTTGCAACTTTTTCATTAAAAAAAATGTAACTACTATATAAAGGCTTCCTATTAAATTTGTAGTAGCAGCATTACCTTTTGTAACAATAGTAATTATTGACACTGGTATTACGCTTAAAAAAATAAATATCGAACTTCTAATACATAGTAAAAAAAATCTTGAAACTAACTCACTTGTCATACTATCATGAAATCTAGTTAAAAAACCTGTAATACAAACTGTTAAGAACACAAAAATCATGATAGCTAGAGATATCATAAATAAGTAAACTAGTTTAGATATAAAATATTTTGTTCTTGAAATAGGTATTGTCCATATATACTTAATTGTGTCATTATTATAATCATTTGAAAATGATGTTGTTAAGAATGATAGTAAAATCATTGGTAATATTAAATAATTCATATAACTTAATGAAAACTTATATAAGTATACGAAACTGTCAAAGAGTCCTGTAGCTTCATTAGTATATATTAATATCATTGTTAGATAAGCTATAACTAATACCAAAGATATATATACAACTTTTGATCTCTTTTGCTTTTTAAATTCTGAAAATATTAAATTACCCAATTCCTTGACCTCCTGTAACTTTTTTAAAATAATCTTCAAGTGTTATTTTCTCTTCAATAATTCCATTTACTTCGAAGTCATTTTTTATAAAAATTTTATTTAAATCGGAAACCTTAACATTTTCATTTTTTATAATAATTCCTTTATTAAAGGTTACCATTTGCTCAGAATTCACTCCATTCTTAGATAATAAATTTATTGCTTCTTGAGTCTTATCAACATAAATCTTAACTCCAAATTCATTATGAGAGTTCCATTCTTCCAAATTAATTTCATCAATTAAATTTCCATCGTTAATAATTCCTATCCTATCTGCCAAATTTTCTAACTCTGGTAAAATATGGCTAGAAATAAGAATAGTAGTTCCATTTTCTTTTAGAGATTTAATTAAATCTCTAACTTCTGCAATTCCTATTGGATCTAAACCGTTTATTGGTTCATCTAAAATCAAAACTTTTGGTTTGTGCATTATAGCATTTGCAATTGCAAGCCTTTGTTTCATTCCTAATGAATACTTGCCAAAAAGCTTTTTGTCATTATATGGAAGATTCACTAACTTTAAAGCTTCTTTTACTGAGTTTTCAGAGTCGCCTCTTAATTTTGCAAATATCATTAAATTTTCTGTTGCCGTCAAATTACTATAAAAACCAGGGCTTTCTATAATACAACCAACGTTCTTTAATACTTCTTTTCCTTTATCAGTGCTAGTATCAGAACCAAGCAAGATAACTTTCCCTTTAGTTGGTTTAGTTAATCCTAATATAATCTTCATTATAGTAGTTTTCCCCGCACCATTTCTACCTAATAATCCATATATTTCGCCTTCATTTATATTTATGTTAATAGATTTCAATACAGGTGAATCTTCATAATACTTTTCTAAATCTTTTATGCTTAAAATACTATTCATCAATTTAATTTCTCCTTAAATGTTCATTTATAACAGTCTAGTGTTTAGTCTCATAATGTCTACTTATTATCATTACTATAAATCCATCTACTTTTTACAAATTCACATTAGACTTTTTATCATAATAATTGTATAAGAATTTCAAAATTTAATCAGCTAACTTTTGTGAATACTTCCCTTTTTCATCTATCAATTTTACTTTTAATAAAATTTTTCTTCTGTTTTTTTAAAATTATGTATATGTGCCAAACTATATAAATATTTGTTAATCGTTCCTAATTATATATGCCTTTAATAAAATTTTTGAATGTCCTCAAATTCTATAAGTCTTATTTTATTCTCTTTAATCTCCAATATACATGGTATGCTATTGATACCATAGTAATCTAAGATCCTATTAAGCTCAGTATTGTTAAAATATTCACCTATGTCTAAATCTACGACATTCTTAGATAAATCATGTTCCTCACTTTCTTTTTTCACTAGCTCTATTCCATTGCTTATATAATGTAAACAATAAGGACAATCTTTTGATGTTAATAGATATATACCATCTTTTTTACCTATATCTTCCCATTCTATTTGATTCAGCTGCCTTTTCTTTATTTCATAATTAGATAATTGATAAAATTGCTCATAGTTACTAATATTAAATTTGAAAAGTTTAAATATTGCCAAAACAATAACTACTACATATATGCTTTTAATTACTTTTTTGTTCTTCACTTTTTATACCAGCTATTTGAAAAGTAAATTTCCAATGAACATAATAATTGGAAAAGATAATACCAATAACAAGTTCAAAAAAACAAATAGTATAGATTTTCTTTTTATGGATGATATCAAACCAATTATTCCAAGTATAGGACATATAAAAATCGTACTTATACCTAAAGGTTTCAATTCTGTAAATTTATTTAATAAATCTACAGGAAGAATATATGAAATAACAAACACTATTATACCGAGTACAAATGTGTATTTTCCTATATTAGTTCTTAGCATCCAACTTGCCCCACAGTATTAAAATACGTTCTAATTGCCCATGCTACTTTAGCCATTGTTCCTGACATTTCGCTTTTATGTGTATCAATATAATCTACTAAGTCTTTATTACATTTACAATTCTTTCTTAATGTTAATGACCATTTGTAACATTGATCGTGTCTTCTACAACCTTCATCTAGTACATCAGTAGCTGGTTCATCTGAATCCTTTCCGCCATAACCTGGTCCACAATAATTTCCCCATATTGGTAAACCTATTGAGCGAGTACTATAACCTTCTGTATTAGATTCTGCATAATTTGAACTAACTGATTCTAACAATAAGCCTTGTTCTATAACTTCTGGACTTTCGTTATTATTTTGTGCACTTTGATAATCAAAATATAATCTATCATTATCTACAATGATGTATTTCTGAACTTCATCTCCTATTTTTTCAATATCACTATAGCTCAAATTTTCTCCATCGGATGCTGCTACATTATTATTAGGTAAGATAAGTACACAAATAGCCAATACAAAAATTAACCCCAAAAATATTTTTTTAAATTTTTCTTTCATCACATATCTCCTTTATGCTACTAACGCTTTTACTACCTTATTTCTAATTTAATTTTATAGTAGTTAGAAATTTATTTCAGCTAACTTTTGTGAATATTATTTAATTATTATCTTTGCTATATAATTTTAGTCATTAAAAATACTTCGTTACTTACTCTTTAAATTCCTTGTTCATAAAAAATTATTAATATAATACTATTTTAAATTATTCCTTTTATTTTAGAAATTGCTCTTTACTTCAATCTCATGTCAAGCATATCTTTATCTTAGTTAGCCTGATATTTTTGTTCTTATTTTGATGTATAAACCGAAATAAAAAAATCTGTCACAAGATATGAAAAAATGTAAATATTATAAATAAATACCATGAGATTTATAAATACAACAATAAAAATCCTGAAGGTAAACAATTTGCAGATGAGTATTATAGCGAACTTTCTATCTATAGAATAACGGCTAAAGAAATTTTAGAAAACGATAAAAAACTACTAAATACAAAAGAAATACTATCCTCTTTCGATAAACTGCAAGAAAAAAAGAACACCCTTATGCAAGAGTATTCTTTGAATAAAGAGCAATTTTTAAACTCTGTTTCTACATATTGATAGAATAATTATATCAACTAAAATTACGATTACAGTTGAGTAATAAACATGAATAAAGGTGATGAGCAGAATAAAAAAATATCTATTCTGCTCATCACCTTATAATTGTACGCTCTAATGATTTTAGCGAACAAAATGTACAATAAAAGAATTTATGAATATATATGTTACTCATTAACTCTTTTTTATAAAATGGCTTTAAACTATGAATTATTAACATAATATGTTTAAGCCAAAGTACAAAGTAATTAAATATAAATTATACTTTGTGAACAAAAAACCATGGACCTAATATACTATCAGGATTCTCTATAGGCTTTAGTTCTTTAGCTTTTTCTAGATCCATCTCAAAGCTAGTTAATGGAGATTTTTCTTTTTCTTCACTATTTACTTTTCCCATATTATTTAGTTTTTCCATATTATTTAGTTTTTTCATATTATCACCTCCTTGCAAAAATTTGTGCTATATATATAAATTTAATAACACACAATATAAATAATTAAATAAACTTTCATCAGTCAATAAACTGAATAAAGAATTTAAAAAAGCTATAATAGAAAATATCAAAAAGAAATATTTGAAAATCAGTGTTTTTAGATTAACCCCATCTTTTTGTTCGTTTATTTTCAAAAATACATTTACAAAAATATGATATCCATCGGTTTCTAGTCCCCCAAATGGTATAATATTATATAAAACTCCCCAAAGCACAAATCTTAGAAGATAAGCATATCTCGGATATAATATTATTGTTGCTGAATAAACTAATAAATTAATCATTATACCGGCATAATAAACAACGAACCTCCTATAAAAAGGCAATATATATGAATCTGTCGTATCTGTAACAACTAACAAAAATATATGATATCTTTTGATTTTGATTTTTCCAGGTTTTCTATTGTAGAATATCATTGCCAAATAGTGAGATAATTCATGTAGTATAACATTTATAAATAAGTACAATATACTACTTAAGTAAATATTATTTGAGTTATTGTAATTATCCAAATAAATTTTATCGTACTTAATAAAAAACAAGTAAATAAAAGAAATAATCGATAAAAGTATTAATATAGAATATATAATGTCTATATGGTTTATCTTTATGTATTCTTTTTTTAATTTTCTTTTGTAATTATTATTTATATTTTCTAAGAAATAATATTTATTATTTAATTTATCTTTAATATAATATCCATAACCTTGACAATGAAGTATCTCATATTTTTTGTTATAGAATTTTTCATATCTCATTTATTTTATCTTAGACTTAGCTTCTTTCATAATATAATCATGGAATCTTTCTACTTTATTCGATTCAAACAATAATTTACATAACTCACATGGATTTACTATTTTTTTAGGATAAATTTCATCAAGTACATTTTCACTATAGTTAGTGAAAAATTCCATTTTTTCATTCCTTAAAAAATATAGTAATGCATTATTTTTCGCTTTATATAAAGCTTCCTCTAAAGATATTTTATTAAAATCTCCTATATATAACCCCGTATCCATAATAACTTGAGAACAACAAGGATATATCTTTCCATCAAATAAAATAGATAAACTTCCTCCATAAGTACACCTAGCATCTTTTATATCCATTGTTCTATCAAATTTTGAGCTATTAAAATTAATTTGTGCTGATCCAACAGGCATACAAGCCCCTATCTTAATTGATGCTGGATATATATCTGAACCGATTTTATCGATTAAATCACCTATTTTTTCATCTTTTAATTTAACAATAGCAATCGAAACTTGTATATCTAAATTTAAAGAAACTTTAAGTATGTTTTTTATATTATTAGTACTAATAAACTCACTGTGATATCTATCATGACTTATACTTAAATGTTTTAATCCGCTTTTCTTAAGCTGATAAAGTTTATCGTATGTTGCTTCTTCGCTTACAGCCCAAAACCCATTTGTCGCAATACTAGTATTCTTACCAACTTCTGTTGAAATTTCAACTAATTTTAATAATGTCGGATATTCTAAAAAAACTTCTCCTCCCGTAAAAGCTATTGTTTTTATTTCATTTATTTCTTCTGATTCTTTAATGTATTGTATCACTCTATTGATATCAATTCTTTGTTGAGATTCAGGAGAACATGAAAAACAACAATGTTTGCATTTTGCAGTACATTTATTAAATAGAGCAAATCCTAATGTATCATATGCCATAAAACCCTCCATTTCTAATTTAATAAATATCTCTTTTACTAAGAATCACGGTGTTTAATATTATCATAATTACCAAATAAACGATTGATAAAATAGCCACTCTTAAATAAATGGAGCTACTGCTATTAATAGATAATAATACTATATTTCCCGATATAAGATATTTCATAATTGAAGATGAAAAATTCCCAGATATTTGATGGATTATTGTATCAAATATTTGTAATATTCCAGCTGACTCAAGGAGACCAATAATAAGTGTAACGGCAGAATTTCTTATCAAATACGCCAAAAACATTATTATAATACTATAGGTTATATATAATAAGTATTCTGTGAGTATATATTTTATGAATATTCCTATTTCTGTGAATTTCAAATATCCTTCCATAAAGTAAAATGATAATGACATAATAATAAAATTAGTAATAAATATAGCTAATGTGTATACACATATTATTGCTACTTTTCCTAAAGTTAACTCTATTTTTTTTGGAAAAACTTGATTAATATTTTTTAGAAAACTAGATTTAAGTTCATCTCCTATATACATTACGATAAAAACTGTTTGAAACATCAATAAAATTTTACTTTGAATATTTCTCATAAATAATTCAGTTATAGGTATATAGCCTAAATCTAACCAATCTGGAATCACACTTCCAACATAAATCCCCCAATTTATCTGTGTGAAATTTATTTTCAAATTTTCTAGTGCTGCTTTATCATTAATATAGTAATGATAATCAACTTTTGTCATATATACAGATCCAATTATCATAAGGCTACTAAGAATTAAAATTATCCATGGATATTTGTTTCTTCGTAGTCTATATAACTCTAATTTTATTGCTCTACTCATCTTAATATCTCCATATAATAATCTTCAAAGCTCATTTCTTTTACAGAAATTGAACTTATTTCTATACCACAATTTACTAACAAAGAGTTTATTAGACTTATTTTATCAAAGTAATCGTTTAATATAACTTTTTTACTATTTATAATCTCATTTTCATATCCATGTTTATTTAAAATTTTTGATACTTCATTCGTTTTGCTGGTTATTATCTCTATTCTTGATCTACATTTTTTATGCAAATCTTCTATTGTAAACTCAGCTAGTAACTTCCCTTTTGAAATTACTCCAAAATCTGTTGCGATTTTAGATAACTCTTCCAATATATGGCTTGATATAATTATGGTAATGCCGTATTTTTTATTAATTTCTTTTAACATATTTCTAATATCGACTATTCCTTGAGGATCAAGTCCATTAATTGGCTCGTCTAAAATAATAATTTCAGGAGATCCTATAAGAGCCATTGCAATGCCAAGTCTTTGTTTCATTCCTAAAGAGAAACTCTTAACTTGTTTATTATAACAATTTTCCAGCCCAACTATTTTAAGTATTTCTTTTATATAAATTTCATTTTCTATATCATAAGATAAGCATTTTAATTTCAAATTATCATAAGCTGTTAGCTGCATATATAATGCTGGTGTTTCTATTAAATTGCCTACTTTACTAAAATAACTAGAATTTTTTTTAACATTGTTACCAAATAGCTCTATATTCCCACTACTCTTATTAGATAATCCAGATATCATCCTCATAATAGTTGATTTTCCAGCTCCATTATCTCCTATTAAACCATAAATAGATTGTTTTTTAATTTTTAAATTAACATTATCTATTGCTGTAAAATTTCCGAAATTTTTTACTAAATTTTTAGTTTCTAATATATATTCGCTCATTTGATTATTCCTTTCTATAATTTTATGAGGAATACTATATAATGATATTATATATCCTACTTTTAACATAATTATAAGAGCTTTTATAAGATATTTCAGCTAACTTTTGTGAATATTTTTGTTTTTTATTAAAGAATTTTTATCAGGCATTAAAATTATTTCATTACATACTCTTTGTATTTCATGGTCATGAGAAATTATTACTATTATTTCATTTTTACTTTTTTCTTTTATTTTAGAAATTACTTTATTCTTCATTTCTTGATCCAATCCAGACAATACTTCATCCAATAAAATAAAAGAATATCGACCAATCATCACTCGAGCCAGCTGTACTTTTTGTTGTTCTCCTTTTGATAAAGTATCTTTCAAATTTTTAGTACTATATTTTTCAATTCTTTCTAATTCTAAGAATTGAATTATTTTTTCTAAATATAATTCATCTACTTTATTTTTCTCTAATAATGTTATATTAGAATTTATGTTTTCACGTAATATAAATGATTTACTCTCTATAAACAAAACTTCATTTCTTAATTCTTCATCTTTATAGTTTCTTATATCCTTACCATTTATTAAAATTTCTCCTTCGTAATCAGTATAAAGTTTACTTATTAGATTAAATATTGTTGTTTTACCTGATCCATTTTCTCCAACTATTCCATATAAACCAGGTTTCGATATTTCGAATGAAAAATCTTTCAATACGTATTTATCATCATATTTGAACGAAACATTTTTAAATTTAAGACTAGTTACTTTTGATAATTTCTTTCCATCAGTTTTCTTTTCACTGTCATGATCCATAATTTTCTTATATCGTTCTAAATCTACAATAACTTCATTAAAAGATAAGTTTAAATCACCAATGTTTTTAATTGACGAATGTAACTTTTCCATATAACTACTAAAAGCAACTATATTTCCCAATGTCAAATTTCCTAATATTATTAATTTTGCTGAAATGAATAATATTAGAGAACTTAAAATAATGGTTATTAAATCTTGTAAACTCGTTACAGTCATCTTTATCTTCAAATTAGACATAGATACATTTTTTAAATCCTGAAGCTTCTTCCCATAATTTCCTTTAAATGTTTTTTGTAAATTATTTAGTTTTATTCCAGTTAAATTCGAAATCGTATCTACTAGATAATCTGAATATGCATCTAAATTTGCAATATAGTCTCTTTGTTTACTAATAATAGTACCTTTGAATATATAGTTAATTCCGTAAGTCAATGGAAGTAATATAATCGCAATTACAAATAATTTTAATGATATACTAATCATAATATAGGCAGATATAATGATGCTAAACAAAATCATTATAATGCTTGAAAAAAAATCTATATAGAAACTGACTATTTTATCACCTGTATTTTCTACTCTACTTACAAGTTCTCCTTCTCCATACGAATTTAAAAATTCATATCTTGTATCTAATATTTTAGAAAACATCGCTTCTTTTATACTGTTTGAACAATCCACTGATAATATATTGCCAAGCCATTCCTCTAAAATACTGCTTAAACTTTGAAATATATTTAAAGATAGACTTATAAGAATAAACTTTGATACTAATTGCAAATCTTTTATTACTATTAAATCAATAATTTTTCCAAATATATAAGGAATCGCCATACTTGCAATTATTCCTAATAGTATGACTATTATTAAATATATAATTTTCTTTTTCTGTGGTAATATAAATTCATCAATTATTTTTTTATGTTCACGCCAATCATACATATTATTCATCTACTAAATATACTTTTCTAAATTTAAAGTCAATTGACCAAAAAGAATTGTCAGTACTTTCCCAAATATATTTATCGGATGTATCTCTCCACCATTTCTCATATTCTTCTACTATTTTTTTATAATCTCTATTTACTTTTTTATAAATTTCTTGACTTTCCGATAAGATTTTCAACAAGTTTTCTAAGGCTATTTTCTTTTCAAGAAGCTTTTCTAAATTTCTACTTTCTTCCTGTGTTAATGTTCCAACTTCTTTCAACTTAGTTATCCTCCAAGTATTTTTTGTTTAAAATTCCATTTACAGGATTTTTTTCTAAAACATCAACAAATGGATCTAAATAATTTAGTGGCTTTATATGTATATCAAACTCCATTATCTTTGATAATTTTTTCTGTAATTCATAAGATACTCTATATTCAATACTAGATTTTACACATGAATTCTTAGCCGGTATATTAACCTCATTTGTATTTATATAATTTTCGAAACTACAAGAATTACAATGACAAATACTGCATTTATTACAAAGTGGAGAATATTTTTCTGAGTATAAATGTCTATTGTATTTCTCTTTTATTCCATCTTCTAAGCTTCCTATATAATCCAAAGGAAAATTAAAGTAAAATTCTGGACAAACATAAAACTTTTCGTTGCTAGCAAGGGTATAAGAATTCAATCCACTATCACATAATTCTTTTTCTTCCATAAACATTTCATCAGTTATTACATTTAGTTCTTTAATTATTCCTTTATTCGAATATTCGTAATAAATATAATCAGAAATATTCATTAGTTGTTTTTCATATAGGTTATAATTGAATTGTTTATCAATATCTAATATATTTAGATTAATACTGTTAGTCTTATTGAATAATTTTGTTACAAAATTCTCCAAATCACTTAAATAATCAGACGATATATTTAATATTATATTTTCTTCTAATTTCATATTTTTTACAAACTCTTCGTCATTAGGATATTCAATTGTAAGGATATATTTATTAGTTATTTTTCTTATACTATCTTGATTTCTTATTGAGCAATGGTGAAAAATATTTTGTCCTTTTAGGTCTATCTCTTTGAAATTTAAATTGAGTCCATAATTGCTATGTATGAATACTGGTCTTAGAAAATTATTTTTAGCATATTCTAATCCTTGCATTATTGTTTCATTAGACATAATAGTAGATCCACTTCTATTATCACTACTAGCACAAGTTCTTACAGGTGAATTAGATAATAAAAAATAAAGTTTATCTCTTTCTTCGTTATTAATTTCTCTTTCAATTCCATACCTATTATGTAGTTCTGCAAAGTAGTAGTTATTTGCTCTTACTCTTGCTTTATGCATTTTACAAATATACTTTGCCTTTTGAAAATTTGTATTACTTTCTGCAGAATCATAATTATGACCAAAACATGAAGTGCATCCGCTTGCAATCCTGCAGTTAATACACTCCTCATCAGATTGAAATTTCGTATTTATCAGATAATAAGGTCTTATTTTATCAAAATCTATACCATTCTCTACATCACCAATTACAACTTCTTTTTTATTGTTAAGTGAATAATTTTTATATCTCATACATGGATACAATGATCCATCGGGACCAACTGCTATCATCTTTCCAGCACCACATGAAGCTGTTTCTAATATTTCTTTAATATTTGGAAAACCTATAGATTCATCAAACAAAGTACAAGAATATTTATCAAATAGTCTATTTTCCAGGATATAGTCTGCCAATTCAATTAACTGGTCTTCAAAAATTTTGTCATCTTCATCTTGCCAAACATCTTCAAATACTACATTTGCTGCTACATCAGATATTCCTAATTCCCATAAATGAATTATGCTATCTTTTAAATATTTCAAATCTTTGCTTGCAAATGTTACTTTGGTCGAAGCTTGAAATTGATTTTTGTACAATTCTATGTTTTTTATTATTTCATCATAAGAACCTTTACCATTTGGGAAAATTCTATGCATATCATGTTTTTCTTTAGTACCATCTAACGTAATTGCAATTTCAAGTTTTCCTTGATTTTTCTTTATAAAATCTTGTACTTCTTTACTAGCATAATTAATCCCATTTGTCGTTATATTAATCCTATAATCCCAATACCATTCATCATTTAATATATATGTTTTTAATTTAAAATAATCGCATATTTGATCGATTAGTTTTATTTCAAGTAATGGCTCTCCACCTATAAAATCTAATATAACTCCATTTGGTCTAACTATTTTATCTGAAAGTACATAATCAATAAATCTCTTAGCTACATCAAATGACATTTTTTTGTTTGAAGATTTATGTGTAATATAACAATAACTGCATCTTAAATTACAATCCTCAGTTACAATAAATGTTAATGTTTGAGCCAGACCATCTTTCCAAATATTAATTTCTTTTCCAAGTTTGTAAGTTATATTATTTTTTATCATCTTTATTTAAATTATTATTAAATGTACTATGTGAATATTTTGGGTGTTTAGCAGCATTCTTTGCTGTACAACTATACCTACAAGTATTAGTACACGATAATTTACACACGTTAAAAGGAGTAATTTCTCTTCCTATCATATTGTTTTTTAGTTTACTTGAATAATTCGTCACTTTATCACCTCTAAATATTATTAATTCTATACTTTTTCTTTAATTTTATATTTTTTTAATTTCAGTTTCAGCTAACTTTTGTGAATAAAAAAGCATTAGAATTTTTAAATCCTAATGCTCATCATCAAAATGAATCTACATAACCTAGTTCTCTTACCTTGTCTATCATTTCTTGATAATTTCTAACATTTAATTTTTGATATATTCTAGATAAAGATACCGCTAAACTTCTAACATTTGTATTAAGTTCTTTAGCTAGTTCTTTCCTAGACATACCATTTGAATACAATCTCACTATTTTTAATTCATATTTTGTCAACGATTCTAACATATAATTTTCCTCAGGAAATATTATCTTATCTTTTTCTACAATACTTTTAATATATTGTATTAAATTTTTAGTATCTTCTTCTTTAGAAATAAAACCTCTACATCCTATTTCTTTAGCTCGTTTTATATAAAATTCTAATTTATATGCAGTTAAGATAACAATTTTAATTTCCTTATACTTTTCTATTAATTTTTCAGCTAGATCTAAGCCATTTACTGTTCCTTCAATACCCGTTAAGTTAATATCTATAAGTAATAGATCGTAACTAAGAATTGATTTATCTGTATTAAGTTTTTCAATGCAGTCTATTACATCTACAGAAATAGATTGTTCTGTTTCTAAACTCATTTTTAAAGAAGTAGCTACCATTTTATGATCTTCTATTAACAAAATTTTCATTTACAACTCTCCTATCTAATGGAATTTTTATTTTAAATTGCACATACGATTCTTCTAATTCTTCATTATTCTTAAATATTTCATATTCAAATACCCCTCTGTATTGTTTTAAATTCAGCCTTAGAATATTTAAGCCTATATTGCCTTCTTTAATTTTATCTTTATCTTTATCTTTTATATAATCTCCAACGTTTGTAACTGTTAAGTAAATTATATTTTTTTCTACTTTCAGATTAATATTAGTGTTGTAACCTTTAGAATGCTTAAATGCATTTATTAACAACTCATTAATACACTTATATACTAGCTCATCATAAGGTGATGAAAGTTCAATATCTTTTTTACATTCAAATTCAATAAGCATCTGTTTACTTAAATACATATCTTCTAGATCTGATATAAGTTTATTATATGCATCATACAAAGAACTGTACTCTTTAATCTTAGGATTAAATGAATCAATTTCATGTCGAATTAAATCATTCAATTTATCTAAATTCTGTAATATATAATTTTTATCTGAACCTGACAAATTATCTTCAATCCATCTACGTATTGCTATTATAATTTGAAGTATATCATCATGTAAGAATGTCTGAATTTTTAAAGTATTAAGTCTTTCAATTTCTCTGTTTCTATATATTTCAACATAATAACTATCTAATAATTCATCAAAAGTAACACTTTGATGTTTCTTATACTCCTTATAACTTCTAAATTCTGCTAAATATATAAAAAAGTAAAAAGATAATAAAGTAATATCTACTACAGAAATACCAACTAAATATAGCATTACAAATAAAACAATATAACCTAAAAATAGGTTCCTCATGGCTTTGATAAATAATGCTAATCCTTTTCTTACATCAGTAATCATAATTTTATATAGTAACACCGACTCCATTGATATAATTGACAATAATAGGTACTCACTAATTGAAACAATCTCAATACTATTGATTTTCTTATAAATACAAAAAGAAATAATAAAACATATTTGTAAATATAAAATTGTCCTTCTATTATTATGTCTTATTTTTTTATCTAATATATAAGAAATACCAGGACTCATTAATAAGAGAATAACTACATATTTATATATAAAATCGGATAATGGATAATTATAATTCATAGTTAAAGCTGAAATAGAAAGAATAATAATTATAATTAGTTTTTGAATACTTAACCTATATGTTGAACATATCAACGCTAAATTTTCTAACACTAATAAGCTATATATGATTAATTCTATGTGTTTTCCTATTTGTAGATTAATTAGTATTGTATCTTCTGCACATATAAATGTTATAAATATAATAGTCAGAATACTATGCTTTAAGATAAATTTTTTATCAGAATTTAATATTGTAATAACATACGAAATAAAATTTACAATACTCAGCAAAATTATTATTATAATCCCTATATCTTTTCGTTGGTAATACTTTATAAAAGGAATTATAGGTATAAATAAAACAATTTGTAGTATAATGTGAGCAATCAAAATCAAATCTTTTCTTTTCATAATTTTTCCTTATAAATGTTGATAAACACAAATAATCGTAACTCTATAATATAGACAATGTGTGATTTTATATCAATATTCTTCTAATATTATTATATACTATATCTTAGTATAAATTAGTTATTTTAGTATCTGTTATTCTACCTACTGCTTTCTAGTTATTTTTAACTCTTTTATTTATTGTAACCTTATCAATAATAAATCTCAGCTAACTTTTGTGTATTAAGCATAAATTTATCAAATATTCAAATAATACTTTAATAATCATTGTTTATTCAAATCTAGTATAGTCTAATTTATAGCCCCTCTCACATCACCCTTACGTACCGTTCGGCATACGGCGGTTCAATATTTTCTTGTATCATATTATTTATTACTTATGTATCTATTTTCCTTTTTTCTTTTTGTATCTGAACCTTAAGAGATGAATACGTTCTTCCTTGTGTTCCATCAAGTCATAATGCATCCTTTTCAAATATTACAATAAATATCGTTCCTCCCCTCGCTCCATTTCCATTACAGAAACTTCTTCGCTACTATGGATTCTGCTGACATCTCACTATTCGTTGTTACTACTATTTCGCTATTGCCTTCTCTCTCCTAGATGTACCATCTAAAACTTGCAAGTCGCTATTAGATTCGTTGGTAACTACGCTCTGTAGGGATTTTCACCCCAGCATTAAAACATACCCGTCATACCAAAAAACAAAGGCAGTCCGAAGACTGCCGTTATTTATCTCTCTGTACCTTTGCTATGGTCTTTCTTGTTTGATTTAGCTTTGTCATATGTCTTAAAGCTTTTTATTTGCCCTAATATAGACTTTTTATCTTTATCTTGACTCTTTAATTGTTCTTTTGCTTTTAAGAGCTTAGAAGACAAAATACGGACATTTTTATGTTCCTTTCCGTTGTAATCAATGCTTGTTTTTACTTGACCGAAGATTTTAACAAAATCTCCTTGTTTCAGGTTCTCTAAATCTTTTGTCTTATCTCCATAGGCTGAACAATTGGTATAAACTTTATTTCCATCGTCATCTTTTGAAACAATTGAGAAATTACTTACTTTAAACTTTTCTCCATTGGCATTCTCTCTTTCCAAGTTTTCTACTTTACCAGCTATATTACCCACGAGATTTATAAGATCATCTTTTTCTTCAATATCACTGACATTTTCAACAATCTTACCTTGTTCTTTCATATCATCAATCATATAGTCAAAGTCATCATTTAGTAGACCTGTTGTGTCATTGTTCATATATAAAACATAGACTTCTTCAAGTGCCTTTTCATCATTAACACCTTTTTCTATGCTCACAAGTGCTTTTATAAAATCCTTGTAGTTATCATTCATCATTTCTTGTAAGTTTTCTCTAATATCTTTGTATTCCATATTTTCCTCCTTGTATTAAATAAGGAGAGCTACTAGCCCTCCTCTATCTTTCTTGTCCTTTTTCGTTTTTTTCTTGGTTTTTATCTTTTTCTTCTTCTGATTTAAATTTTGATATTTGTCCCAATATTGATGGTTTCTCTTCCCTTGAGTGAAGATTGTCCTCTACATCATAAGTTGATTCAAAGTAATCACTATCTTTAAAATCATTGTCATACCTATCTGGTATTCCATCATTGTCAAGATCTTTTGCTAGTGGATCATAGAAGTTTCCATCATCATCTATTTCTAGTCCTAGAGCTTGTTTTAAATCTTCTTCATCTACTGATACCAGATCATCAAAACTTGACATCTTTATCGCTTCAGTCACGTCTTTAATAGCTTGTGAATTAGATATATCTTCTTCTACAAAAGATTCTGTTCTAATAGCAACATTATCTACATACTGAGTCCATGTTTTTTCTTCCAAATTTACCTCATATTGAATAGAATGCTTCCCATCAGGTGTTTCTGTATAGGCAAGTCCTATATGGCTTAAATCGGGGTATAATTTGTCAAAGTCTTCATAGCTATTAGATTCTGAAAACTCATAGTTAGAATAATCAACTATCGCCCTCTTTAAATCTTCTAATAATGGTGATTGGTTTTCTAATTCTTCTACTTCTCCCATATCTAAAAGTTTATTAATCTCAGCAAGTCTTAGAGTCTTATCCCTTAACTCATCTGCTTTTTCAAATGGTTTGGTCAATTCTACTTTGGCATTTTCTAAAGATTCTTTATAGTTTTCAAGGTTTTGATTTAACCTTTCAAGTCTTGAAGGCATTTTTTCAATGGCATTATCAAGTCTTGTTATATTACCATCAGTAGAGTTTGAAAACTCTCCAAAGTATTCTGCTTTCCCTAGGAGTTTAAAGGTATGAGTATTAGTCATGAAATTATATGAAACTTGTAAGTCTAAATTTCTATATTTACCAATAACCTTGCTATCATTTATCTTTAACTTTTTTATTTCTTCTAATAGCTTCTCTCCAGCTTCTTTCTTATCTAAAATTTTATTTGTTCCGAGACTTATTGAAGTGAATTTGCTATCTCCTTCTCCTAATTTCTCTACACTTGCAATATCTTCTTTAACTGCTTGTATTTCCATTTCAGTTTTTAAAATACTTTGAGGATAAATTTTATTTACCTTATCTTCGAGCTTATATTTATTAGACTTGTAGTTTGCTTCCAGCATTTTTAGTTTTGTAACTTCGTTATCTAAATCCATCTTTTCTTTAATTAGAGGATTACCAGTAGCTAAAGCCTTAATTTCTGAATAAGATAGACTTGCTTCATCAACATCTTCTGCAACTCTTACTGGAGTTTTTGAAGTCATAATTTGGGATATGAATTTCTGCTTATTTTCTATAGTCTGCCATAAATAGGCGTCAAAGGTATTTTCTGTTACATACCTAAAGATATTTACCTTATCATTTTCATTACCTTGACGAACAATTCTACCACTTCTTTGCTCTAGGTCAGACGGTCTCCAAGGGACGTCTAAATCGTGTAAGGCTATTAGTTTATTTTGTACATTTGTACCTGCTCCCATTTTTTGAGTAGAGCCTAATAATACTCTTACTTCTCCTCTTCTTACCTTAGAGAACAATTCATCTTTTTGTTTATCTGTATCTGCTTCGTGGATAAAGGCTATTTCTTCTTTTGGTATTCCCATATTCACTAGCTTATTTCTAATATCATCATAGATATTAAATTCTCCATCTCCTTTTGGTGTAGACATGTCTGAAAACACTAATTGGGTCGATGAATTTTCTTTTGTCTTATCCCAGATCGAAAAGATATTTTTAACGCATACATTTACCTTTGAATTAGGATCATCGGGAAGTAGTGGATTTATTAATCTTTGGTCTAGGGCAAGTTTTTTACCATCATTTGTAATCTTTAACATATTATCTTCTGTTGGCTCTACTTGGTTATTTCTAACTGCGTCAGCTCTTTCTGAAATAGCTTCTAATATTTCTTTTTGTTCCTCAGTAGGTTTTGTTTTAATAACTTCAAAATTTGCTTCTGGTACTGGCAAATTTAACATATCTGAAGTCTTTATATCTGCTACTTCTTTAAACATAGACATCAACTCTGGCAAGTTATAGAACTTTGAAAATCTTGTCTTTTGCCTATATCCAGTGCCTTCTGGAGATAATTCAAAGGTATTTTCTGTTTCTCCAAAAGTAGAAGCCCAAGCGTCGAAATGTTCTAATCCTCTTGCCTTTAAATCGTCATATTGAAGGTATCTTTGCATGGTATAAAGCTCTGTCATTGAATTTGATATTGGTGTACCAGTAGCAAACACAACTCCCTTGCCATTTGTCATTTCATCCATATACCTACATTTCATATACATATCTGAAGACTTAAAGGCTTCACTCTGACCGATACCAGCCACATTTCTCATCTTTGTATGCAAGAATAAGTTTTTGTAATTATGAGCTTCGTCTATAAATAACTTATCTACTCCTAGTTCTTCAAAGGTTATTACATCATCTTTTTTAAAGTCATCATTTAGTTTTTCAAGTCTTACCAAGAGTTTCTTCTTTGTCTTTTCTAGTTGTTTTACTGTAAAATTTTCTCCTCTATTTCTTTTGTTCTCATCAATAAAGGAAACTATATCATCTATTTGGTCTTGTATATGTCTTACCTGGTATTCCTTAGACATTGGTATTTTTTCAAATTGAGAGTGTCCTATGATGACCGCATCATATTCTCCCGTTGCAATCCTACCAATAAATCTTTTTCTATTTTTGGGTTGAAAGTCTTTTTTATCGGCCACCATAATATTTGCTGACGGATATAATTGCATAAACTCTCTACCAATTTGAGTGGTTAGATGGTTAGGAACTACAAATAATGATTTACTTGCAAGTCCTAACTTTTTAGATTCCATAGCAGAAGCTACCATTTCAAAAGTTTTTCCTGCTCCTACTACATGGGCAAGCAGTGTATTTCCGCCATAAAGCGTTCTTGCTATGGCATTTTTCTGATGTTCTCTAAGTCTGATTTCAGTATTCATTCCATCAAAAGTTAAGTTAGAACCATCAAATTCTCTATTTCTAATTGAGTTGAATTTTTCATTATAAATCTTTTCTAATCTATATCTTCTATCAGGATCTTCAAATATCCAATTCTTAAATTCTTCTTTAATCAGTTCCTGCTTTTGACTTGCAAGCATAGTTTCTTTTTTATTTAATACAGATGTCTTAGAACCATCATCATTTATTACTTGGTCAAATACCTTTGTATCTTTTAGATTAAGAGCATTTTCAATTAGCTTATAGGCATTTACTCTACTTGTACCATAAGTCATATTAGCAAGGTCATTAGTTGAGTCAACGCTTTTACCTTCAATGTTCCATTCACTTGTGTGTAGTGAGAACCTAACATTTATATTCCACCTATCATAACCAGGTGTTTTCAAAAGATTAAAGGTAAAGTCTTCTATATCTTTTTGAGGTATCCAAGTTGCTCCTAACCTTACATTTATATCAGAAGCTGTGAGTTCTTCAGGCATAACTTCTTGTAATTTCTCTCTTTGATATTTAAGTTTGCCTAACTCGTTTAATAATGTGTCTTTCTTTTCAGAAGGTGCTAAATCTATTACATTTTCAATTTCTCCGATATATGAATTGAGATAACCAATCTTTTCTCTAATATTTCCACTTAAATATTCATCAGCCGATACATATGAAAAATGAAATGGATCGTCATTGTCAAAGTTTTCAAAGGGCATTCTGTTATTTATTAGGTCTGTGTCCTTAATATCTAAAAATATTTCTCCCTCAAGCTCACCAATTAAGGTGTCCCTATCTTTACTTGTGATAGATTCCATATATTCAAAATCTACATATCCTTTTTGTGAAACTGATAAGACTAAGGCTTCAAGAGAAGTATCTACATGGTCTACTACTTTTGCCTTTGTTATTGTTTTTTTTGAGAATATATCACTCTTAGCTTTAAAATTATCCTCATCATCAAGTATTTCTATTGATGAAACTAAAGGAAAGTTTGAGTCTTCCTTTAAGGCTCTAGTATTTGATAAGGAGTTAATAAAGCCATGTTTCTTTGAAAAGTTATCATAGACTTCATTTAAGTTTGCTTGTGACTCTTTTATTTCCTCGTCAGAAAAATCATCCTTTTGCTTTTCTATTACATCTTTTAAGGCATTCAGTATATCAAGATAATCTTTTATTTTTTCTTTATTTTTATCTGATATATTCTGCTTAATTAAGACTGAATTTTCTCTTAGATAGACATCTTCGTCAATAATGGTATAAGAAAAATTCTTAACATCATCTGTTGCTGGAAGACTTAATTCTTCATCTTCCAATATCTCGACTTCTTCATATTTAGAATTTGAAGATATTTCCTTACTTGCAATATCCATTAAGTCTTTTAACTTTTCATCTTCTTTTTCATCACAAGTAATAGTATTGCCAAATCTGCCAGATACTTCTTTCATATTCCCTAATACCATCTGAGGATTATCTACAAAGTATTTATTATAAGTCAAACCCTTTTTATCAGTTGCTAGATGAATCCAATCATCATCTCTTTCTATAACTGAATCTCTCTTTTTCAAGAAAATAATATCTGAAGTAACTTCTGTACCAGCAAGTCCTTTAAATATTGTATTAGGAAGCCTCATAGCTCCTAAAAACTCACATCTTGCATTAATATATTTTCTAACAGATTCATCTTTTTTATCCATAGTTCCAGATGAAGTTATGAAGGCAATAATTCCTCCATTCCTAACCTTATCTATTGACTTTGCAAAAAAATAATCGTGAATCAGAAAGTTATTTCTGTTATATTCACGATCGTTAACTTTAAAATCTCCAAAGGGAACATTTCCTATTACCAAGTCAAAGAAATTATTTGAGAAGTTTGTTTCTTCAAAACCTTTAATTTGAATATTAGCTTCAGGATAAAGTTCTCTTGCTATTCTTCCGCTTAGACTATCTTTTTCTACTCCATAGACTTTAGAGCTTTGTATTTCACTTGGCATACTTCCAATAAAATTACCGACTCCTGCAGATGGTTCAAGGATATTCCCAGTCTTAAAACCCATATCTGTTATGGTCTTATATATTCCATCCATTACCTCTCTAGGTGTATAAAATGATGTTAGAGTAGACTCTTTAGCATTCAAATACTCATCATTTGTTAGATTTTCTTTTAAAATATTTCTTGCTTCAAGCCATTGTCCTCCCTTTTCTTCATCAAAGACATCGGCAAGACCACCCCATCCTAGATAATCAGCAAGATAGGCTTGTTCATACTCTCTTGGACTCCTATTTTCATTTTCAAGTCTTTTGAGCATCTTAATAGCTTTTATATTTTTATCTAGCTTTTCTGATGGTGTTAGGTATTCTGAGTAGATATGATTTTTCAAGTCATAATTTCTAGCAAAACTTAGCCTTTCCTTATTAGGTTCATAGCCTAGATTTTTTAAATCCTCTTTACCCCTCAATAAGTTTTCGGCTGCTTCTCTTGGAACATTGTATCTATCCATCATTTGGTCAATTTCAAGATTGTGGTTATCTATAAAGCTTTCTTGCTCTACTTGTCTTTCAATTTGTTTTTCATGCTCAGATAATTTGTATATCTCATAATTTCCACTATCTAAAAGGTCATCAATCTTTCTACTTTCTTCAAATGTTTCACCTTTATATAAAGGGAATTCTTCCCCATTAACTTCTACCTTAGTTCCAGCTTCAATTAAGTTAATTCCATCAAAGGTATTCTTATCTTCTAAAATAAATTCTTTTCCAACCTTTACTGCTAATTTTTCTGATGTTTGAGTTAGATTTTCAAAGATTTCTTCAAGGTATGAATCGTTTCTATATGGAATTACTTCCGAACCCCTAATCATACCTCCCATATACTCCATATTATCTCTAATGGTTACAGTTTTAAGTCCTCCACTTAGTTCATCAAAATCTGTAATGGTAAAGTCCTTATCTTTATATCTAACCTGATCACCTATCTTAAACTTAGGCTCTATCTTTTCCTTAACTTCTTCTTGTGAAGCTTTTTCCTCACTTAGTGTAACTTGTTCTTCTAAATATGAAAATTCACGCTCATTTACTTCTTCACCATCACCAAGGTCAATCCTATAGTGTTCGACAACTTCACCGTCTACATAGTGGTCAAAATAGAATTTGAAATATCCTATATAATCATCAGTCATTTCTCCAAATTCATTTTCTCCATGAGTTTGATTATGGTCTTTAACATCTATATCCTTTTGTCTTAGGACATTAATTAAATCCTTAGTTACTATCTGTCCACTATAATCGGGAACTAATTCATGGTTTTCATTAAATTCTACAATCCAGTAGTCTTTTCTATTTTCAGTGTTTTTGCCATCAAAAAAAGAAGCTTCATCAGCTTCCTTTTCTTGACTTATTTCATTTTCTAAGCTTCCACGTATTCCTTGATTGCCATTATCTTCACTGTTGCCATTAAGTTGTTCATCTGTCCTTGGTATTCCTCTGGATTCTCTCTCATCATCTTCTCTGTCAATCCTTGTGCTTTCATCATCTTGACTTTCTCTCTCTTGATAAAGTCCACTGCCTGATTCTGAATTTCCTTCAGATGGTTCAAAAGTGTTTTCTCCTCGTACTTTTCCTGAAGTTTCTTCCAGTTCTCCATGTCCTCGCTCCCTACTAGATAAGATAGTCTTAGAACTGCGTATGTTGGATTCGGAAATCTCTCCATAAATTCCAGATCCTTCTCCATCATATCCAGGGTTTTCTCTTCGATCTTCATCGCTATTTCTTCTGTCGCTTCCATCTGTGAAAACTCGTCCATCTCTACTTCTTGACCTATCATCTCGTCTATATAAATCATTTTTACCTCCTCTATCTTCGTTTATATTTTCTATATCTCTATTATAGTCGCCACCGGCCCTTTCTGTCAGCAGCCTAGCTCGATCCATTTCCTTAGATTTTTCTATTGTGTTATCTATAATATCTTCACTAACCCTTGATATTACAAGACCTATCTGCTCTAAAGAAATTGTATTAATCCTCGAAAAATTATTTTTTAAATTTTCCATATCCATAGGATAAACTGTATTAAACCTATTAGCTACCGCATAGGATATTGAGTCTCTCATAAACTTTTCAAAGCTAAGTCTATCCTCTATATCTATCCTCAAATCAGCAAGAGCCAAGTTAATGTATTCATCTCCATAAATTCGACTTAAAGAAAATATATTTTCATTAAGTGAATCACTCGCTTCAAATGAAGAAGCATTTATTATTTCTTTTAAAGCCTCATTATGGTTTTCGTGATCAAACTGCCATAAGCTAACCTCATTAATATTCCTATCCATTGATGTGGTCTGACTAATATCAAAGATGTATGAAATTCTTTGATTTATATCACTTCCAACTAAAATTGGAATACCCTTTTGACCTCTCATAACAACTCGACCAAAATATTTCTTCCACATATCAAATGTCGCACAAGCTCTAGCTTCAGGTTCTTTGTTGTATATACTTAGTTGGCTAGAAAAATCATATTTTTGATTGTTACCTATAACTTTTAAGAGTTTTAAATATTCTTTTTCATCTTGCAAAACTTCATATTTTATTGCTTCTTGTATATTCTTAAAATCATTTACTTGCATTTCCTACCTCCTTTTTAGTGCAATAAAAAAGACGATAGATTTTAAATAATCTACCGTCTATAACGTAATATAATTAAATGACCTATATTAATTCTTTAAGTTTTTCATATAAGTTCAATAATTCGTTAATATCCATATCCATTATAGGCTCATACATAAAAGAGTTTATATGAATATTTTCTGGAGTCATTATATTAACTTCATTAACTATATTAATTTGTTCTTCATTCGCAATCTGCTTATATGCATCAAATAATACCCTGGTCATATTATTAGTTTTATCTACATGATTCAGAAATTCCGCTTTATCTCCTGTTTTCAAATTATTTTTCACTTTCCAATTTAGCATACCATTATAATTATTAATTTTATCTAACATTATTTCCTCAGCTTTAAGTCTACAAGCCATTGATAATAAAACTTTATGCTCGAGCAAATTTAAGTTACTACTTAAGTTTTCAGTAGTTTCATAAAGCTTTTCTATAACCAGATCATCCTCTTTAAACTCACTTGGTATATCAAATCTCCCTATATATTCTTTATATACTTTCCCTAAAGTTTTAAAATTAATAGTTCCTGAATTTTCTTTTTTGTGTAGTAAATTAGTTAATAGCTCATAATCGCTATCATAATAATTTGAATCATTAACAGATTTATCAAAACTATATTCAATTAGATTCCTAACAAATGGTATAAGTGCAAATAAAGAATATTTATCTGGTTTAGTTTTCCATGTTATAAAAGGTTGTTTTTGATATTTCTCTTCTATCAAATTTAAATCTTGTTTGTTTTCAACGATAAATCTAGATGTACGAGGTACATTGAGTCTAGAAGAAATTGTTCTATAAAAATCAAAATTATGAGATAAAATTATCATTCTAAAATTATCAATTGTTGCCATTTCATACAAATATTCTACAATAGCATACTTATTTTTATAATCAAAAGAATCTGCTATATCGTCTACTATAAATAGGACTTCATTGCTTTCTTTTTTTATTTTTTCTATGTCAAATATTATATTTAACAAATATAAAGATCTTTTCTCTCCTTGACTTAACACGTCTAATTTTTCTAAATTTGATCTATCTAAGCTTGCTTGATTTTCACCCTTTTCAAATATAAACTCCACACGTGGTAGGTTTTCTCCTATTATCGCTCCCTTTAAATTTGATATTTTCATCTTATATGGAACAGTGAACCTATCTTCAAATATTTCTAAAGAACGATTCCACAATGTATTGTCTATATTGAGATTTTTAATATTCTCCTCTAATTCTTTATATATCTCTAATAAATCATCAAAAGATTTCTTTTCTTTCTTTAAATATGAAGTCCATAATTCTTTTTTTAAATTATCTAAATTTTCTATTTTCAAAAACTCTATTAGTTCAGGATTGTTTTCTATTGTATCTCTTAATAATATGCCTTTTGTATCACTTAGTAACTTTTCTATCTGTTGAAATTCTGGAATATCTTTAATTTTCCCCTCTATTTCATATATTTTCTCTTGTAGTTCATCATTATTACCAATTACTATGCTATTATTTAAATTAAGTTTATTATCTCTTACAAAAAAATTATCTGAATCTAAATTTTTTGCAACATTCTTCAATTTTGGAAATGTGAATTGACCTTTTTCAAAAAAAGTATAACTACTGTATATAGTTTCAGCAGCTTCACAAAACTCTTTTATTTTATTTTGAAAACTACTGTCTTTTATTTTTTTAATTACACTATCATCAAAAATTGTAGAGTATTTAACATTAGGTAAATACGTTTTATTTTCAGCTTCACATAATTCTTTCAAGCTTAATAAAAAACTTTTTTCACTTAAATTCATGTCAGAAACTACTGTAGGCTCTAATTCATAAATTTTTCTTCCTTGTTGTGTTTTTTCAATTTTTAATCCTGAATATTGCACTAACTTTTTTAAAAAATTATTTTTTTGCTTTAATAAAGTTGTGATAGATTTTTTTGTTTTTTCGTCTACTAATAAATCCGCTACACTACTAGATTCATAATAATTCTCAAAGCTTTTTATTACAAACACTTGCTCTTTTCTTATATCTTGTCCATCTATGCTCACATTAACTTCTGCTTTTATATCGAATATTTCATCACGTATTTCGTCAGCTTTACCATCTTGAATTTTCTTAAAAGTTTTTGCAAAAGAAGTTTTCATCAATCCATTTTTTGCATATACTGTAATCACATTTGTATTTGTAAAATCAAATTCATGGTTAAACTCATCTATTCCATAACAATTCTTTAATTTACATTCTAGAATATCCATATCATATCCTCCTGTCTTTTATTTTATTATATCATTCACAATAATAAATTTGCACTAACATGCATTATTGAACTAATAATGCACATTAAAACATCAACCACAATAGAATTGCCGGCCTGCTTATATAGTTTGCTTGAAGTACAATTTTTTCTTCTTGGATGCACTTCCTCTAATTTGTCTATATCGCTATCATCAAAACCCATGAGTCTTAGGCATTCTCTTTCTGTTAAATACCTATACCTACCATTTCCAATATCTATTATTCCAGAATTAGGTACTCTCATCTGTTTTGTAGAAATAGTATATGAAAAATCTTTAATCACTTTTAGTCGACCTCTAAAACTATTATCTATGCCCTTATTTAAAAATTTCAGCATATAAGGTTGGGTCATTGTATAAAGTTCACTTACATCCTTTTCTAAAAATTCACTTAGTGGTCTAGTTTCTTTCCTCTCCAATTTATTAAAAGAAAAGTTATTTGCTCCAAGACATGAAACAACAAATATCCTTTCTCTTTTTTGAGGTATCCCAAAGTCCATTGCATTTAAGATTTCATATTTGCTTTCATATCCAAGATTTTCTAGCTCTTTTAGATAAATAAAAAAGGAGTCCCTCATATTTCTATCAAGGACTCCCTTTACATTTTCCCAAATTATTCATTTAGGTTTATCTTTCATTTCTTTTATTATTCTAATTGTTTCAAATAGTAAGCTTGATCTAGTTCCTGAGTTTTTTACTCCTCCTTGTTTTTTTCCTATTCTTGAAAAGTCTTGGCAAGGACTTCCATGCATAATTAAGTCTATCTTTTCATTAGGAACTTTATATCCTACTACTGATTTTGTTTTATAATCTTCTCCATAAAGTGCGTTGTATGATTTAACACAAGCCTTATCTATTTCTACATAATCAACTACTTCATAAGGTATCTTCAAATTAATAATAGCCTTTCTAATAGCACCTATGCCACCGAAAAGCTCTAATATCTTCACCTTATTCATTTAGATTATTCTTGTACCTATCTACAAGCTCCCTTATACTATCTTCTATTTCTCTTAAAAAGTCTTCTTTATCTACTTCGCCAGAGCTAATCTTTGCAAGTTTCATTTCCCATTCAGAAGTTGTTTCTGCCGACTTAAACTTATCCTCTACAATCGATACAAGTCTATTGCCTTTTTCTGTTACAAGTAAATTTTTCTTATCTCTTCTTATGAGATCCTTATGGATAAGATTTTCAATAATTCCTGCTCTTGTAGCTGGTGTTCCTAAGCCTTTCCTTTCTACTTCTATATCTTTATCCAGTGATTCAATCCCTGCATTCTCCATAGCCTTTAAAAGTGTATCTTCATTATAATGACTCGGAGCTTTGGTAAATTTCTCTGATATATTTTTAGAAGTTAGCTTAATTTTATCTCCAGTCTTTATATCTGGTAATTCATTTTCTTGTCTTTCCTTTCCATAAGTCTTTAGATATTTTGTATAACCTTCATCTATTACAGTCTTGCCACTTGCATTAAAGTTAAACTTGTCATATTCATATCTGATTTTTCTACTAGATTCCTTTAAGTTATCCGAACATGAAGCAAGTAATTTATCCTTAATTAGATTATAAATTTTACTTTCTTTTTCAGGTAAATCTTTAGTTTTTCCAATACCTGATATAGTAGGAATAATCGCATAGTGGTCTGTAACTTTAGAAGAATTAAAAATAGACTTAAAGTTTGATTCATTGATTTTAAAATCTTCTTCAAGTCCTTCTAATAATTCTTTCATAGTATTATCCATGTCATCGGTTAAATACCTGCTATCTGTTCTTGGATATGTGATTAGCTTCTTTTCATACAAGCCTTGTGCTAGATTTAAAGTGTCATTTGCTGAATATCCAAAATATTTATTTGCTTCTCTTTGTAAAGTAGTGAGATCATAAGGCTTATCTGGTTTTGTGCTTATATCTTTATCTTCTACCTCTGTAATAACTATTTCATCTTCTAGCAAGTTTAATAGTTGTTCTGCAACTTCAATTCTATCAATCCTATCTGATACAAGTTTCAATCCTTTATAAGATAGGTCAACTGTATAATATTTTTGCTTCTTAAATAGGTTTATTTCACTATCCCTCTTAGCTATTAAATATAGAGTTGGAGTTTGTACTCTACCAACTGAATATGTTTCCTTGTAAATGCAAGAATAAAGCCTACTTAAATTCATTCCTACCAGCCAATCTGCAATAGCTCTTGCACTTGCCGATCTATATAAGTCTTCAAAGTTTTCTCCATCTTTAAGATTTCTAAAGCCATCTTCAATAGCTTTGTTTTCCATTGAAGATATCCAAAGTCTTTGAATCTTCTTCTTACATTTAGCTTGATTATATACAAGCCTAAAAATAAGTTCTCCCTCTCTTCCAGCATCACAAGCATTTATAACTGTGTCGATGTTCTTATCGTTTAAAAGTTTCTTTAAAACTCCATATTGTTTTTTAGTGCTTTTAGATACTTCATAAATATATTCTTCTGGAATTATAGGAAGAGTGTCTATTGTCCATTTCTTCCATTTTTCATCAATCTTATCTGGACTTGCCATTTGAATTAAATGACCTACACACCATGAAACAATGTATCCATTCCCCTCATAATATCCGTTTTTTCTTGTTCTTGCTCCAATTACTTTTGCAATTGTAACCGCTACACTTGGCTTTTCTGCTATTACTAATTTCATTAATACCTCCATAAATAAAAAAAGAGCGAAAGATTTCTCTCTCGCTCAAAGTTTTTCTCCCGAATATCGTATTATTTTTGGGAGAATTCTATTTTCTTTTTTAACTTTATTTGTTTACTTTCCAATATCCATCTTTAGCACTGCCTATATACTCGATTGTTTTTTCATCTGTGAGAATTTTTAAATCTCTTTCTATCGTGCTTACAGACACTAATAATATATGAGATAATTCAATTGTTGTTATGTTTGAATTTTCTTTCATAAGTTTCACTATCTTATTTCGTCTACCTTTTGGTTTTAACTTTTTACCGTCATTTTGACCTTCATTTTCACCCTCATTTTGCCCCTCACTTTGACCGTCATTTTGAGTGACATTTTGGGTGTCATAATTTAAATTCTTTAAAATTGTAGTAAATGAAGATTCTGTTGACTTAAACTCTGGTTTTAATTCTTCTTTATAATTTTTTTCTGCTTCATAGGCTTCTATAATTTTTCTAAGTCCAGATCCTCTCCTTTCCATTAAATCCATCCTAGCAAATACATCCGCTATAATTGGGTTTCTTCTTATTGAAGATACGTTTAATGGATTTATATCTTGAATAAATGTACCATCATACATTCCTCCAGGAGAATATATTTCCAGTCTGTCATCATAGATATCAACATGGACTTCACTGCCAATTACTGAGTAATCCCTGTGGATTAATGCATTGACTAGAGCTTCTTGGACTGCCCTTTCTGGATATTCTGGATATTCTATCCTAAAGACTGGACCCTTCTTCCACATTTTTTTTGAATTTCTTTTTACAAAGTCTAAAGACGCTTTTAGCAGATAAATAATGTTGCCTTCAAATTCTATATCATCTAAGGCATCCATTCTCCCATTAGCTTTAGTTAGCCCATTCCATCTAGTACAAAATACTCTTGACTGATAAACTTGATAGTCATCTGCAAAGAGTGCTCCGGCTATGGTTAGATTTCCCTCATCATTTACAAGTCCGAAAGATTTTAAATCTTTTTCTTCAAAATTTTTTTCTGTCCTATTTTTATATTCTATGCTAAGCTCTTTAAATCTTACATCTTTTAATCTTTTCTTTGATTCTAGTGAGTCATAACTTATATGTTCTCCCTTTAAAGACAAATTAAAAAGATCAATTCGACTTGCAGGGACACTTTGATTTCCTATTCTTTTGTAGGCTGTTCTCGTTCCTCCATCTACTACAAAATATGGAGTGTTTTTCCCAGCAAATACACTTAAAATCAATATAACTTTTCCATCAATTTCCTTTATTTCCATATCAAATTCTGGATTCGGATCCATTTTAGTTTTGATGATTTCAGAAATATTTTCGGAAACCTCTTGATAGTCACTAAGTCCAAGAATTGTGTTATCTTCTTTTACTCCAAATATTAGCTTCCCACCTCTACCATTAGCAAAGGCTGACACAGATTTTAACCAAGACTTTGGTTTGTTCCTTTCTAATTTTTCTTTTTTGTCATATAGATTTGTTTCTCCAAGATAGTCTTTTAAGTTCAAAGTATCCCTCCTCTCTGGCAAACATTATACTTAATTATACCATATTTTTGTATTGTTTATTCGATGATAGGTATTGAGATTTATAATAGTTCATCATCTTCATCTAAAGATTCTTCATGGCTTTCTTCATTGTCAGATTCATCTTCTGACTCACTAATATAATCCTCATCATCTTCTTCAAAGTCTTCCAACATTCTATCTTCTTTTGCTTTGACTACTTTAAAATAATATCCTGCTCCTATAACTCCTCCAATTACAAGTGCAACAATTAGAAATGAACCTATTCCACTTTTCTTTTCTTCTTTTACTGGAACAACTGTAGGTTCTTCTTTTTTTACTTCCTCTTTCTTGGGTTCTTCAACCTTTATAGTATTTTTATCTTCTGATTCAATCATATTAAGTAGGTCTTGCTCTCCTACTTCTGTCAATAACCTTACATTATCTTGATTTGATGAATGATCTACTATTAGGTGCATAGTTTTTCCACTTTTAGTTTGAAATGTTAAAAATTGTCTTACATCTACTGGATTTTCTTTATCTTTTTCTGTATCTCCACTTGGCGTAATATCTTTTCCATTCCTATCTACATTTTCAATTACTGAACCTCTTGCCTTATTTTCTTGTGTCGCAAGATTATTTACTGCCTTTGTATTACCACCTTTTACAAGTGGTGTTTTCTTTGGAATATTAGTTGAAGGCTTATTTGCTTCACTTGTATTTCCTGGTATTCTTGGAACATCTTGATAAGGAATTTCTTCTTTTGATGGTGTAAAAACATCATCTTTCAACATTTTTTCAAATTCTTCTTTTTGTGGTTCATAGATTGATTCGTTTTGACTTTCAATCTGTCCTTCATTTGTCATAGCAAATGTAGTTGCTGGTACTGTAAATGTAAAAAGGAGTAACGCTATGGCTACTCCTCGTTTAATACTCTTATTCATTTTTCTATCCTTTCTTATTTTACATTTTTAAATACATAGACTGCTTTTCTAGCATTGTCCCATTCTATTGTTTGGTTTTTACCATCTTTAATATCTCCATGGCTTGCTCCAAAAGCTTTAGCAATATTTGAAATTGAAGCATGAATTCTTCCATTTATAATCACTGGCTTAACATCTGAATTGTAGACTTTTCCATCTGAATCTTTCATAACACCAGTATCAATATTTAGTCTTAATGTCTTTTTAGCTAAGATATTATTCTCTTTATTTGAGAAAATAGCTTCACGAGTAGAGTTGTCATACTCAACATTAAAACCTAGAGTATAAGCAATATATCTTACTGGAATCATAGTTCTTCCTTGATCCACATAAGTTTTTACATCCATATAGACTGTTGTCTTACCATCTTTATTGATAATGTTATAGAAGTTTTTGTCTACTTGGAAAACTGCAAATTCTTTTTCATCTTTAACTTGTTTTTTGCCTTGTTGTTCCTCTTGCTTTATCATCTTGTTAAGATCAAATTGATTTAGAATATTCTTGTCATCAGCTTTTAAAAGTTCGTCCCACTTTTTGTCTTGAGATTTCTCATCTTCTTTCTTCTCTTTGTTTTCTTTTTGGAGTTTTAGAAGTTCATCTAATTTCTTAGATAAGTCTTGATTTTGATTTTTATCTTTTTCATCTTTTGTTTGTTTTTCAAGTTCTTCTTTCGCTTTTTTATTTGCTTCCTCGATTAACTTCTTTGCTTCTTCAATTTTCTTATCTAACTCTTCTTTTAGCTTTTTAATTTCTTCTTCAGAAGCTTTGTGTTTTTCTTCTAGTTCTTTAATCTTCTCTTCTAATTCTTTTTTTGTATTTTCAGAAGATTCTTTTAAACTATCAATAGTCTTTTGAAGCTCTTCAATCTTCTTAAAGCATTCTGACTTAGAATTTTCTGTTTCTTTCTTTTTATTCTCTAATTCTTTTATCTTATTATCTTTTTCATCAAGAGCTTTTTCTAAGTCCTTTATTTTATTATCTTTATCCTCAATTTCTTTAGTCTTCTTTGCAAGTTCTCCTTCTAAAGACTCGAGTTTTTCTTGCATTTCTTTGATTTTATTTTCGTTTTTGTCGGTCTTTTCTTTTTCAGATTCTAACTCCCATTTTGTAGATGAATAATCTTCTTTTAGTTTTGCATTTTCATCTTGTAATCTTTTTAATTCATCTTTAAGCTGAGTAATTTCTGCTATTAGTTCATCATTATTAGAGTTTTTAAGATCCTCTATTTCTTTATTCAATTGAGCAATATTATTATCTTTATCTCTAATCTCTTCTTCTAGCTTAGCTTTTTCTTGTTTTAGTTTCTCTCCATTATCTTTGCAAGATTCTAACTTTTCCTTTAATTCATCTATCTTTGATTGGTCTTCTTGTTTCTTATCATTTAAGTCTTTGATCTGATTTTCTAAATCACTAATTTTACTTATAGAACTTTCTATCACTTTTTTACTACCATCTGTATCATCAGCTTTAGCTAGTACATTAGTAGTTGAAGTTGATGTTAAAACTAATAAAAGAGCCATAAAAAAGGCTCTTAGTCTGTTCGTGTTAAATTTCTTCATTATGAATGTTCTCCTTTTCTTTTAATTTTTCTTCTCTTTTTCTATCATTGATTTTCTCCATTAATTCTTCCAAGCTAATATTGTTCCTCCTAAGAGTTACAATTATTTCTTCATTTTCAACTTGTATTTCTTCATCGCAAATTTCCTTGTATTTTGCATTTAAATCTTTCAATTTCTCTTCTATTTTTTTCTTTTTGTTTCTAATACTTATAAGCTTCCTATTCACATAATATCTCCCTTCTATCTTGGTCTTCCAAAACCATAAAAGTGTGATTTCCAATATTTTGAATTTATTGATGTGTATTGAATTGGATCTCCCGCGTGAATCATCATTCCGTTACCTGTGTATATTCCTACGTGAGATATTGGTGTTCCACTGTTATATGTTGAGTGGAAAAATATAATATCTCCAGGTTGAGCTTCACTTGGACTTACTGGATTACAATAGTCTTTGTATATTCTCCATGCAGTTGTTCTTGGCATTCTCTTAACTCCTGACTTTGTAAATGACCAACATACAAAACCTGAACAATCAAAATTAGATGGTCCACTTGCTCCAAACACATATCTTTTGCCTATATGTTTTTCTGCTTCATTAAATAAGGCTTTGGCAGTAGCTGAATCAAAAGCAAGACCAGGATTTCCAAAGTTTGGATTATCTACTATTTCTCCTAAGTCCCCATTACCTGATCCAAAAACATCTCCCATATTTCCCTTAGCTTCAAGAAGAGCTTCATAATGAACTACATTGTCTGGATAATCTTTAAATATTTCCCTAACAACTTCATCCATTTCTCTTTTATTTAAAGTTACAATTAACCTCTTATATTCGTACTCTTCTTTTTCATAGCTAGTATAGGGATTACCACGACTATCATATCTAGTTCTTTCTACTGTTCTTGTTCTAATTTCGATTTCTTCCTTAAAATCAAGCTTATACATTTTATCGAAAAGCTCTTTTAAAATTCCTTTTACTTCAGATGCTGATTTTACTTCACCACATCTTGAAGTTATATAGGATAAAAGTTCATGGGTATTATGACCAATTTCTCCATCTTTATTTATAATATATTCGTCATATCCAGGATGACTTGTTTTTACACTTTCGATTTGTGATTGTAGGTCATACTCCATTGATGAAAATTCTTGATTAACTTCACTTAGAACTGTATCTTGTGATAGGTATGTTGTTGTCATTACTGAGTTAACAGAGTTACTTAATCCACTCATACCAACACTTCCACCACCAATCATGATTGATAGCATAAGACCTAGTCCTATTACTAGAAATAGAACCATCTTACTTTTTCTTACGATTAGCTCTTTAGAAGCCTTACCTAAACTTAAAATAGCTTTTTTAACTCTATCTACCAGTCTTGTTTCGTGCTTTTTAGCTATCATGCTTTTCATTTGTTTTCTTTGGTAAAACTTCTTAAATCTATTTTTCTTTATATAGGAGTCTGACTTTTTTAAATCTTCCAAGCCACTTTTAAACTCCAACTTGCTTTTTCTATTTCTTATTTTCTTATCAAGTGTAGATAGCTTTTTTAATGACTTTTTCTTTTTGTCTAACTTATACTTCCTTATTCCATGCTGAAGTTTAGAGCTTACATTAGCGGCCTTTTCTCCAGATTCTACACCAGTATTATCAGATCCTGAACTTAAATAATCTCTCACTAACTCTGATGACTTAGCTCCAGATAATAAAACCCCAGAAGATAGACTTCCTTTAGTTTTATTCTTTAAAATATTATCCTTTAGCTTGCTTTTAGACTTTTCAAGCTCTCCAATCTTTTTATCTGATATAAAGTCTTTAACATCTTGTGCCTTCTTAGAATCTTTCGGTGTAACTTTCTTAGATTCATTTTTTAAGTCATCGATTTTCTTTCGAGTAAATTTATCACTTTCATAATTTTTTCTCTTGTAGTAAGTCTTCTTTTTATTAACTTTCTTTTGTTCTGAAGGTTTAAGGCTTGTTTCTTTTTCATCTTTTATAAATTCTTGATTATTGTCTTTAAACTCAGGATTATCAAAAGTTTTATCTGTATCAACTTCGTTTAGCTTATTTTCTTTATCTTTTTCTTTAGAAATTTTCTCCTTATCTCTAAACTTCTTTTCTTGATAAAGTTTCTGTTTTCGCTTTTTATCGATATTAGCATTACTGTCGTTCTTGCTCACTTCATCTTTAACAAGCTTATCTTTTCTATATATTCTCTTGCTTTTCTCTGCTTCGATAGGTTTATCTTCACTTGTCTGGATTCGCTTAGACTCTTTCTCGTTGATTTTGTCTTGGAATTTATCCTTACTATGGATAAGTTTATCCTCATAATTTTTAAGAACTTTTCTTTTACTTGATGCCTTCTTATTGCTTATTGGTTGAGCGTTAGCTGAAATATCATCTGTTGTTAGTTTATTAGAATTAATATTTCTACTATTTTCACTATCAAAATTTACCTTTTTGAAGTCTACATCTAAGTCTTCATCAAGTTTAAAGCTTTCATCTGCCCTTATTTCAAGATTAGATTGTTTTGTTTCTTTGGTCTTATCCTTATTATCTAAAACTTCTTTTCTAATTCTTTCCTTGTTTTTAGCCTTCTGAAAGTCTTTTAGTTTATCTTGTTTATGATCCTTAGATAATACATTCTCATGGATAAGTTTAGATTCTTTTTCTGATATTTTATCTCCGAACCTATCCTTAGTTTTAATAATCTTATTGGTATAATCATCTGAATGAACAAGTTTACTATCAATATTCTTTTCAGGAGCGTCCCTATTTCGTATAATTTTCTTTTGAAAATCTTTTTTTAGTTTTTTATCCATATCACACCTACTTAGCTTCTTCTGGTTTAGTTGTCATTAGCTTATATAGCATGGTGTCTTTAGGGAATTTATCAATAAATGGAACAATAGTATTTCCAAAGAATAAGAGTCCCTCACCTGCGTTTGAATTAGTAATATAGTTTAACTGATAAGGCGATATTTTTAATTTCTTAGCAAGAATATCTCTATCTCCAGATGCTTGATTTAACATTAGAACAAAGTCTGTATTGTCAAAGATATTTTCAATTTCCTGACTTGTTAAAAGGTCTTTTACGTTTTGAGTTATGCCTGTTGGAATACCACCCCATTTTCTAAATCTTTTCCAGATTTCTACTGAATATGAAGCAGTTTGTGGATCTTTTAATAAAAGGTGGAACTCATCTATATAGTATCTTGTAGACTTACTTCCTCTATTTAGGGAAACCTTGTTCCAAACCTGGTCTTGAATTACAAGCATACCTATCTTTTTAAGTTGTGTTCCTAGCTCTTTTATATCAAAGCAGAGCAATTGTCTATTTAGGTCAACATTTGACCTATTATTAAATACATTAAGACTTCCTTTAACATAAATTTCCATTTCTGTTGCGAGTTTTCTGCCAACTCCCTCTTCTTGAGATAGGAGCATATCGTATAAATCTCCTAATATCGGCATATTTTCTGGTTTTGGGTCTTCAAAATATTTTTGGTATATCTTTGGTAAGCACCTATCTATAACTGATTTTTCTGCAGCAGTAAGACCAGATCCTCCTACCACAAGTTCAAGCATAGACATTATGAAGTTTGCCTTATCCTTTAAAGGTGCATCCCCATCTCCATAGTTCATATTTATATCAAGTGGATTTAGATAGTCCTTTGACTTTGCTGAAACTTTAATAACTTCTCCATTAAATTGTTTTACAAGGTTTGAATACTCGCCTTCAGGATCACAAATAATTACATCATCGTCTGTTACAAGAATTGCATTTGCCATCTCTCTCTTTGCCGAGAAAGATTTACCAGAACCTGGTGTTCCTAATATTAATCCGTTAGGGTTCTTGAGTTTCTTCCTATCTGCCATAATTAAGTTTTGGCTAAGGGCATTTAAGCCATAGTACAAAGAATTTGCTGAATCAATAAATAGCTCTTCTGTTGTAAAAGGCATAAATACTGCCGTTGATGATGAAGTTAAAAATCTTTTTATCTCGACTTGGTTAACTCCTAGAGGTAAGACAGAAACAAGTCCTTGCTCTTGCTGATGAGATAATCTTTTCACCTGACAATTATGTCTGTTAGCAATTGATGAGATTTGAGCAATAGTATTTTCTAATTTTTGATTAGTCCTAGCAAAATTCATCATTACTATGGTAACTACAAAGAGCCTTTCATCTCTATTTTGTAAGTCAGATAACATGGACTTAACATCCGCACCAAAAGTATTTATATCTGATGGAATAATATCCATATCATATCCTGCTCGAACTGCTTTCTTTTGTTCTTCAATTTTCATTCTATCCAGGTCTGTATTTTTTCTCTTAATGAGTTTAATGGCTTCTGCTTGTTCAACTACATCTATATGAAAAGCTACATAAATATTGTCATCAATATCTAAAAACTCAGATAACATTCTGTCTGATAACTCACTTGCAAGTATTTGAAAATGGCTTACTGCTCCAATATATTTACCAAATTTAAAATTATTTACTGGTGCAAAATTAAAGATATTGGGAGTTATATGTGACTTTGTAGACTCTTTCTTCTTCAAATCTTTATATGAAAAATAAAAGTTTTTGTCTGGATTTAACATATCGTGAACAAGTCTTAGCCTTTCTTCACCATCAAGGCTTTCTGCTCTTACTCCCATAGATTTAAAGTTAGATAAAATATCTACTTCAAGTCTATTTAACTTTGCTCTTGCTTGCTCTAGGTTATCTGCTTCTGTGGTAAAAGTTATATACTTCATCTTTTTAAGTCCGTTATTGCCCTTTGCAAGTTGAAGCTTTAACATCTCCCTAAACTCTTTTCTTACATCGTCATAGAAGTCTCCCTTATCAGCAATTTTAATTGCATCTTGTAGGTCTTTATTTCTTCCTAATTGATTTACATATGAAAGTTCAATGTGGACACTTGGATCAAAAGAATTTAAAAAGTTGGCAAATTGGTTAAAGATTAAATCTCTATCTTCTTCCAATGCCAACTGGTAATTTATATCTTGAAATGAAATCGTCTTTGAATAATTTTTTTCATCTAACTGGCAAATGCCCTCTGGTAACATTCTTATATATGGAATTGTATCCTCAACAGTAAATCTCTTTTTCTCTTTCTTTAAAAGTACACTTAGAAGACTATTTGTTGGATCTTTCTTTGTTTTTAGCTTTCTTACTTCCTTTCGGTCTTTTTTTAATTGTTTTTCCCTTAGATTTAAGTCGCTGATTTGCTTTTTTCTTTGCTTCAAGGTATGCCTCCTTTCTTATTCTCTTAGTTGGTTGATAAAACTTATGAAGATAGAAAAATTTAAAATATTTTTCAAAAGTTAAGGTGTCTTTTTCATATAAGGTTATAAAAAAGATTGGCAGGGTTACTATTAGCATTACAATGATTGAAACATCATTAGGTAGATATTTCTTCATAAATAAATAGGTTGGTATTCCAATTAGTCCTGCCACAGAAAAACCTATAAGTTGTCTTTTGGTTAAGTTAAAGGCAACCTTTGTTTTAATCTTGTCCAAATCTTTTGGTATTGGTACATATGCCATTTTAATCTCCCTCTACTTCTTCTTTGGAAAGTTCAAGTATATGGTCATAATTAGATGTTGTTTCCTCTTCCAGGTAGCTAATTCTTTCTTCTAATTCTTCTTGTTTTTCTTCATTTCTGTCATTGTATTCGCCTTGATACATAACAAATTCATTGTGACATCTTCCGAGTCTATTTATTCTCCTCTTTAAGTTTCTAATCTCTTCATTTCTTTTTTTCTCTTTTAAGATTTCATAAGTTCCTCCTAATAAAATTCCAAGTCCCAATAAAGCACAATTTTTCTTTTTTAACATTTATTCCTCCTAGTGCGTATTCATAATACTTTTTGCAACTGTTCCACTCTTAAACATCATAAGTCCAAGTAGTAGAGCATATCCTAATATACTAAACAAGCTTGCGTGAATATCTGTAATCTGTACCGTTCTTATTAAAACGGTGTAGATACCTAAACATACCATCAAAAACAAACCTTGTAGTCCCAAGGCAAAAAGTCCCTTGATATAATTTGTTCCAATCTGACCCCATTCTTTATTTCCCATAGTCGCAAATGGTATAGATGATACTGATGAGTAGACATATATTTCAAACATACGCCCATATACTATTAAGGTAATAGTTAAAGATATACATTGAATTGCAATCCTCACTAGGCTTGTTTCAACTAATATCATTATTAATGCACCAACATCTTTTTCTTTTAATGTATCAACCATAGCAACTATCTGATCTCCTGAAACAGTGGCAGAAGTAGTGATTACCCCTGCCGCTTTGTTTACAAGATTTTGTGCCACATCAAAGACTGCCATTGAAAATTCAAAGGCATGGCTTGCAAGGTAGACTGCTATAAACATCTTTATAATGTATTTGAAAAACTCAAAAGTATCTGTATCGTGCATATTATTCTTTTGCATAACCATATTTATGAGTTCAATACATAAAACTGCTGTTATGATAAGACCTGCTATTGGAACGATCACATTATCATTAATGTTTTTTATGAAGTTATACACTTCTCCATTCCAACCCATTGGTGTCTTCCCAACATCAGTTGCAATAACTCCTACCTTGTCATTTATATCTAAGAACATGGACTCAAGATTTGCTTTGATACCTCCGAGTAGCATATCCTTAAAAAATTCAGTTAGCTTGTCAAAGATACCAAACATAGACTTTCTCCTATTTTAAAGCATTTGCAAGTAGTGGAATTAATTTAATACCGATTAGTACAATTCCCCCACCAGCCATAAGCTGCTTAATACCTTGAGATTTAGCACCAGATTGCGATAGGTAAGCCTACAGTTTCAGTGTTTCCAGCTTTTCCCCCGCTTAGCACCGTGCATGCGACTTTCACCGCACACGGCGCCCCATCGCAAGAAAGATTTTCACGTTTTAATTAAGATTTACACACTTCTCAACAACTAGTTATTTCTTTTAAATGGTTGGCAATCCTATCATTTTTCTGAGTTCATTACATTTCTCAATTTGCTTACCTGTTAAGGCAAGTTCTTTTACATATTTTAGAATTGTATCTTCTTTTGTTGCATGGATTAGTATATGCACTTTTTCTGTTACAAGAATTAGATTGCTGTACTTGTCTGTACCACCTTTTTCAAGTGGTAGTTTATGGTGGCAATGTATATCACTTGGTGTTAATTTATTCCCTGTTACAAAACATCTTCCATATTGAGCTGCAAAGAGCGAAATCCTATTGTCTGCATACTCTATACTCTTATCAAGTACAGGGTGTTTCATTAACCAAACAAGAGTGTCTATATCAATTTGTAGATTTTTATGAATTAAAGATCTACCCTCTACAGTGTACTTGTTTATATCTTTTTTCTTGTGTTTTGCGTCCTTAGTTTGGATATACCCCACTGGAATTAATGGGCGTCCGTTAAGGAAGCGAAGTTGTTTACTTTTTCCATACTTATCTTTGATAAATCCTTTATTTAATGTCCCATTGGTCTTTAAGTCAAGCCTGTTGTTCATTTGCTTTTTAATGTGAAAGGCTATTTTAGCAAAGTCTATACTCACATTTGTTGCTATTTGGTAATAATTATGCAAGCCTGAAACAGTAGCATTATACCTAGCTATTGCTTTGTACTGCTCTTTCTCATTTGCAGGTCTCTTTATATCCGCAACACATTTAGAAATATTTTCTTTTGCATTTTTCAGTGCCTTATCACTTATATGCGACTGTACAACAAACTTTTTGCCTTTTGGTTTAACCTTAAGCTTGAAGCCTAAGAACTCCGAGTACCTTTGTTTTAGATTTGTTATTTTAGATTTTTCTTCACTTACATTTAGTTTTAATCTGTCTTGCAACCATTTTGTAACTGCCTGATAGGTTCTTTTTGCATCGTAGTAATTACGGCAAAATATCTTGAAATCATCGGCATACCTTACAATGTATATTTCTTTTAGGTTGCTTGTTCTTAAAGCTCTGTAGGTATGGCTTTTTATCTCTGTTCCTTGACTGTTCGTTCTCTGTTTATATGGATAATGCGTGGGCATTGTCAGCCATTGAGAAGAAACCCACCAATCTAATTCGTTCAAGACTACATTAGATAGTAGCGGTGATAATATACCGCCTTGTGGTGTTCCCTTTGTTGGTGTAATTACCTTTTTATCGGGCATAACTATGTCTGCTTTCAGCATTTCCTTAATGATACAAAGTAGCTTTTTGTCTTGGATACCCAAATTCCAAAGTTGCCTTATGAGCTTTGCATGATATACATTGTCGAAAAATCCTTGTATATCAATATCAACTACATAGTGTAAGTGCTGTATCTGCATTAGTCTCGCACATTCTGCAATAGCGTGTTCCGTACTCCTGTTAGGTCGAAACCCATAGGAGCTGTCATGAAACTTGGCTTCACATATTGGCTCTAAAATTTGTAAAATACATTGTTGTACAATTCTGTCTACAATAGTCGGTATTCCTAAAGGTCTTATTTTCCCATTAGGCTTTAGTATCTCCACTCTCTTTACAGGGCGTGGTTTATACCAATGAAACTGTTTTTGTATGAGAGAAATGTATTCTTCTTCATTTAGCCTTGATAGATGTTTTATTGTTCTTCCATCTACTCCTGCTGTGTGACTGCCTTTATTTCCTTTTATACTTCGATAGGCTAGTTTTATATTTTCTCTTGAAGTTATTAACCCCATTAAATTTGAAAATACTTTATCCTCACTGCTATCTTTATATAGATTATCAAGGACTTCTTGCAAGTCATAATATTCCGTATAACGGATTTTATTTTGTTTTAATCTTTGTTTCGAAGTGGACACAGGCACCATCTCCTTTCGGATTTGATTTTCTTTGTCATACTCGAAGCTGTGTTTATCTTAATTTCAGTTCTTGTTCTTTCTTGTGACTAGTGGCTATCCCTCCACGAGCTTATTATTCTCGCTTCATAGGTACTATGCCACCACTTTCACCAAGATAAAAAATAGTTATATGATCTTTTTCTTATCATTTTCCCATTTAACACTTCACTAGCATTAGACTGCTTCCATGTTCTTGGTTTACCACGTTCCAACAATCCTATCATTGAATACGTTTAGGTTCTTCCTCTAAGCCTGTGTTTAGCTCTCGCCTTATCGCCTGTAACGATATATGGACTTTCATAACAACCATTCTTACTAATCCACAAACACACCATCTTTGATGGTAATTGCCGTTAGACAAATTCAAACGTCTAGACTTGTACATTCGGAAGTGCGTCAGTGTTTTGGTATACACATTCTCACCATGCGTATTCGACACCCGGCATATAGGTAGCACCATTTACCTCTAAACAGGTTTCGTATAACTATATAGCTATTTACGGCTACTCTCTGCCGACTTCACCGAGCTTTTGACAATAAATTAGTCTAATATTTATTGCCAATCGGAGTATCAGTGTAGGCATTTTAGGGCGTTACTCCATCGTTCTACCTATCAGATTGTTAGTTCTCCTAAGTTTCGAACTTTATGTCCTTCGACTTAGTGCATAAGCTTTTCACTTATGAACGTGTCGCACGGTTATCATTACCATAACCTTCCATTAAGTTAATAACTCCCCATGCTCCTAAACCTGCACCAATTGCAGTTACAAGTGTCTTTAAAACTCCAACTCCAGCTGTAAAAAATTCCATATTATTCCTCCTCGTTTTCTTTCTTATTTTCTATTTTATTTAGTGATTTAACTATAAAATTCTTGTAGACCTTATCTCCTTTTTTATTTTCTTTGAAATATCCAAAGACATGGATTAGATCTCCTTTTTCAAATTCTTTTGCAATTTCTACCTTTTCTCCATATACTGAGCAATTTGTATATTCCTTGCCCTTTCCATAATTTTTTACAAGAGCAAAATTTGCTACTTTAACATTTTCTCCATCTTTTTCAAATTCTGAAAATTCAGCTTCCTTAACTAAATTTGCATTAATATTTATCATTTCTCTATCCATTAATTTCTTCTCCTTAATCCATAAATTTCAATTAAAAAAGCGACTGAACTTATATTTCAATCGCTAAATGTCTTATATATTAAATTGTTTTAAGTGGGACTTCTTATCCTTACCATTTTTACCTCCTAATTTTGATTATAAAAAAAGACGATAGAGTTTTTAATTTCTATCGCCTGTTAATACCTTATTTCTAGTCTTCTAAAATCGATACTTCAAGGTCTATCGCTTTAAATGTAACAGTTATTCCTACTTCGTCCTTTACTGTTTTTTCAAATAGCTCAGCTATATCATATGGGGACATATCGTATATATCTTCATACCATTCATTGCTTTCATCGTACATTGTCTCACATATTGCTTCAATATAATTTTTCTTATCCATTGTGAGTTCTGTATCACTTTCTAAAATAAACTGCTCGCCATTTATATTTAATATAATTAAAGATGATTTTCTATTTTCACACATTTTACTTTCTCCATAAAATCAAATGTTTAACCTATTTATTTTATAACTAGATTTTAACTTTACCTTATCTCTATTTGTTAAATACTCTTCCACATCAAACAAGTTTCTCTTATCATAATCTTCCAACAACTTATAATTCTTATGCTTTGTAATATCAAATTTATCAGATAAGAAAGGTCTTACTCCTCTTAGTTGATATATGCACTTACCGCCATCCATTACAGTTATTTCATCTTGACTCATAAGTTCCTTCCCAGTCTTTTGATAATTTAGACCAAAGGATTTTTGGTTTGATCTTGTTTCTGATGTGTTATATAGGTCTATGGTTTCTTTTCCTAATGTTTCAGATAATTCTTTTACTGTTGTTTTTTCTTTTCCTCCTAGAAAGAGTGTGGAATCACAGTTACCAACTATTGTATCCGCATGGTCTTTATAGATTGCTTTTAATTGAGATTGTGCTTGCAGTATTATGCTTGCTGATATTTCCCTTGAACGAATTGTTGCTATTAGTTTCTCAAATTTAGGAATTAATCCTATATTGGCAAACTCATCAAGTAGACATCTAACATGAACTGGAAGTCTTCCACCATACACATCATCTGCCTTATCACATAGTAGATTAAATAATTGAGAATACATTATTGAGACTACAAAGTTAAAGGTATCATCTGTATCTGATATTATTACGAATAAAGCAGTTTTTCTATCTCCAATTTTATCAAGCTCTAGTTCATCTTCACTCATTAGTTCTCTGAGCTCTCTTATGTCAAAAGGTGCAAGTCTTGCTCCACAAGATATTAGAATTGACTTGGCAGTTTTTCCTGTAACAACTTGTCAAGGACTTTCTAATCATTTTTATGAGGTTTTTTATCTTTTTCTCGCTCCATTTCTCTAAGCATTATCCTTTTCAATTTATCTTGCATGGTTTCAGTCGCATTTTCATTAAAATGGACAATAACCTCATAAGTTACTTTTCCAATCTTCTTTATAGTCTTTGTTCCTGTATTATGTTCATTTCTGTTTTCATTCATATTATTTTCCTCCTATTAGTTGCAATTAAAAAAGACGATAGAGTTTTATTTCTACCGCCTTTCGCAAGTCTTATAGCTATTCATTGAATAACGCTTTAGCATTTACATATTAAAGTTTCAAATCCTTATTGTTCAGCATTCCGCCAAACATCATATGATACATATCCTTGGAAGATTCCTCTATCTTTGTAATGCTTGATATTTTATTTCCTGCATCTTTTGATGAAGCTCCGCAAAGATAAAAGGCTTCATTTTCTGTTCCATAGTCAATAGCAATATACCTATCGTGATATTTTTTCCCTGCAACTTTCATCTTAAGATTGATATTAGGGTAATCTTTTCTAAAATCGTTTAGGATATTTTTTGTAAGCATATCCTTGTTTTTCACATTGTCGCTAAATACTATAACCTCAATATTGTCTTTTGCAGCCCTTAATAATTCCAAGGTTTTCAAACCTATATAGTTATCTATAACATAAATGCTTTCCTTTGCAGACTTATATATTTTTGTATAAGCAACATCTGCTTCAATCTTATCTCCATTCATTAAAAGGAAATGCTTGTAAGTGTCTGGATCTATAAAATTATCCATAACCTTTTTCAAATCTTCTTTTGTAGCCATTTGCAATTTTATTTCAGCTATATCCTTTGTATTTTGATTTGTCTGTACTGCTATTTGAACTAATTCTTTTGAACCGATAAAATCTTGGTTTTCAATGATAAAATCTTTCATTTGCTTAAATGTTCTAACTAAAGCTCTGCTTTGCTTAACAGCAAGTTCACCTCTTAATACAGTCATCAGCATATAAATACCTTGTTCTGTAAAGGCATAAGGATTGTATTTAATATTACTTCCTCTACCAGTCCCTCTGTTCAAGGTGAAATTTTTGCACCTTGAAAGTTCTACCATTTCTTCGTCCGTTAATTGGAACATGAAGTCTTCACCTTCAAATTTTTCTGCGTTGTTTTTCACCTGTCTATTAAAGTTTTTAGTTTCATACCCATATATTTCGGCTAAATCTGAATCAAGCATTACTTTTTGCCCACGAATAAGATATATTTTTTCTTGTATAGTTTTATTATCCACAATAACTATCTCTTTATTTTCTTCTGCCATGAAATGCACCTCCAACATTATCTAAATTCTTTTATATTTTTCTACTCCACCTTCAGCTTTTCCGATGTGTTCCACATTTTTTACAAGTCCCTTATTTACATTTTCATAAAACCATCTACCAATCAATGCCGGAGGTGTTGCGATTAACTCTCTTAAAACAAATTCTTTGCCCTTCGGTAAAGAGCTAATTTTGTTCAATAAGGTAGTATATAGGTCAGCATAGCTTGTATTTTCTTGTAAACTGCTACACTTACAATATTCAGTAACGCTTGGGAAACCTCCCTCTATTGCTTTTTTAGTTAAGATTTCAAGTTCTTCATCGGTTACAGTAAATTGAATTCGCATTTATATATCCTCTCCTTATAACTGAGTTTATTACCATATCATTATCATTTTATCATAAATACGATATTTTTTCCATACTGCAATTTTGAGCCCTATTTTACACTTAGCTATAGTCTGATACCTATTTTATCATTAACGCTCTAAAAACACCTTTCCACCGTCTTATACGAGGCCTACAAGTGTTCCCCCTTGTCATAATCTTCAAAGGTATATACTTTTGATTTACTGTTTTCCTTTAATTTCCCTTTGTCCTGTTCATACCAATGAACCAAGGTCGCATAATGGTCTTTGTAGTTTCTTCCTGTACTTTGCATATAGGTTGACAGCTTCTCTATCATTTTATCCCTATGACATTGCATTTTATCCTTTAATTTTCCATATTCTTCATCAGTTAAGGAAACATTTTTATATTCTCCATAAAGGGAGGGGGATATTTTTTCTTTCTCCCCCTCTTTTTCTAACTCTATATCTATCTCTTTCTCTATCTCTATCTCTCCGTTGCAGTTTTGTTGCAAAAGGTTGCAAGGTGTTGCACCAGTGTTGCATTGCAACGCTTTTTGTCCTCTTGATTTCCTCGAACGCCTTGTAGACGCTGTTTCTGAACCTATAAGACTTGGGATTTCTGTTAAAAAATACTCGTCATTTTCTGTGATTATCTCCATCAATCCTTGTGCTACAAGATAATTTACTGTAACCATTACATCATCTTCCGTTTCATCAATCGTTAAGGCAAGCTCTTTGATAAAGTCTGTTTCTACTCCGTCATAATACAGTTTCCCACTGTCTTTTAAGCTAAGCAAAAGCAATTTAAGATAGATGATTGTATAAGTATCTCCTCCTGATATTTTTCGTAGCCTTTTGATTCTCTTATCTGTAAAAAAATCTTCTTTCAATTTTAACCAATAATATCTTCTGTTGTCTGCCATCTTTATCTTTCTTCCCCTGTATTTTTATAATTTTCTTTAGCCTTTTCCTTGGCTTTTTGTTTGTACTGCTCCTTTCTTTCCTCTTGCTCTTGGAATTTTTTCAGCTGTGCAATTACACTTGGTTTATCTCCTCTCTTAATTGCCTTGTCTATCTCTATGGATAAATCTATTCCATACTCATCATTGACAATCTTTACTGCATATTTGATATGGTCTATCTGCTTAAATTCATCTTGTACTTTAGCTTTATCTTCGCTTAAGTCTTGTATCTCTTTTTCAAGGCTTGATATTTCTTTTTGCCAATCATTTAATTTTATGGCTGATGTCCCGGTAAACTTTTCTATAATCTTTCTTGCTCTTAGGTATCTGTCTATTTCCTTTTTATGAGAATTGTAAAAACTGTCTTTGAATATGGTTTTGCTTTTGTATTCCTGATAGACTTCTTTGTTTTCTTTGATAGAATCTATGCAGCTTACACACTGATTTAGGTCTTTAATTCTTTGTGTTTTACTCTGAATATCACCACTTATATTTTTACTTTGCTTTGCCAGTTCAAAGACTTTTCCTTGTAGGTCTGCTATGGTTTGAAGTTTATTATCTTTCAAATAGTATATTGCTTTTACAAATCTCTTTAGGTCTGCATTTCCCTTTTTTATCTGTCCGTAGTAGGATAAATTTTTTGTTTTTTCTCCCTGTATCTCGTTGTAGATAGAAATATACTCATAGAGGTTAAAGAGTTCCGCTTTGTTCTCCAGTTCATCTTTTTTGGTCTGTTTATACTCATCGTATTTTGCTTGCAGATTTCCAAGTAAAGAGTCTATCCAAGAAGTGATTTCTTTTATCTTGTTCTTGATAACTTTTACTAAAGAGTTATGCTTTTTGATTTCTCTGTTGATATTTCCTTTGTCGGTTTCTATTCCTTTTTTCTCTAAGGCACTGGCACTTGCTCCCATGTGAATGGTTGGGATTTCTTCTATCCCTTGTCTTTTGTAGGAACGATGATCCACTCTCTTTTCCTGATGATTTTTTTCTAAATACTGATTACAAAGACTTGCAAAATTCTCTCTCCATTTCTCTGCGTTTCCTTTATTGTTCCAGTCTGTCAGCTCTACTTTTATTGTTTTCGGTTTCCCATTTTTATTTAGAATTTTATTGCCATAATCATCAAGAATATATTCTTTTTTTGACTTTGCTTGCCACTGTCCTTTTTCATTGATTGGTCTGAGGGTAGTCATAATATGTGCATGGATATTATTATTTTCTTCATCACTTTCATCATGGATTGCAAGGTCTGCTATCATTCCTTTTGATACAAAATTTTCTTGTATGAAGTCGGTAATGAGTTTCTTATTTTCTTCAAATGATAATTCTTTTGGTAAGGCGATAATGAAGTTTCTTGCAAGCTGTGCGTTACTTGCTTTCTCATTTAGTTCAACGCTATTCCATAAAGTAGTTCTATCTTTTAATGCTATGGGAACATTCTCCGGCAAGAAGATTTCTGAATGTAAAAGTCCCTTTTTATTATGGTAATCGTGAACTTCTCCGTCCCATTCATTTTTGATTTTCTCACAAGAGATATATGCTGCACTTGCAACTGCCGATTTACTTTTTCCTCTGCTTATCATAGAAATATTAAAGTGAAATGTTTCTGCCACTTTTAAGCTCCTTTCATTTTTTGTTTGTTTTCAGGTAAAGGAAAAAGCAGACAGGTTATTTTTTGTATCTTTTCCTATCTACTTTATCCGTATGTTTTTATTAAGTTTTGGATTTTTAAAGACTTGCTAAAATCCCTTAGTTTTTCTAAGGGCGCAATTATACACCCTAAAGGGTGCTTTGCGTTCTGCGAAGCTTTTTGCCCTTGCAGGGAGCTTCTGAAAAAACTAAGGTCTTTTATTTTATCTACTCTATGTCTGTTTCATCTTCCATATCTTTCCCATTTATCATTTCTTCATAGGCTTGTCTGTATTCTTCTGTGTGAGTAGAGATATTTAACAGTTTTTCTATCTCCTCATTGGTAAATATTAGAGGATTTTTAATGACCCTTTCTACTATCAATCCCCTTTGTATGAGCCTGTGATTTCTTCTTTTTCGTTCCTTTTCATTTGCCAGTTTTTCTAATTTTTTGCCTTGATTTTGTAATTGTTTCAGCTTTACATCGCACTTTTCTCTTTCTTCCTGAAGTTCAGAAATTTGTTCCTGTACTTCCTGTAATGTTTTTTCTTTCTTCATTTTTAATTCCTCCGTTTTGGTATCTGCTTGTTTCCATAAAGAAAGGTTAAGCACCTTTTTTGACACTTAACCTTTCCAAGTTTTTAGATTTTATCTTCTAAAATCTTTCTCAGTTTTTCTAAAATCCTATCCCTCCTCCCACTGATTGCTTGATGTGTAACTTTCTCTCTTCTGCTGATTGACCTTAGACTTTCTTCTTTGTAGAAGATGGCTTCCATTAGTTCTCGTTCTTCTTTTGTAAGAGTATTTAATGCTTTATGAAGTTCTTCAATTCGCATTTTTACTTCTACAATTTTTTCTAAGTCTATCTTTTCATCTATGATGTTATCTACAAAGTGTCCATCATGATCCAGTGCCGAAAATGGTATTACATTATGCTTCCAATCTTTTCTTTGGAGATACTTTTCATGCTCTGTTATCTTCCAATAGGCTTTGTAGACTTCTTCACTTACAGGTACGGCTTTGCCTTTTACATAAAGGTAATATTCTTTCTTTGCCACTTAGTCATCCTCCTTTTTAAGTTCTCTGTTTTGGTTTTGAGAATAAAAAAGGAGGACTTCTACACTTTGGCGTAAAAAGTCCTCTCGGCTTAAAAACTAATGTTTTATATAATTTTCTATTTGGTCGTTTCTGGTAAAGTATTATTGCTATGTGTAAGCAATTCCAAGAATAAAAAAGGATAATTATATCGTTCTGTGAAAACCGAAACTATAAGTTTTGACATAATTATCCCTCCATTATTTTCCCTCCTAAGTAAATTTATTATTAAATCACTCCTGCTTTTTCAAAATGCTTTTTGAGTATCTTTGTTGCAACGAATGCTCCTATGCAAGCAAGAACAAATGTTATCAAGGCAAAGCCTACTGCCCATGAAACTTTGAAATAAGATAATGCTTCATTTATTTGTGCTTCACTCATTTTCCATTTTGATGCTCTTTCCACAAAAGAAGCTGTTCCGAATAAAATCACAGGAATTACTGTCCCTAAAAAATCCGCTAATGCAAATATCCCATATCCAATAATCATTCGTCCCTTGCTCTCATAATTTCCTATAATCAAATCACATATAATTCCACCGATTACAGCAAAGACTGCATGAGGCAAATGTCCTCCTGACAATGCAATTAAACCAAGAAGCGTTCCTGATATTGTAAATACGCCCTTCTTTTTAACTTTCAAAGCCATAAGGATATAAACGGTAGCAGCTACCATAAAGCTAACTCCTGAAGCAATAAATCCTCCAATCACTGTTGTTGCCATAGCAAATGCAACCGCCATGTATATGACAATTCCAATTGCATTAAAGATTCCGATTGTAATAAAATCACGACCATTTAATTTGTTTTTCATAAAAGTCCTCCTAATAAATTTTCTGTATTACTATCACAAGAGCAATCATCAAAGCTCCTAATAGTCCAATCAACAAATCCGTTGTTCTAAACCTCAATTTTGTTAATGTAACCCTGTTCTCATCACTATCAAGTCCTCTAATGAGTGCTGAAGCTGACAGTTCATCTGAAATCTTAATCATTCTCATTAAAAGCGGAACAAGCGTATATTCAATATATTTAATTGGATGTAGCAAGGGAAAAAATCTACTTGTTACGATTCCTCGAATCTTCATATTCTCTTTTAATGCCTTGAGTTCTATTTTTATAGTTGGTACAAACCTAAGCAAAACACTAAAAGGTATACCAATGCTTCTTGGTACTTTCATTCTATTTAATGCTTCAAGCATTTCACTTACACTTGTAGTCTTTGTTATATATCCACCAAACATAGCAATTAAGGTCATCCTTGATGCAAAGTAAATAAACATATATATTGCAAATACGATACTTGCTTCACAAAACTTTCCAAGCCATAACTCTATGCAGTATAAAATCACAAAAAACAAAATAAAGCGTAATGCTCTTTTCCACATACTGCTGTATACATACAGAAAAAAGGCAAAGAGAATCAGTCCGAAAAGTAGAATTGTATCGCTTATAAAAAAGCTCGTAAATCCAACAATTGGAAGTAGAGTAAGTTTTATTCTCGGATCGACTGTTTTTCTATCCATCAAGTTATCTACCTCCTCTCATCTTGTCCAATATGAGAATTTTATTACTTTCACTCATATTCAAAACACTTTCTATTTTTCCATCTCCCATTACCCAGAGCTTACTCACTGTGTTCGCTAAAAACTCAAAATCATGACTTATCACCAAAACTGTTGTTCCATTTTTTAATTGTTCTTCAATTAATTTTGTCACTGAAAGCATTGAGTCTTTATCACAACCTGATGTTGGTTCATCATAGATAAAAACTTTTGCCTGTTTCATCATTCCACAAGCTATTGTGAGTCTTTGTTTTTCTCCTCTTGATAAAGCAAACGGATGCTTATCAATGTATTTATCTAAGCCAAGTACATTCAAAATAGACTTTGCCTTTTGAGTATTTTCTTTTTTATCTTTACTTGAAATACCAAGCAGCATTTCATCAAGTACACTTTCCGAAAACAACTGATAGTCTGAATCTTGAAAGACAAAATATGACATATCCATTAAATCTTTATGATTAAGCGAATTATCTTTCCCCGTCCATATCTTCCCCTCTTTTATCTTCTCAAGTCCTGAAATCACTCTTGCAAAGGTAGTTTTTCCGGTACCATTTAAGCCGATAAGACCAATGGCTATTCCGCACTCCATATTGAAATCAAGATGATTTAAGATGTATTGATTTTGCTTATTTCCAACCTTAGTTGCACTTGGGTAACAAAATTTCAAGCCTTTCCCACTGATACTTTCATCATTTAATTGATATAAATCTTTCTTCTCACTTATCCTGTATTCTTTTAATTCAAGAGTTCTTAGTCCATTATCATCCCAAAACTTCCCTTCAAGATGGATAACTTCTTCCCGACTCAAGTCCTGTGCAATCTCTCCATCTTTAACCAAAAGAAAACGGTCAAATAAAGATTTTACATAGTACAAACGATGTTCAATTAGAACAACAGTTGTTCCCTTTTTCTTTAATTTTTCCAAAATTAAAAATAGGTCAAATGTTGCTTTCATATCCAAATTTGCTGAAGGCTCATCTAAAATTAAAACTTTCGGATTCATTGCATAGATGCTTGCAATAGCTATCTTTTGTTTCTGCCCGCTTGATAATTCAAAAACAGATTTTCCTTTCAGTTCCTCAATATCCAGCTCTGCATATACTTCTTCTACTCTCTGTTTGATTTCATATCTTGATTTGCAGATAGTTTGAAGCCCAAAAGCTATTTCTTCATCTGTCGTTGTCGTGAAAAATTGACTTCTTGGATCTTGAAATACAGTACCTACAATACGCCCTATTTCATGAAGCGATAATTTGCTTATATCTTTTCCGGACGCAAAGGCTTCCCCTTTCATTTTGCCTTTGTAATAATGTGGAATAAGACCATTCATCACACTTCCAAGAGTACTTTTACCACTTCCACTTTTCCCTGAAATTAAAACAAATTCACCTTTTCTAATTTCAAGATTGACATTTTTTAAAGCAGTTCGTCCATCTTCCCATTCATAATAAACATTTTTTAGCAAAATCATGGTTATACCTCATACTGAGCTTTCCATAATTTTGTGTAGTAACCATTTTTTGCAAGAAGTTCACCATGCTTTCCTTTTTCAAGTAAATTTCCTTTTTGAAATACGAGAATTTGGTCAGCTTTTTGAATTGTTTTTAAATGATGAGCCACTACAAGTACAGTTCTATTCTTTGCAAGTTCTGTAATAGCATCCTGTATCAAAGATTCATTTACAGGATCAACATTACTTGTCATTTCATCAAGAATTAAAATCGGTGCATCTTTTAGAAAAGCTCTTGCAATAGATATTCTTTGTCTTTGTCCACCTGATAAAATTCCTCCATTTTCGCCAATATCAGTTTCATAACCTTTTGGTAAACTCATAATGAAATCATGTATTCTTGCTTTCTTTGCAGCTTCAATGATTTCCTCTTTTGTAGCTCCTTTTTTACCTACTCTGATATTTTCTTCAATCGTGTTATCAAACAATTGAACATTCTGCATGACAATGCTAATACGGTCTAAAAGCTCATCATAAGGAATATCCCTTATATCAATTCCTCCGAGTGTAATTTTTCCTTTATGCACATCATAAAATCTTAGAAGTAAGTTGGTTATAGTGGTCTTTCCACTACCTGATTCTCCAACTAAGGCTGTCATTGTTTTTTCAGCAATAGAAAAGCTCAATTTTTCCATTTTAAATTCATCTTTTTCATAGGAAAATCCAATGTTATCAAAAGCTATATCATTATCTTTCGGAACAATTCCATTCACTTTATCCGGGATTACATCTGCATATAAAATTCTTGAAAGTCTTTCGTAACTATCTACCGCCGAAACATAGTTCATATAGTGTTGTTCCATAGAAGCGAACGGCTTATAAAACTCTTTTGAAATTACCGCAAAGATAATAAAATTAAGCACATCGAGATTTCCCTTTATAACAAGTATTGCTCCTGCAATTAAAAGAACTAAATATCCAATATCCAGTAAAAAACCAAATATAGATAACTGTTTTGCCTTGAATCTTGAAGCTGCTTTACTTGTTTCTCCGAACTTTTTTGTCTTGTTCATAAGCTCATTATCCAAGCTTTTATTGTTTGAAAAACTCTTTAGTACAGGTATTCCTCTAACATATTCAACAAATAAGCTAACCATATCAAGAAGTGCTGAATTATTCTGATTCTCTATTCTTTCAGATTGCTTAATTGTCAGATATAGAAAGACAAGTGCAATCGGAACAGATACAGCCATTAGAATAGCAAGTTTGAAATCAATACTTGCAAGACCGATAAATACGACTGCACCTATCAAAAAATCGCCAAACATTCTCGACCACATGTGTCCTACAACAAGAGACATATTATCAACATCTTTGTGTAAAATTGTATTGATCTCTCCCAGTCTTTCATTGGTATAAAATCCCAAACTGAATTTTTTCAATTTAATAATCATGCGTTCTCTGATTTGCTGAACAATATCAAAACCTGCACTATGCTTTTTCATATCTGCAACCATATTACAAATGCCTTTGAATACTACAAGTAACCCAATTGCAATAAAACCTTTATATAAACTTGCTAAACTCGTCCCATCAAATATCTGAAACAGTATAGAAAATACGATAACAATCATGGCTATGGAGCTTAGTCCATAAAGGGCAAAGAATACACTTGATATAATCAAATCTCTCTTGCCGGTTTTTGTAAGCAGCTTTAACATTTCTCTAAACATTTTCTGTTACCACCTCTTTCAAATTCCATCTATCTACCTTGTTCTGTGCTTCAACCATATCCTTATAGAACTCACATCTTTTCATCAACTCTTCATGGCTTCCTGCATCAAGAACAACACCCTTATCCATAACTATAATTTGGTCTGAATCTCTAATTGTGTTTAGATGATGAGCAATTGTAATAATGGTTTTATCCTTGCTTAAATCGTCAATTGCTTCGCCGATTAGTCTTTCATTTTCACTATCAACAGCTGCCATTGCTTCATCTAATATTAAAATCGGTGCATTTTTCAGTATCATTCTTGCTATGGAGATTCTTTGTTTTTCTCCACCAGATAACTTAACTCCCATTTCACCTACTCGTGTTTCATATCCATTTGGCAATGCTGAAATAAAATCATGGCATCTTGCTTTTTTAGCAGCTTCTATGACTTCTTCTTTTGTTGCATTTAGTTTTCCAATTGCTATATTTTCAAAAATACTTAAATCAAAAAGGATAACTTCTTGTTGCACACTACCAATCAGCATTGAGATATTTTCTTGACTATATTCTTTTATATCTTTTCCATTTATCAGTATTTGTCCTTCATCTGCATCCCAAAATCCCATAAGCAAATTAGATACAGTACTTTTCCCACAACCACTTGCTCCTACAAAGGCGTTCAAACTATTTTTCTTAAAATTCAAATTGATATTTTTAAGCTCAAAGCTATCTTTTCCGTATGCAAAATTCACATCTTTAAATTCTATATTTCCAAATTCTAAACCTTGTTCTGTCTTTTTCTTTGGAAGCGGAACTGTTAAAACTTTTCCAATCGCCTTTAGTGCTTCCTTAAACACAATAGAAAAATGTTGCAATGTAGCCGTCTTACTTATAGATGCAGTAAAAGCAGACGATAAAATAATGGCAAGTATAAAATTAGGGGTTGTAATATTTCCATAGTAAAGAAATATACTTCCCAAAATCATGACAATAACTACTCCAATTTCCATAAATATGTCAATGAGTCCCATTGGAATTGTAATTGCTCCCATGCTCTTTTTAACCCAGTAAATATATTCTCTTGCCGTTTTTAATGTTCTTTCACTAATCTCCTCTTCTTTAGCAAAAGCCTTAATCACAGAAATATTTTTTACATATTCCATTAGCTCTTCTCTCATCTTATTTTCATGGTTAAAGTAAATAGCAAAGTTTTTATCCATTGTTTTCTGTGAAAGAACTTTTACCAAATACATGAGTGGAACTCCAGCAATCATTCCAAGAGCAAGACGCCAATCAACAAAAATCATAGCTACAAAAATAATGGTAGGCAGAAGTGTAACTGCCATTATTTCAGGAAGACCATGGGCAAGGTATACTTCCACTTGCTCTACATCATGTTGAACAATGTTGGTAAGCTCTCCTGTATTATGTTCTTTAAAGAATCCCAAACTTAGTTTTTTCAGATGACCGATAATATCTAACCTAAGTTCTGTTAATTTTTCGTATGCTTTCTCATGGGCAACCTTTGTTGCAAAATAATAAAACACTCCTTTTAATACAAACGATATAAAGATTCCCAAGAATATATACTTTAAATTACCTTCGTTAATATTGTTTGTGATTAAAGAACTAATCAAATATACAAGTAAGATTTGTGGTATCAAATCAAATACTATTTTTAAAGCAAGAAGTGAATTGGATAAACTATTTTTCCCAATCACTTTTTTCCTTAATTCTTTTTCCGGCATGAACAACTCTCCTTTCAAAATTGAATAATATTGAATTTTAATTCAGTATTAAGGTTTAAAGTAAGACTTTGCTGATTACGCAAAGTCTATTTTATCCGATCACTATATTTTTTTAAATTACTGTATCAGCAAATCAAAAATTATAGCACAATCTTTTTCCATTTTCTAATCTTAGTTCTAAACGTTCCAAAAGGGGCAACCGTATTAACATGAATAAACTTATAAACTTCCCATGTCGCTGTTTTAGTAGCTTCATCAGCCCATTTTCTCATATGCGGTTGAAATAATTCTTCTTCACTTAGTGTATCAATCATTGTATAGATAGATATAATATTTTCTTTCAATCGTTTCTTTAATTCTTCTATCGATAAATGAGCATAAGTATCGGTAAACCACTGATATAATTCTCCAAGTTGATTCCATTTAAACATATCCGACGGTGTCTTTACTTCAAAACCGTTTTTCTCATCTTTTTCCCATTTCAAAACTAATGTTGTCCATCCGAGTTGATAAGCAAGATTTTCTGCTGGTGTTCTGTCAACTTCAGGGACTCTCTTATCTTTGAGAGATTCAGGAATAATATCAAATTCAGAAATATACTTTTCAAAACTTTTATTTATCTCAGATTTCAGTTCTTCTTTATCTTTATATATCTTCAAAATATCTCCTCCAAAAATTTAAATTTATCGCATTTAAATATCAAATCAACTTACAATGATTCCACTCCCTTGTAATAACACTTTGCAATAAGTTTTAGCATATCTTTTGCCCACTTTTCACTTTGATAATGCCTTGCTATTTCAAGAAGTCCCTCTGTAAAGTTACTGGCTAAAATATGGGCAAGCATTGGATCATATTCCTGTTTCGATTGTCTTTTTAAACTTACTTCAATATGAACCTGCATTTGCGATATGAGTTTTTGTTTTGCTTCTGTATGCTTTGTACCTGAGCTTTTATCCATTAAAATAATTAACTTCTTACGATCTTTTAAAAGTTCATGAATATAATTTTCTCCAACTTCATCAAACCTTTCAGAAGCAGAACCTTTTTCCAAAGATTCTTCCTCATTAAAAGCTGACTCGAAGTTTATATAAACAGAACTTACTACTGCATCAAACAAAACTGCCTTATTTTTGAAATAGGTATAAATTAGTGCCACAGGAATATCTGCTTCTTTTGCAATTTCTGTTAATTTGGCACCTCTATAATCCTTTTTATAAAATACTTTTTCTGCTGCTTCGAGTATTCTATTTCTAACTTCTTCTTTTAATACTTGTGCCATAGCACACCTCTTTCTATTCCAATACTGAATCTATATTTAATAATAAATTAAAATTCAATATTTGTCAAGATAGATTTAAATATTTGTTTTTATATACTCACTCACCGGTATCCCCACTCTTTTCAAAACCTTTATTTTCTCCTGTTTCTTCTGTTCTCTTCTTGCCTTATATTTATCTTCATACTCTTTCTGTTTTCCACTCGCTTTACGCTTTAGGTAATTTTGATGTAGCTTGTCTTTTCTTTCTTCGATTTTTCTTTCTTCTTTCTCAAGTTTTTGTTTTTTTTCTTCGCTTAACTCCGCCTGTGGTAGTTCGTAATTACCTATGAAATTAAAGTAAATTTCTATCTTTTGCTTTGATGTCTGACTTCCTTTTCTATCTCTTTCATGTACGATAATCTTTTCTACAAACTCATTTATCATTGTAGTTGTAAGTTCATCAAAGTTTTCATAACGACTGATAAGAGATATAAATTTTCTTGCTCTGTCTGTTTCTTTTTCATATCTTGATACCTGCTGCTCTAAATCTTTGATCTCTTTGCTTAAAGTTATCTGCTCTGTTTCATATTGATTGTTTAGTATCTCATATCTGCTATTTGGTATTTTGTTAAGGATCATATCTTCGTAAATTCTGCACATAAGTCGTTCGAGTTCCCTAAGTCTGTTTTGGCTTTCCGTTAATCTTACCTTTTTCTTTTCTATCTCTATTTTTTCCTTTTCTTCCATTTCATTTTGAATGGAACGGATAAAGGCTTCATTATCTTCATCAAGGTATTTTTTAATATCTTTTAGTGTTTCCCTAATAAGGTTTAAGACCGCTTCTGCTTTTATTCTGTGTGCTGATGGACAAAGTGTGCCACATGGTGTTTTAGTATAGGCACTGCAAGTGTAATAGGGAATATTCTTATAATTGCTTGTTCTATGAACATACATCTTGCTCCCACAATCTGCACAATACATTAGTCCTGTGAGTGGGTGATATTCTCCCCAACCGTCAGGATACCTTTTTACATTTCCTCTTATCCTTTGCACATTATCAAAGGTTTCTTGGTCTATGATTGGCTCGTGTGTATTTTCAAAAATAAGCCAGTTATCCTCGGATACATATTTGCTTTTCTTGTCCTTGAAGTGCTTTCTTGTTTTGAAATTGACTGTATGCCCCAAGTATTCCTGTTTCTTTAAAATGCTTGCTATTGTTGAGCTGCACCAACGATAGGGATGTTCAAAGTTTTTGCTTTGATGTAATCCATATCCCATTTTTTGCTGATGATAAGCGGGTATATCTATCTTGTCCGCTTCCAGTATCTTTGCTATTTTGTATGGTCCTGCTCCGTCCATTGTAAGATTAAATATTCGTCTTACTATCTCGGCTGCTTTTTCATCTACAATCCATTTGTTTTTATCTTTTTCATCTTTGATATAGCCATAAGGCGGTGTGCTTGCAGTATGTTTCCCACTTTCGCCTTTTGACCTGAAAGTCGATTGGATTTTTCTTGATGTATCTCTTGCATACCATTCGTTCATGATATTTCTAAAAGGGGTAAAATCATCTTCTCTGTAAAAACTATCTACATTGTCATTGATAGCGATTAGTCTTACGCCCTTTTGTCTTAGTATCTCCATACATTGACCGACTTTGAGATAATCTCTGCCAAGTCTGCTCATATCTTTTACAATGATACAACCAATATTTCCTTGATTGACTCCGTTCATCATTGCCATAAATCCCGGTCTGTCAAACTGCGTTCCACTGATTCCATCATCTGTAAAGTGAATGATGTTTGACAAATTATTTTTGCTTGCGTATTCTTCCAATATTTTTTTCTGATTGATGATAGAGTTACTCTCTCCTTGCAGTTCATCATCACGACTTAATCTCTCATAGAGTGCTGTTATCTTTTCAAAATTCCTCATTTTTACCCCCTTTCTCTTAATTTTTCAATAAAAAAAGAATTAAGAAGTACATATTTCACTAAAATAGTGATTAAGTGTTCTCCTTAATTCTATTACTCCTGCTGCAAGCTTATATTTCTTGTATTGCTTAACTGCAAAATGACTTGGATCTTTCTTTTCAAGAGCTTCAAAAAGCCTATCAATTGGGTTCATATAGGTTTCGTCATCTTCTCTGACTTCACTTGCGTCAATCATATCCAAAAGTGTCTTAAAGTTCTTTTCTTCTTCTGGTGCTTCATAATAGATATAACCGATGAGGGCAGTGTAATATAACTTCTCAGCCTTTACCCAGAAATCTTCTCCTGCCTTTTCTCCATCTCCCTTAGTGTTGGCTATAATTGTTTGGACAAGTTTTAAAATATCTTTTTCTGATCGAAGATAGGCAAAGGGATTATATTTCATAGATTTTTTAAAGTTTATTGTGTTTAATATCTTAATGTCATATCCATTTTCATAAAGCATTTTCCCGCACTCTAACACAAGTGTCCCTTTAGGGTCTGTTACTACATAGGAAGAGTGCATTTGCATTAGGTTTGGCTTTACATAAAATCTTGTCTTACCTGATCCAGAACCACCTATTACTAATACATTTTTATTTCTAGCGTATTTAGGGTTTTTAGGTCTTGAGTTCATTGTTAGTCTTTCGGTATTAGTTATTAGTACATTATTTTCAAACTTAGGGTCAATATATGGAGCAATATCCTTACTTTCTCCCCATCTTGCAGATCCATATTCCTTACCTTGCCTATATTTCTTTTTGTTTTTTCCTTTGCTATAAACAATTAGCTTAACAAGACCAGCAACTGAAATACCTACTAACAAGTCCCTTGGATTAAGGCTTGGTATATAAGATAAAGTTCCTATATCAGAAATTCCCACCATTATTCTATCAATAATATCTCCTCCAACATATGAATTGATGTGCTTAGAAAAGATATTTCCAATGTAGAAGAATGATAGATAAGGAATGTTTGATAATATAAATTTCTTTGGGTTGTCTATTTTAATTAAGTTTTTAATATCAGAAAGAATAGCTTCTAATGTCTTATTCATCGTAGAAACCTTCACTATCTAATAAAATTAGTAGGTAGTGTCTTCCCTTTGGTGTTATAAATGTTTGTATTCCTACAAGTGTACCTAGTGGATCAACCCATTCTTTTACTTCAAAGTATCCCTTGTTCTTATCTGCATAAGGTAAGAGTTTCTTTTTCTTATCTCTATAAATTAATCCCTTATCCATTAAAAAACTTATAAACTGGTTTTGTGGTATTCCTAACTCTTTGGCAGTATTTCTAAAGTTTGTAAGTAGGTTATAATCTACTAATTTGTCATAATAGTCTGCCTTTGGTCTTAATTCTTCAATTTCTTCTTCTCTCTCAGCAATAATTCTATTGGCTACAAGAATTGCATCTGCAAGTAGCTCTTCGTTAGTTTTCTTTTCTTGCCCTACTATATATCCTCCATTTTTTCTAATACTTGGTAAGACTTCTCTAGTTACCCAAGCTTTGAATATTTTTGCTTGTGGTAGTTTTGATGAGAGGATAAGTGAATACAATCCTGATTCGTTAATTATTGAAATATTCTGTATTCCTCCAGGGGTGTTCCATTTCGTTACACCCTTATCTTCTTCATCTACATGGTCATAAACAGCTTTTCTTGGATTAACATATCCTAACATAGTTGCTACTTCATTAGCTATAAAGAAAAACTCACCGTCTTTTTCAATAACAGTGAGTTTCCCAAAATTCTTATTTTCAAATGTTTTTAAATTACTTATCATAAGCTTTGCTCCTTATGTTTATTTTTAACTTTATCTTTACTGATGGTATCCTTAGCCATATCTTTAAACTTATTTATTGTCTTCGTTATTGAATCTTTTCTATCGGCCTTTCTTTCAGAAACCTTAACTGCTTTTTTAAAGGCGTGTTCCATAACTTTTATATCCTTAGATTGAAAAAACACAGAGTGGTTGCCAGTTTCCTTATCTTTCATAACAGAAAACTTCACTCCGTGTTTATTTAAAATTTTCTTTAATTCTTTTAACTCAGGATCTTTTAGATTAATTTCTTCTAACTGTCCCTTTTTAACCATATCCTTTAGTTTTACTTCTTCTCCGTTATTTTTTATTACATTTTTCAAGCCTCCTTGTTCCTCTATTTGCTTGTGTACTTTCTTTAAGGCATCAAGAATTGCTTTACCTGTTGCTTTTGCAAGCCTTACTTCAAGGTTAAGGCTCGACCTAGATACTTCTTCATTAATCATCTATTCCACCTCCATATAAAAGTAACTCTTTGTATTTTCTTAACTTCTCTTGATGGATTTTTCTTCTAAAATCTTCTCCCGTAACTTTAACTGGTATTGTCATTTCAAGTATTCTTGAATATATCCTTTGATACTCAAGGTCAATGTTTGGATTTTGAATAATTTCCAATGATAAGTTTGTAGTAAAAATTGTCGGCTTACCCTTTAAGTATCTTGAGTTTATAATGTTATATACTTGTTCTCTTGCATAAGATGTATCCCTTTCAATTCCAAGGTCATCTAAGATTAACAAAGGAATATTAGATAAGTTATTGATAATTTCATTTGAATCTAGCTTAAATACTGATTTTTGTATTTGATTTATAACCTGAGATAAATTCATAATCTTAACTTTAACTTGTTTTCTTTCAATTAATTCATTTGCTATTGCACAAGCAAGGTAAGTTTTTCCACTGCCAACATCTCCATAAAATAAAAGTCCAACATTGTCTTCCTTCATTTGTTCAAAACTTTTAGCATAATTGTAAGCAACCTTGTAAGCTTGACCTTTTTCATTTAAGTATTTCTCAAAAGTATATTGGTGTTGGAGCGGCGATGAGAAGCAATCTCTTTTCAATGATGATATTTTCATCAGTCTTTCTCTTTCTTCATTTTCCTTATCTCTTTTTATTTCACATTCGCATTTAATTCTGGGAATAAACTTTGTAAATCCAAGGTCAAGTAATTCTCCATCGACTCTTTTACCGCATACCTTGCAATAGATATGCCCATTTCTTTCAATATCATTTTCTCTTAATACAAAATCTTTTAAACTTGTCATAAACTCTCTCCTATATCGTAATTCATTTTCCTTGTTGTATTATCATTAATGTTTTTCGCCTGATCATTAAGATACCAATTGATTATCGTTGCCTTGTGGTCTTGATACTCTCTGTTATTTGCTTTCATATATGACGAGAGCCTATCAATGTATTCATTAATTCTACTTCCTAACTCATTTGTTAAGTCCTTGTATTCTTCATCAGTCAAAAATATATTTTTATATATTCCATAAGGCTTTTGACCTTTACTAAAATCATTCTTTCTTAACTCATTATTATTAATATTGTTATAGTTACCTTCCGATTTTCGAAAATCTTGACTTTCGATATTCGAATCTCTTGAATTTCGATTATCGAACTTCTGGAATTTTGTTTTTCGAACTTCTTGATTTTTTAATTCCATATTATTAAATATGCTCATAAAATCTTTAACATAAATTCTATTAGGCTTTCCAAGTCCTTGTCTTTTCTTTTCAATTAGTCCAATTCCTGACTTAATATCAAGTTCAGCTATTAATTTATTTGCTTTTTCACTCGCACAATTAAATTGCTCTTTTATACTTTCAATTGTGTAGTAAATAAAGACTTTTCCATCTTCATCTATCCAATCATTTTTATATGAAAGACCCATTCGATTAAGCATATATGAATACAAAACTTTAGCTTCAATAGAAATACTCTCAAAAACCTCATCTTCCATTAATACCATAGGCAACCTAATGAAGTTATACATCTCAGATTGCCTATTATAAAAATAATCAAAATTCATCCTTACCTCCTTTCTTTGAAATAAAAAAAAGACGACAGAATTATTACTTTCTATCGTCTGAGATATACATATTAAATTTTCATCACAAAATAAGACTCTTTAAAGAATCCTTAGTTTTATTGGTATGCTATTTACAATACCCATTGTTAAAATGGATACTCTAAGCAGCACACCAACTATTTATTTTTTGAGTTTTAAACTTTGGTAGAAGTCTTGAACTCCTTATATTTACATAACTATTTGCCTCTATCACTATTATGACACGAAACCCGGAGAAGAAGTCTAGAACTATTGAAGTAGCATTAGCACCTGAAGTTAATAGCTTATCAATTAATGTTACTGGTTTTGGGAATTCAAAAATATCTTCATCAAATAGTTCCTTTATTTCTTTTGCAGAGTTTTGAGATGTTCCTGCTTCTGAAATATCTATAGAGTAATCAACATTAATATCTTCTATAATTGTTGGTAATGTTGCACCGTTTCTAACATCTTTTAAAAATTTTTTTTGATAAGGTGTCCTATTTTTTCCTCTAAACACGATTCTATTATCTTCCATTAGTTGATTCATTTTATCTTGGTTGTATAGCCAACATTTATTTTTTGGCGGCATATTATTTTTACCTGTTATCGGATCTTTTATAGGATATATACAACTTTCGACAAGCCTCCCACCTTTTCCGTTTCCTGACAAATCAGCATAATCCCAATCACCTCTTGGATCATTGTCTGGGTTCTTATAATTTGAATTCATTTGTGCAGTTCTTCTTTGTAGATTTAAAGTATAAGATTCGTTATTTTTTGAATATAAATAAATATATTCATGATTTTTGCCAATAATTCTATCGTTTGGAGGTGTTGCTCTTCTTTTCCATATCAAATTTTCAATATGATTCTCTTCCCCAAAAATCTCATCACACATCAGCTTCAAATTCGCCTGTTCATTATCATCAATTGAAATAAAAATTACTCCATCATCTGACAATAAATCTCTTGCTAGCGTTAGTCTTGGGTACATAAAGGTAAGCCAGGCTGAGTGGGTTGACTTGCCAGCAAGTTCTAGGATTCTTTCCGCTTCTTCTTCTGTTATTCCGATTTTATCTGACAGTTCACTTGCCTTAAACTGAAAGTTGTCTGGATAGACAAAGCCATCTGTGCCAGTGTTGTATGGAGGATCTATATAGATACATTTGATTTTTCCAGAATATGAGCTTAAAAGATGCTTTAGAGCATCGATATTATCTCCAACTATATATAGATTTTCACTATCCTTGTTTTCGCTCTTTTCATTGTGTTTGCTGTCAGGAGATATATAGGTTTCTGTTTCTAGTGAACTTTGGTATTTGGCATAGGACTTGCCCAAAAACTTAAGCTCATAACCTTCTTTTGAGATGTCGATTTCTTCATCTGACAAGAAGCTTTTGAAGGCATCCATTTTAAACTCGCCATCTTTTGAGAAAAATTGTGGGAAGTTATCTTTTAATTTATTCATTTCTCTGCTATTGGGCTTTTTCTCTTCATTATCTTTTAGATTTTGACCTATCATTTTTCTTCCTCCAATCTATATTCCAATATTTCCGATATATCACACTTAAAGTACCCACAAATTCTGCTAAGTATTTCCATACTAACATTCTCATCTTTCCCCATTTTAGCTATGGTATGGGGAGTTGTGTTTATGGCTTTTTGTAAGTCTAGTTTATTCATTTTTTCATCTATTAATTTTTTCCATAATTTATCATAGGAAAATCCCATAATCTACCTCAAGTTTATCTTCTACTTTATACAGTTTTTCTATAATATTATATCACATTCTACAACTTACTTTTTACATATTTATTAAGGAGGAAATTTTAGGAAAAGCTGACATAAAAAAATCGGCACTAAGGCTAATACCTTCATGCCGATTAAGTTTTAAGGAAATAAATTCCTAATTAATCACCCCTAAGGGGTGATTTTTATAATATTTTTTGATTTTTTCTATATTTGCTTTACCAATTGTTTTTCTTCGTTTTTTGTATTTTCAAATACCAATTTGTTTCTTTTGACTGATAATTTTATTTTGCTATTTCTATCTAGTTTTCCATCTAGTATATCTTCTGCAAGTCTATCTTCTACCATTTTTGTGATGTGGCGTTCTAATGGTCTTGCTCCGTATTCTTCGTTAAAGCCATCTTTTGCCAATAGTTCTACGCTTCTTTTGTCATAGTCTATGTCTATATCTATGGCTTCTAATCTTTTTTTGGTTTTTTCAAGCATTAATCTTGTTATTTCCACTATGTCTTTTTTGCTTAGTGGGTTAAACATTATTACTTCATCTAATCTATTTAGAAATTCTGGTGCAAAGACTTCTTTGACAGCTTTTTCTATGATTTCTTTGCTTCTTTCTTTTGATTTTTCTTCGGTATTTCCTGTTTCAAATCCTATGGTAGCTTTTTCATTTAGACTTGATACTCCAACATTGCTTGTCATTATTATTATGGTATTTTTAAAGTCTACCGTCCTACCTTGACCATCTGTTAATCTTCCATCATCTAGGATTTGCAAAAGTATATTAAAGATATCTGGATGAGCTTTTTCTATTTCGTCAAATAATATTACTGAATACGGGTGATTTCTAACTTTTTCTGTTAGTTGTCCTCCCTCTTCGTAACCAACATATCCTGGAGGTGATCCTACAAGACGGCTTACGGCGAATTTTTCCATGTATTCACTCATGTCCATGCGTATCAAGTGATCACTAGAGCCAAATAAGTTTTCTGCTAGAGTTTTTGCTAAGTAGGTTTTACCTACTCCAGTTGGCCCTACAAAGATAAAGGATCCTATTGGTTTTGATGGATCTTTTAGGCCCACTCTTGCTCTTTTTATGGCATGAGCTACTGATTTTATGGCCTGATCTTGGCCAATTACAGTTCCTACTAGGTCTTTGTCAAGATTTGCGTATTTTTCTTTTTCATCTTCAGTTAATTTACTTACTGGAACTTTTGACCAACTTGCAACTATGCTTGCTATGTCATCGTAGCCAATAAATTGATTTGGTTTTTCTTTGCTTTTCTTTTCCTTACAAGCTTCCATGTCAAATTTGGCTTGATTTATCACATCTCTAAGCTCTGCGGCCTTTTCAAAGTCCTGATCTTTTACAGCTTGTTCTTTTTCTTTGATTAATTCCTCTAATTTTTCTTGAGGATTTTTATCATTGCCCTCTTCTTGGTAGGATTTTATCCTAACCTTACTCATGGCCTCATCTATTACATCTATGGCCTTATCTGGCAAATATCTATCGTTGATATATCTATCGGTTAGCTCAACTGCAGCATTTATAGCCTCGTCAGTAATTTCTACTTGATGGTGGCTTTCGTATTTGTCTTTTATGCCGTAGATTATTTTTCTTGAGTCCAAAAGGGTCGGTTCTTCTATTAGGATTGGCTGCATACGGCGAGTTAGGGCGGAATCTTTTTCTATATATTTTCTATATTCTGCTGTTGTGGTTGCCCCAATTATTTGTATGTCACCCTTGGCAAGAATTGGTTTTAGGATATTTGCTGCATCCATTGAACCTTCTCCAGCTCCAGCACCTAAGACCATGTGAAATTCATCTATAAATAAAATCACATCGTCGCGATCTTTAATTTCATTAAAGAATTTTTTAAGTCTTTCTTCAAAATCTCCACGGTATTTGGTTCCAGCAATTATGCTTGGCAAGTCCAAAGAGAGGATTTGTTTATCGCTTATAATTTTTGGTACATTCCCTTGGACAATATTTTGGGCAAGGCCTTCAGAAATAGCGGTTTTGCCAACGCCAGGCTCGCCAATTAGTATAGGATTATTTTTTCTCCTACGCATTAGAATTTGTATGAGCCTTTCTATTTCCTTATCCCTGCCAATTACTGGGTCTATTTTTCCAGCTTTTGCTTCTTCATTTAGGTTTCTTGCGTATTGCAAGACATTTTCTGATAAATTTTCACTTTTGCTAGTTTTGTTATTTTCTGTCTTTAATAATTCCAAAAGATTTCTTCTTACATCGTCTTTTTCAAGACCAGATAAGAGAAACATCACATTTGTGATGGAATCTTCATCATCAAGGATTGCAAATAACACATCTTCTTCGCCAGCTGCTAGCGTTCCTCTTTGACCCGCAATTATTCTTGCTTGTTCAAAAATTTTTCTTACTTTGCCACTTAATTCTGTAGCAGGTCTACTAGCTTCCCCTATTCCTACATTATTTATTATAACTTGCCTAAAAAGTTCGTAGTTAGCTCCGGATTTCTCCAAAGCCCTACTGGCAAGAGAATTTGTCTTCATCAAGGCTAAGAGCAAATGTTCGCTACCGATATAATCGTGATTTAAACTGTAGCTTTCACGTCTAGCCTCTTGGGTTAATTTGTTTAATCTGTTAGCTTCCATTATCTCTCCTTCATATATGAGTTTAGAAAATAAGCTCTTTTAGGGTCATTTTTGCCCTCATATTTCTTATTTACAAGCTTATCAATTAAATAATCAATTTCATCGTTGGATAAATCTGTATCATAGTCTAAATTATTGTATTTTTTAAGCTTATAAAGCTCATTGGCAATAATTTTGTTATTAGATAATTTTCCACTTCTTAGATTATTTAATGACAAGGCTATTTCTTCTTTTACTTCTTCATCGTCAATATTATTTAAAATTTTAAAATCTCTTCTAAATCTTCTCTCATTTCTTACAAGCGTATCGACATTTTCTGACATCGATCTTATGAAAGAATCCATATCATCTCTGTAATTTCCAAAGTTTTTGATCAAATAAAGATAATCTACAAATTCATCATAGTCCAAAGGCAAAAACCTTGTTCCAATCATACCGTGACTTGCCAAAGCCTGTTTGAAACCAACATAAGTTTCATCCTTATCTACAAGACCAAACAAAAACATCTTTAGTCTTATCTCAACTCCCGAACCAGCATTTCTGGCATCGCTTGTTAGATAACCATATTCTGGAGAAAATGAAAAATCAATTTTATCATCAAGATAACTTTCAATTTCCTTGGCTTTTTTGTAAGATTTTTTAAAATCCATGCCAAAATTTCTAATGTTTATTGCTATATGGTCCCTATCATTTACTATTATTACATACTCATCCTTGATAATTGCAGCCATTTGCAAATTTTTCTCATGCCAATCTTCTGATAAAATCAAATCGGCCACTAATTTGTCAAGGACTTCTTCATCAAGATCTGATAAAAGAATAATTTCATCTTTATAAATTTCTCTTAAAATGTCAATTGTTTTTTGGCTATCTTCAAAACTCATGGTCGTTGGATAGTCAAAGTCTTGGATATTTCTTCTTATGGATAAGTTTGAATTTAGAATTATATCTTTAGCATAATCTATCAATTTTGCACCTTCATATTCAAATCATCTATACGCTCTTTAAGAATTTGTGCTTGCTCGTAATCCTCAGTTTCAACAGATTGGTTGAGTTTTTCTTGCAAGGATTTTATTTCAAGAGCAACTTCCTTAAATTCTCTTTCAGCCTTTGGGAAAGTACCCCTGTAAGTATCGAAATTGTTAAAAGATTTTAGGATTTTTTCTGTTAGCTTATGGTTAAGTTTGTAGCATTGATTGCAACCAAATTTACCAACCTTTATATTTGATTCAGGATTTCCGCATGATGGGCAAGTTCTTTGATTAATACTTTTTAGATAGTCAAAAGTTTTGTTGTTCAAATTAAATTTAAAATCATAATAACTATCGATCATATTATCCAAAGACGGGATGAAATTCTCGATCAAATCTCCCAAATTTAATTTGTCAAAATCTATTTTATTAACAACTTGACTAGATTTGTCACCACTCGTCATATCCATATTTGTATATTTTTTTAAGCAATCTTCGCATAGATAAAAATCGTGGACATAACCATTTACAATAGCTCTAACGCTTATACTTGCATCTTTTCCACATTTTTCACACTTCATAATTAACTCCTTGCTAAAATACTTAAAATCATATTTTTTATGATATCTGATCTAAGGAAATTTCTCATATCACTTGTTATTTTTGCCAATGCCTTATCGCTAGTTGCATATTTTGCTAGCAAAAATTCATCTTCGTTTAAGTATTTTCTATTATATAAGTCCCTAAACAAACTATCCGCGTTTGCTTCAGTCATTTGTTCGTTTAAATTTTTTACCAAATAGGATAAATAATTATCCTCCTCAACTATAGTAATGATTTTAATAAAGCCGTTGCCGCCCCTCTTACTTTCAATTAGATAACCATTGTGAGGGGTAAATCTTGTTGAAAGCACATAATTTATTTGACTTGGAGCACAATCAAACTTTATAGCCAAATCATTTCGTCCAATTTCAAGCATTCCATCAGTTGATTGGCTAAGCATCGCCTTTAAAAATCTCTCTATATCTGATGTTAGACCCGCCATAAAATCACCATCTTTCTAAATTGTCTCTTTATTTTACATTTATAATAGGAAAGGTCAAGAAAAAACTTTGACCTTCTGACTATCTCTGACCATTTATTTTTAAAAAATAGAATCCATTGATTCTTAAGATTATTTTACTATTTATCCTTTATTTTTCAAGAATTAAAAATAAGGCCAAAATTCACTGAAAAAAACTGACCTCTTAAGTTAGTTTTTTGTCTAACTTTTGGGGTCAGTTCAATTTGAATTTTAATTTTAAAAGGTCATTATTTTAAGATTTATTATCTTATTTTCTTTTTTTGAAAACTACAAAAGCTGAGCTTGCTCCTACTAAAGTTAGGGCAATATTTGCTAGATCGTAAACGCCTGTTTTTGGGTTTTTGTTTTCTGCTACTTTGTTAGCAGCTTTTGGTTGGTCTACATTTGCTTTTTTGGTTTTTTCTATTTCTTTTTTGATTTCTTTGTTGATTTGTTCTTCATCAAATTTGTATTCTGGTAGCATTGCTGCTAATTTGTCAGAAACTTTGAATGCTTTTGTATGATCGCCTTTTTCTATATAAGCTTTTACTTCATCTCTAAAGATTGACATGATTTTGTAAACTTGATCAGCAAGTTTGATAGAAATTCCTGTTGCCTTATCGCGTGCAAGTTCTGGATTTTCTTCAAAATATTTTAGCATATCTTTATCTACGGATTTTTGTTGGTCAATGATTGATTGTTGAACTTTTTCGATGTAAGCTTGCATACCAGAATCTAGGTCTAGTTTGTAGTTATTCATTCCTAAAGTATTTAGTTCGTTAAATAAGCCGTTAAAGCTGTCATCGCCAACTTCAGATACTTCTGGTTTATATTTTTCATGAACATCTTTTATCATAGCTGCATAGTAAGGAACAAATACTGTGTAGGTTGCATCTGCAATTCCTAACCATTGTAGGGTTGCTAATTCTTTTGGCATATCTTTACGAAGTTCAAGAACGTGAACTTCCATTTGGTTTTTGTTGCCTATTGGATAGATATCTTTATCTTTGGTTGAATCGTATTGTGTACCAATTCCTCTTTGTTTTAAGATATTTAAAACTTCAAGAGTTGAAAGTTTTCTATTAGCTTCTCTAAACATTGAAACATTACCAGAATCGTTAGTAATATCTTCAACCTTTAAGCCTTTTGTATATTCTGGGTTGATATAATTTAGACCTTGCCAATATCTACTAGCTGAACCTTTTCTAACTTCTTTTGCATAAGTTCTTGTTATATCAATATTGCCATTTTCATCTCTTTTTATAAATCCATATTCTTCTGGAAGAGAAACTAAGCCTTTTGATGCGATGACATTTTCCTTATCGTTAATATCAATGCCTCTCATTTGGAACATATTTGGTTGAACAACTACTTTGTCTTTTGGCATTTTTACTGCTACATATTGATGACCTGATAAGATATCCATATGCCATACCTCATCCTTATCGCCTATCATAAGTGAGTTATTTTCGCCAGCACCATATTCATCAAGTATTTTTGCAATAAATTCTATACCTTCTCTAGCAGTTTTTGCATTTCCAAGTGTTAAGCTTTCGAGAGAAACTTCTGTCAAACCACCATCTTTAAGTGGATCAACAAGTTTAGCATAATTATTATAATAAGTAGAAACAGTTGCAGTCATGCCAACACCATGTTCGTTAACTCCAACTTCACCATAAGCTTGACCGACAACGTTTCCATCTTGGTCAACTGGTTGATCTGTAAATTCTTTAGAATCTCTTACATAAGTATATCTGTAGGTTTTATCAGGCATTGTTGTAGAAAAACCATCAGCATCTGAGTAAGTTGTACCTTCTTTATATTCCTTTTCTTCAGAAACACCCAAAATCTTTGTAGAATTGTCAGATAAATCCTCACTTCTTCCGTAATAAGTACTTCCATTTTCAGATTGTTCTTCACCAACATAAAGACCTGTACAAGCAAGAGATGTTGATGTAGCTGAGAAAACTAGCATAGTAGCAAGAGCTGCGCTAAGAATTTTTTTACCCTTTTTCATTTTTCCTCCATTATAAAATAAAATTGATATCAACGAAATGATTTCGTTTTCATACCCGTCAATACAAGTATAACATTGGGTAAAATTTTGTCAATATAGAAAAATAAAAAATTTTTTTAACCAATTATTTGTCAAAATAAAGAAAGATTGAGAAATCATTATTTTCTGAAGAATGTGTTGAAAATATGTGCAAAAGACAATATAGTAATAACAAATAATAAGTAATATCATTTACTTAAAAAAGGAGGAAATTATGAAAATGAAAAAAATGCTAGCGTTTGCACTTGCTGGTGCATTGCTAATCGGAGGGGGTGGCAAAGCTATATCAACAGCTTATGCAGCAGGAGATCCAGTACCAGCTGAGAATACTAATACTCCACTAACCCATCAATTTATAGCTAGCTATATTGATGTTGATACAGGTAAAAAAATTATTGATGATGTAGAAAATGGCTCAAAAAAAGATTTCCCTGGATACAAATGGGTTAAAACAAATGAAGGAGATTTGATAGTAACCTATTATTACCAAAAAACTGACGACAAAAAACCTAACGACGACAATAAACCTAACGATGACAATAAAAAACAAGGATTTATTGTAACCGTTAACGTATTTGGTCCACACAGTGATCAAGCTATCGAAACGACATTTTATGATAGCAAGGAATATGGTGAAGACAAAGATCATATCAGAGAACTAGCAAGCTCATTAGTAAGCATAAAATACACACCAGACTTTAGTCTAGAAATCCTAAACTACGGTCTAACTCTAAACTATTATCTACATGATGGTGCTGATGGCAGAGATTCTAATATAATAGATAGAGATACTAATGATGGTACTGATTCAGAAGATGAAGATAAAGCTAAAGATTTAATAGATAAGTTAAATAAAAATACAGAAGAAATCGTAAAAATTTTAAAAGAAAACGAAGCTAACCAAGAAAAAGAACCAGACAAAAAACCAGATGAAAAACCTGAAAAGAAACCAGAAAACAAAGACAAAAATTCAAACCCAAAAACTGGTGTAGCAGGAATTTCACTAGCAGCAGGAACACTTGCAGCAGCAAGTGCAGCTTTAGTAGCTACAAAAAAGAAAAATAAATAGAACTTACTAGGAAAATAGTAAATTGCGAAACACAAGGGATATATTTTCTCTTGTGTTTTGTTTAATTTTTATTTTTACCCGTATTTATTTTTCAAATACAAAATAAATTTTTCCCAATAAGCAAATTTTTCTTATAAAATTTACTTTAATAGCATTAGTTAATGACCCAAATTTATTGAATTAATAGACTTTTCTAATATAATATATACAAGGATAATTTATCTAATTGTTTTCAAAGGAGGAAAATATGAAAGCAAAAAAATTACTAGCTGTCGCATTAGCAGCTGGAATGTTAATTGGTGGAGGAACTAAAGCCCTAGATTTAGCTATTCCTACAGCTTATGCACAAGAAGAAAAATCTCTCGATCAACTTAAAGCCGAATTAAAAGAAGCTCAAGACAAAAAAGCTAAACTTGAACATGATAAAGATTTTAACGAAAAAGCATTAGCTGATACTGAAAAATTATTAGAAAACCAAAATTTAGATTGGCAAAGACGAGCACGCCTTGAAGCATATAAGAAAAGTGCAGAAGAGAATTTAGCAAAAATAAATAAAGCTTTACCAGAAGTTGAAAAGCAAATTGCTGATTTAGAAGCTAAAATTAAAAATGCAACACCAGCAGCAGTTTTTACAATCGAAGTAACTACCACAAAACCAGATGGAAGTGTCGCAAAATCTACTGTAACTGGTAAAGACGTAGAAGAAGCTAAAAAAAATGTTGCAGAAAAAGCTGAAAAAATCGACGGTTATAAGGTAAAAATTGACTTTAGCGCTGATAATAAAACAGCTAACGTAACTTATGAAAAAGAAGAAAAACAAGTTAAAACTTGGGATCTTAATACAAGTTTACAAATATATTGCTTAACATTCCCACTATACCGAGACGTTCCAGGAGCTACAATAACTTTAACCAATAATGAAACTGGTGCAATTGTACACACTTATACAACAACTGCTGATGGTGATGGTTATTCCCACGCTGATATACCAGAAGGAAATTACACCCTTACTGTAACAAGCTTACCAACAGGCGGAATATTAGCAGGCAAAACCTACGTATGGGATGGACCAAGTTCTAGACAAGTCACTATACCAGGTCCGGCTTCACAACCATTCCATATAAAAGAACTAACAACTGTAACATATAGATTTAAAGATACTGAAGGAAATGTAATAGCTCCAGAAGAAACAACTCAATTAGATCGAACTGGGGCATATCAACTTATGAAAGTAAAAGGTTTGCCAAAACCAAAAGCTATTGAAAATTACAAATTTTTAAAACTTGAACAAGATGGAAATATATTTAAAGGAAGTGGCTCCTTCACCTATATCTATCAAAAAATCTCAACTAAATACGTAGATACCGAAGGTAAGGAAATTGCTCCAGAAGAAAAAGGCAAAAAAGACAAAAAAGACATTGATGGTTATACTTACCTAAGAACTAATGAAGATGAAAATGGTAGCTTAACTCATGTTTATATAAGAAATCTAGTAATCACAGTTCACATTTACAAACCAAGAGATAATAGAGTATTTAAAACAGAATGGTACCACAGCAAAGATTATGGCTTGGATATTGAACATACTAGAGGTGTAATTAGCAATTTGGTAGCTATAAACTATTCTCCAAATTACAGACTAGAAATATTAGATAACGGCTTAACCTTAAACTATTATCTATTGGATGATAGCAAAGTAGCAGAAAACGGAAGCAAAACTGAAGAAGAAACCGGAAAGAAACCGGATACAAAACCAGAAGATAAACCAGAAATCAAACCTGAAGATGAAAAGGAAAATTCTGACGAAAATAAGGCAAAAGATTTAATAGATAAATTAAATAAAAATACAGCTGAAATCGAAAGAATCCTAAAAGAAAACGAAGCTAATCAAGAAAAAGAACCTGACAAAAAACCTGACAAAAAACCAGAGAATAAACCTGAAAAGAAACCAGAAAAGAAAGATAAAAAATCAAACCCAAAAACTGGTGTAGCAGGAATCTCAATGGTAGCTGGATCTCTAGCACTAGCAAGTGCAGCTTTAGTAGCTACAAAAAAGAAAAATAAATAATAGATACTAAAACAAAAGCATAAGGAAAAACCTTATGCTTTTTTATTGGAGAAAAATGAAAGAGAAGCCGAGATGTTTCGACTCCATGTATCTATCGATACATTCCGCTCAACATGCCAGGTCTTGGTTTAACAAACTAACAAAAAAATTTGTAGAGCAAACTTCACTAGCCATTGCTCCACATATTGGTATCCTAAGCGAACGAATATATTCTAAAGCCATGCATACTGCAAAAGTAGTCCCATCTTTTGCTAGCCTTGAACGAAAAACCTTGCGCCATGACACCCTTAACAAAAAAAACATTCCCCAGCATCATGAATAAACAGCCCCAACCCCTTGGCATCATGAACAAACGACCCCACCCCCCTAGCATCCTGAGCAAAAACATCACCCCCCTGGCATCCTGAGCGAACGAAGTGAGTCGAAGGATCTCCTTGCAAAAATTAAATATAAGCAAATTTTTAGGCTTTAGAATAACAAAAACAAAGCCGAGATGTTTCGACTCCATGTATCTATCGATACATTCCGCTCAACATGCCAGGCCTTGGTGTAACTTACTAACAAAAAATTGGTAGAGAAAACTTCAAAAGCCATTGCCTCAAATAAAGTAGTCTTAAATTAGAAGGGATTAAGCAAAACTTAAGGCTAAAATAATGACAACGCATTGACACTGCACGAATTTCATCATATAATAATCTCAAGGGAGATGATGAAATGGCTACAACAAATTTAAACATAAGGACAGATAAAGAAATAAAAGAAGCAGCAGAAAAAATCTACTCCAGTTTAGGTTTAAATATGACTACTGCAATTAATATGTTTTTAAGGGCAAGTATTAGAGAAAGCGGTATTCCTTTTGATTTAAAACTTGATGTTCCAAGTGATGAAACTATAAAAGCCATAGAAGAAGGAAGAATGATAGCTAAGGATAATAAAGTCAGCTCTTACGATAATATGGATGATTTGAGGAAAGCCCTTGAAGTATAAGATAAAGTTTACTAGTAGATTTAAAAAAGATCTAAAGCAGGCTAAAAAACAAGGTAAAGATATTGAAATGCTCTTTGATGTTATTGAGAAAATAGCAAATGATGAAACTCTTGATGGAAAATATAGAGATCATTCATTAACCGGAAATTACAAAGGGACTCGAGAATGTCATATAGAGCCAGATTTTTTGTTGATATATGAAAAAATAGAAGAGGTTTTAGTGTTATCTCTAGTAAGAACTGGCTCACACTCTGATTTATTTAAGTAACAACAGGATTTATTGCTTAAAAAGAACTTATGGCTTATATTGGCAATAATCGCATTTATTACACTTATATTATCAATATATATGTCATATAAGACAGGAAAAACAGAATATGCATGGATAATTGGAACTATGCTTTTTGGTATAGGGTGTGGAAGTAGATATAATAACGAGAAAAAGAAAAAAATTGCAATAGAAAAAGTCATTGCATTTGAATTATAAACGATTAGAAATAAAAAATCTAGTCGTTTTTTTATTTAAGAAAGAATACAAGCAAATTTTTGGGCGTTAGAATAACAAAAACAAAGCCGAGATGTTTCGACTCCATGTATTTATCGATACATTCCGCTCAACATGCCAGGCCTTGGTGTAACAAACTAACAAAAAAATTTGTAGAGAAAACTTTACAAGCCATTGCCCCACATATTGGCATCATAAGCGAAAAACACCCCCTTGGCATCCTTGAGCGAACAACACCACCCCTAGCACATACTGAGCGAACGAAGTGAGTCGAAGGATCTCTTATTTATTTCACTAAAAAAGGAGCAGTTTTTCTGCTCCCATTTTGTTATTTTACAATATATCCTAAGTTATTTAACATATCATTTCTTAATTCTAAGTTTGATAGATAATAATCTATTGTTGGATATTTCTTTTTTGCTTGGTCAACTGTTGATTTTGCTTCAATTTTCTTTAGTGGATCTAGGGTTACTGTTACAACTTTTTCTAAATCCTTGTAAGCTTTTCTTGAAAAGTCATCTAAAAGCATCTTGAAATGTGGACTTACATAAGCTTCTTTTTTGCTTTCTTCTACTTCTTTGCTAGCCTTATCAAGCTTTTCAATTCCCTTTAGTAGGCTTTTTACAACTTCAAGTTCTTTTTCATCAGCAAGAGCTTTTGCAACTTCTTCTCTTAGTTTTACTTGTCTTACAACTTCAGAAATTTCTTCATTCTTATCATTTATTTGAGAAATTAGGCTTTGAGCTTTCTTTTCGTCAGAATTTTCTTCTTTTTTAGCTTTCTCTTCTTCTTTTGTAGAAATTTTCTTAGCTTTTTCTAGACGTTTTTCTGCATCTTTGAGTAGTTTTTGATATTCTTCTTTGCCTAAGATTGGCTCAAGTATTGAGTCGATTTGCTTGTTGTAGCCTATGATTTTGTCTGCAAGATCATTTGCTTTTTTGTCATCTTCGCTAACCATGATGGTTTTTGGTTCTTCTTCTTTTTTATCAGGAGTTTTTATCAACTTATCAAATCCTGTTTCATTGTCTTTTAGAAGTTTTATTATTTCATCATTTGTTAGCTCTATTTGATCGATTAATTCTTTTGCTTTTTCTTCAGAAGCATCAGTTTTTAAAGATTTTTCTATTTCAGCAGAATTTTCTTCTAATTTGTCTGTTAATTCTTTAGTTTTTTCTTCTGCTGTCTTTTCGTCTTTTTTATCTTCTTTCTTATCTTCTTTTGGCTCTTCTTTTTTATCTTCTTTATCTTCTTTAGGATTTTCTTTTACACCTTCATTTGCTAGCAAAATGTCGGTGATTTCTTTACTGTTTTCCTCTAAGATTTTTATAGCATCTAAGGCTTTTTCTTCGTCGCTAGTATTTTCTTTATTGTCTTCTTTTTTATCTTCTTCTTTTTTGACAAGGACACTTGCATCGTTTATCTTAAATTCTCCAAAATCTTCTAGTTGCTTTGTCTTAAATGAGATTTTTACAAGGCTATTAGGAGCAATTTCCAAATCTTTGATGTTGCCAAAATCTAAAGCCTTGCTATCAGTTAGTTTGTATCCTTCACTTGTCAATGTAAAGTATTCTAAGTTTATTTTTTCATTTTCAAATGATTGGTTTTCTGAAATTTCAAAATCATAGTTACTGATATTTTTTTCTTCTGTTGAGTTTAATAAATAATCAGTCCAAGTAATTGTCTTATCTTCGTTTATCTTACCAGCTAAAACGTGTGCTAATTCTTCACTTGTTTTTTCAACTAACTTGTCAGCTTCGATTTGTCCACCTATACGTTTTGTTAGTATTTCATTGTTTTTTGAAATTAATCCTAAGTCGAAGAATAATTTGTCAGTCTTGTCTTTTTTGATGTCAGCTGATAATTTTAAGCTAGTTTTTTCGCCTGCTGCTAATTTGATTGCCAAGGCTTTACCAAGATCGGTTGCTAGTTCATTTGCTTTTATGTCGGAATTTTCTAGCTTCAAATTTTCAATGTTAGAATTTTCTGGCAAATAAAGATAAGCACTTAATTCTTGGCTTTGGATATTTTTATTTGTGATATCGATATCATAAACAATTTGGCTTTTATCTTCTGATAAAGACATCTTGCTTTGAATTTCTAATGAATTTTCATGTTTTTCTTCTGTGGTAATTTCTGTTGCTTTAGGGTTTTCTTCTATACTAGCTGCTTCTACTATCATAGGGCTTGCTAATGATAGAGCTAATATTAGGGCTGTGTATTTTTTCTTAGATCTAGCTTTCATGTTTATAAAATCCTCCATATTACTTATATTTTATCAGAAAAATTAGGAAAATACAACGTTTTATATATATTTGTTAACTTATATAAAGTTCTTATGAAAAAGTTTTTATTGATAATATTTTGCTAAAAATAAAAAAGGTGATGGCAAAAATTTGCCATCACCTTTACGATTTATTATTTGTTAGAATTTCTCCAAATTCCTAATTTGTCAGCTTCTTTGATTAATTCGTCACGATTGTCTGGATGTGCAAGTTCTACTAGAGCTTCTGCTGCTTGCCAGGTTGATAGGCCTTTGAAATTTCTAATTCCTTGTTCTGTTGCTATATAGTGAGTGTTGCTTCTTACTGCTGTTGCTTGTGTGCCTGGTAAAAATGTTGGAACGATGTTTGAAATTCTAACACCGTCTTTGTTTACTCTTGAAGATTTTAGGGCAACTATTGAACGTCCTCCCTTTGATCTATAAGCTCCAAGTATGAAATCTAGCGCTCCACCTGCTCCAGAAATGTGTCTTGTACCTACTGTTTCTGATGAAATTTGTCCCCAAAGGTCAACTTGCATAGCAGTATTTATGGAAACGAAATTATCCAAAGATGCGATTACATCAATATCGTTGGCGTAATTTACTGGAACTGCCATTAGCTCTTCGTTGCCATCTATATAATCGTAAAGTTCTTGGCTACCTGCTGCGAAGGCGTAAGTTTGACGACCTGTGTCATGGTTTTTCTTCATGCCGGTGATTTTGCCTGCTTTTGCCATATCTACAAAGGAATCTACATACATTTCAGTATGAACTCCTAAATCTTTTAGGTCGGATTTGGCAATTTCTGAACCAATTGCATTTGGAAGGCCACCAATTCCTATTTGTAAGCAGTCGCCATCTCTTAATAGTCCAACTACATGGCTTGCAACTTGTAATTCTTCTTCGCCAAATTTTGCCTTGCCAAGAGTTAACATTTCATAATTTGCTTCATAAATATAGTCTACATCTTTGATATTTACATAGTTTAGATAGCCACCTAAAGCTATTGGTACATTTTCATTTACTTCAAGGATTATCTTATCGGCATTGTTAAAGGTTGCCCAAGTGTGGCTTGCTGATAAACCAAAGTTAAAATTACCGTGTTTATCCATTGGCGCAACTTGGATTACTGCTATATTTATCTTATCTTCAAGGTCATAAATATATCTAGGAAGCTCGCTATATTTAATTGGAATGAAATATGCTCCGTATTTGTTGTTATTTATTAAATTTCTTTCAGTTCCTGATGAGTGCCAAGAATGATAAATAATATGCTCCCCTGTTGTGTCAGCTTTGCCTATTTCTAGCTCGTAAGGAACTACTCCACCTTTTACTTTTACATCGTGAAGTTCGTTTGCTCTTTTTGCCAAAGCTTGGTCAAAAGCTTTTGGTGTAAGTGCACACCAGCCTATATCTACCCAATCGCCATCTTTTACCATGGCTGCGGCTTTGTCTGCTGTTATTAGTTTTTCTTGGTAAAGTTTTTTGTAATCCATTTATACCTCTCCATAAATCGTTTTCTCTATATTTATTTAAGCTAGAAATTCTAGCAAAATATGAATCATCATACTAATCTAATAATACCCAATATTTTGAAAATTTTACAATTTATTTTAGTTAAATAATAAATTAATGACTAAATATAAAATTCCACAGAAAAGCATTATTTTTATCGGATCGATTTTGCTTTTAAACATAGTAAATAAGGAAACAATAAAAATTCCTAGCATGATCCAATCCATATTTCCTAAAGATATGGCCTTTACATCAAAAAAAGCAGTTTGTAAAATCGAAATTCCAGCTATTAAAATCATTGAAACTATGGCAGGTCTTAGAAAGTTAAGAATATTTGTCATAGCATCAAGGTCTTTGTATTTTTTGTAAAAATATGAAATGCCACCAACTATTATGCAGGAAGGCAAAACACAACCAAAAGTTGCTGCAAGCGCTCCAGGAAAACCTGCAATCCTCGTTCCTACAAAAGTTGCGGAATTTATTGCAATTGGTCCCGGTGTCATTTGGCTTATGGTTATTAGATCGTTAAATTCACTAAGACTTAGCCAATGGTGTAAGTTTACAACTTCTTCTTGGATTAGTGGAAGAGCTGCATATCCCCCACCAAAGGAAAATAATCCGATTTTTAAAAAGCTTATAAATAAATTAATTAGCATGATTTCCTCCAAAAATTGTGTAAATTCCACCAATTACAATAAGTCCAAGGATTATGTAAGTCACATTAACTTTTAGAAAAAATCCTAAGATAAAACTTGTTAGCATTATAATTACTACAAGTGGTTTTCTATCTTTAAGCAAATCTTTTGCCATATCGATTACGACTTTGATTATCAAAGCTCCAACACCAGCTTGCATGCCCTTTAAGAAAAGTCCAATATATTTATTTGTAATAAAAGCTTGATAGGCTATGGAGATTAAACTTATAATTACTAAAGGCGGAATAATCGTTCCCAAAATTGCAACAAACATTCCCATTAGTCCAAAAGTTTTATAACCAACTACAACAGCTGCATTTACAGCCACAGGACCTGGCGCAGATTGAGCAATTGCAGTCATATCGAGCATTTCATCTTTATTTATCCAATTTAATCTATCTACAAATGTATCTTTCATCAAAGATAAAATTACATAACCACCACCAAAGGTAAAGGCTGACAAATAGAGGGTGGATTTGAATAATTGCCATAAATTTTTATTTTTTTCCATAAAACCTCTTTTCTTTTTTTCACCTATAAATAAATATACCCTTAAAGCGCTTGACTTTAAGGGTAGGGTTTTGTATTTCTATTTTAGAAAATCTTTAATACGGCTTGCAATTTTTTCTTTAGTAAAGCCAAATGCTTCCATAACTTCTTCGCCTTTTCCTGATGCTCCAAAGCTATCGATTCCAATATTTAATCCATCTAAGCCAGTCCATTCTGCCCAGCCAAAGGTAGATGCCATTTCAAGTGAAACTTTTTTGATATTTCTTGGTAAAACTTGATCTTTGTAAGCTTTATCTTGATTTCTAAATAATTCCATTGATGGCATTGAAACTACTCTTATCTTTTTGCCTTCTTTTGCTAAAATTTCTTTGGCATCAAGAGCAAGTTCAACTTCGCTTCCTGTTGCAATTATTATTAATTCTGGATTTTCGCAATCGCTAATTACATAAGCGCCTTTTTCAATTCCAGTTAGATTTTCTGTTTCTTTTAGATTTCTAACGTTTTGACGAGTTAGAGCCATTACCACTGGTTTATCCTTGCTTTCTAGGGCTATTTTCCAAGCAAGTCTTGTTTCGTTGGCATCTGCTGGTCTTAGCATTAGAGTATTTGGAATTGCTCTAATCATAGCAAGTTGGTCTATTGGTTCGTGAGTTGGTCCATCTTCACCAACAGCTATTGAATCGTGAGTCATAACATAAGTTAGTGGCAAATTTGACAAAGCAGAAAGTCTAATTGCAGCTTTCAAATAATCTGTAAAGACAAAGAATGTTGAAACATGATGGAAACTTCCACCGTGGGCGATTATTCCATTGCCAATTGCCGCCATGGCAAATTCACGAACTCCGTAGTAGATATTTCTGCCTGCTGGAGTCTTATCTGTAAAGGCTTCGGTATCTTTTATATTTGTTTTGTTTGATGAGAACAAATCTGCAGAACCGCCCCAGAAATTTGGAGTGATTTTTGCCAAATCTTGGATAATTTCGCCATTTGATGCACGAGTTGCAAGAGCCTTATCTTCAGCAGAATATTTTTTCACTTGATCTATAAAGTTTTCTGGCAATTCTCTATTGATGCCAGCCATTAGATTTTTGTAATCTTCAGCGTATTTTTCCTTATAAGATTTTAAAAGTTCGTCCCATTTTTCGTTAGCTTCTTTGCCTTTTGCCAAAATTCCATCTGCAAAAGTTTGATAAACTTCTTCTGGAATTTGAAAATCATCCTCGCTCCAACCATAAACTTCTTTAGCTTTGATGAAATCTTCTTTGCCAATAGGAGCTCCGTGAACCTTGTTTGTTCCTTGATTTGCTGAACCAAAACCAATGATAGTTTTTATTTCTATAATTGTAGGGCCATTGGTATTTTCTTTTGCCTTGCTTATAGCTTGGTAAATATCTTCTAGCTTGCCACCATCTTCTACAAGTAGATAATTCCAATTAAGAGCTTCGGCACGTTTTTTAGTATCTTCAGAAAAAGTTGTTGAAGTTTTGCCATCAAGACAAATGTCATTTGAATCGTATAGGACAATTAGCTTTGATAAATTTAAATGTCCAGCAAGACTCATAGCCTCATAGGAAATTCCTTCCATAAGATCGCCATCGCCACAAAGAGCGTAAGTATAGTGGTCGATTATTGGTAAATCTTCTTTGTTATACAAGGCTGCCATGTGTTTTTCTGCAATTGCAAGTCCAACTGCTTGGGCAATTCCTTGACCTAAAGGTCCTGTTGTAACTTCAACTCCGTCTATATGGCCTCTTTCTGGATGGCCTGCTGTTTTGGCATTTAGTTGTCTAAAATCTTTTAGATCATCAAGGCTTACATCATAACCAGATAGGTGGAGTAAAGCATAAAGCATAGCAGAACCATGGCCTGCTGATAATACAAATCTATCACGATCGAAGAAAGAAGAATTTTTTGGATTTGCCTTTAAGATTTTGTTCCACAAAACATAAGCCATTGGTGCTGCTCCCATTGGAAGACCTGGGTGGCCACTGTTAGCTTTTTCAATTTGAGCTATAGAGAGTGCACGAATAGCAGAAACTGCTCTATCATCATTTTTATTAAACATTTTCCCCTCATTTCTTTTTATCAATTTTTACAAAATAACTTACTAATATTATACTACGAAATATTACAAAAATAGAGCAAGCGATGAGCACTTGCCCTAATTTTTTCTAAATTTTTATTTTTTATTTATTTTTTGCTTGGAAAGCATCCCAATCTCTTATGAAGGCTTCGATGCCTGCTGTTGTTAGTGGATGTGTCCAGAGTTTTTCAAATAGAGTTCCAGGTATTGTAGCTATATGAGCTCCAGCAAGAGCGGCTTGTTCTACATGGCCTATATTTCTGATGCTTGCTGCAATTATTTCTGATTGGAAACCGTAGATGTCGATTACATCTCTTAGTTCTCCTATTAGTCTTGCACCATTTTCTCCCATATCATCGATTCTACCTATAAATGGTGAGATGTAGGTTGCGCCAGCTTTCATTGCCATTAGGCCTTGAGATACTGAAAATATCAATGTGCAGTTGGTTTTTATTCCTTCAGCGCTTAGGGTATGGATGGCTTTTAGTCCATCTTCAGTCATTGGAATTTTTACAACGATATTATCTGCCCATTTTGCTAATTCTCTTGCTTGTTTTACCATGCCTTCGTAGTCATAGCTTGTTACTTCTGCTGAAATAGGACCATCTACAAAACCTGCTATTTCTTTTACTACTTCTTCAAAATTACGACCTTCTTTGTTGATTAATGAAGGGTTAGTTGTAACTCCATCGCAAAGACCTAGATCGTTTATTCTTTTTATTTCATCTACATTGGCTGTGTCTAAGAAAAATTTCATTTTGCCTCCTAAAATCTTTTAATACTAAAATATCTCGTTAATTTTGTTTTTGAAGTCTTCTGCAGCTTTTTTTGGATTTTCTGCTTCTGCAATTCCTCTTCCTGCTATGAAACAAGCAACATCAATGCCTTTGAAAAGTTGTAGGGTATCTACATTTAATCCACCAGTTACTGAAACTTCAAATCCCATATCTACAAGTTTATTGATTTTTGTTAGATCTTTTTCTCCCCAAGTTTCGCCACTTAAAAGAGCATCTCTTGATTGGTGATAGACAACTTGATTTATGCCAATTTCCTTCCAAGCTTTGGCTTGGTCAAATGTCCAATCTCCATAAAGTTCAACTTGAAGCTCGTCGATTTCTTTGTTGGCAGCTTGCATGGTAGGAATTGTCGCACAGCAAATTACTGTCATCCAATTTGCTCCAGCGTCTTTGCAATTTTTTGCAACAGTTTTACCTGCATCGGCACACTTGGTGTCTGCAAGTATGGTTTTTTCTGGATATAAAGCTCTTATTGCTCTAACTGGTTCCATACCATCTTGTAGGCATAAAACTGTTCCTACTTCTATTATATCAACTACATCGCCAACTTCTCTTACAGTTTCTAAGGCTTTGCTTAAAGATTGACTATCTAAAGCTATTTGTAGCTTTGGTTTACTCATCACTTTTCTCCTTATTTTAATTTGTTAACTAAAAATTCATAAGAATCTTTGATTATTTCCTTGTAATTTTCTTCTCCATGATCCCAAAATTCACCTGTGTATATGGCAACTTTTTGATTTTTCAACTCTTTTATTGATCTTTCGTATTCTGTATGACCACCTGAGCCAAATTTCATATCTCGATAGATTCCTGGATTTGTTTCTTTTAGGTGGGCTGCAAATATGTGACCAGCACCTTTTTTCAAATCTTCTATAACATCTGTGCCGTATTTTACAGCTGCATTTTTAAGATTTCCTATATCTGGATAAATTCCCAAATATGGGCTGTTTATGATATCTACATAGTGCATAGCCTTTTCTACAGTATCCATAAATTCTGTTTCCATGGTTTCAAAAGCGAGTATCACGCCGTATTTGCTGGCAAGATCTACTGCCTTGGATAGATTTTCCAAGAAATATTTTTTGCTATCAGCAGTGCTTTCTTCGTAATAAACATCATAACCTGCAAGTTGAATGATTCTAATACCGTTGTTATCAGAAAATTCTATGGCTTTTTTCATAATATCCATGGATTTTTCTCTGATTTCTTTTTTGCTTGATCCAAAAGGATATTTCCTATGGCCTGATAAGCACATGGTTCTAATTCTCATATCACAAGCTACTTGTGATTTTTTTAGAATGTCACTTGTGCCATCATAAAGCCTATTTAGTTTTTCATCGCTTTCGTCTATGCTTATTTCTAGCTGATCAAAGCCAATTTCTTTTGCAAATTTTAGTTTTTGATCTAAAGATAAAGAATTTGGCAAAGCTTTTTCATAGATTCCCAGATTAATTTTGTCCATAATAAGCGTTAGCTCCATGTTTTCTTAGGTAATGTTTGTCTAATAATTCATCGCTCATGGCTTCATTTTTGCCAATTGAAATTAAGTGCCAATTCATAAAGGCAACTTCTTCTAAAACTACAGAGTGGAAAACTGAATCTGCTGCATCTTCGCCAAAGACAAAAGGACCATGATTTGCTACCAAAACTGCTGGTACATCTTTTGGAGAAATTTTTCTATCTTCAAAACACTTTATTATTACAAGTCCAGTGTTTTTTTCATAATCATTGGCAATTTCTTCTTTGGTCATATCAGCTGTTACTGGAATTGACCCATAAAAATAATCTCCATGAGTTGTTCCCATAGCTTTTATGTCCATTTTAGCCTGGGCCATTATCGTTGCCCATCTAGAGTGTGTGTGGGTTATGCCGCCAATTTCCGGGTATTTTTTGTAAATTTCTAAATGTGTTGCAGTATCGCTTGATGGTTTTAGATCTCCCTCAACAACGTTTCCGTCAAGGTCGACTACCACCATATCGCTTGCTTTCATAGTTTCATAATCCACGCCTGATGGTTTTATGACTACATATTTTCTATCTGGGGAAATTTCAGAAACATTTCCCCAGGTAAATTTTACTAGATCATATTTTGGCAATAATAAGTTTGCCTGGTAAACTTTTTGCTTGATATCTTCTAACATAAAGCCTACTTATCTTTCCAAAAGATTATTTTCTTTGATTTTTTCTATAGCTTCATCTTTAGAAAGAATATTCTTCATGCCAATGATTGTAACGCCTTTTTCTTTTAGATTATCAAAATCCTTCATGAAATTTACTGCACAGAATATTACATCAGCACTTCTTCCTGTAGATTTTCCTTCAGATAGTGAGCAGTGAGAGATGTCAAGTTTGCCCTTATAGTCCAATTCATTAAAAGCTTGCTTAATCTTATTCATCATCATCAAACTTGTTCCAGCTCCATTTGCACATGCTACTATTACTTTCATTTCGCCCTCCTATTTATTTGCGATTGTTTCTTTGTACTTTTCATAATCTTCAGTGATCATGAAGTAACCTTCTTTGTTCTTTCTATATTGTAGTTGAGGAATTACGATTAATAAGATTGCTACTAATGCAACACCTACATATTGAATATTCTTAATCAATACTGTAAATGCTGGCCATACTGTTGCCCAGTCAAACATTCCTAGATATCCACCGTATTGAGCGAGTCCAGAATATGTTGCTATGAATGCTGAACCAAATACTTGGATTAGACCTGATAAGAATGGCATCAACATTGCAGCCTTATAACCACCTCTATTATTAGCATATACCCCAATTACAGCGTTATCAAAGAATAATGGAACGAATCCTGCAATTATTAGTGTTGGGGATTTTAGTAAGAATAGGGTACCTATTGCTAAAAATTGTCCTAAAGCACCAAATAAAAATCCGATTGTTACTGCATTTGCTGCACCAAAACCAAATACTGCTGCGCAGTCGATTCCTGGAAGTGCACCTGGTAAAAGTTTTCTTTGGATACCATCAAATGATGATGTTAATTCGCCAACGAATGTTCTAACTCCTAGTTGTAAGATAGCTAAGTTTACTGCAAAGCTAAATGAAGATTGCATGATATAGAAGAAGAAGTTATCGTCCATTTTTAAAGCTTCGTGAGCTACTAGATAATCTTTGCCTAAAACTGATTGGATAATTCCAAAGAATAGGGTCATAAGAATTGCTGTAGCTACCATGTTTTCGTTAAAGATTGATAAAAATCCTGGTAGTTCCAAATCATCAATATCTTTACTATGGTCTTTTCTCTTAGCAAATATCTTATCACTTAAAAAGCAAGCAAGTCTGATACCAAACATTTGTTGGTGAGCTATACAGAAACCTGCACCGTCTGTAAGTTTTTGTGTATCTTCAACTGTTAAGTTGCTACCTACTGCCCAATAAAGACCTAGTAAAATAGCCATTATTACAAGAATAGGTGTTTGACCTAAATCTGGAAAGCAGAAAACTAATAGCCAAAAAGCTGTTGCAGCTTGTTGCATTTGAACGTGACCTGTTGTAAACACAGCTCTCATCTTTGTAATATTTTTTGCTCTAACTAGAATAATATTAACTATAAAGGCAATAAGCAATAGAACCATTACTTGTGAAAATGATCTACCAAGATGCTCCATACCTTCAGTTACCGCGTTTTGACCAAAATACGGGTCAATTACTGTTGCAGAAATATTAAATTTATCCTTAAGTCCTGTAAGTATTGGTCTAAAGGTAGAAACAAGTCCACCAGAACCAACCATCAAAATCATATAGCCTACAGTTGCTTTTATAAAGCCTGCCAAGGCATCGTACCATTTCTTACCATCTAGCAAATAGCCAATTAGTACCAAAAAACCTATAAAAAACGCTGGTTTTGTAAGAATATTTTTTACAAATCCGTTTAAAATTGCTAATATTATATTCATAAATATCCCCTAAATATTATATTTTTTTGAAATTTTTCTTAAATCTTCTTCGTTTTTAGCTTGGCATAAAGCTTCAACGATTTCTTCATCGCACAATATATCAGATAAAGCCGCAATATTTTCCAAATGTTTTTTGTTATCTTCACTAGCTACAGTAAAAAATATTTTCGCATCCTTATCCCTATCATCTTCATCAAAAACTACTGGTTTTTCAACCCTCATGAAAGCCACAGCAGTTTCATTTACACCTTCTGCACATTCTTGACAATGAGGCATAGCCACTTGTGGTATCAAAACAATGTATGGACCGTATTTTTCGCAAGTTTCGATAATTTGTTTTGGATAGTTTTCGTCAACAATGTTTTTTTCTATTAATTTCGCACAAGACTTATTGATAGCTTCTTGCCAAGTGTCTATTTGATCATAAAAATCAAACAAACCTTTTTCTAATATTTCATTAATCATATTTCACCTTTTATGTATCTTAAACTGCCAACAAAATTAGCAGTTTATATTTTTTATAATATTGATTTGAATGGTACATTTCTTGGATTTTCAAATGCATCTTCAAATCCTGGTCTGTACCTAAACTCTAATTCATCCTTCATTGTTGGCCATATATATTTGCCACCAACATCCCAAATATATGGGTGGAATTTATATTTTGATCTATCTTTTCTATATTGCCATAGATATTTGATCTCTTTTGGATCAGCTTTGAAGTTTGTCCAAACATCATGGTGAATTGGAATAACAACTTCACAACCTACAGATTCAGCCATTCTTAGTATATCAATAGAAGTCATCTTATCTTGATTTCCTACAGGGTTATCGCCATAAGAACCAAAAGCAATATCGATATCATATTTCTTGCCAACTTCTGCAAAGCCAATAGAAAAGTGCGAATCTCCTGTGTGATATACAGTTCCTGCTGGCATTTTGATTAGATAATTTACAGCCTTTTCGTCCATATTTGTCGGGCAAACTCCCTCAATATCTTCACCAACCTCTGTTGTAACCAAGCAAGTTCTATCAAAAGAATCAAGAGCAACAATGGTTGTATCTTTTATCTTTATCTCATCACCTGGTTTTACAACTATACATCTATCTTCTGGTACACCGTATGATAACCATTTTTTAACAGATTCCTTTGGTCCTATAAAAGGTACATCATCAGAACAATTTTTCAAAACTGCTGCTGCAAAGAAAGGATCGATATGATCATTGTGGTAGTGAGTTGATAATACAGCATCAACTTTTGTAACAGCAAATGGGTCAAAAACTATTGGATTAGCTCTTAAATTTGGTTGAAGAGCCTTGCCACCAGTCATATTTCTCATTTGATGGTAAGGAGCCATCTCCTTAACTTTTTTGGTTCTTTTTCCATTACCAAACCACAAATCAATTGCAATATTTGTATCATTTTCAGTCTTAAACCAAATGCCAGTGCAGCCAATCCACCACATAGCAAAGGTACCTTTTTCTACAACTTCTTCGTCAATTTCTTCATTAAGCCATGTTCCCCACTCAGGAAATGCGCCTAAGATCCATTTTTCTCTAGTAATTTCATCAATTTGGCTCATAATACCTCCATAATAATTTAATTCTTTACCTAGTTATATCATATAACAAAATTAATGAACGGTCAAGCATTTATTTTAATTTTTTTTCGATATTATATGATTGATTTGATTGATTAGACTAGTATAATATAAATGACAACGATTTATTATTCTTTGTGCCGACAAACGTTCATAAAAATAATGAGATTATAAGAGGTTAATATGAAAATAAAAAAATCCATCGTAGATAAAAGAAGAGAAGAGATATTAAATTACATAAGTAGCGAAAATACAGTTACTAGTAAAGAGCTTATTGAAAAATTTAAGGTTTCAGAAATAACCATAAGAAGGGACTTAGATTTTCTACAATCTCTCGGGAAAATCCAAAGATTTCACGGCGGAGCAAGGATAAATAAATGCCAAGATTCGGCAAATTTATTACTAGAAAACAAAAAAGAAAAAATTGCCAAAAAATGTGCAGACTTCATAAACAACGATGATGATATTTTTATAAATTCATCATCAACCGCCCTAAAAGTTCTAAAATTTATAAAAAATAAAAGAGTAAACATTATAACAAATAACGCCAAAGCTTCCAATGTAAAAATTGATCCTTTAGTCAATGTTATTTTAACAGGCGGAAGAGTTTCCTACCCAAAAAATGCGATGACCGGAACCTTTGCCCTAAACAACCTAAAAAGTGTCGCTTCAAACCTTTCAATCATCGGCATTTCAGGAATCACAGAAGAAGGCGAACTTACAACTAGCATAATAGATGAGGTTGAAATAAACCAATATATGCTAAATGAATCCACAGAAAAAAATATCCTAGTTTGCGACAGCTCAAAATTTAGTCAATCAGCAAACTTTAAAATAGGTACAATCCAAAGCATAGATATAATAATAACCGATAACGAAATGTCAAGATCAAAGGTTGAAAATCTTGAAAAATTGGGGATTAAGGTGATTTTGGTGTGAGATTATATTTTTTTGTACTCACTTTCTAGAGCTTTTAATAATTAAAAAATAGCTATACTTGCATTTACGCAATATAGCTATTTTCTATACTCAGAAAATTTTTTTATGGATATCCATTGATTTTTTCGAATTTTAATTTTTTGATTATTTTGTCAAGTAATCAGCTATGTTTACAAATAATTTATTATAGGATTTCCAGTTTACAAATTCTGGTGGTGCCCAGTGTGGTGCTGAGTCTGATGTAAATACTGCTGATTTTCCTTTGCCGTAGCTTCCTACAGCTATAAATGGATCTTCATTAACTGTTGCCAAAAGTTCTCCATCTTCTTTTAGGATGGTTTTGTTGTAGCCTAAAACATGTGGCCATTCTTTTTCTACGCCTTCAAATATTTCATGGTCTTTCACTACTTTTGGATATACTCCTTCTGGTGTTTCGATTCTGTCATCTGTACTTAGGATTTTTACTGGCAATACATCTTGTACTGCTGTATCTTGCCATTTTCCTGCTGCATTTATTCCTGAAAATGTCATATATCCACCGATCATTAATAAAGCTCCACCATCTAGGACGTATTCTTTTATAAGATTACATCTGTTGGCAGTTTTTTCGCTTTTTGCGAAAACTCTGTTTGGTAGTAATAAGGAATTTGCTCCTATGTCTGATAAGATTATCAAATCGTATTTTTTAAGTCCCTCTAAGTCGTATGGGAATTCTTCCATAGCTATGTGTGCTGGCATATGTTCATATTCATAATCTTCGCTTTGTTCAAAAGCTCCTCTTATAAATTCTTCTCCAGTTTCATATTCGCTTGTTACAAATGAATCAAATCCTTTTACGTGGATTGTTGTTTTTGTCCAAGATTCTCCTACTAATAATACTTTTTTTGTCATTTTTTCTCCTTTATTTACAATAATCTAAGATTAGATTTGCATATATAAGTATGGCATTTAGATATTCTTCTACTGGTACACATTCATTGATGGCATGGGCCATTTTTAGACTGCCTGGGCCAAATTGAATGGTTGGCATTTTTGCAATGCTTCTCCACAATCTTGAGTCGCATCCTGCTGGTGATCCAACAGCTTTTACTTCTTTGTCCATTGCTAGTTTGAATGAATTTTTAAAGCTATTTACTAAGCCGTGATCAAGATCCATTTCAAAGCCATTTCCTGCTTGGTAAATGGTAACTTTTGGAGGATTCTTTTCTAGAAATGGATCTGATTTGGCTACTCTATTTATGGTGTCCATAAATTCTTCTTCTATTTGCTTTTTAGACATCAGATTTGGCAAATAGTGAACGCAAGTTTCAAAATAGCACTCGTCTGGCACTGTTGATCCTGCTGTTCCACCTTTTATTACTCCAATATTTAAATTTGGTGGTGGTAGTAGAGGATGTTTATATTTTAATAACCATTTGTGTTCCAATTCATTTAAGGCATTTATTGCTTTTATGGCCTTTTCTATTGCATTTACTCCTTTGGTTTTCATTCCTGAATGACAAGCTATTCCAGAAAATTCAACTCTAAAGAAGACAAAACCCATGTGTGCAAGTATTAATTCTTGATCTGTTCCTTCGCAAACTACAACTCCATCAGCTCTTTGACCGCTAGCAATGGCTTGCATTGAGCCATTGCCGCCACCTTCTTCATCGCAAACGGATGTTATTATAACTTCTCCTGGCAAGTCAATTTCAGCATCTTTTAATAGTTTTACAGCCATTATTGCTGCCATTAGACCACCTTTCATATCTGCTGTGCCACGACCGTAAAGTATACCATCTTTTATTATAGGTTCAAAAGGTGGATTATCCCACAAAGTCTCATCTCCAGGTGGCATTACGTCTATATGACCATTAAACATTAGGCTTTTTTTGCTTGGATCAGCCTTAAAACTTGCATATACGTTAAATCTATCGTCGTAGTTATGGCCTAGGTTACCTTCTCCATGATCTTTGTAAAATTGTTGAATAACTTCTTCTTTCATAGGATCAACTTTTACGTCTGCTCCTAATTTTTCAAAAAGTTTGATTAGGTATTCTTGACCTTCTTTTTCTAAGCCACCATCAATGCCATGGCCTAGATCTCTTGTGTCTATGGCTATAAGATCTTTTAGATAGCCTATATATTCTTCTCTATTCTTTTCTAAAGTTTCTTTTAGTTTTGTATTTATTTGATTAGTCATTATAACTTCTTATTCCTTTTTCTATAATGTCCCAATATTTTTTGACATCGACATCGATTGCTACATTGGAATTTTTTTCTAAGCCTAGGTAATCAAAATAGTCGCAGTTAGTTCTTCCGTAGGAATCGGTACTTCTAATATCGATTCTTGTGTTCATTTTTTTAAGGGTTACTACAGAAGGATCAATTAAATATGCAACTGTTAGTGGGTCATGAAGAGGACCACCATCCCAGCCAAAAACTTCTTTTTGAGATTTGTTGAAGAATTTCATCAAGTTTACAAACATTTCAGCTGCTTTGTTTGAAATTTTATCCATTCTTTCTACAACTTCTGGTAAGACTTGAACTTTTCTAGTTACATCAAGGCCCATCATGGTAATTGGCAAGCCTGCTGTAAAGCAAACATACGCTGCTTCAGCATCTGCAATTATATTAAATTCTGCTGCAGGACTTACATTTCCAAAAGTGTAAGCTCCACCCATTAATACAATTTCTTCAATATTTTCTTTTATTTTTGGCTGAAGTCTTAATGCCATAGCTAGGTTTGTCATAGGACCACAAGTTACTACAGTTATTTTTTCTTTTGAATTTAATATGGTATCGATTATGAAATTAACTGCGTGGTCTTCTTGTAATTTTATTTTAATTTCTCCAAAATCATGACCATCAAGTCCAGTTTCGCCGTGAATATCATCTGCTATCATTTGCTTTCTAACCATAGGACCTGGACAGCCTTTAATAACTGGCACATCTAAGCCAAGCCATTGGACAACTTTTAGGGCATTGTTGGCAGTTTTTTCTAATGTTTGATTTCCAGCAACAACTGTTACTCCCAACAAGTTTATCTCTGGGTTTGATCCTGCTAACAATATTGCAATGGCATCATCATGGCCTGGATCACAATCTAGAATAATGTTTCTCAAAATTTTCTCCTTTTAAACTTCTCTTTTGACTAAAGATGATTCTTTTCTCTTATCATTTTTAATTTTTGCATAAACTGAAATTGTCAATACTAAAATTGTAACTATATATGGGAGCATCAATACAAATTGTGCTGGCAATCCATAAGATTGTAATCTTGCTCCAATTGAATCGGCAAAACCAAATAACAAACATCCCAAAGATGTGTGAATTGGATTGGCTCCACCAAAGAACATGGCTGCAATTCCCATAAATCCTCTGTTATTTGTCATATTATTTACAAATTGTGCACTATATCCTAAGGATAAGTGAGCTCCTGCTAAACCGCCAACTAAACCACCTATTAGAAGTGACTCATATTTTTTTCTTGTTGTGTTTATTCCGGCAGTTTTTGCTGCTTCTGGAAAGGCTCCAACTGCACGAAGATGTAAACCATATGGCGTTTTATAAATTACAAAGTACAAAAGTATTATAGTTGGCAACAAGATCCATTCTGTGATTGTAAGATTATTTAGTATTGAACCAAGAACTGGAATCTTTGAAAAAAATCCAATGCTTATTCTTGGAATCGCCTTTATATAAGGGCTTGCAAATGAGCCATTTACCCCATATAGCACTTGCAAAAGTAATCTTGTTATTGCTAGGGCAAATAAGTTTACACCCATGCCTATTGCAGTAATATCGGCATTAAATTTTATATGACCAATGCCGATTAATCCAGATATCAAACAACCAGCAATCATAGCAGCCAAAACTCCTATGACCCAACTTCCTGTTATATAACTAAAGGTTACAGCAGTAAAGGATCCTATAAGCATTATCCCCTCTATTCCAACGTTTAATATGTTTGCTTGCTGGGTTATAGCAGCGCACAAAGCCGCATAGATAATTGGAGTTGATGCTCTAAAGGTAGAGTTTATAAGTGACATATTAAATATTGTAGATAAATCAACGTTCATTTGTTACCTCATTTCTCTTTGTTCCTTTAGTGCTTTCTTCTGCTTCTAATTTTTCCATAGTTTCTTCGAATTCTGCTTTACTTTCAGCATCTTCCTTTTTAAGTTTTCTTTTTTCGATAAATTGCAAAATTACATCCATTGTCGCAATAATTATAAACATTGATGTTATTGTATCTACCAAAGCTTTTGGTAATCTTGTAGCATTTTGCATACCAACTGCTCCTGCTTTTAGCAAAGCTAGGAAAAATGATGTAAGTGGAGTTAAAGCGATATTTGATCTGACTATTAGAGATGCAAGCATACCGTCATTACCAAGTCCTGTCGCAAAACCATCCAAATAATAACCATGAACGCCCAAAACTTGGATACAACCTGCAACCCCTGCAATCATTCCAGATAAAACCATTACTCTTACGAAAGTTTTCTTTGAGCTTTTGCCAACATAATCCATATTTCTTGGATTTAATCCCGCAGCTCTTACATTTTCTCCAAGACGAGTTTTATACATTACAATTGATATTACAATAACTATTAATAACGCTATAAAAAATCCCACATTTGCTGAAGATGGTCTAAGGAATTTTGCAAGTGTTACCCAAACTGGATCAGTCTGTGGATTTGCATTTCCTGAACTTAAAGGTCCACTTACTAGATAGGAACCTATATATACAGCTACTGAGTTCATAAGTATTGTTACACAAATTTCTGAGATGTTATATTTTACTTTCAAAATTCCAGGAATGTAAGCCCATAAACCAGCAACAATAATAGCTCCTAAAAAACAAGCTATGTATAAAAGTGGTACTGGTAAAAATCCCCAATTTGCACCAATATATGCTGCTGCCATTCCGCCTAAAATAACTTCACCTTCAATACCTACGTTAAAAGCTCCAGCTTGTGCTGCAATTGCAAAGGCAAGTGATGTTAATAAAAGCGGAGTCCATAAGGCTATTGTGTTTCCAAAGCCATATGTAGAACCAACTGCTCCTTTGATTAGGGCGCTAAAGGCTTGTAAAGGATTCTCACCAATAATTAAGATTAATATTGTTCCTAAGGCAAGAGAAATTAAAAAACTTATCAAAAAGTTTATTAAATCTTTTTTCAAATTATTCATTGCTAATCTCCTTTACTTCATCTTTTTTTCCTTCTGATGAACCCATCATCAACAAACCAACGTTGTTTTCATTAGCTTCTGAGGCAGGCATTTGACCTGTAATCTTTCCTTCGTGTATTACAATTATGGTATCAGATAAGGATAAAATCTCTTCTAATTCTGCAGAAACTAGCAAGACGCCAACTCCTTCTTGTTTGGCATTTTCGATTGTTTTTCTAATCAATTCAATAGCGCCTATGTCAACTCCTCTTGTAGGTTGAGATGCTATTAACAAATTGTTGTTTAGGGATATTTCACGTGCTACTACTACTTTTTGTGCGTTTCCTCCTGAAAGTGATGAGGTCAAAGCTTCTGGATTAGTAGGTCTGATATCAAATTTTTTAATTAAATCATTTGAGTATTTTTCTATTTTTTCTTCATCCAAAAAACCTTTTTCTTTTACCGGGACGCCTTCTTTTAGTACAGATGTTAGGTTATAAGAGATTGATAAAGCTCTATTTAGACCTGTGGTGTTTCTATCTTCTGGTATGTGTGAAAGTCCTGCTTTTCTAATATCTTTTGGAGTTTTATTTGTAACATCAACTCCATTTATCAAGACCTGACCTTTTTCTACTTTCCTAAGGCCTGTTATTGCTTCGATTAATTCGGATTGTCCGTTGCCATCAATGCCCGCTATGCCTACTATTTCGCCTTCACGAACTGATAAGGACATGCCTCTAATTTTGGATGTTTCTTTTTGGCTTGGAACCCGTATGTCTTTTACTTCAAGGATTGTTTTTCCAATTTTAGCTTCTTTTCTCGGTATATTAAGAAAAACCTCTCTACCAATCATCATTTTTGCAAGTTCCAATTCATTGGTGTCGGCTTTGTTTACAGTTCCTTCATACATTCCCTGACGCATTACTGTTATTCTATCGGATATACTCATTACCTCATTAAGTTTGTGGCTTATGAATACTAGAGATTTTCCACTTGCTCTTAATTCTTCTAATATTTCAAAAAGTTTCTCAGTTTCTTGAGGAGTTAAAACTGCAGTAGGCTCATCTAGTATAATTATGTCTGCTCCTCTAATTAGAGTTTTGATAATCTCTACTCTTTGAGCTTCTCCAACTGATATTTGCCCAACCTTTTTGTTAAGTTGTACATCCATATGATATTTATTGATGTATTCTTCAATTTCTTGTCTAGCTTTTTTGTAGTCTATTTTAAATCCAGCTCTTGGTTCAAATCCTAAGATTATATTTTCCATTACTGTTAGGTTATCTACAAGCATAAATTCTTGGTGAACCATACCGATGCCACGAGCTATGGCATCGGATGGACTTAATTTGTCTATAAGTTCACCATTTATTTTTATTTGACCAGAAGTGATAGGATACATTCCATAAAGTAATTTCATCATAGTTGATTTGCCAGCTCCATTTTCTCCAATTAGAGAATGAATTTCGCCTTTAATCAGGTTAAAATTTCCATCATTGACAGCTTTGACTTTGCCAAAGTGTTTTTTGATGTGATTCATTTCTATTACATAATTACTCATAGCACCTTCCGATTCTTTTCTTATCTTTATTGTTCTTTACCAAAACCTTTATAGTTTTCTACCTTGATTTCTCCATCAATTATTTTTTTAGCTAATTCGTCAACTTTATCAACGATTTCTTGTGGGAATTTGTCCCCTAAATGTTCTTTCATAACTGAGAAGTCTGTTAAAGAAACACCATTTTCAGCTAAAGATAGATATTTTGTTGATCCACCTTGGAATTTACCTTCTACTGCTGATTGAATTGTTAAATAAACTGCACTATCAACTCTTTTTACCATAGATGTTAAAACTGATCCTGGTTGATCGTTATCTTGGTCAAGGTCTACACCGATTGCGTATTTGCCAGCTTCTTTTGCTGCTTCCAATATTCCAGGGCCTGTTCCTGAAGCTACGTTCATTACAATATCTGCACCTTGGTCAAATTGTGCTAGTGTTAATTCTTTTCCTTTTAGTGGATCTGACCAGCTACCTGCAAATGATTGAAGAATTTTGATATCTGGGTTTATATATTTTGCACCTTGTTCATAGCCGGTATAGAAATCATGAAGTACTGGAATGTCCATTCCACCTACCCAACCGATTACTGCTTTATCATTTACGCCTTCAATTTCTGTATGTTGGGTAAATAAAGCTGCTGCTGCACCTGCTAAGAATGAACCTTCGTTTTGAGCAAATGAAATTGATTGAACATTTGGTAAATCAACTGTTGTATCGATTACAGCAAACATTTTGTCTGGATAATTTGGACCATGTTCTTGAATAAAGTCAGCTATATTTGATGATGCACCTATTATTAGATCATAATCATCTTCACAAGCAGAGATTAGGTTTGCTTCCCATTCTTGAGCTGTTAATCCTTCAAGAGAAGTTACTTCTACTCCAAAATCTTCAGTTGCTTTTTTAGCACCGATATTTGCTGAGTCGTTGTAGGATTTATCCCCTAATAATCCTGTATAAACTATAGCAACCTTTAATGGTTTGTCAGATTTTTTGCCAGTTTCTTCTTTATTTTCTTCTTTGTTCTCGTCTTTGTTTTCAACTTCTTTGTTTTCTTCAGTTTGAGTTTCTTCTTGTTTTACTTCTTCTTTAGTTTCCTTTGCTTGATTTGCTGGAGTTGCACATGCTGATAACGATAATGTTAAAAGTAATGCTCCTGCTAATTGTAATAATTTTTTCATTTCTCCCCCTTAAAATTTAACTCTTCTATTTCTTTCATAAATGGAATTGAGTTAGATGCTCCATTTTTCGCACAAGCCAATGATGCAGCTAAGCTTGCAATATTTAGACTTTCTTTTATAGTTCTTCCCTCTGATTGACAAGCTATATAGTATCCGCAGAAGGTATCTCCTGCTCCTGTAGTGTCGACTACTTTTGTTTTGCACGCATCATATTTTATCAATGTTTCCTTATGAGAATAGTAACCGCCTTCACCACCAAGGGTTAGGACTACTTCCATTTCCGGGTAAATTTTCTTAAAATATTCTAAAATTTCCAATTTACCATCTTTTTCTGATAGGCATTTGCCTTCATGTTCATTCAAAATAATACAATCAATCTTATTTAGGTCGACTTTATAGATATCTTCATTAATTGGTGATGGATTAAAAAATACCTTTAGTCCCATTTCATAGGACTTATCTACAATGTAATCAACATTATTAATTTCATTTTGTAAAAGTATATAATCTTCTTTATTAAAACCTTTTAATACCTGATCTATGTATTCTTCCTCAATCTTTTTATTAGCACCCCCTTCTACAATAATTGAATTTTGACCTAAGCTATCAATTTGTATGATAGCGTGTCCACTATCTCCTTTAACTTTTGTAATCAAATTATCAAGTTCATTTTCTTTCAAATAATCTATTAATACATTTCCATCATTATCACCAACGCAACCAGCAAGTTTTACATTTGCTCCTGCTCTTTTTAGAGCTATTGCTTGATTTAAGCCCTTACCTCCTATAAAACTTTCAAATTTTCTACAAGAAATTGTTTCTCCTTCGCTTACCATATGGTCGACTGAATATGTTCTATCGATATTTAGCGAACCAAAATCTAATACCTTTATTGTTTCTTTTATGATTTTTCACCTCTCTTTCTATTAAAACGTTTTACTTGGTGCTAAATTTTTTTATCTAGTGCTTTCTCTTATTACTAATTTAGGATCGACAAAAACATTTTTGCTTGCTAAAGGCTCATTTTTTATCAATTTATCTATCATATTAACTGCTTCTTTGGCTAATTGACCGAGGTTTTGATCAACTGAGCTAAGTTTTGTGCTAAGTAAATTATTTGTGTATAGGTTATCATAGCCTACTATGGATATATCTTCAGGAATTTTGACTTTCTTTTGATTAAAATACTCCATAAGTCCGTAAGCGCTCATGTCGTTAAAGCAAAATATGGCATCGACATCCTTATCTAAAAAATATTCTCCAGCCTTTAATCCGCCATCATAGGTAAAATCTGCATGAAAAATATTTTCGGATTTTATATGGATATTATGGTCGTTTGCACAATCTATGGCTCCGGATAATCTTCTGCTTGATACAGCTGAATCTCTAGGTCCTAAGGCAAGACCGATTTTTGTTAATCCTCTACTTATTAGATGATCGACAGCCAAATATCCGCCTTTTTTGTTATCACCAGTAACTATATTGGTGTCTTTATTATCATAATCAAATTCATCTAGGAATACGATTTTATTATTATTTAATATTTTTTTGCTAAATTGTTTAACTCTTCTATCTATGACAAAAGTTGCTTCTACAAAATTATTTTCTATCAAATTTTGAAAAGATTCTTCGGTTAGATCTTCGTTATTTGAATTAAAAATATACAAAAAATATTCTTTAAGTCTGATATATTTAGAAAGTTCTTTTGCCAATAAACCAAAAAAAGGATTTGATATATCTGGTATTATTAGCATAATAACGTTTGTTTTGCCACTAACCAAGCTTCTTGCAATGTTATTTGGCTTGTAATTTAATTCTTTTGCTGCTTCTATGACTTTCGTGCGTGTCTTACTTGATATCTTGTGCTTAGTGTCATTTAAGACCATAGATACTGTTGTAATAGAAACGTTTGCTAAGTGAGCAACATCTTTTATTGTACTCATCTTTACCTCATTAAAACGTTTTATTAATTATAAGTATAATACTTCATAAGAACGTTGTCAATACGATTTCTTAATTTTTTAACATTTCTTCTCTATAAATAAAAAAACTATCCCTTAATTAGTGGGGATAGTTGTGGATTTTGACAATATATTTGATAACTTTAATAAGACTTGTGAGCCTTTGTTTTTGTGGACTTTTGGCAAAGTATAAGCAATTTTTTAGTTTTTATTTTGGATTTTTCCCATTTGGTCCATGACATATTGAACCATTACTGCAGGAACTTGGTAGAAATATTCCTCATCCATAGCAAATTTTGGGCTATGATGGGCAAAAATTTTGCCGTCAATTTTTTGGGGGTTCATTAAAAAGAAAAATGATCCTGGTTTTTTTTCTAGATATACGGAAAAATCTTCGCCACTCATCAAAGGTTTTTTTAGTTCATAAACCTTTTCTGGAAACAACTTTTTGGCTGATGCCATCAGTTTTTCGGTAACTTTTGGATCATTTATTACCGAAGGATGCTTGCGAATATAATTAAATTCAATCCTTGCTCTTAAAGTTTCACCAATTCCTTCAATTATTTTTCCAAGACTTTTTTCCACTATATCTCGAGTTTCTGGTCTAAGTGTTCTAGTTGTACCTTCTAGATGAGCTGTTTCTGGTATGATGTTGAATGCTTTTCCTGCATTGATTACACCAAAAGATACTACAACTGGCTCTAGAGGTGAAATTTCTCTTGCTACTATTTCTTGTACACTTGTTATTATATATGATGCTATTACTATTGGGTCAATTGAGTTTTCTGGTTGTGAACCGTGAGATCCTTTACCTTTAATGTCAATTGTGAATTTGTCCATTGTTGCCATTGTAGGGCCTTTAGAAAATACTATGGCACCTTTTGGTACGTCATCGCCTGATAATAAGTTTCCATCATGGCAACCTAAAACTTCATCAACTTTGCTAAATTCTTCTGAATCTGCAATTTCAATTGATCCTGTTCCTAATTCTTCTGCTGGTTGGAAGATTAGCATTATTTTGCCATCAATTTCATCTTTGTGTTCTGATAATACTTTTGCTGCTGCTAATAGTTGGGCTGTGTGAGCATCGTGGCCACAAGCGTGCATTCTTCCTTTAACCTTTGATGCAAATTCAAGGCCTGTTTCTTCATTAACTGGTAGAGCATCCATGTCGCCTCTTAGAGCTATAACTTTACCCTTACTTTCTGGGTTAATGTAGCCAATTACACCGCCTTTGAAATTTCTGTGATTTTCAATGCCAAATTCGTCTAATTTTTCTGATACAAATTGGCAAGTGTTTTCTAGATCAAATCCTAATTCTGGATTTTCGTGAAGATGTCTTCTCCATTTGATCAAATCGTCATTAACTTTTTTAATTTCACTTAATACATCCATATACAATCCTAATTTTTATTTTTGACAAAAATTCTTTTATTAAGAATCATTTTAAATCTCTACAACATTTACTTTACTCTAAGTATTTTATTTATCTTAAGTTTAGACAAAGAAAAACTACCAGCAATTGCTGGTAGTCTTAGTTCTTAATTATTTTCCAAGTTCATCCATTACATATTGAACCATAACTGCAGGAACTTCATGCATGAATTCTTCAGTCATTGCAAATCTTGGGTTATGATGTGCATATACTTTGCCATCTATTTCTAGAGGATTATATAGGAAGAAGAATGCTCCTGGTTTCTTTTCTAGGTAGAATGCAAAGTCTTCGCCACCCATTATAGGTTTTTTCAATTCTATAACCTTCTCTGGGAATATTTTTTTAGCTGATGTCATCATTTTTTCTGTAATCTCAGCATCATTGATTACTGGAGGTGGTAGGCGGAAGAATTCATAGCTTATTTCTGCTCTAAATGTCTTGCCTATTCCTTCTGCTATTTCGCCAAGTCTTCTAGCTACAAGATCTCTAATTTCAGGAGTAAGTGTTCTTGTTGTACCTTCTAGATGAGCTGTTTCTGGTATGATGTTGAATGCTTTTCCTGCATTGATTACACCAAAAGATACTACAACTGGCTCTAGAGGTGAAATTTCTCTTGCTACTATTTCTTGTACACTTGTTATTATATATGATGCTATTACTATTGGGTCAATTGAGTTTTCTGGTTGTGAACCGTGAGATCCTTTACCTTTAATGTCAATTGTGAATTTGTCCATTGTTGCCATTGTAGGACCTTTTGAAAATACTAGAGCACCTTTTGGTACGTCATCGCCTGATAATAAGTTTCCATCATGGCAACCTAAAACTTCATCAACCTTACTAAATTCTTCTGAGTCTGCAATTTCAATTGATCCTGTTCCAAGTTCTTCTGCTGGTTGGAAGATTAGCATTATTTTGCCATCAATTTCATCTTTGTGTTCTGATAATACTTTTGCTGCTGCTAATAGTTGGGCTGTGTGAGCATCGTGGCCACAAGCGTGCATTCTTCCTTTAACCTTTGATGCAAATTCAAGGCCTGTTTCTTCATTAACTGGTAGAGCATCCATGTCGCCTCTTAGAGCTATAACTTTACCCTTACTTTCTGGGTTAATGTAGCCAATTACACCGCCTTTGAAATTTCTGTGATTTTCAATGCCAAATTCGTCTAATTTTTCTGATACAAATTTGCAAGTGTTTTCTAGATCAAATCCTAATTCTGGATTTTCGTGAAGATGTCTTCTCCATTTAATCAAATCATCATTAACTTTTTTAATTTCACTTAATACATCCATTACATATCTCCTTTTTTATTATTTCTTTCCATCCATTATAAAACCAAATGCAACTGTTGAGAATACCATTGCCGGAACTAATACGTATGCTGGTAAGGTAAAGAATTTCATTAATATAAATCCAACTATAAATGCAAATACACCATATTTTGGATTTTTGATTGCGTTCATTCCAAACATTGCTCCAAATATTGCTGGAGATACATAGTTAAATGCTTCTATAACTATTGGTGGGAATAATCCCATAATCCAAGCTCCTGCAAATGCAGCAAGTGTTGTAAATGCTAAGTTTGTAACTACTGATCCACAGATACCAAGTGTTGATACTAATTCAGCTTTTTTGGTACCAGGTGTTGTACCTAATGTTTGTTGAGCTATAGCAGATGCTGGAACTCTTACGTTACCGATGTTTCCTGATAAACATCCTATATATGTACCTGCAAGCCCAAAAACTGGGAAATAAGAAATTGGCTCTATAATAGCATAAATTAAGAATATTGAAGCTATAAGTCCCCAACCTTTTAAAATATCTTCTGTTGGTGGTTTAGCACCAAATACAAACCACATTACTAAAGCTGGAACAAAGCATAATAGTATAGAAAGAAGATTTATAAATCTACCATATTTAATAATAGGCTTAGTAAATTCCATTTCATATTGTTTGTTTAAATTTTCGTCCATAACTATCTCCTTATTTCACAATAATAGCGGCAATCATTCCTATTATCATAGCAAGACCTAAGTTAAATTCGTTAAGTTTAGGATATTTTTTGCCAATTTCAGTAAGAACACCCATTGATAATGCTGATGCTACTACTGCTGCGATATTTGCGTGATTATCTGGTGCTAGACCTTTGATAAATTCGTTAACTGCAAAGTATCCGAAAGCACCACACATAGCTGTAACTGAAAGAATACCTAATTTTTTGGTATCTCCACCAGTAACCTTGTGGCTGATTATATCTAATTTATCTGTAAATAAACCAGAAGTAAATAACCAAGCTCCACCATTTAGGGCCATAACCCAAGTAGCGTTAGCATAGTTAATTAAGGTATAATTGTCTGCTCCTAAGGTTACATCTTGTGCTTTTGCAGCCATATTTGCAGCTGCAAGTTCTGTTGGTGCTGCACCTATGATTGAAAGTCTTTGCCAAGAAAGTGGCGCTCCTATTGCTGCCATCAAACCAAGCATTACAATAAATACACCAAGAGATGGACCTATTGCTGCTGTCGCACCAACTTTGAAAGCTCTATTGGCTTCTTTTTCATCTAAGCCGACTAATGATCCTGCTTCTTTAGCTTTTTTTGTAAAAATAAAAGCTTCAGATAGTACGGCCACGACTACTGGCACAACAGATAACCACATAGGCCAACTGTTGGCTACGTCCAAAAAGTTTTTCATTTTTTATTCCTCCCCGAATAATTTTTTCGCTAACCTTAATTTATAAAAATATAGGAAAACGATTTATGCTATAAGTATAAACCATTTACTTCATTAAGTCAATGAAGCATATAAATAATATATTTTCTATTTAAAAGTTTACCATATCGATTTTTCAAAAATTAAAACATTTTACCTTTTTAAATAACAAAAAAATAGCTGGAGATTAATCTCCAGCTAAGTGTTTTTAATTATGAGCGTGCTCTGATGCTTTTCCTTTTAGGAAATTGTATTCATAGTCATTTAGTAAGTCCCTTACATCATTTCTTAGGATGAATAGGGCGATAACGTTTGGTATAACCATCAAAGAGTTAAATAAGTCTGATAATGACCAAACTAAATCGATCTTTTGGAAAGAACCTACTACTATAAATGCAATTACAATGATTCTATAAGGAGTAAGACCTTTTTTACCAAATAAGAATTTGATATTTGTTTCACCAAAGTAATACCAACCTATAATTGTTGTAAATGCAAAGAATGTTAGGGCAACTGCTAGTAGAACGAGTCCTAGTCTACCAAAGCCAATTTCAAAAGCTTTTTGTGTTAGTAATGCTCCTGTTAGTCCTGAATCCATTGAATCTGTAACAAGTACTATAAGTGCTGTTGCAGAACAAATTACTATTGTATCTATAAATACACCAACCATAGCTGTTAGACCTTGTTGTGCAGGGTGGTCAACATTTGCTGTAGCGTGAGCGTGTGGGGTAGAACCCATACCAGCTTCGTTAGAGAATAATCCACGAGCTACACCATATCTGATGGCTTGTTTTATACCAAAACCAAGGGCACCGCCTGCAGCAGCTTCTGGTGTGAAAGCAGCTTGGAAGATAAGCTTAAATGAAGGACCTATGTGGTCTCTAAACTTAACTAAAGTTAGAATAGCAAAAATTATATAAATTACTGCCATAAAAGGAACTACTAATTGTGCAAAGTTTGCAATTCTGTCGATACCACCGATAAATACTAAGGCAGCAAATATTGCGATAATTATACCTATTACTACAAGAGGGATTTGTGGAAATGCTGCATTTACAGCACCTGCAATTGAGTTGGATTGGGTCATATTACCAAAAAATCCAAGAGCAATAATTATCATGACTGAAAAGAATGTAGCTAAGAATTTAGCAAGTCCCTTGTTTTTCAAACCATTTGTGATGTAGTAAGCAGGTCCACCAACCCAGTTACCATCTTCGTCTTTTACTCTATATTTTTGAGCAAGTACAGCCTCAGCAAATATAGTACCCATGCCAAATAAGGACATGATCCACATCCAGAAGATTGCTCCTGGACCACCAGATACCATTGCTGTTGCAACACCTGCTACGTTTCCTGTACCAACTTGGGCAGCTATAGCTACAGCCAAGGCTTGGAAGGATGAGATACCGTCGTCAGATTTTTTAAACATTCCACCAAAGGTTTGTTTAAAAGCAGCGCCAAATTTTCTAAATTGAACTCCTCTGTTTAAGAATAAGAAGAGTATACCACTTGCCACTAGAGCAAAGGTTAGAAGGTAATCTACGATTACAGAGTTTAATTTACCTATAATTTCTAACATAAGTTTTCCTTTCGTAATGATTGTTATAAGATTAATAAACCGAATTTTCTTGTGAAAACTTTATCAATTGTAATCAAAAAAATTTAGCTCTATTGATTAATAAAAAAATTTGGGAAGGGGAATAAATCCCCTCCAAATTTATTCAATAAAGTTAGCTTCTTGTAAGATTTTTCTTACTTGTTCAAGTTTATCTTCGCTTACCATTACAACTGGTCCAGTACAACCCATTGCAGATTCAGCGTAGATTCCATTTTTGTGAACTACTTTTATGGCATCTTCTATCTCAAGGATATCAATTCCACCTATTGAAGCATTTACTATTTCCTTATCTGGAACTTTTACTTCTTCAGTATCTGCCGCACTTTGCTTTGGTTCTAATGAAGCTAGTATTTCTTTTAGTCCTGCTTTGTTAGCAGCCTTAAATACTTCTTTAGATACTTCATTAATATTGCCCTTAGCAGATGCAATAGCATATCTGATAGCAGATTCTATAACTGGAGTACCACTTGCACGTGATACGATATATACAGGTGTGTAGAATCCTTCGCCAATTGATGGACCATATCCTGATCCTGTAGTTTCGTAGAAACCACCTGATGTATAGGATGAGAAAACTTTTTGAATTACATTGCCTGTAAGAGAGTCACAAACTACTATATCAGAGCTTGCTGCTAATAGGTCGTTTCCACGGAATACTACTCCGCCATCGCCTCTTTTACTTTCAGAAAATGTAAGTTCAAAGCCGTTATGCTTTAATTCTTTAAGTTTCTTTTCTACAACTCTTGCAGAGTCTACATTTAGGATTCCTATAGTAGGATTTTTGATACCATTAGCTTTGGCAGCAATTATTCCGTCAACTGCATTTAAAACCATAGCTTTTTCTCTGTTGGTATCATTAGTTCCTGTAGTATTTGCTATATAAACATATTTACCATTAGCAGGAGAAACTACTCTTCCCACGGTTGAAACACCGATAGGAAATGGGTAGTGCATAGTTACTGCGGCATCGATTTTGCCTTCTTTAAATAGGCCTTCGATTACTTCAGCGTTTCCTGCATCGTCACTTGCTTCATAATATTCGAATTCGTCTGTGTATTTTTCTCCGACAATAATTATATTTGCTTCATGTTTTAGATTTTCAATAGCATGATTGATATTGTCAGCACCCAATTCGCTTAAGAAGTTTGTTACTGCTATGGTAGGTTTGTTTAAGCTTTCACCACTTTCAAGTAAACTTGCTATTTCATCTAGTGATTTTGCTAAACTTAATTTATCCATAGTTAAGCTTCCTTTGTTAAGTCTTCAGAAATTTTTCTTAAAGCTTCAGCTAAGAAGTTTCTTATTTCTTGGCTATCGCTTGATCCTGTTTCAGATGTAGCTTCGCCTGTTTCTCCACTATTTTTTTGGATTAAGATAGAAACACCATCAAATAGGTTGGTCATTCTTCCAAGGAATAATGAACCTTTACCTATAAGCATAGCACGTTCTATTTTGCCAGTTTTTATGTCATCGATCATTTGACCAATGTATGGAGCAGCTGATGGGATGTGTCCTTGTGTTGGAGCCCAACCAACCATTCCTTTTTCTTTGATAAAGTTTAGAAGTTCTTTTCTATCAAGTTCACCATTTTTTACTGCAAGAGCAGCTATCATCTTGTAGTTAGCTTCTGGTACATTACCTGCACCTGCTGGAACTGTGATATCTGGGTTTTGCATTTCTGGTGAGAATTTATCAACGTCTGTAATTTTTAGACCATTATCTGCTAGTGGTTTAGCTACTAGACTTGTGATAACAGCTTGAGGACTTGATCCAGTATTAACTGTATGACGACCTACTATGTCAGTTCTAATTTCTGGAGATTCTCCATCATTTTCTGAGATTAAAACTGCGAAGCCACCAAGAACATCTTCAAAAATTGGCAAATCTTTTTTAACATGGTCACGAGCATTCATACCAAGTTTTGGTATACATCCACCAGCTACAACCAATACATTTTTGTATACGCCTGCTTTTACTAGAGCAGATGCTTCGATTATACTATGAACTGGTGCTGCACAGAATCCTCTTGTATCAGAACCTGTAGCGTTACCTAGTTGTAAAACTTCAGCTATAGATTTAGCAAAGTTTCCACCACCTCTTTGGTTAACATCACCACAAGCTTCTTCTGAACATTCTACTACATAATCGATAGAATCTTTGTCGATTCCTTCTCTTATTACTTCAAGACCTGAAATTGCACCTGTAGCTTTAACCGCAAGATTTTCAAGCATATATTCTGCTGAAAGGTTTTGGTCAGATTCATGAGCTGCTCTTACATAACCAACTAATTTGCCATCCATATTTAATGGTTCAGCATGTTTACTATCTATTAATTCTTGAGCATGAGCTAGATCTGATCCTTTTACTTTGTGGAATTCATTTTCTAACTCTGGGAATCTTTTTTTGAAATCTTCAAAGTTTTCATTTACGAATTCTTCTGATAAATAAACAAGATCAAATTCATCAACAAGTCTTAAAAGAATAAATAGTTCTTTTTCATTGATTATAAAGCCATGTTTACCTTCAACTTTACCATCTTTATATTCTATATCAGAGAAAGGTAATTTTTTGCCTTCTAAAGCTTCTGGTGTTTCATTGCCTATATAAATTTGGTTTGGTAGGTAGTTTACAACTTCTTCATAGCTTCTAACGTGGGACTCGAAATTTTTTAGAAAATCGCCATCAGGATTGTTTAAATGTTCAACGACAAATGTGCTTCCAGCCGTCCTCATAAGGTTTGGAGCATATGCCAAGGTGAATCCTGCTTTTTTAAATACTGGATACATTATTCCTCCTAATTTTCAAAAACTGTTTGTTCTGAAATTTCAGTTTCCAAAGCTCTCAATGCTTTTTCAACTAAATGGTAACGTAAATCATATTCGTCCTGATCACTAAGTTCTGGGTTACCTAGTGGATAAGGAATTGCTACTGTAGGTACAATTCTGTTTGCTCCGATTGTTAATGAAATTGGAGTAATTGTACACATGTGAACTACAGGGAATCCTGCAGCTTCTATAGCTTTAACCATTGTTGCACCGCAACGTGTACAGGTACCTCAGGTACTTGTAAGTATAACTGCATCAACTTTATCTTCTTTTAGATATTCTGCTATTTCTTCACCAAATTTCTTAGCAGATGCTATAGCGGTACCATTACCTACTGTTGCATACCAATAATCATGAAGGGAACCAATTTTTCCTTCTTTTACCATGTTTTTAACAACATCTAGTGGAACAACTCTGTTTGGATTTGTATTTGCATAAGTTGGGTCATAACCACCGTGTGCTGTTTCTGCATTTTCACTTGTGAATTTATCAATACCTGAAAGATCATATCTTCCATATTTAGAAGCTGATGATGATTCAATGTGATCTGGGTTTCCTTTTGGTACAATACCACCACTTGTTACAAGGGCAATTTTAATCTTGGAAACATCTTTTACAGCTGGTTGTGGATCTACTCTATCGAATGTAGGCATTGGATATTCTGTTTCAAATTCTTCGCCTGCGATCTTTTTAAGTAGCATTTTAACAGCTCTTTCAGATCCGTTTTCTTCTGCAAAATAATTCTTTCTTACACCTTGAGCCATGTATCCGTCAGCTTTTGGTGATACTTCTTCATTGTTTGCTAGTTTTTTAGCAAGGGAAGCTACTGATTTAATAGCACCTCTCATGCCTGCTGCACTATCTTTGGTTTCTACAATATATACGTACTTTTTGTACATATCAGCACCTGGGTTTTCAACATACATAGCTGTGATAGCTGGTATATTTAATTCTTCTTTAACAGCTGTTGTGATAGAACCTGCTGCTACACCATAACGACCAGCGTTAAATGCAGGTCCTGCTATAAAGAAGTCAGGATTTTGTTCTTTGATAAAACCTAAGATTGTTTCTTTTGCACTAGCTTCGTTTTCATTGTAATATGAGTCACCACAAACAACTGCTGCTACAACTTCAAATTCGTCGCCTAGTTGTTTTTGTAGTTGAACACTAATTGGAGGAAGAGATTCTGCCAAAAATGGTGCTATGTCAGCTTTTTCTTCTCCACCAATACCAGCATAGAACTGGTTGATATAATGAACTAATCTAATAGCCATATGCACTCCTTATTAATCGAGGAATTCCTCTCTTATGTCATTCATTTCTTCTGCTATTTCGTCAACATCAAGAACCATCTCCATCATTCCGATTTCTGCATCGTAAACATCTGGATCGATTAATTCTTTGATTTCATTTTCTACAACGTGATAGGTTAATAGTTTTAATTCAACTCCTGCAAGTGGTCCTGCAAATGTTGGATCGCCACCCATAACTGTTTCTGCGGTCAGACCTGCCGCTTCGGCTTCTGCTGCACCTAGGATAACCACGATATTTTCTCTGCCATATTCAGCTTCGAAATCTTTAACTCTCTTTTGGTTTTCTAGATCCATTGCGCCGGCGCTTGTTCAGACAAAACATTCTGTTGCAGAAAATATTACGTCTGTGTTATCAACTGTCTCAACACATGTTTTGATTGCTTCTCCTGGGATTCCATCACGGTCGCCTAGGATAATAATCTTTTTATTTTCTAGTAAGTTAGACATTATTACTCCTTTTTTCTTTTCTAAATTTCAGACCTTTTGATTTAGTTATAAAGTCTTTGCAGATAAATAACCAAATCCAGTTTCGTTTGTAGCTCCTGTTATAGCTTGAAGTTCAACTTCTAGTGTGCCATCTTCTCTAAGAGCATGGTCATTACCACCAGCGATTATATGAACTTTGTCAAGATCGCCTATAACTTTATCCATCTTTGGAAGAATTACTACTTCGTTTGCGTTTCCACCTGTAACTGTTGCTGTTGCTAGTGGGTCAGCATCTGCAAGTGATTGGCTTGCTCCATCTTGACCTGCATATTCATCTGTGATTAATACTGTCTTGATGTCTTTTTTCTCAAGTTTAACACAGTTCATAATTAGATCGGCATCTGGGTTACCAAATCCTTCTTGGCTTACTATAGCAGCGTCAGCTCCTAAGAATTGTGCCAATTTACTTGCCATATCTGATGATCTTTTCTTATCCATCAAGAATACATTTTCGTTGGTAATTACACAACCCATGAAGTTAAGTGTTTTGCCATCTTCTTCATAAAGTCTTTTAATTACTTCGTTGTTTAAATGTACGTATGTTGGGTTTTTGTCACATGCAGATACGCAGTTACCAGATACTATTGCTCCATCCATTACTTCTGTTGGATATATAAATGTTGGGATGATTTTCTTAGCATCTACACCGTATACATAAGTATCGTGTAATAAGCCTTGTGTTTGAAGCATGTATACATAAACTACATTTGGAAGTCCATTGTTTAATTGATGGATTTCTTTGATTGTTTTTGTTTCGTATACTTTTGTTTCATCACATTCGATATCTGTTGCAAGTTTACCGATGAATTCTGTAATACGTAGACCAACCAAACGAACAGATTCTTCGTGTTGTTTTTGGTTAGCGCCTTCTTTTTTGGTTGCTATTACAACTAAGTTGTTTAATTTAGAAAATGGTGTATATTTTGCACCTTCTCCACTCATATCGATAATTCCTTCTTGGAAACCAACGATTGAGCCTGTTGTAACTACAGCCATATTTTTAAGGCATTTTGTAAAACCAGATCCTACTTGGTCAACTTCATTTAAGATGCCAGGGAAGATCTTTCCACCTTCAATTTTAACTCTTGGTTCGTTAACATCCTTTACTGGGATGATTCTTGTAGATTCTCCTGGTTTTGCAATATCAAAGTCAAGAGATTCTAGGTGAGTTTCGGATAATTTTGCAGCTTCTATCATTTCTTCTTTGTTAACATAAAGAATATGATCTTTTATCTCAGATTTTTCAGCAAATTGAATATCTTTGATAAAGATTTCGCCTAATTCAAGACGCATAAAGCCTCCTTATTAAATTTTATTGATTGAATTATAAATTCTCTTCAACAATTTTTCTTATATTTTCTTCTGTACATTCATCCTCATGAAGTTCAGCAATTTTTTCACCATTGTTGTAAACTATCATTGTAGGAAGTCCAAGTACACCTTGTTTGATTGCTACACGTCTAGCTTTTGTAATGTTTAAATCACAGAATTTCATTTTACCTTCGTATTCTTCTGCAAGGCTATCTACAAATGGTTTTAAAGCCATGCATGGAACACATGATTCTGACCAGAAATCTACAAATACTTTTCCTTCATATTCATTTACTTCAGGTTCAAATGTTTTTTTGTCTAATGAAATCATCATAATATAAACTCTCCTTAATAATCTAAATCTTTTAGTTCTTTTTCAGCTGTTACTGCAGCAATTGCTCCATCTGATGCAGCCGTTATTACTTGTCTTAACACTGTGTTTCTAATATCGCCTATAGCATAAACACCTTTGATGTTTGTTCTCATCTTTTCATCTGTAATGATATATCCAGATTCGTCAAGATCTAATTGACCTTCAACTAATTCGTTTGCTGGGTTGTAACCTACAAATACGAAAACTCCAAGAATTCCATCATCTTCATCAGCATCGTAAACCCATTCTTCACCAGTTTCATTGTTTACTAGTAATAGTTGATCTACAACTTCATGACCTCTGATTTCCTTAATTGATGTGTGATACATAACTTCTAGCTTATCATTTGCCTTAGCACGTTCTTCAACTACAGCATCGCATCTTAATTTTTCACGTCTGCAAAGAACTGTTACTTTTCTAGCAAATTTTGTTAGATACATAGCTTCTTCTACAGCGGAGTTACGAGCACCAACTACAAAAACTTCTAAGTCTGTGAAGAAGTCTCCATCACATGTTGCACAATAAGAAACACCCTTTGTGGTATATTCTTTTTCTCCTGGAACATTAAGTTTTCTTGGGTTAGCACCTGTTGCAATGATTACAGCTTTAGCTTCGATAGTTTCACCATTTGCAAGTTCAATTTTTTTAACGTCACCTTCTAATTGAACTTTTACGACATTTGCTTTTTTGATAGGAACGTTAAATCTTTCAACTTGTTGTTTCATCCTATCAGTAAGAGCTTTACCACTTTCAGGTTCTCCAGCTTTTCCACCTGGATAATTTTCAATTTCATCTGAAATGGCGATTTGTCCACCAACTGCATCTTTTTCGATTATTAGTGTGTTTAGACGTGAACGACCAGCGTATAAGCCTGCGGATAATCCGCCAGGACCTGCACCAATAATTACTAAATCATACATTCTTATATCCTCCTTCCATATTTTCCTTTATTATTTGAAAGTCTATATATGCGTAATCCTTAATAACCTCATCAGAAGCATCTCTCATTTTTGTTTTTTTAAGAATGTCTTCAATTTTGTTAATTGATGTTTCAATCAGATTTAGAGATTCATTATCTAAATGCTCTGATTTTTCGATTATTATTGTCCTATAGAACAATTCGTGGGGTCTAAAATTACCATAAAGAGGGTGAGTTAAGAGTTTATAGTTTTGGTGAACATAATTTCTACCAATTCTTAAAATCTCAAGTGGCTCAACATCTTTGTAGATAAAATCAACCTCTGGATAATTTTCTTTCATATAGTCAATAAACATAGGATTATTTGTTATTAACACATTGCCTCCAAATAAAAAAGCGACACGAAAATTAGTCATTTTTTCTGTCGCAACCTTCAGAATCTCATCAGCCATGGGTCCTTTTACCTGAGAAATTCATAACTATGTGACTACAATAGTTACTTGTACCTTCGGTTTTTGACTTAACAAAATCTAACCATAACTTCATCTGATTATGTTATTATTTTATCACAAGTTAAGCAAAAAATCAACTATCATATCGTTTTCCAAATTTATTTTCAAATAAAGTGCAAAATAATGTATAATATGAGTATATGGAGGACTTTATGAAAAATTTATACAAAAAATTACCTCAAATGAATGAGATTTTAAATAAATTTTCCGATAATTCTCAAATGCTAAAAGATATTGCAAACGGTGTTTTGGACGAATTTAGAGAGAAAATTAAAAACAACGAAAATTTTGAAAGTTCAGATATTTTTTCTGAGATAGAAAATAGATACAAAAATTACAGTCCCTATTCTTTGTACAATGTAATAAATGCAACAGGTGTAATCCTACATACCAACCTTGGCAGGGCAGTTTTGTCAGAAATTTCTATAGATAGGGTTAGAAAAATTGCCACAAGCTATTCTAATTTGGAATATGATGTAGAAAAAGGCAAACGTGGGTCAAGATACACTCACCTTGTAGAAATTGCCAAAAAACTTACGGGCGCTGAGGATGCCCTTATAGTAAATAATAACGCTGCTGCTGTATTTTTGGTTTTAAATACATTTTGTAGAGGCAAAAACGCAGTGATATCTCGTGGAGAACTTGTTGAAATTGGTGGATCTTTTAGGATTAATGAAATAATGAATGAAAGTGGGGCTCATATTGTGGAAGTTGGGGCGACAAATAGAACTCATCTTTACGATTATCAAAGAGCTATTGATGAATATGAGGAAATTTCTGCAATAGTAAAAGTTCATAAATCAAATTTTCAAGTAGTGGGCTATGAAGAAAGCGTTGACACCAAAGATCTTCACGATCTTATAGGAGATAGAGATATTTTATTATACGAAGATTTAGGATCAGGTTCTCTAATAGATTTAACTTCTTATGGCTTTTCCTATGAAAAAACCGTTCAGGATTGCCTAAAAGATGGGATAGATTTGGTAAGTTTTTCTTGCGATAAATTAATAGGAGGATCCCAAGCAGGAATTATTGTCGGCAAGAAAAAATATATAGACAAAATGAAGAATAATCAACTTTTAAGAGCCTTTAGGGTTGATAAATTAACCCTTGCTTCAGTTGAGGCAACCTTGTATGAATATCTTGATTTTAACAAATTAAAAGTGGAAAATCCTACAATTAGAATGATTTTAGAAGATAGCGAGTCTGTCAAAAAAAGATGCGAAAAACTTTATAATAAGCTTAAAAAAATTAAAGGCTTTGACGGAAAAATAGTAGAATCTGACGGCAAAATCGGCGGTGGTTCTTATCCTTTGGATGTCAAAAAAACTTACTCAATCGAAATAAATTATGATGATGCTACAAAGCTTGAAAGCTTTCTAAGATTATCCCAAAACCACATTATTTCGACAGTTTATAATGGTTTTGTCCACCTAAATGCTTTGACAATTTTTGAAAATCAGATGGATGAAATTTATGAAACTTTAAAGGAATTTTATGAAAAGTAATTATATAATCGGAACAGCAGGTCATATAGACCATGGCAAAACAACCTTAATTAGAGCCTTAACTGGTAAAGAAACCGACAAATTAAAGGAAGAAAAAGAAAGAGGAATTTCAATAAATCTTGGCTTTACCTATATGGATTTAAAATCTGGCGATAGAGCTGGGATAATAGATGTTCCAGGTCATGAAAATTTTATAAAAAATATGATGGCTGGAGTTGTTGGAATTGACATAATCCTTTTGGTGGTGGCAGCTGATGATGGAGTTATGCCTCAAACTATAGAACACGCTCAAATCCTCCACTATATGGGAGTTGACAACGCAATTATTGTAATCACCAAGAAAAATTTGGTTGACGAAGATGACCTTGAACTAGTAAAAGAAGATATAAAAATTTCTTTTGAAGATACACTTTTAGAAGATGCTCCAATTATTGCAGTAGATTCTGTAAGTGGAGAAAATATCGACAAGCTAAAAGATTTGATAGAAGAAAAAATTTATTCCACTGAAAAAAAAGAAGACGACAAGTCCATGAGAATGAACATCGACAGATCTTTTACCCTAAAAGGAATTGGCACTATAATTACAGGAACCCTAACCGAGGGAGAAATCTATAAAGATAGGGAATATATGGTCTATCCAAAAGAAGCCATTGTCAAAGTAAGATCCATAGAAAATCACGACAAGCCAATAGATATAGCCCACAAGGGCCAAAGAATCGCCCTAAATCTTACAAATATTTCTTCAAATGAAATTCAAAGAGGAGATATAATAGCCGAAAAAAATTCTCTAATAAAAGTAAAAAATGTCCAAACGCTTTTAAATCTATCAAAATTTGAAGATGTCGAATTAAGACATTGGTCAAGAGTTAGATTTTTCCATGGCACAAAAGAAATTTTAGCCCGTGCAGTTCCTTTAGACAGAAAAGAAATCAAAAGCAAAGATACCGCCTTGTGCGAATTTAGACTTGAAGAAGAAATTTACGTCAAAAGGGGAGATAAATTTGTAATAAGATCCTATTCGCCTTTAATGACAATCGGCGGCGGTGAGATAATCGATACCAACGAAGAAAATCACACCATAAATTCCACATCCTATGTTTCATATCTAGAAAATAAGGAAAATTATTCAGAAATCGACGAAATTTTGGATTACTTGCAAGAATTTAGGAATTTTGACCAAATTTTTTCACACATGGGAATAGAAGATAAAATCCTAAGAGAATATCTGGAAAAAATCGAAGAAAATAACGAAATTGACAAAATTGGCGACATGTATATATCAAGAAAATCTTTGAGCTCTTGGGCCAATGACTTAGAAAACTTCTTAAAAACCTACCACGAAAATCACCCACTTGAGGAAGGAATCCCAAGAGAAGAATTAAGGCAAAAAGTAAAAATCAATCTCGATAGCAAAAATTTTGAAATAATGCTAAAAAATAAAGTCATAACCAAAAAAGTTATGCTCCAAAAAGGTCTTGTAAAAAATAAATCCTTTGCCATAAGCCTTGACCAAGATCAGAAAAAAATCGATGAAATTATGAAAAAAATCAAAGACAACGAGCCAAAAATCTTAAAAGAAGCCGATATTATCGACAAAAAAGAAGATAGAGAAATTTTAACATATTTGTGCAAAAAAGATCTAAGAAAGATTGACGACTTCTATCTTAGAAAAGAATATCTTGATAAATTAATTGAAATGGCAAAAACTTTTATGGAAAAAAACGGCAAGATGCAAGTTTCCGAATTTAGAGATTTATCAGAATTAAGCAGAAAGCAAGCTGTAGCTGTTTTAGAATATATGGATAAGAAAAATATCAGCAAAAGAATTGATGATTACAGAGTTTTAATATAAGTGGCGAGAGCGTGTAGGAATCGAACCTACCTAAGAAGTACACTTCTCACGACGGTTTTGAAGACCGCAGAGCACACCAGAAACTCATCCGCTCCCATAACATAAACATTATAGCATAAAGATTTGAAAATGCAAAAATTTTAACAAAAATAAAAAAATAAGCTGCCAACTTTTGATTTTTACCAAAAGCTAGCAGCTTTTACTTTGCAAATTATTTGCTTATATAAGATTTTAAAAGTTTGTAAAGGCCATTTAGTCCATTTACATGAGTTCTCTCATAACCATGACTTGCTGCAACACCGCTTCCTACAAGAGCGTGACGGAAGTCATTAGCACTTGCTACTGCAGCTGAAGCATCTGAGCCATAAAGCGGATAAATATCGATAGCATAATCTATATCATTTGCCTTAGCTTCTTCGATTAATTCGTTGGTTAGATCGTAATTGTATGGGCCAGATGAATCTTTAGCACAGATTGAAACCTTGGTTTCATCGGTCTTTAAATCGTCATAGACAACTCCCATATCAACTGCAATCATGTCGGTAATTCCTTCTGGATGTCCACTTGCAGCGCCATGGCCTACTTCTTCATAGATTGTAAAAGCTAAATACAAAGGACGGTTGATGTTAATATTATTTTCCTTGATATCTTTTGCAAGAGCCATCAAAACTCCAGCGCTTGCTTTATCATCTAGGTGGCGAGATTTTACAAAACCATTGTCAACTCTAAATCTTGGGTCGTAAGCTATGAAATCTCCAGCAGAAATTCCAAGTTTTTCTGTTTCTTCTGCTGAATTTGTAATTTCATCGATTACAACTTCCATATTCTTGTCGTCACGAGTAATTTCTTTTGGGTCTGTCGAACCGTGAACTGCAGGTTCGTTTATTCTAAATACGCCTGTATATTCTTTGCCAGAACGAGTTATAATTGTCACATTTTCTTGTTCACCATAAGCTAGTGGATAGCCACCTAAAGCAGTAACTCTAAGTCTTCCATTTGCTTTTATTGATCTTACCATAAGTCCAAGTGTATCAACGTGAGCTGATAGCAAAAGTCCGTTTTCCGTACCTTCTTTGATTGGAACGATTACATTTCCCTTATGGTTTTGATAAGGCTTGTAACCCATTTTTTCAAATTCTTCCATCAAATATTTTTCAGCTCTTTTAGTATAGCCTGTTGGAGATGGTGTTTCACATAAATCTTTGATATATTTTAATATTTGTTCAGTCATTTTCCCTCCTTAATTGCTCGTAGCTCTTTCCAAATCAACCATGTTGTTTAGACAAAGTACAAGGCTTATTAGCTCTTGGTCATAATTTTCATCATAAATAGTAAGTTCGTAATTATCGGCAAAGCTAAAAAATTTTTTGTAAACTTCGCCAACTAAAGCTCCCTCTTTATTTATAACTTGGAAATTCAAATGCCAAATATCGCCATCCAAATATAGATTATCCCCATTGGACATAAAAATATCTACTCTGTGTCTAAAAAATTCAAATTTTTTTTGGACAGTCATATTAGTGCCTTTGGAAAAAACAACCTGATAGCGTGGAAGCAAGGTGAAAATTTCCCTAGTAATGGAAAATAAATTTTTACCATTGCCATCAGAAACGTTGGAATTATAGCCTACAAGCGTGAAATTTTGGTCTAGATAATAAACTTCTCTGCCATTCTCATCTACAATTGGATAATGGTCGGTTATTTTGAAAAATTTTTCTTTAAAATATAATTTTTTCATAAAGCTCCTTTAGCGGCTGCCACCGCCGCCTCCTCCACCGAAGCCACCTCCACCTCCACCAAAGGAAGTTGATCCACCAGAACCTGCATCGATAAAACTTGTAAGGTCTGCATAAGATTCTGCTATATGGCTTGAGTAAGAGTTGATATTATTTATCATGTAGTAGTTATATATACTATAATTTTCATATTCTGGATAAATTTCTGTGAAATTCTTGTAAACTTCCTTGCTTATGCCATAAATTGCTGCATAAATCATAAAGCTATCCCAAAGTTTTACTTCATTTACATTTCGTTCAGCAATTAATGAATAATCCTTCAAATAATTTTTAAATTTGATGAAATTTTCATATAAATTTATGCCGGAATCGGTGATTGTAATCTTGTTTTTGTAAGTTTTTTCTTTGATAAACGAAGATTTTATTTCTTTTCTTTCATTTGTTAAGTAGGAATTTTCCTCTAATCTTTCCAGTGAATTTTCTTCAAAAAGCTTAAAATATTTCTCAACCTCATCTTCGTTTGAGTCCATATAATCTTTTATATGGCTATTTTTAATTTTCTCATCATCTGATAAATCTTCGCTAGCTTTTAAAATTTCAAAAAAGCCACTTTCAATTTCACTCATATTTGTAGGCTTCTTATTTATAGTAATATAAGAATCCTCATCTTTGCTATCCACATCAGCGTTTTTATTAAAATCAATAGCTCCATCGTAAATCCATTTGAGCAAAAACGCATTTAGATAATTTCCCAAATTGTCTTCAAGAGGATAAGCTTTATCTACCAAAAGATAGGTATCTTCAATTGGTCCCTTGTATGGAATTTCTCTAAAATATTGTTCTTTTAATTCCTTTGGCTTTTTTAGAGCTTTTTTGTTAAGAATTTGATACTCATCGTAAGAATTTTTAACTCCATAGGTAAAAACCGCTCCTGCAATGATAATTATTAGAATAACAATACCGGCGAAAACCACTTCCATGATATCGGATTTGTCATTTTTATTTACAGATCCTTCTGATTTTTCATAATCGGAACCAACTATGGCCTTTTTGGCGTAATACTTAAAATCCTTATCTTCTACATAAGAGGAATTAAAAGTCCCCTTAGGAAATTTAAGCATTACATGGCCGTAATTTACCTCATCCGTACTTTTGGCGATAATTTCTCCATCTACATTGTGGATATCTCCAATAAAACCAAAGCCCCGCATTTTTACTTCTTTATCAAAAGGTGCATAGCCCTTAATTTTTATAGAAATTTTTTCTGGTTTTGGATCGAAATTTTCTCCAATAAAACGAAAATGAACCATATCACAATCATTTAGTGACACCACCAAAGGATTTATGGTGTAGGTTAGGGTGTAAGTGTTTTCACCATAATTTGTAATTCCCCAACACAATTCATAGCCATCATCTTTTTCTAAGACTCCGTAGTGGTTGGATTTTTCATCAAAAGATGCATCCACATTCCAAGGAGAAATTTCTGAAAAATCTTTGCCATTGGCATTTAGCTTAAAATCTTCAATTTTTATTCCCCTTAAATCAGGAATTGACTTATATTTTTCCGTCGCATCCCTATCGTCATCATAAACTTGCCAAACTTCCTTTACATGACCTAGACCATTTTTATCTATTGAAATTTCCATATCAATAGACTCAAAGTCATCAGCCAAGGCAGTTTGTGGAATTGCTATGAAAAATATCAGCAAAAGTATTTTTAATAGATTTTTAAAATTTTTCTTCATTATTATTTCCTTTGTGCCTTTAACGGCTTCCTCCACCAGATCCGCCAGAGCCTCCTCCAAATGAGCCTCCTCCACCGGAAAATGATGAAAATCCACCGTGAGAGGAATTTTCAAAATTATTAGCAGCATTGTTAAAACTTTGGCTTACGAAATGTGAATAAGAGTTGATATTTGCTATCATATAATAGTCAAAGTAAGACATCTTCTCATATTCTGGATAAATTTCTGTGAAATTTTTGTAAACTTCCTTGCTTATGCCATAAATTGCAGCATAAATCATAAAGCTATCCCAAAGTTTAACCTCGTTTATATCTCTTTCCTTAATTAGAGAATAATCGGCCAAGTAGTTTTTAAATTTGATGAAATTTTCATAAAGTTCTAGGCCTTTTTCCTCAATTTTTACATTGTTATTGTAAGAATCGTTTGAAAAGGCAAATTTCTTTTTAGTTTTTTCATTTGATAAATATTGGCCTTGGCAAAGCTTGTCCAAAGAGTTTTTTGATAATTTTCTACTTAAAACTTCAGGAATCCTCTTATGATCTCTTACATATTCTTCGATTTCTTTTTGGGTGATTTTTCCATCGTCAGTGTAAGTTTCACATTCTTGTAAAATATCATAAAAACTACTTTCCACAAGGCTCATATCCTCTGGTTTTTGGATTAATTTTATATAGGAAATTGTGTGAGTCATAAAAAGTATTTTCTCATCTTCCTCGCCAAATTCTACAACTCCCTGATAAACCCATTTTAGCAAGAAAGCATTCATATAATTTTCAAAACTATTGGTCTTGTAGGCGTAGAGATTGATTAAATATGTATCTTCAACCGGTCCTTGGTAAGGAATTTCTCTAAAATATTCTTCTTTAAATTCTTTAGGATTTTTCAAAACTTCTTTGTTTATTGGTCGAAAGCTATCACTTTCATTTTTATTTTTTATAAATATTCCTGCAATTAATCCAGAAAAAAGGATTGGTAAAATTGAAAAAAATCCTCCAAAATTCCAAAAAGATGGACCTTGATCAAAATAGTCATAAGCGTTAAAATCTCCGTCATAATCCTCATCTTCGTAATGATCGTCTGCATCTTGGTCATAATCTGAGATTTCTTCATCAGAAGAATTATCGTAAGAATTATTCTCAAAATCTGAATTTTCTATGGCCATTTCTTTGTAATAATCAAAATCTTGGTCAATCTTTAGGCTAGTAGCAAAAGTTCCTTTCGGCATTCTAAGCATTACAAGGCCATAATTTACATCTCCAGAACTTTTTGCGATAATTTTCCCATCCTTATTTTCTATATTTCCTTGAAAACCAAAAGCCCACAAAGAAGTTTCATCGGCAAAAGGCTTATAGGAATTTATTGTCATGGAAATGAAATCTGGCAAAGGCTCTAAGTTTTCTTTTATAAAACGATAATAAACCATATCGTAATCATTAAGTCCAACAACGATTGGATCAATGGTGTAGGTTAAGGTGTAGGTATTTTCGCCAAATTCTGTAATTCCCCAACAGAGTTCTAGCCCATTTTCCTTTTGGATCATTCCATAATGATTTTTCTTTTCCTCAAAGGATAAATCCAAATTCCAAGGCTTAATTTCAGTAAAATCTTCTCCGTTTCTAGAAACTTTGAAGTCTCTAATTTTTATGCCATTTAAGTCGGATATCACCTTGTATTTTTCTGTTGCATCGAAAGAATCTTCATTAGTTTTCCAAACTTCTGTCACATGGGCAAGGCCATTTTCATCTATATCGGCACTAATATCTATGGAGTAAATCTCATCTGCAAAGCTAGTTCTTGCAAAAATTAAAATTATAGCAAGAACTAGGCTTAATAAAAATTTGCGATTTTTATTTTTCATAATTGCTCCTAAAAAAAGAGTCTAAGAATTAAATCTTGGCACCTCGTTGGAATTTTCATCGTTTTTAAAATATCCCTTATCAGAAAAGCCAAAACTTCCTGCAAAAAGATTTTGTGGGAAAGATTTTATATATCTGTTAAAGCTTGTAACTGTGTCGTTATAGATCATCCTTGAGTGACGAACGTTATCTTCGTATTTGTCGATGGAATCCATGGTTTTTTTATAAATTTCAGATGCTTTAAGCTCTGGATAATTTTCTGCTACTGCATAAAAACTATTCATAGCAGATCTAAATTCATTTTCTTCCTCATTTACATCAGAAGCTGTGGATTTTCTGTCGATATTTGTTCTATTTTTTGTTATTTTATCTAAAGTTTCGCTTTCGTATTTGGCGTAATCTTTGGTTGCATCAATCAAATTATTAAGAGCGTCCCATCTTGATTGAAGTTGGGCTGCTATTTGGCTCATTGCATTTTCTATCATTTCGTTTTTTCTAACAAGATTGTTATAAATTGATATAGCAAAAATTGCAAGAACTGCAAGAATTGCAATTACAATTATACTAGGGTTCATATTCTTCTCCTTTAATTCTTTATAATTTATCTTTCATAATAATTATATCCTTTTTAAGCAAAGTTAAACATATCAATTTTAAAAATTAAGATAAATAAAATCAATGTATATTATCAAGATTTATTGTTGATGAAAATTTGCTTATCTGATATCATTGTTATAATAAAATTAAACTTACTATCATGAAATTGACAAGCAATAAAAGGGGTGTAAAATAGATTCGCAAAGCTTAAAAAACTCTTGTTTTGCCAAGCTTTTGTTTTGTTAAAGGAGAAATTTATGCAAAGTAATTTTGTAAAAAAAGCTTATGCCAAAGCCACAGAAAATCCTGCTATCATTTTATCTATTGGATTTTTTGTTTTAATTTCTATAGGTGGACTAATTTTATCCACACCATATGTTACAAGAAATGGCAAGGCAACTGGAATAATAGATGCTTTTTTTGTAGCAGCAAGTGCTTCTTGCGTTACAGGACTTACGCCAGTTAATACAGCTTATCACTGGAATAGCCTAGGGCATGTTGTAATTATAATTTTAATCCAAATCGGTGGCCTTGGAATAATGAGTTTGGCAACCCTTATTCCCCTATTACTTAGGAAAAAAATCGGCCTAAAAAGCAGGCAAATTTTAAAGGAACAATTTAATATCGATAGCCTTTCTGGAATGATCAATCTTTTTAAATACGTACTCCTATTTACAATATTAACAGAAGTTTTGGGGGCTATATTTCTCGCTATAAGATTTGTTCCTCAATATGGTTTTGGCAAAGGAGTGTGGTTTTCTATTTTTCACTCAATTTCTGCATTTTGTAATGCGGGCTTTGATATTTTGGGAGATTCTATTTATCCTTTAAGATCTGATGCATTGGTAAATACGACCATCATGCTTTTGGTAATAATCGGTGGTCTTGGTTTTATGGTAACAAGTGAGATTTATTATAGGAAAAATTTCCAAAAACTTTCAACTCATTCCAAGCTTGTAATACTAATCACAATTGCTCTAATCCTAGTTGGAGCTTTGGGATTCTATTTTCTAGAATCTATAGAAGGTGGAGTTTTGGAAGGCGAGGGCTTTAAGGGATCAATTTTCGAGTCCTTCTTCCAATCAGTAGTTGCAAGAACAGCTGGATTTTATTCAGTTAATCTAAGTAAAATTAAAGAATCAACTGCACTTTTATTAATTTGCTTGATGTTTATCGGTGGATCACCTGGATCTACTGCTGGAGGAATAAAGACGACTACCTTTGGAGTTTTGGTAATTGCAACAATTTCAGTTATAAAAAAAGAAAAAGAACCGATAATTTTTAAAAGATCCATATCCGATCAAAGCATAAAAAAGGCTCTTTCCATATTTTTGATATCACTTGCTATAGTTATTTTGGTTAGTTTTGTGATATCAGTTACTGATGGTTTTAAATTTATAGACATACTTTATGAAACGGTTTCTGCGCTTGCTACAGTTGGGGCATCAAGAGGAATAACTGAAAGTCTATCAAATATTGGAAAAGTTCTTATAGGTCTTTGTATGTATTTAGGTAGAATTGGTCCAATGACCATGGCCCTTGCATTCGGATTAAAGGCTGAAGATAAAATGATAAAATATCCAGAAGGTATGATAAGTTTAGGTTAGGAGAAAATTATGGATAAAAATGTAATTGTATTGGGAATAGGAAGATTTGGAGAAGCAACAGCTACCAAACTTTATGAAAAAGGAATTTATGTAACAGCTGTTGATAATAATTACAAAAAAATAGAAAAAATTGCAAACTCTGTATCAAGCGCCATTCAAGCTGATATTACAGAAGAAGTAGCTATGAAATCTTTGGGAATAAGTAACTATGACATAGCAATAATTGCCACAGGAGCAGACTTAGAAGCCTCAATTCAAGCTACGCTAATTTGTAAAGATAGTGGTGTTAAACAAGTTATAGCAAAGGCTATAAGCAAATCTCACGCTAGAATTCTTACAAAAATCGGGGCTGATAAAATAGTTTTCCCAGAATTAGATACTGGTGAGAGATTGGCAAAAATGATTTCTGGCAAAAATATTTTGGATTTAACCCAATTTTCTAGCAATTATTCACTTTGTGAAGTCAAGGCAAAAAAAGAATGGATTGGAAAAACACTAATTGAATTGGACTTTAGAAATAAATATAAGGTAAATGTTATAGCTTTTAAAAGTCGCCAAAATATGATTTTAGATTTCGACCCAAATTTACCTATAGAAAAAGATGATTCTTTGATTGTTATAGGATCAAATGAAAACGCTGATAAGCTAACTGAGCTTTAAAAATATTGAAAAACCGAGAACTTAGAAGCTTTCTATAAATTTATGAAATTTTTTGAAGAAAATGTTTGCACATAAATATATATTGTGCTATACTATAGTTAGCTATTACATAGCTAGGTTTTTCATTATTAATTCCTTATAGTTTTCCCTTATGAAAACTAGGACTAACTTATTCTTTTCTAAATGAAAGAGGGCCAAAAGGCTCTTTTTCTTTGCTTATTTTTAATGATCTATTAATTTATAATAGCTATAAATTAATAGAATTTAGGGTATAATTATTTTATACAGCAAAGGAGGTCTTATGCCATTTTTTTATTACGGTTTTGATAGGACATATATATTGGTTATTATCGGTTTCATTTTAACCATGATCGCTCAAGCAAATGTCAACAAGGCTTTTGCTAAATATTCAAAAATAGGAACAAAAAAACAAATAACCGGCAAGGAAGTTTGTGATTATATTATAAATACTTACGGTTTTAGAGATATAAAAATTAAGCAAATTGGAAATTCTCTTGGTGATTATTTTAATCCAATGACCAAGGAAGTTGCCCTATCTCCTGAATCTATGAGAGAAACTTCTATTGCTTCTGTTGCAGTAGCAGCCCACGAATTTGGCCATGTTATCCAATATAAAGATGGATATTTTCCGCTAAAAATAAAATCCTTCTTGGTTCCTGCTGTAAATTTAGGGTCAAGGTTAAGTTTTCCACTTTTATTTTTGGGAATGATTTTATCTAAGCAAAATTTATTAAATTTTGGTATACTTTTATTTGCTTTGACTTTGGTTTTTCAAATCGTAACCTTGCCGGTAGAATTTAACGCCAGCAAAAGAGCTCTTATGGTTTTAGAAGAATCTGAAATGCTTGTTGGAGAAGAAAATCAATATGCCAAAAATATGTTAAAGGCTGCAGCCTATACTTATCTTGCAGCAACTCTTACAACAGCCCTACAATTTCTAAGATTAGTCTTATTATTTGGCAATAGGGATAGAGATTAAAAAGGTGCTGTTGCAAATTGATAGATATCTATCGTTCCATCATTGGAGTGCACTCACAGAAAGTTTGAGGTTTAGCCCGCCGGCTCGTGGAGGCCAAACTTTCTGGGAGGGTGCTCCAATGATTTAGGAACGATTTATCTATTTTGCAACAGCCCCATTTTTTACAATCTTTTATTTACTTGCTCTATATCTTTTTTGACTCTTTGATAAGATATGATCCAATATATGATATAGATTATAGAAAATAACACTAAATTGATTATAATATTTACCCTATATTTGCTTGAAAAAAGTTTTAAGTAGTTTAAAAAAATTATCACTCCTGTTATTGAAATTCCATATGCTAGAATTGTTTTTGATAATAGGGAGAGATTATTTGCTCGGTAAATTTTGTTGGCAAAATACACAAGGCTAATTACAGCTATTAGGGCAAGCGTAAGTTTAAACATGGCTTGTGACGAATTTTGTCCTTTTAAAAACTCCTCGGTAAAAATATTGAAATCTCCGCCGTTGATGAAGGCTATCACTATTGAAATAAAATAGACTACTCCAAGATTTAGAAAAACGGTTTTTAAATAATTTGTTAGCTTGTTTGTATTATTCATTTTTTCCTCCTAAATTCCCAATATTTCCTTTACTTTTTTTAAAGATCTTTTTGAAACATAACACACATCTCCATTTACCATCTGACAGCTTATGGTTCCTATGTAGGATAAGTCAAAATTTTTGGTCTTTTTTAGATTGATTATTTCGCTATTTGATATGCGAACAAATTTTTTGGGATCAAGCCTTTGTTCAACCTGATACAATGCTAATCTTAATAAGTAAGTTTTATTTGAGCAAACTGCATAAACTTTCTTTTCATTTGCATAAACTCTTATAATATTTTCCGGATCAATAAATTCTAGTTTGTCATCAAAAAATCCTGTCAAAACATTTGCTTGATTATTTTCCAGACTTTCCTTTAGTGCTAAAATTTCTTTACTTATTTCTCTTGCATAGATTACGATTTTTTCTTCGTCCAAAGACTGATCGATTTTTATCTCAACTTTCAAATCATCTCCTCCTTTAATTATTATTTTAGTAAATATATTTTTATATTCAACAGATTTCCGATAAGTGGTAGCTTTGGGACGATAAGCGGTATAATTAAGCCATGAAAATTTATCTAAAAAGCCCAAATAAAAGAAAAATTGTATATGATATCCTAAATATTTTTTACGAAAGCGACGAAATTTTATTTGCTGATTCAGGCGATTTATCTATATATGATAAAAAAATTTCATTTCTGGGAAAATCCTACGAATATGAAAATAATTACCAGCTAAAGGCAATTTTATACAAGATTTTAGCTAAGGAAAATTCCTATACTTCTCCTTGGGGAATGCTTACAGGATCCAAGCCCTCAAAGCTTTTGCAAAAATATAACACGGATGAAATTAAGGAAAAATATTTCCTTGCTGATGAAAAAATAAATTTGCTTGCTGAAATTAAAAACCAGCAAGAAAAATTATCCTTTAAGTCAAATGATTTTAATTTGTACATAAATATTCCTTTTTGTCCAAGTCGCTGCCAATATTGCGCTTACCCAACTCTTGTTGGCACAAATCATGACAAAAGCTCTTATGTTGATTTGCTTCTTAGAGAAATTAGAGAAATAAATTTGCCGGAAAATCTCGATGCAATCTATATTGGTGGAGGAACGCCTTCTTATTTGAAAATTTCCGATATCAAAAGGCTTTTAGAACTAATTAACGAAAAATTTACCTACCAGGAATTTACCTTTGAAGCAGGCAGAGAAGATACTCTTGATTTTGGAAAATTAAAGCTGTTAAAGGAAAATGGTGTCGGTAGAATCTCCCTAAATCCGCAGACTTTTAACGAAAATATTATAAAAGCAACTGGCAGAGCCTATGACTTAGAGCATTTTCTAGAAATTTATAATTATGCTAAAAAACTCGGTTTTATTATTAATATGGATTTTATAGTAGGACTTGTGGGAGAAGATGCTAATTCTTTTAGGGAAAACTTTGAAATTTTAAAAAAATTATTGCCAGATAATATAACTTTTCACGCTCTTGCTAGAAAAGTTGGCAGCAAATATAGGGAAAATAACAAGACAGGCTCCATCAAAGAAGCCCTAAAAATAAGCGATGATATAAGAAAATTTGTCAAAGAAAATTCCTATAAGCCTTATTATTTGTATAGGCAAAAAAATATCATTTCAAATTTGGAAAATGTTGGCTATCAAAGAGAAAACACCGCTCAAAGATACAATATTATAATAAATGAGGAATTGGAAAATATTATAGGTCTTGGAATGAACTCCAACTCAAAGCTTATCAATAACGAAAAATACAGAAACGCCAGAAATATGAAAGATTATGAAGCTTTGCTGGATGAAGAAATTTCTGACAAAAATAAAATGATAGAAAATTATAAAAAATGGATTTAGCTTAAAATTTAAGTAAATCCATTTTTTTGTTAATCTATTGCTATAGGACTTTGAGAAGTTTTTTCCAAAGTCAATAATTTTTTGTAGGTCATATCCATTCCAATTGCACCAAGAGGAGCAGTTATCAAAATTGCAAGAACTGCAACTGATAATACGATTTGCCCGCAAGCTAAGCCCATGGACAAAGGCACAGATCCTATGGCAGCTTGAACTGTTGCCTTTGGCAAATAAGCAATTACGCAAAATAAACGTTCTTTAGCATTCAAATTCGTATTAACTAGGCAAAGCAAAACGCCGATTGACCTAAAGAAAAGTCCTATAAAAATCATGGCGATGGCAGCTATTCCTGCAGTCATGGTGTAGCGAATATCTACGGCAGCTCCAACCAAAACAAAAAGCAAAACCTCTGCTCCTATCCAAAGTTTGCCAAATTTTTCTGACAATCTTTTTGATACAAAACTTACACTTCTTATCTTCAAAACGCAAGCCATGCTCACAACTGCAAGTAAGCCTGATATAGGGAGGAAACCTTTTGCGTAAGTTTCTATAGCCATTAACAAAAATGATATCGCCAAAACTATTATAACTTTTCTGCTATTTCTTATATAAGCTCTCCTTCTGTAGGCTCCTTCAAAATATTCTGATAAGACAAAACCTGTCAAAGCTCCAAGGCCTATGCCCAAAACGATTGAAAGTGGGATATTAACAAAATCCATAATTTTAATTTCTCCTCCTTGCGCCATGGAAAGGAAAGTTTGAAATAAAACTATTACAAAAATATCATCGCATGAAGCACCAGCAAGGATCATTTGAGGGATGCTTTTGTCTTTTCCGTAATTATTGTCGATAAGACTTACCATTCTTGGAACTACAACTGCTGGAGAAACTGCTCCTAAAACAGCTCCCATAACCAAGGCGTCAATTCTTGTAATATTTAAAAGCCTCGGAGCAAAAATTGCAAAGGCCAAAATCTCAAAACTTGCCGGCAAAAAAGACATCAAAATTGCAGGGCGACCTACTTTTTTTAAATCAGAAAGATCAAGAGAAAGACCAGCCTTGATAAGGATAATTATTAGGGCCATTTTTCGCAAATCTGAAGAAATGGAAAGAATCGATGGATCAAGCAAATCCAAAACAAAAGGTCCCAAAACAATTCCTGTAATGAGCATGCCGATAATTCCCGGCAATTTTAATTTTTGACAAATGCTAGCTGTAGCAAGGCCAACTAGAAAAATAAAAGCAAGTGATGTTAACATAAATCCTCCAAAATTTTAAAATATTTATCATAGAAAAAAGTCGACAATTTCCATCAAGCAGAAATTATCGACTTATATATAAAACTCCTGCAGATAAACAGAAGTCATCAGCTTTTTAAAGCGCTTTGGACAAAGTCGTGGGAGAACCTCATTCCCGAATATTTATACAAATTATTTATACACTTAAAAAGATAAATGTCAATTTTTCTTTGCCTTAAATTTTGCAAAAATAATTTTTGTCTAAAAATCTAATTTATTAGCCAAACATGAGCTATCTGATCTCTAATTTCATCATAAGACCAAGCTTTTTCGCTTTTTTTAAGGCTGTTAGGATCGTTAACTATAAATTTGCCATCCTGGTAAGAATCTATGACTATAATATGGCCAAAAAGAGTAAATATTCCCCTGTTAACTGACACGAGCAAGGGTCCGGAATTTAGGGCGTTTATCATAGAATCTTTGTCAATTGAAATATCGCTTATGTGGTAACCGTATTTGTTAGCTTCATCTTTGAAAAATTTCCATGAAATTCCATCATTTGTCATATAATTTCTAGCGTCATTTGAAATTTTTTCTGGATTAATTGTAATATCATTATTTAATCTTGAAAGAATCATGGCCATAGAAGTTGGTCCACATCCTGCAAGGCCTATGACAGAATTTCCAAGAGCCTTGTAGGCCCATCTATTGTCCCATTGGAGAAAATAAGGAGTTTTTCTAGAAAAATCATGGGAGCTTCCATCAAAATAAGAAAAATCTGTAATGCCATTTTTGTAATTATAAACAAATTCTATGGTATCGGAATCATTTCCAGCTAAATATAGCAAAGTATCGTTAAGCGATTCGGAATTTTCATAAAGCCATCTTGCCTTGTCATTGCCCTTATCGGCTTCACTTTTTATGTTTTTTAGCAAGATATTTTTATCGTCAGTCTTGTAATCTTTGTTGGCAAAATTAAAAGAAAACAATCTTTCAACTTTGTCAATAAAATCTCCATCATAATAAGCCGTTTCATTGTATCTAGTTTTTAAAAAATTTACAATAACAAAAATAAAAAATAATCCTAGTAAAAATTTTAAAAATCTAAATCTTTTTCTTCTTTTCCTCTTCCTTGTCATAAATTTACCTCTTAGTAATGTTCTGTAATATATAATACATCAAATAAACTAAAATTGCAATAGCAAATTATTAAATTAGAAAAGTAAATATTTAAAACTATTTATTTAAGATTTAATAATATTTAATATCATTAATTTTATGGTAAAATACTAATAAATAACTTATAAGGATAATTTAATGGCAAAAATTGATGTGATAATCCCACTATATAACGGTGAAGATTTTATTTTAGACACTATAAAATCTGTAGAAAATAACACTTTTAAAGATTTTAATATCATCGTTGTTGATGATGGGTCAAAGGATAATTCTTCAAAAATCGTTAGGAATTTAGCAAAGAATTACGGAAATATCTTATATTTTTATAAAGAAAATTCCGGGGTTTCTTCTGCAAGAAATTACGGGATTGAAAGATCCAATAGTAAATATCTTTGTTTCTTGGATGCTGATGATCTTCATAATCCTTTGTTTTTGGAAAAGTTGTATGAGAAGATTAGCTTGAAAGATTCAGACCTTTGTCTTTGTGGATATAATCAACTGATTGATGAGAAAATCTACCCTAAAAAAACCAGATTTATTAAAAATGATTTTTTGACCAATTATTTAATTACAAAGAATAAATTTCATATTTCATGCTTTATGATAAAGAGAGATATTATTCTAGCAAATAAAATAAAATTCTTCGAAAATACATCCTATGGTGAGGATATAGAATTTCTTAGTAAGGTAATAAAACATTCTAAAAATATAGAATTAGTTAAAGAATATCTAACATATTACAGGATAGATCCAGAAAGAGATAGTCTTTCCAGCTTTAATTTAAAGAAAATTGAAGATGATGTGGCATATTCTTTTAGACTTTTTGATGATAAAAAGTTAAATTTAAATGACAGAGAAAAAAAGGCTCTAATTAATCATAAACTTGTAGGAAGTATTGTAAACAAACTCTTAAAAGCAATAGAATTAGGCTATGATTTGGATATTTTAAGGCAGATATATAACACTTACGAGCCCATTATTGTTGATAGAACTAATATCTTTGGCCTTAGAAGTCTGAAACTCTACCTAAATACAGTGAAATTACAGAAAAAATTAGGGTATGATAAAATATAGGTAAATATAAAGGAGATTTTAATGAAAATTAATGAATTAAAGCCTAAAAATGTTTGGAAATTTTTTGAAGAAATTAGTCAAATTCCAAGATGTTCAGGCGATGAAAAAGCTATTTCAGATTATTTGCTAGATTTTGCCAAAAAAAGAAATCTAGAAGCTCGCCAAGATGAAGCCTTAAATATTGTCATGAGAAAAAAAGCAAGCCCAGGTTTTGAAGATAAGGACATTATCGCCCTTCAAGCTCACATGGATATGGTTTGCGTAAAAGAAGATGATAGCAATCACGACTTTTCAAAAGATCCTATAAAACTAATAGTTGACGGTGATTATGTGACAGCTGATAAGACAACTCTTGGAGCAGATGATGGAATGGGGGTTGCTTATATCTTGGCTGTTTTTGATGATGAAAATTTGAAACACGGTCCACTTGAAGCAATAATTACAACAGGTGAAGAAACTTCAATGGTTGGAGCAAATGCCCTTGATACTTCTGATATCAAAGCAAAATATTTGTTAAATATCGACAGCGAAGAAGATGGAATACTTACTGTTGGTTGCGCTGGTGGTTTGGATTTAGAAATCACTTGGGCAAATGAATTTGAAGAAAAAGAAGGTCAAGTCCTAAAACTTGAAATTTCTGGTCTTTCAGGCGGTCATTCTGGCATGGAAATTGATAAGGCAAGACTAAATGCTATAAAAGCCTTGGGAAGATTATTAGTAGATATTATGGATTTACAAATTTGCGATTTTTCTGCTGGAGTAAAGAGAAATGCCATAGCAGCAAATGCTTGGGCAATATTTACAACAAGTGATAAGGAAAATTCAACAGAAGAAATAAATAAAAGAATAAGTCAGATTTTAAATGAATACAAAGATACCGATCCTAATGCTAAAATTAGCCTAAAAGAAAGCTCTTGGGATAAGAAAGCTCTAAGCAAAGATCTTTCAAAAAATATTATAAATGCCCTCTTTACCATGCCGGATGGTTTAGTAAAAAAACACCAAGGCGAGATAATAACTTCATCAAATCTTGGAATTTTAAATCACGATGAAAATGGCACTCTAGTAAGCCTTATGGCAAGATCTCAAATTGATTCAGCCAAGGAAAATCTTGCCAAAATCGCCATAAAAATCGTAGAACAATTTGCCGGCAAAGCAACAATCAAAAGCTCTTATACTGGCTGGCAAAAAGAAGAGACCAAATTAGAAAAAGTTTTAAATGAGATTTGGAAAGAAGAAAATGGCTCTGATATGGAAATTGCGACAACTCATGGTGGCCTTGAGTGTGGATTATTTAAAGGAGCTCTAAAAGATGTAGAAATGATTTCCTTTGGTCCAGAAATTCACGGAGCTCACAGCCCTGCCGAAGAAGTTGATATCAAGTCAGTTGAGAAAAATTACAAGCTTTTAGTAAGAGCTTTAGAAAGAATATAAAAATAAATCAGCCTGGTTACCCTTAACCAAGCTGATTTTTTAATTATTTTTAATTATGAGAATATTCTAGAGATATGAAATTTACAGTGTAATTTATTGGATAATCAGCTCCATTAAGCTTGACACCTGAAACATTTATTTCATATTGGCTTCCAGCTTCTCCCGAATAACCAAGTCCCCAAGATAGGTTGTTTAGATAACCGTAGTTTTCGTAAGATGTGTAAATATTTTTACCAGTTTGATAAGCTAAAGTTCTACCAGTCTTTAAGTCTGTCACCGTGATAGTAACATCACTTATATCATAAGCATCCCCAAAACTTATAGAAAATGGCGTTGTTGTGCTAAAAAATTCACTAACTCCTACATTTGATGGATAAGCGACAAGTTCTGTCGATGTTTTTGGCCAACCTTCTTCGATTACATAGGTAGATCCAAATCCTCTGTAAGCTCCATAACCAAAATATTGGGCAAAAGGATTTAGAATCCATCTTCTGTGACCTACTTCGTTTTCGTTATTAGGACCATCATCTTTTATGAAATTACTAATTTGGCTAATAATAGCGCTAGAAAATCCACCATATTGCATGTGAAGATTGCTTTTTGAAGCTCCTATAGATCCATCCCTAAAAATCGGGTTATTTCTATCAAGTGAGTTTGGTAAAGCAGGATTGTGGCTGATATTTCCATTTAGATAATTTACAAATGAAGAAGCTTGAGCATAGTAAGATTTTTCCCTATCAGCTTCTACTTCTCTTAGGCCTTGAGCATATCTTATGGTATTTGTGACATGATTTGCATCAAGCAAGGCCTCATCACTTGGCAATCCAGGATTTCCATCATTTATTGATGGCTTTACAGATAGGTAGGTATCCAAATTTGAATCAGCAAGATTTAAGCCCGCAAATTCTCTTTGCACATTTGCATTTGACCTATAATCTCTCCAATAATTTAAAATTTCTATTTCACTAGGAGAGCTAAAATAAAGGCCTGTTGATTTTCTGTCTATATCTTTGATTTTGTATTTTTTGTTAAGCTCAACTTTATTTATCAAATCTTCGCTTTCTTCTAATAAAATTTCTGCACTTTCAACAAGATTAATTAGCTTATTTCTAACATTTCTTATAGTTTGTGGAGTATTATTTAAAAGCATATAGCAAGAAGCTACCCTAACTCTATTTTGAAAGTAAGATTCCTTTAAATCTGCTAAATTATCGCTTTCTTCGCCTTCTTCTTTAAGGCTAGCAAGAAGACTTTTTGCCGCAATTAAATTCTCATTAGAACTTGCAACTTGGTTTTTTAACGTTCCAGCAATATTTTTTATTGTTTCTTTAGAATTTTCTAGCAAAAATTCTGCTGCGGATTTGGAAATTGATGCATTTAAAATGGATTCTTCCAAACTTTTTATTTCTTTTTCGTTGTTTTTCTTGCCCTCAGCTATTATTTCTGGCTCATTTCTTAAATTGACATTGGCATTAACATCTTGTGCGAAAGATGTTGGAGCAGAAAATAGGCCAATTAAAGATAAAGTTAAAATTAATTTCTTAAATATTTTATTTTTTTCCATAAAATTCCTCCTATTTAACTTAATTATAATATATATGGATTACGTTTGCAAAAATATAGTAAAATATTTTTTTGATTTATCATAATTTCGAAATAAATAAAATTACATAGTTACCTAATTTTAGGCTTTTATCATGTTTTTTGCCAACAATAGATTATTAATTGGTAAATTCGTCTGGAAAATGTTTGCATTTTTTTAAAACTGTCGTAATATATTTTTATAGAATGTTTAAGGAAAGGAGCTACTATGTACGAGAAAAAAGTCACGCTTACAAATGAGATTGGCTTGCACGCTAGACCTGCATCAATTTTCATAAGAGCCGCTGTTCAATTTCCATGTGATATTATAGTTGAAAAAGACGGAAGAAGTTATAATGCAAAGTCTATCATGTCAATTCTTAGCATGAGTGCTTCTAACGGCGAGGAGCTTACCATTAGAGCAAGTGGTGAGAACGAAGAAGAGGCTGTAAAATCATTGGTAGATGTGATAGAAAATAAAATTAATCAATAATTAATTTTTTTATATATAACAACGAGCAAAAGCTCGTTTTTTTTTATGGAAAAAAGAGTAAAATGAGATAGATACAATGATTGATAATTCCTAGTGAAGTAGTATACTTTATAAGAATTTGAATAATAAAAAAAGAGGTAGATATGTCTGAATTATTAAAAATTGAAAATCTTCATGTATCCGTTGGGGATAATGAGATTTTAAAAGGAATAGATCTAAAGATTAACAAGGGAGAAGTTCACGTTGTTATGGGAGCAAACGGCTCTGGAAAATCAACGCTTATGAACTCGATAATGGCTAATCCAATTTATAAAATCACTGAAGGGAAAATTTATTTCCAAGGTGAAGATATTACAAATGAATCTTGCGACAAACGAGCTAGACGTGGAATTTTTATGTCCTTCCAACATCCAGATGAAATTCCTGGAGTAAAACTTGCTGATTTTTTGAGAATTTCAGAAGAACAAATCACCGGCAAAAAACCACAAATAATTTCTTTTTCCAAAAAATTAGAAAAGGAAATGAAAGCTCTTGATCTAGCAGATGAATATGCAGAAAGATATGTAAATGTTGGTTTTTCAGGTGGTGAAAGAAAAAAATCTGAAATTCTTCAACTAAAAATGCTAAATCCAAAACTTGCCATGCTCGATGAAACCGACTCTGGACTTGATGTCGATGCTGTAAGGATAGTAAGTAAGGGCATTAAGGATTATTTATCCGAAGATAATGCAGTAATAATCATAACCCACCATAGAGAATTACTAGAAAATATCAAAGCTGATTATGTTCATGTTATAAAAGATGGCAAAATTGCTCACGAAGGCGATGATAGCCTTATGGATGAGATTGAAAAACGTGGATATGAATGGGTGTAGCCTATGCCAAGTAATAATATTGAGGAAAAATTAAGGGAATTAGATCGTGGTTTTTACGATTTTATAGATGAATTCACCTACGATAAGATAACCGAAAAGGGAATAAATGCTGATATTGTAAATGAAATATCTCGCGAAAAAAACGAGCCAGAATGGATGAGACTTAGACGTCTAAAATCTCTTGAAATTTTTAATAAATTAGAAAATCCAAATTGGGGACCAGATTTGTCAGAGCTAAAAATGGATGATATAACAGCTTATGTTAAGCCAAAAACTGACAAAAAATCAAATTGGGATGCTCTACCAAAAGAAATCAAAGAAACTTTTGATAGACTCGGAATTCCAAAGGCTGAGCAAGAATCTTTAGCTGGAGTTGGAGCCCAATATGATAGCGAGGAAGTTTATTTTTCAATCCAAAAGCACTTAGCAGACCAAGGCGTAATTTTCATGGACTTTGGAACAGCCCTAAAAGAACACGAGGATTTAGTCAAGGAATATTTCCAAAAGGCAATTCCTCCAACCTTGCACAAGTACGCTGCTCTACATGGGGCAGTTTGGTCTGGTGGCTCATTAATTTATGTGCCAGAAGGAATTAAGGTAGATATTCCTTTGCAATCATATTACAGATTAAATGCGCCAGGAGCTGGACAATTTGAACATACTATGATAATTGCAGAAGATAATGCAAAAGTTCATTTCATAGAAGGTTGCTCCGCCCCAAGATATAATGTTGTAAATTTACACGCAGGATCTGTAGAAATTTTTGTAGGCAAAAACGCCGAAGTTAGATTTTCAACCATAGAAAACTGGTCAAGAAATATGTACAACCTAAATACCAAACGTGCCATAGTTGATGAGGGCGGAAAAGTTATTTGGGTATCAGGTTCTTTTGGATCTAAAGTTTCTATGCTTTATCCAACAAGTATCCTTGCTGGAGAAGGAGCAAGTGCTGAATACACTGGAATTACCTTTGCATCAGATGGCCAATATATAGATAATGGTTGCTCAATGATACATTTAGCTAAAAATACTTATTCGACAGCTCTTACCAAATCTATCACAGCAGGATCAGGCAAATCAATGACAAGATCTTTTGTGCAAATGAAAAAAAATGCTTCTGGCTCACGCTCAACTGTTGATTGTGAAAACTTGATGCTTTCAGCAAATGCACAATCTGATACAATACCAGTTCTTGACATTAGAAATGACGATGTGGACTGTGGTCACGAGGCAAAAATCGGTTCAATAGATCAATCACAAATTTTCTATTTGATGAGTCGTGGAATTACAGAAGAAGAAGCAAAATCCATGATAGTTAGAGGTTTTGCAGAGCCTATAAGCAGAGAATTGCCACTTGAATATGCAGTAGAGATGAACCACCTAATCGATATGGAATTAGAAGGAGCAAATGGCTGATGAGTAAACTAAATGAAATGAGAATGTATGCTTGGAATCACACTGGCCTAAACTGGGTAGATGGCGAACATTCTATAAATGAAAAGAAAGAATACTTCAAAAAATCTGACGAAAATTCCATAGAAGAACTTGAAAATGCCTTCAAAGACTTAGAATACGGCCTTGGCAGCGAAATAAATAAAGAAAATAAAGATTTTAGAAATTACTCTATTTATAGAAATCTTAGCGGAGAAAATAAAACTGAAACAATCGATCTTATTATGGATCAAGAAAATCCTACTTTGCTTTGCGGAGTAGATATAAATCTTAAAGAAAATTCTTCTGCAAGCTTTTTAATAAATGCTTTTGGCAGTGGAGAAAATTTATATATAAATTCACAAATTAGAGTAAATTTAAAGAAAGCTTCCAAGGCTAAGATAGTTATTGTCACAAATTTGCCAGAAAAATCAAAAAATCTCCTAGCTTTTACTTCAATTATCGGAGAAGATGCATTTTTGGATATTAGCTATATAGAATTGGGCAATGATTATTCGCTTGTAAATATCAAAAATATCTTAAAAGGCGACAGGGCAAAATTAGTTGAAGAAGGAATTTATTTTAAGGAAAAAGATCAATTTTTGGATATTTTGGCAGAAAATGACCATTATGGCAACAAAACCGACTCAGCAACTCACTTTAATGGAGCCTTAAAAGATAAGGCTAGCAAAAATTGGAAGGGCGTAGTTGATCTTAAAAATGGTTGTCACAAAGCCGATGGCAAAATCGCCGATTATTCTATGATGTTTTCAGATCAAGTGAAAAATAAAACAGCACCAATCCTACTTTGTAGGGAAAAAGAAGTAGCAGGAAACCACGCTGCAAGTATTGGTAGACTTAACAAAGATATGCTATTTTATATTATGAGTCGTGGTTTTGATAAGAAAAAAGCAGAATCAATGATGCTTGAGGCGACATTTGCAAAAACCTTAGACAAGATTGAGGATCAAAAGTTAAAAGATGAATTAAGTAAAAAAGTTCATCAAATGAATACAAGGGATTAATATGGATATAGAAAAAATAAGAGCAGATTTTCCTTACTTAGATAGCAAAAAAGTGGGAAAAGATGTAATTTATCTTGATACTGCAGCAACAAGCCAAAAACCAAAAGAGGTAATAGATGCAGTAGACAATTATTATAAATACCAAAATGCAAATCCTCACAGAGGTGCTCATTATCTATCCTTTGTGGCAACTACTGCCTATGAAAATTCTAGGGATAAGATAAAAGAATATATAGGGGCAAAAAATCGCGAGGAAGTAATTTTTACCAGAAATGCAACCGAAGCTTTAAATCTAATCGCCTATTCCTATGCCTTGGATAATCTAAAAGCAAACGATGAGATTTTGATAACAATCCTAGAACATCATGCAAATTTGGTTCCTTGGCAAATTGTTGCAAAAAAAACTGGTGCAAAATTAATTTATGCCTATCTTAACGAGGACTATTCCCTAAATTATGAAGATTTGAAAAATAAAATTAACGAAAAAACGAAAATTGTTTCCTTCACAGGAGCAAGCAATGTGACAGGTGAGATTATAGATATCAAAAAAATTGTAAATTGGGCTCATGAAGCTGGTGCAATAGCAATTGTCGATGGAGCGCAACTTACTCCTCACCTAAAAATTGACCTAAGTGACTTAGACTGTGATTTTTATGTTTTTTCTGGTCATAAACTTCTTTCTCCTATGGGAATTGGAGTTTTATATGGCAAAAAAGCCTTGCTTGAGAAAATGAATCCATTTTTAACCGGTGGAGATATGATCGAATACGTCTACGAGCAAGAAAGCTCTTTTGCTTCTTTACCTTACAAATTTGAAGCTGGTACGCAAAATGTCGGTGGAGCAATTGGCCTTGCCAAAGCCATAGAATATATGGAAAAAATCGGCCTTGATGAGATTTATAAATACGAATCCGACCTAACCCGCCACGCCTATAATTTGATAAAAGATTATCCACATATAAAAATTTTCTACCCGGAAAATTCCAAAACTGGCGCAGTCCTATCTTTTACCTACGATGATATTCATCCTCACGATATAGCTTCAATTTTGGATAATAGTGGAGTTGCAGTTAGATCTGGCCACCACTGTGCTATGCCTTTGCACAAATATTTGGGCATAAGCGCAAGCGCAAGGGCAAGCTTTGCTTTTTACAACACAAAAGAAGAGGCTGAAATTTTTGCCAAAGAGCTATTAAATGTTAGAAAGGTAATGGGACTATAAATGAATATGGAAGAAATTTATTCTAGGATAATCCTAGATCATTCAAGAAATCAAGAAAACAAACACGAATTGGAAGATGCTGATATCAAAGAACCAGGCCACAATCCATCTTGTGGAGATGAAATAGTTCTTGAATTAAAAACAGACGGAGATAAAATTGTAGATGCAGCCTTTACTGGAGATGGTTGTGCCATAAGCCAAGCTGCAACAAGCGTTATGTGCGATATGATAATAGGCAAAACAAAAGAAGAAGCCAAAGAACTTGCAGATATCTACATTAGAATGATAAAAAGAGAAGATATTACAGATGAAGAATTAGAAAAACTAGGAGATGCTGCAGCCTTTATCAATATTCAAAATATGCCACAAAGAGTCAAATGCGCTCTATTAAGCTGGAAAACCCTAGATCAAGTAATATAAAATGAAAAAATTAGAAAATTTAGAATTTTTAACTAGTCTAATAACAGCAGGACTCCTCTACCTTTTGACCTATTTGCAATATAGCAAAGGCAAAAGCTATTGGTTCATAATTTTAATAAGCGCCATACTAATGACTGCTAATTCTTATGTAAAATATAAAAAGATAAAAAATATTTAAAAAAAATCAAAACTACCGACCGAACAGGTAGTTTTGATTTTTTTATTAACATTCAATTTTTTCAAATACTGAGCTTGCTGTTTGTTTTAGCACTTCATTTAGACTTCTTATATTTTCTTTGCCTGTACTTTGTAGCCAATTTTGAGCATCTTTTTCGCTTTTGCCAAATTCTTCTACTGCGCCTGACCATGTTGCTCTACCACATAGAACTCCATTAAATGTTGAGCCTGCTTTTCTGGCAAATTTTAGGGTTTCTTGGAATAACTCTGCACTTACTCCTCCGCTTAGGAAGATAAAAGGAATCCTTGTTGCATCTGATTGGTCTTTGAAGAATTTTAGGGCTTCTTTTTTGCTAAATAAAACTTCATTTTCTGCAAAGCCTTCAACATAGTTCATATTTACTGGAGCTTCTACTTTTAGGACATCGACCTTGTATCTTTGATCGTCAAAAACTTTCATTGATTCTATTACTTTTTTTGGACGAACTTTTGAGTATTCTAGGCCTTTGGCATCAGCTATTTCCTTATCATAGTTAATTATTTCTAGAAAATATGGAAGTCCTAAAGCTTCTGCTTCATAGCCTACTCTTTCCACCCAAGCTTTTTTGATGTCATTTATTCTTTCGCTTTCATCGCAATCGTAATATAGCAAGACTTTTATGGCATTTGCTCCCATTTCTTTTAATCTTAGGCCTGATACTGCCTCTATCAACTTTGGAAGTCTGCCTTCTTCATATTCATCATAGCCAGTTTTTTCATAGCTCATTATAAGACCTGCGTTTTTATCCTTAGCTGCAATGCCTTTTTTGCCATAAATAGGATCTAGTAATATTGCTGATGAATATTTTGTTAGTTCTTTTGATACTAATTCTTTAAATTTGCCAATGCCATCGAGGTTGTTAAGGCCAGGGTTTGCTTTTGCCATCATTTTTTCCATTGAACCTCTTTGGTCTATGGCAAGAGCCGCTATTGCTCCATCTTCGTTTACTAGTTTTTTTAGGTTTTGGTATTTTTCTTTGGATATTTTCATTAAATCTCCTCTACTTTTATTTGCTGGTAATATTTGTCAAAATCTTTAATGTTGATGTGGGCAATTTCTTTGTTTAATACATTTAGGAGGCCACAATTCATACTTGTCTTTATTATATCAATATCGTCTTTGCCACAACTTATGGCATATATTGCTCCTGCAAGAGATGAATCTCCACTTCCCACTGGATTTATTGCTTTAACTTTTGGAACGCTTGCCTTGTAAATTTTCTTATCAATTTTTACAATTGCTCCATCCTTGCCCAAAGATACTATAATATATTTTATATCTTTAAAAGGTTTTTCTAATAAAATTTCAGCTAGTTTTTCTTTCTTTACTTCAATTTTTAGGACATCTGCTATTTCTTTTTCATTTGGTTTGATTAAATCAGGTTTTATATCTGAATTTATTATCGCTTCTAAAATTTTGCCTGAAGTATCCATAGAAACGAATTTATTATTTCCCTTAGCATAAGCTATTATTTTTTCATAAAAACTAGGATCAAGTCCCTTTGGCAAGGAACCAGATATATTTATAAATTTACAATCTTTGCTAATTTGATCGAGATTTTTTATAAATTCTTCTTCTTCTTTTTTGCTAATACTTGGTCCTTTTTCAAGGATTTCGGTCTGATTTTTATCGTGCAATATTGCTATACAATTTCTTGTATCTTCTTTTATTTTGACAAATCTCGAATTTTGACCTTTGCTTTGCAGAGTATTTTCTATATATGCTCCCAAAACTCCACCGACAAAACCAGAGTGAACAACTTCTTCTCCAAGTTCTTTTAGGACATAACCTACATGAATGCCCTTGCCACCTGCATCTTTTACTACTTTGTCAGTCCTATTGACATCGTCAATTTTAAAATCATCTATTTGGTAAGAAATATCGACCGATGGATTGGCTGTAATAGTCAAAATCATCCAAAAACTCTCTTTCCATCAAGAAATGTTGCCTTTAGTCCTAAATTTTCATCTAATACTATAAAATCTGCCGCATAGCCTACTTTTAATTTTCCGCAAACATCATCGATGCCCACAGATTTGGCAGGAACTAAACTTGCCATTTGAATAGCCTCAAATAAATCGGCCACATCCCAATCGATGAGATTTTTTACCGCATCTTTTAGTTTTAAAATCGAACCTGCTAGCGAGCCGCCTTCTTTTAATCTTGCAGTTCCATCTTTGACGATGACGTCAAATTCGCCAAGCTTATAATCTCCCTCAGCCATTCCACCAGCGGACATACAATCTGTTATCAAAGCTACATGATTAGGACCTTTGACATTAATTAATATATTTGCAGCTGCTGGATTTACATGGTGGCCATCGCAAATTAATTCGCTTATGGCATCTGTATTCATGGCAGCTCCAACCATTCCCGGATTTCTGTGGTGAAGTCCACTCATGCCATTGAAGGTGTGAACAAAAATATTTGCCCCTTCTTCTACTGCCTTACAGGCATCTTTGTAGCTTGCATCAGAATGACCTAGAGCAACGGCAATGCCCATGGCGTTTGCTTGATGGATAAAATCAATTGCCCCATCTCTTTCTGGAGCTATGGCGATTTTTTTTACAAGTCCCTTTGATAATTCATTCCATTTTTTAAGTTTTTCTATATCAGGATCTGACATATATTTTTCGTTTTGAGCGCCCTTGTATTTTTCTGTGAAAAATGGTCCCTCAAGGAAAATTCCACGAACTTTTGCCCCTTCAACATCCTTATATTCTTCACCTACTACCCTACAAGCCTCATTTAATTTTTCTGTTGAGTCTGTAAGAGTTGTCGGCAAAAAGCTTGTAACTCCGCATTCCAAAAGTCCTTTAGATATAATATTTAAAGCACCTTTTTTTGCATTCATTATATCTTCTCCACGGTAGCCGTGGATATGAGTATCTACAAGACCTGGAGCGATTATTTCTCCCAAATCTTCAAATTCTTCTGGAGGATTTTTTGAAAATGATTTGATTTTTCCATGGCAAACTTCCATATAAAAATTTTCTAAAACTTGATCTTCAAGAACTATATATTTTGCTTTATAAAACATTTTTTCTCCTTGATTTTTTTAAATTTTTCTTGAAATAAAAATTTTCCTAAGCTTAAATTATTTATTTTTCGTATTCGTGGATGCTAACTCCCTTTACAACCCTATTTACGGTTCCGCTTTTTGATGGATTGTCAGGAGTGTTTCCTACTCTAAGGCTTGTAATCAAGCTTATTAACTGAGCAATTACAATATATGGTAATGCAAGGTAGATATCTTCATTTATTTGGTTTTTATAAAGTAATTTTTCAAAATCTCCAGCGATTTCTTTATTTGCAATGGCGATTATTCTTTGTGCAATTTTATCAGCATAAGTTTCATCTAAAATATCAAGATCATATTGGCTTGTGTAAGGATTTGATGAAACAAAGGAAACTACAAGAGTTTTATCATTTACAAAAGACTTTGGACCATGTCTAAAGCCCATTGAAGATTCGTATAAACTAGCTACTTTACCTGCTGTAAGCTCCAATATTTTAAGCCTTGCCTCATCGGTAAGCCTATACAAAGGACCGCTTCCAAGATAAATTATTCTATCAAAGTCAAAATTTACTAAATCTTCAATTTTTTCCTTATCAGCTAAAATCTCTTGGCAGGTTTTTACAATTTCATCTACCAAGGCTTTTTTATCATCTCTTTTATCAAAAATCAAAAGGCCTGTCAAAAGCATGGATGTAAAAGAACTTGTCATGGCAAAGCCCTTGTCATTTGTTCCTTCCGGTTCGATAAAAACAAAAGATTTTTCGTCATCTTTTAATTTCAAAGCTAATTTTCCATCTGGGGCACAAGTTATTGCCATATTATAAAAATCATCAACAATTTGCTCGCCTAATTTTACTGCTGCCAAAGATTCTGGAGAATTTCCACTTCTAGCAAAAGAAACCAACAAGGTCTTTTGATTTTTTGCAAAGTGCAAATATGGGCAAGACACCAAATCAGTAGTTGCAACTGATGAAAAGTTGTAAGTTCCAAGGCTTTTTAGATATTCATTTAAGATATTTCCTACATATTCACTGCTTCCGGCACCTGTAAAAATTATTTTTACATCAGAGCCAACTTTTGCCAAAAACTCTTCTATCTTTTCTTTTCTTTGCTCATAAAGCCTATATACTTCACGCCATTTTTCTGCTTGCTGAAAAATTTCATAGTAGGTGTTGTAAGCATCATTTTTTTCAATATAATCTAAATCTAAATACATATTTCCTCCTCTTAATATTTAATAAAGTTAAAAACTCGCCTTAGATCTAAGACGAGCTTTAACTAATTTTCTTTAACAATTTTTCTAATATGCTCTTCAAAAGGCTCTCCGTCCATGGTAACTTCGTTAGTTCCTCCAAAAATATCTACCATAATTTTGAAGAAATTTATAAGAATTGTATCGCCTTTAACATAATATTCATCAACATGACCAGGGATAAAAATTAGAGTTTTTTCGCTATCCATATCATCTAAGTTTAAATGCTTAACAGGGCTTACCATCATATCGACAACTCCCAAATCTTCCATCATCCACATATTGTTGTTCCAAAACTTCTTTGCTTGCTTGGAAACATCGTTAAGACGCTCTCTATTAGAAATTGCTGATAAAACTTTTCTTACATCTTCTTCGTTAAAATTTTCATCATAAATCATTTTTAACTCTGGGCGATTTGCAATTCCTCTAATAAAATCTTCGCCGACTTTTTCCCCTTCAGATGTAGCTTGCCAAAAATATAGCATTGTTTCTATTAGTTCATTATTAATTTTTACAGACATTATTCTTCCTCCGTTTATAACAAATTCTACTATAATTTTAACGCAAACAAGCCTTTTCTTCAAGAATAAGCAATTTTTCTACAAACTAATTTGTACTCTTTCTTTCGATAAGGCTAAGAGCTAAGTAGCACGCTAATAATATAGGTATTCCAATAATTGGATTTTTTAATAATAACATTATTATCATTATATCAATGCAGTCAAACCCTAATCCACTAACTCCTGCAGAGGAAAAATCAAAAGTTTTAAAAACCAAGGCTGATAAGAATAATACAAGGAAACCGTATAAGAATCCAGATATTATTGCACCCCTTTTACCTCCGTTAGCATTTCCTAGTATGCCAGCAACTCCGCCAGTAAAGAATGCACCAATTATTGTGACCAAGGGAGTCACATTAAAAACAATAGATGATAAAAACATTCCTACTATCATTCCTGCAACAGCAGAAATAAATCCAAACATCAATGAATTTGGTGCAAGGGCAAATAATACAGTTACATCTAAAGCTGGTCTAGCTCCTGGAACAACTTTATCAGCTATCCCTTTAAAAGCAGGTACTATTTCATCTAAGAACAATTTTACACCTTGTAATAAAACTAGAACTCCTGCAGTAAATCCAAGTGATTTTAGTATTCCAAAAACTATATAATTTTGACCATTAGAAAGTTCACTAACTCTTTCAGGTCCTGCTGCCATTACTACAAAAAGATAAAAAAATAGCATTACAATTTCTACTGATACAGCTGTATCAGAAAAAAACTGAAGTTGTTTTGGAAGTTTTATATCTTCTGCAGAATCCTCTTTATTACCTAAATGTCCCCCTATAAAAGATGATGCTCCTGTACCTATGTTAGTTAAATGACCTATTGAAAAAGAATTATTTCCAGTTAAATTATTTACAGATTTTTGAATTACAGATGGGATCATTGTTAATATTAACCCTTGTAAAATAGATCCAAGTATTATTATTTTTAGTTCGTTATAACCTTGTATATATAGGCAATAGGCTATAGCTACAGATGATATCCACATCATGTGACCAGTCAAAAATATATTTTTTAAAGGAGTTATCCTTGCTAATAAAATATTTACTAGAAAGCCTACCCCCAAAATAATTGAACTAGTTGAGGCAACTATTGGGATATTTGCTTGAAGTGAACCTACGACAGCTTCTGAAGAAGTTGCAAATCCCTGAAGATTAAATAATTCTCCAAAAAGTTCGACAAAAGGCGAAATTTCTTGAACAATTAAACCTGCTCCTGTAGATATGATTATCATTCCTAGTGCAGTTTTAATTGTTCCCTCAAAAATTTCACCAAAATTTTTCCCTTGTAATAATAGTCCTATTAGAGCAACCATTGCCAAAATAATTGGTGGCGTCTGAATTATATTTAACAAAAAATTAGTCATTGTTTTCCTCCATCTAAGTATTCAGATAGCTTTGTTTGAATTTCATTATCATCAAGAATATTATTTACTAAAATAACGTTTCCTAAATCTTCAAATTTTTCCTTAAACTGATTTGCTCTTGCGATGATATCTGGCTTGTAATTTTTTGATTCTACTTAATAAATATTTCTTAATACCATCAGATATTAAAAGCTGCTAATTTTAAATTATATTTTCATTATACTTAATATACTTTCTAAGTAAAAGTGGTTTAATATAGATAGAAGGTTTTTTGAGGTAAATTATGAAAGTGATTTTAGCTGTCGATGAAAATTGGGGGATTGGGAATAATAATCAGATGCTTTTTCATATATCTAAGGATTTAAAGCATTTTAGAGATCTTACTTATGGAAATATTGTAATAATGGGTAGAAATACATATGAATCCATGGGAAAAGCTCTGATTGGCAGAGAAAATCTAGTTTTAACTAGAAATAAGAATTATAAATTAAATGATGCTAGGGTGTTTTTTGATTATAAAGATCTATTAGCATACATAAAAAATTCCAAGAAAGAAGTTTTTGTAATTGGAGGTAAGCAAATTGTCGATTTGTTTTTGCCCTTTATAGATGAGGCGATAATTACAAAAATTTTCTCAAGTCGTAAAGCCGACACTTTCTTGCATAATTTTGATGAGGATCCAAATTTTAAAAAGATCGACCAATCAGATCTTTACCGAGAAAATGACATAGAGTTTAAATTTGTAAAGTATAGGAGGAAATAATGGAAGATATCAAGATGATTTATGACAAATTAGGCGAATTAGGAATTTCTGTTGAAACCGTTGACCACCCACCAGCACTAACAACCGAACAAGCTGACGAATTTATCGAGGGTGTGCCTGGAGTTAGAACCAAAACCATGTTTTTGACCAACAGAAAAAAGAAAAATTTTTATCTTGTTATAATGGATGATACAAAACGTTTGGATATGGATAATTTCAAAGAAATTGTCGGTGAAAAAGTAAAAATGGCATCAGCTGATACCCTAATGCAAAAAATGAAACTTGCTCCTGGCGTTGTTTCCCTATTTGGCTTGCTAAATAACGAAGATAAGGACATCAAAGTTTATTTTGACAAGGCCATCATGGGCGAGGATAGAATGAGCTTTCACCCTAACACCAACGAAAAAACTGTATTTATAAACACAGATGATATGCTAAAATTCATGGATGCAATAGGCTATGAGGCAAATATAGTAGAATTATAATTAGGAGATATTATGAGTATAGAAATTTTTGTAAGCGATAAATGCCCTCACTGCAAGTCTTTGATTGAGGAATATAAGAATAATCCCCAAAAATTTGAAGGCCAAGAATTTATCAACATCAACGAAAATATGATGAATTTAAAAAGATTTTTAAAATATCGTGACAGCTTAAAAGAATACGAAAAAATCAAAGAAGTTTATAAAGTTGGAGTTCCATCAAAAGTAATAGATGGCAAAAAAGTCGAATTTTTCGATCAAGTATAAAATTTCGGTGCTAGATCTTAGCACCATTTTTTTGCGCTTTTTTAATCATTTATATTCCTACAAAATTAAATAGTTGTCTATTTATTAGATAATTGTTGAATTTTTGGGTAAATTAATATAAATGGAGGAATTTATGAGAAGCGAAGTTAATTCTTACAACACAAAAATGCTTTTGGCCAATACTTTAAAAGATCTTTTGGAAAAAAAGTCCTTTTCCAAAGTCACCGTTACAGAAATAATCACCCTAAGCAAGGTCAATAGAAACACATTTTACTATCATTTTGAGGATATTTACGATCTTTTAAGATGGCTTTTGGAGCAAGAAGCAATAAATATTGTAAAAGATTACGATAGCAAGGATGAAATAGATATGGCCATTAATTTCACCCTCTCATATATAGAAAAAAATAGGAGTTTTTTGAAAAATATCTTATTTTCAGTAGGAGAAAAAGATCTAAGAAGATTTTTCTCAAAAGATTTTAGGGAAATTATAGGAAATTTTATTAAAATAGATGAAGAAGAACTAGGAATTAAGATTGATGCCCAATATAGAAATGTCCTAACCATGTATTTAACCGAAGCCATAGCAGGACTACTTATAGAATCTCTAAACAAAAAATACGAAATCTCAAATGCCAAAATAACTTCCTACATAAAAACCATCAGCACAAGCTCCATCAAAGCTTCTCTAATGGCCTACAAAAAAATATAACAAAATTAAAAAAACACACCCTCCAAACTTAGGAAAGTGTGTTTTATGTTGATTGTTAAAGACTCATCCAGGAATATTTATTATTTTTGTAGGCAACATAGCGCCTTAGTCCGCTTGAATTTCCTATATAAGATAGCCAAGAATAGCCATTTGCTTCAATAATCCTATCGTAATAAATGACTGAGCCTTTCCTATAAAGACCTACAATTTTTGAATTTGTCGATGGATAAGCCCTAATATTTGTGGCGGAATTTACTATAGCTTTTCCAGATTTGTTAATAAAAGATTCTTCTTTTTCAACCATCGGCCTAAAATATCTTTCTTTTTGACTACGTCTACAATCTAAGAAATATCTAAGGAAATTTCTTTCACCGTTGATGGTAACGGTGTTATTTAGACCGTTACAATGAATAATTTCCCCTTTTCTAAGAAAAATTCCAGTATGACCGCCTCTGCCGGCGCTTTTTCCTTCTAAACCTCTGATAAAAATATCCCCAGGTCTTATATCTTCGTAAGAAAAAACTTCCTTAAAAATTTTACCTTTTAACTTATAAAGGCTTTCTGTGTTGCCTATAAAAGAATTTTTAGGCAAAAATCCTCCTGCAATCAAACTGTAGTAGACAAAAGAAGAACAATCCAAAAAATAAGGCCCCAAACGAGCTGGGTAGGCCATAGAATATCTTACCTTGTGGTGCTTGCTTTTAGCATAAGCAAGCATTTTATCAACAGATGCCATATTTTCTCCTTATCTTTCCCCTAACTTCTTTTCCAATTCTCTAATTTCTCCTAATATTTGATCAAGTTTTCCATTTATTTGATAAATCAGTATCAAAGTTATTACAATTGGAAAACCCAAATCTCCGATAAGTTTTGTAATATCCATATTCCCTCCTGTTTGTTAACAAGTGACTTTTGGAATTTCTAAAAATTTTTTATCCTAATAGAAAAACTTACCGAGCCAGATTCCTTAGTCTTCTTTCTTAGAAGAATCTTCTTCTTCATCTTCCTCATCTTCCTTAAAAATGCAGATAATTGCCATAATATTCACCTCCTCTCACTTATATATAGGAAAAATGGCCTTATTGTCCCAGTAAGAAAAATGAAAGATCAGAAAAAATTATGATATAATAATAATGTTATCATCATGCTCTCATAGCATGAGAGGAGGTGAAACTATGCGAATACTTTTAGGTATCATAGTAAGTATCGTAGTTGATATAGTTGGTCACTTAATCAACAAATGGCTAGATAAGGCAAGCCTGTCTGGCTCTTGGAAGACCCTCCATGGAATGGTCAAGCGAAGCTTGATTTCGAAGATAACTAGCATAAAAAAAAAGACGAGCTGCAACTCGTCTTTTTTTGTGGTCAAAACCATGCATGAACTTTTAGGTATCATGGTTAATAATATTATACATTTTCATAGCCTTTCTTCCAAATTTAGTAATTTTAAATTTCCCACCAGCTTTCCCTTATCAAGAAAATTACCAATTTCAACTCCATTATATCCAGATTTTCTCAAGCTAATCGCCTTTTAGCCGATTAAACTTTTTGGGGAAAATATTATATTATTTACTTGTCGACAAATAAAATATAGCGGCGCCGCTTTGAAAGGTTATTTATGAAGATAAATTTAGACAATTCAAAGCAGATCACGGAAAAATATATGCCACTAATAAAGTCAATGGCAAGGAAATTTGGAGTTTTTGAATATGAGGAAAATATTTGCGAATCGCAGATGATTTTGATAGAAGCCATTGGCACATATGACCAAAGTAAGGGAACTTTTGGAAATTATCTAAAAAATCAGCTTAGATACCATTTTCTAGACAAAAGTAAAAAGGAAATCCCTATAAGTTTGTATCTGTGCGATGAAAATGGAAATCCGCTAATAGATGGACTTATGTCGGATATAGATATAGAAAAAGATTTATTGGAAGATGAAAAAAACAAAAATTTGCATAATGCTATAAATAAATTAGATAGCAAATATCAAAACATTGTAAAAATGAAATATTATCTTAATATGACCAATAAAGAAATAGGAGAAAAGCTAAATCTTTCCCCAAAAACAATCGCAAATAGAAATTCTTTGGCCCTTAAAAAATTAAGACAAATTTTAAAGGAAAAATAGAAAAAAACGGAGTTAGTATTTACTAGCTCCGCTACTCTCTAATTTTATTTTAATTTTCAGATTTTTGTCTTTCTATCTCTAATTGTTCATTATATAATTCAGTATCTCTTTTTTTGAAGAATGGGAAGTAAATAATTGTAGAAACTGCAAAAGTAATTATAGCAAGTACAAAGGCTTTCCAATCTCCACCTGTTCCAATAAATGCGTTAAATCCTCCTGGTATTGGCCAAGCAAATTGTGCGATCATTGGTTTTACAATTCCAAGTTTTACTGCAAAATATGCAATAGTTCCAGTAACCATTGGTGAAAGTATAAATGGAACTGCAAAAAATGGGTTATACACAATAGGCAAACCAAAGATAATTGGTTCATTAATATTAAATATTCCAGGGATCAAAGCTGCTCTTCCCAAAATCTTAAATTGTTCACTTTTAGCAAAGAAAACCATAAGCAAAACTAAACCTAAAGTACCACCAGCACCACCAATAAACATATAAGCATTGTCAAAGCCACCAGCAAAAGGAATATTTGCACCTTTTATGTTCATTTCCATATTGTATAAAACAATTGGGGTTAAGAATGCGCCTATTACATTTGCGTGGATTCCTACAAGCCAAACAGCTGATATCAAGAACATTATAATCATAGTTCCTATCCAAGATGTGGTAAGCCCTGTTACAAAAGAGAATGGTTTTGAAATAATGTCAAATACGTCAGTTCCTAAGCCAATCAATATACCATTAACCAAAATCATAAGTACAGCTACAAAAAATGAAGGAATCAAAGCTGTAAATGAATTGGCTATTCCTGTTGGAATAGAATCTGGCAATTTGATAACTATATTTTTCTTAACACAAAATCTATATACATTTACTGCAACATAGCTTACAATGATTGCTGTAAATACTCCTGTAGATCCCAATCTATTTGGAGCATCACCTATTGACCAACCATTAATAATTCCATTGTCTAAGTCTGTTAATAGTTTCAAGCTACCATCTTTTGCAAATTGTGGCAATGTAATAAAAAATCCAAATACTGATAAAAGCATACCAGAAATCGGGCTTAAATTAATTTCTTCTTCTTCAGCCACTAATCTTGTATATTCATATCCTATAACACATAAGAAGTACAAAGCCAAAAGAGCAATTGATGCAGAAAATGCAAGCAAATATATATCTGCAAATTGAACTAAATAATTATCATAAAATCCTTGCAAAGGTGTAATAACTCTAGGCAAGATGTGCAAAACCAAAAACATTGACCCAACTATTGTAAAAGGCATGGCTGCAATACCAGCAGCTTGTACGGCTCTTACAAATTTTTTCTGAGAAAATTTTACAAGTGGGTTCATTAAGTATTTTTCTAATAATTCAAACATATTATTTCTCACTTTCTATCATTTTTAAAGTAAATTTTTGCCAAGCTTTCAAATAATCCAATAAAAATATTTCTTCATCTCTAATTTTTCCTACAACATTAGATTTGCCAGTATTTACAAAATCTTCCTTGGCTATTTCTAACTCTCCCTTATACTGTCCATATTCATTGGAATTTATAATAACTGATCCTTTTTCTATATGTTCTTTTGGATTAAATATTGGAATATCATACTGTTCATATTCTCTTACAGTGTTTGTAGATCTTATCAAATAATCAGAAATATCACCTCTATAGTATAAATCAGATTCAAGAACTATTTTTTTCATTATATCAGGAACATCTGCTAGCAATTCTACATCAAAACTTGCTTCTGTTAGCGATATATTTTTGATTTTATCCAGTTCATCATCGGTTGGGTAACAATTAGAAATAATAATATCATCGCAAAGATCCATTAATATAAGATGCTTTAATTGCACATCCATCGGCAAATCTCTATGCATTTCAAGACTTGGCAAACCCTCAGTTATTGGCCATGGTCCAAAAGCATCTTTGTTTTGTGAAGATATAAATGCCGCCGTTCTTATCTTCTTTTGATTAAATTTAATTGAATTTTCTCTAAAGAATTCTAAGGAAATTCCACTATGTCTTTGTGGATAAAAATTATGACAACCCAAAAGATTAAATCTGTTTGGTCCATAGTCAAATATTTCATCTATGCAATGATCTACTGATGACATATTTATCTCAATTTTTAAATTTTCCTTATTTTGACTTAGGCGAGCTTTTTGAAGATTATTAAAACCTCCATCAATCCTAATTCCGTCTGCTCCGATTTTTTTGAAAAAGCTCAAATCGTCTATTTTTACATCAAAGATTTTGAAAATTTCTTCATTTGTATCAACTATTATTTCAAAATCCCTATTTTTAGCATATTTAAAGATCTCTTTGAAAGTATTTTCTATTTCCTTTTTGTCTTTGTTAGAGAGCAAAAGATTAGAAAAAATCCTCTTATAGCCATATTTAGACATCTTGTCAATATATTCTTTCATTTCATCTATATCGGATTTGTCAGGATATATCGATATTCCAAGTTTTCTCTCCACTAATTCCTCCTTATCTTCATCTATTAATCTTAACTATTTTCATGATGCAAAGAATTATCAAAAAAGATGATACAAGCATCATTACCATCATTGCTATATACTTACTCATTAACAAAACAATAGCATTTGTCATTGCCAAAAAAAGATTAATATATAAGTATCTTTTAATTTTATCAAAATCTAAATTTTTCCCATTTATGATTTGTGCTATGCTAAAATGAATTTTAAGAATAATGCCATTTAAAACCATTAGCAATGTCATGCTTATATATGCTTTTTTTATATATAAGCCAACAATACAATACAAAGTTAGGAAAAATACTATAGTTAGAACATATCTAATAAAAAAATATTTGTTAAATTTCTTAAAATTATTAGCTCTTTCCGTTTTTTCGTTCATTTTATAGATTGTCCAAAACTAATTTAGCCATTTTTTCAATTCCAGATGGAATAGGAGCGTAGGCATCGAAATTTACTTGAACAATTTTCATGTCATTTTCTTTTGCTTTTTTTGAAAATTCATCAAATAACATTCTAATTTGTGGGCTAACCAAAATTAGCTCGTACTTATCTTTTTCAAAAATCCTCTTTTTATCTACACTTGTGGTGGCATCAATATGTATATCATGACCATTGTCGTTTAGGTAGCTTGTCGTTTTTTTTGCCATCAAGGATGATGACATACCTGCGTTACAAACTAGAATTACATTTTTCATATTTATCCTCTAATTCTTTTAATTTCTTATAAGTTTTTATAAATCTTTTTGCGTTTTCCATGGAGATACTTGCCATAGTCAAATGATCTTGAGCATGAATAAAAATAATGTTTAATTGAATTTTCTCTCCATTTGCTTCGCTAGTTAACAAGTTTGTTTGGATTTTATGACATTCCAAAAACTCTTCATTTGCTTTTTCTAAAAGCTTATTTGCACTTTCAAAATCATATTCTTCTGCCTTATCAACTGCACTAGCAGACAGTGTTCTTGATTCACCAGCATGAACTATTATTTGAAAGGCAATCTCATACATCTGCTCATTATCCATAATTTTCTCCCTTTAAAAATATTTCCATAAATTCAATGCTATTTTGGGCTTTAATTGCTTTTTCTTTGATCTTGTCATTAATCAAAAAATCTCCTAATTTTTCATAATAAAGAGACATATCACCAATCTCACTTCCTACAAATAAGGAATATATTAAACTAACCTTTTTATCTTCCCATAAAACTTCCTTATTTGGGATCAAAATAATAGAGAAACTCTCATCTTTAACTTGCTTAAAAATATGAGGTATAGCGATATCATCAGCCAAAGCTGTACTTGAAAGCTTTTCCCTTTTTTGGTATTGGCTAATAATTTCTTCCTTAGCCATATTTGTTTTCTTAGTTGCAATCTCAGCTAAAATCTCTATAGCATGTTCCCTGCTATAGACATCTATATCCCTTATAAGAATTGAATTAGAAAATATTTTGTAAATTTCCCTACTTCCACCACCTTTCATAGCTTTGTCTATATTAATAAAATCCTTCTGTTTAAAAAGTATATCCACATATACAATTGGTGTTTTTGTATGTAATTTCAGATTAATTGAAGAAACTATAAAATCAAAACTTTCCAAATCATAGTTGCCTATCTTGCTATAATCAATTAAAACCAATTTGTTAATTTGCTTAGAAAATTTAGAAATTAATTGAGATTTCATAACTTGGGCGCTAGAATTGCCCGAACCACAAACTAAAAGAATATCTTTCTTGTTTTGATCGTTATTTTCCATAGCACTAATAACATGCAATGCCAAGTAGCCAATCTCATCATCAGAAATTTTCGTCTTGTATCTTTCGTTTATAACATTTGAACCAATTGTCGCAATAAAAAACGCAATTTGATTTGCCTTTATATCTTCCAAGAGTGGATTTTTCATATCCAATCCATACTTAATTCTCTCAATCAAAGGTCCTAAATGTGTGCTAATAGAAAAATAAAAATCGATATTCGCCCTAAAATCGTATTTTGTAACTTCATAAATAGTATCTATGATTTCTTGGGCAACACTTGCCACTTCATTTGACAATTTGCCATGATCGCTTACAGTGTTTTTTGCAATCAAATGCATAGTAAGATAAACTAGCTCTTGGTAAGGAATAGCCATATCAAGCTTTTCTTTTAAATTTTCGACAATAATGCTTGCAATATTAAACTCTTCGTAAGAAATAAGCTTATCATCTAAATCCATTGAATTTTCGACAATCCTATTATCTCTAATCCTTAGAATTGAAATATAAATATGAATAACCAAATTTTTGAAATTAACATAAGGCATATAAAAATTCGGCCCGAAATCTATCTGATCAATAATTTCTTGTATCTTTTCAAATAATATAATATCTTCATTATCCTTATAGATAGAAGGATCCATCCCTATTTCATTTTTGATAGCTTTTCTAATATTTCTTTCACTACCTGTTACTTTCATCCCATAATAAGGCTTTGACTGTAAAGTCAGGTCATATTTTTTTAAAACTTTCTTAATATAAGAAATATCTTTTTGCGTTTGAGAAAGGCTTATATAAAAACTATCTGCAATTTCCTGCTGCTTGATATAAGAATTAGAAAACAAAAACAAATGCAAAATACTTTCAATTCTACCTTCCTTATCAGCATTGTCATAAACAAAATAAGCATGCTTGTACCAATCATCTTTAAGAAATTTTTTGAAAGCATTTTCATCAGTAATAATAAACTTATAACCATAGCCTTTTAAAGACTTAATCTTAGCTCCATTATCTTCAATATAAGTATTTAAAATATGAATCTCTCTTTGAATAGTTTTATCGCTTAATTGCAAGTCTTTTCCAATTTCTTCAGACGTATGGTAATCATAATCACTTGTCAAATAATCAAAAATCAACTTCAATCTTGTTTCAATCATATAGCCACCCTCAATTAAAGTATACAGGAAATCGCTAACATATCCACGGATATTTTTTCCTTAACAAAAATAATTTTTGTGTGAGTAAATGTTTTGAGAAAAATTTATGATGACTTATAAAACTCCCAATCACTTGAATACAACGATGATTTTATCTTAAAAAATTTAAAAAAGAGAATGCAATCTTTCTATACGGATTGTATTCTCTTAAAATTAAAATTTTCCTTTAATTATTAAATAAAACAGCCATTCTACACTTTTTTTAGTTTCGATCATAAGATTAGTTTCAAATTTATTCCTATGACCTCATTTTAAACTCTGGAGAAATCCAAGAAGCAAACTCAAAGGCTATATCTCTATGGGCGTAGGTTCCACCGTTCCTTCCTGCTCTAGATGTAATTCCAATAGCACCTGTTGATTCAATCCATTTTTTTGGACTTAATACAAAAGAATTGCTCCCAGACTCATTTTTAAACTGGTCGAATTCCACCAGTTTAAAATCAGAATTATTCAAAGATTCCCAAAGTCCTAAATATTCAATCGTGCTTCTACTACGAAGCCAATTTTTTATAATGTCAGCCGGTGCATTTGGATTTTTTTGCTTAGCTATATCAGTCAAGCTTATATAATCCTGTTGATCTTCATAAGCAATCACCGAAATTTCATGCCCTTTGGCATTTAATTTTAATTTAGTTCCTGCCATTTCTCCTCCCATTTATTTAATAATTAATAAACATATGATAAAATATTAACAATGCGGATTAGTTTTTCTTATAAACACTGAACTAGTTTTTTCCTAATCACTTTATATTTTACACAATTATGCGAACTTTATCTATATTCGAGTGTAAACCTAATTAAAGCTTCATCAAAATCCTCTTCCGACACACTCATATAAATATATGGTACATAATGTTTATAAAAACATTCCAATTTTTTAGTTGAAAACCCACAAACCTTAAAAATCTTAAAAAAACGTCTTCTCTTTACTTTCGGATTTATTCCATCGCTAAATGGTATTGAAAGAAAAACTGTCTCATACTCTGAAAATAATCGAATAATATAATACAAGGGCAGAGATAAGAAAAGATATATAATCGGAATCATAAAACTTACTAATGTATCTTTTGAATTTAGATATTTATACTTATGAATCCCCACTTCTATAGTTTTAAAGGCCAAAAACAACCCAAAACCGCCCATAATACCATTAACAATCTTATGTACACTCTCATAATTACTATTTCTCTCAGTGTACAAGCTTAATACAGATAATATGGTCACTATAGGTACGATTATAAGTTCTAATTTTATATCAAATGTAAATATGCTAATAATAAATTCAATAATTATAGTAGCATTAATATTATCCTTGATTAGTTTTCTTAGATTGAATCCATAATTTTCATCTGTAATTGCTCTGAAATAGTTAATCAAACCTACAAATACCGCCCAAATAATTATATCCTTAGTATAAATCCTATCCCATAATGATAATTTCGAAATAAATATTGTTACAATTAATATGTATAGAAAGTATATAAGAAAGATTATCATTATTCCTGGTTTAAATAATAGTATTATGCCATCAATGATTATTATTCTTGTATCCTTCTTTATCATGAAAAAAGATATAATTATAGCTGTCCAGATTAATGTCGAAAGCTCTCTTGTAGAAAATATTCCCATATTATTCTCCTTATACCTAATATATGGAACACTTTTGATATAATGAATAAGTTTTGTTTTTTGTTTATAATTAAGCTTTCTTAGCTTGAGATTTTTGTAAGCTTAAATTCTAAGTCATTATTATGATTAACTTCAGATTAAAAAATTCTTACTTTACAAAATAAATATTATTAATTTCTCTGTAGATGAAGTATGATACAAGTGTTATCATCAATCTCATTAGCATGAGAGGAGGTGAGACTATGCGAAAAATCTACAGTATCATAGTAACTATCATAGCAGAAATAGTTGGTCACTTAATCTGCAAATGGCTAGATAGCATACTTGATGATAATTAGCCTATAGTATAAAAAGACGAGCGGACAGGCTCGTCTTTTTATTGGTCGAAACCATGCATCATCTCTACAGTATCATGGTTAATATTAACATACTTCTGATCTATATAAAATTCAATATTATTGTACGCTTTTGTGCTATTATAAGCGCATTTATAAGATACTAAACCACCACTCATGGGAGAACCTGCCGGCAGTCAGAGTAGACAAGCCTACGACTATGAAGATTAGTCCGACTGTTTGTGGGATTGATACTAAGGTGTTGTTGATGCTTTGTGAGATCTTTCGACTCGCTTCGCTCGCTCAAGATGCCAGAGGGGGGATGAAAAAAGTTCGTTCAAGATGGCAGAGAAGTGAGGTACTCTATTCGCCCAAAATACAAAGGTAAAAGTAAAAAATTCTATCAATATTCCAGGGCTAATAAATTTGTTCACTCAACTTGCAAAGGGAAAAGTAATAAAATGCCTTTTCTCCTACCACTGCATATCCCAAAATCTTTCCTTAAATTTTGTAAAAATTCTTACCATTCTATCTTTAAATTCCAACTGGCTTAGGTCTTTGAAAAATTTATCCATTTTGATTTTTTTTGTAGACAGCTTAATCGCTATCCATCTTAGTATGGCAATTAGAAAGAATATGCAGATAAAAATAATAAATCTTACAACTCCTATTAGGCAAGCAAAGTAGAAATTGTCATTTTTTATAGAGTAAAAACTTTTAATAAGATTTTGGCTTTGCTCCTTACTTGTGATAATTACAGCTATAAAAAGGCAAGCTATTACTATATCAAAGTCATTTAAGCCAATATTTAGTATTTGGTCAAGGCTAAGTTCGCGCGAATCTTGTCCTACTTTTTCATTATCCTTATCTAGTTTTTTGCTAAAAGGTCTAAAAATGAAGAAGGCAAATAGAAAAAATATTGATATATATTCCCATTTCTCAACATTAAAAAATCCAAGCAAGAAAATAAAGACTATAAGACCAATTACAGCGAGAAAACTTAGACTAGTATTTCTCATCGCATAGAATACAAGTTCCATTGTATATATAAAAAATAAGAGAAAGAATAAAAAAATTGTAGTTCTTGGAAATCTTTCATGGATATTTACCAGCAAAGTAAAAGAATATAGTGCAAATACAACAAGACTTAAAATATAATCCAATTCTTTCAATTCCGACTGAATTTTCTTATATTTGTTGCTCATCTCTTTGAAGATACAAGTACAAACAACAAAAATAAATGCAAGCGCATTACAAAAAATATTGGCCGAAAACTTTAATAAGCACAAAAACATTATAATATTAATAATAGTAGCAAGCAGAAAAGTTCTATCCTTATTTTTAAAATCAAACATAATTCCTCCTTTTTTATCTTTATAATAATAAAGATCCCAGTTTTTTTGTATTCTACTAGATAAAAATCCTAAATCAAATAGATTAAATTCTATTTAATTGCTAGAGCAGTTAAAATTCTTTTCAATTTTCTCTAACTATTATATGTATTATTTAATAAAAATTATTAAAAATGCTTGAGTAGAAAAAAGGAAAAATGATTAATTGTAAACAAATAGAAAAAAGAGGAGAATTTTCTCCTCTTTTCTTATAATTCAATTTCCTTAAAGGCAATTGATTTGTTTTAATTATTAAGCGTTAACTGCGTTTCTTTTTCTCATAGCTACGAAAGCAACTGTCATGATTGCAAGACCTGCTACGATAAAGATTAGTGAACCGATTCCACCTGTTTGTGGGATTGTTAAGTTCTTGTTTACTACTTTTTGAGCAGAACCTTTATTACCATCTTTATTTAATAAAGCAAATCCATTTTCTTTTGCTTGACCGTCTGTATCTTTATTAAATTCGATGTCACCTTCGCTTTCCCAAGAATTTGCAGAAACTGTAAATGGAACTTCTTTAGTTAGTTTTGCATATCCTTCTGGAGCTTTAATTTCTTTTAGGTTGTAGTTGCCGTCTTTTAGACCGTCAATTGCAAATTGACCCATTTTATTAGATGTTAATTTTACAACTGTAGCTTCATTTTCTGGATCATTTGTTGTAATCCATTCATATTTTGTATTTAATTCTTTATATTTTGGAGCTACTTGGTTTGTGTAATACTGATCAATAGCATCTTGAGTGATTTCTTTGTTTGTTTTTGCATCTACTACCATTTGGTCATAGATAGCTTTAACTTCTGTATATTCTTGTCTATTGTTTGCGACTTTACCTTCAGCTTTTTGTGCTAAGTATTTATCTTTTGCTTCATTCATAATTACGAATGTAGCGCCACCAGCAACTCTCTTGTTTTCTCTATCGCTAATTTTAACGAATTTTTTACCATGATGAACAAGTTTTGGTTCTTTTGGGTTAACTTCTTGGTTGTGACCAATGTGGTTTACAGCTTTGATTTGTCCGTCAGCTGTTTTTTCGTAAGAAACTTCTACGCCGTCTTTACGTTCAATTTCTACTACCTTATATGATTTCTCGTTATCTAGGCCTTCCCATGTGTGAGTATCTTTACCTTTTTCAATTGTAACTTTTTCACCAACTGCTTTTCCTGTAGATGCATCATAAAGTTGGAATGTAGCTTTTTCGCCTTCAGCAAATTTTCCATCATCCCATTCCTTTTTAACTGTGATTTTCTTATCTACTGGTTTTACTGGAATTGGAGTATTACCTTGTTTAGCATCGTTACCATAGAAGAAGTCAACGTCGTTTGATTCTGGGATATTAACGATTGCTTTTTCATTTAATGTAGCAGCATATTCTAAAGCTACAATGTGTTTTTTATCATCGCTAACTTTTTTTAGACCCGCTTCTGTTAATTGAACAGTGAAGCCATTTTCTGCAGTTTCATCTAGTGTATAATCAGCTTTTTCAGCTGCAGCACCGTTAATAAATACTTTAACTGAGCCTTTTTTGTATGTTAGACCAGCTGTCATGTTATCGTTCCAATAAGCTGTTTTGTATGAAGTATTTTCTTTAAATAGAGTTTCTACTCTGTATGTTACTTCATCGCCTATTTGGTGATTTTTTAGATCGCTTTCAATTTTATCTTGAGTTCTTTCTTTATTGTGATTGAAATCATCAGTTTTTTGATTATCTAATGTGAATTCTTCTTTGTAGTCTTTTATTACTTCTGGTTTGTCAGCGTCTGTATTTTTTGGATATAAGTTTAGAACATTTCCACCCATTATAGTTGCTGGCAATGTGATAGAAGCAGGGATTGCTTTACCATTTTTGTTAAGTAGTTTACCATCTTTTGTATAAGTAGTTTTTTCTAAATTTTCTACGATTACAAATGTGGTTGGTTTTTCTTTATCTCCATCTTTGTCTATTTCAGAAGATAAATCAAATTCATCAGTACCATTAGTTTTTGTTAAACCTTCTTTAACAAGTTTGTATGCTTTATCTGTCTTAATCTTATCAGAGTCATTGTGTTTAGATCTTAATTCAGATCCTGCAACCGCTCCTGCTGTTCCTGCTGCAACTTCTTTGTAAACTTCAAAGTAAACGCCATCTACTTCTTCAGCTGAATTACCAAAGAATTGTTTGATAGCTGTTATCTCTCCACCATTAGTTCTGTTATCTTCTTCTGACCAGTTACTAAGGTCAGTAGAGTTCATAACTATTTTGTGGATTTTGATAGTTGAAGTTGTTGTTGCGTTTTCTTTATCTGCTGGTGCACCTTCTTTTTTAGTAGGCACTTGACCATTATCATAATATTGGTCGCCAGGTTTTGTGACTGTTTGGTCTGCCTTAGCAGTTGTAAATGGTGCTACTAGTATACCAAACACCATTGCAAACGCTGTTAAAAATGACAAAATTTTCTTTTTCATTTGTTTCTCCTTTGTTTTTTATTTTGCCAGTTTGATTGATGGGAATTTATCCCTTCTCATTTGAGAATATGTATTCTCGATAAGTTCAAATCAATCCTTCTACAGTTTCATTATATCATATTTTTGAAATAAAGTAACTGTAATTTTGAAACATTCCAACATTTATTTAATTATTCGAAAAAAGAAATCTTTAAAGGTTCTTTTTCGAATTAATTAACGAAGTTTTTTGCTTTTTTTAAAAGCTGTGTGAAGTATATTTTTATTTTATATATGCTGTTTTATATTATTTGCAGGTAATTTGGGGCGTAGGGACGAGGGGTTACGGAGACCCCTACGTCCCTTCCCCCAAACCCCCTAACCCTTGTTACCCCCGCCGCCACTGCGTGGAGCAAAAGTTGTAGAAGTTTGCTTCGCAAATTCTTTTTTTTATTATTGGTTTTTGCTACTTTGTGAGATCCTTCGACTCGCTTCGCTCGCTCAGGATGCCAGAGGTATTAAAGTGTTCGCTCAAGATGCCAGGGCGATTTTTCGCCAGCTTGGCAAGATGGGCGTGGTTTTGTTTGCTTGTTCTTTTTGCTAAGCAAGTTGTTTTTTCTTGCCGTAGATTAATGCACCTATCAGCATAAATGCTAGACCGATTAGGCTAAAGCCTATCCAAACTCCCGGTCCACCGGTTTGTGGGTATGTGGCTTTTTTGTTGGTTATTTGGTAAGGGTTAGATTCGGAGTTGTCATACTTTTCTTTTTCTCCTGCACTTTTTGTTATCACCAATTTACCATTAATATCAACCATAAACTCAATTTCTATTTTTTGATTTATATAGCCAATTGGAGCTTTTATTTCAACAATCCTATATTTCTTGTTAAATTCTACTCCTTCAAATTTGATAAGGCCCTTATCAGCTGAAGTGACTGTCCAATCTTTGCCATCTTTCTTGAGGTTTTTCCAGATTTGCTTACCTTGTTCGTCTACTTTTTCTCCATCTGGTTCTTGAATTCCAAAGATTGCACCTTTTAGATTGATGGTCGTATCGCCTTCATCAACTTTCTTAAAGTAAACATCTGGGTTTTTGATGTTGGCTATTTCTGTTGTGATTAGGTTAATATCACGGTCTAGATACTTGCCATAGTAGTCAAGTGAAAGAGTCTTTTCTTTGACTTTAATTGTTGATGAGTCGGCTACATATTTATCTAGGGTTTCTTTTGGACTTGTTGTTATATTGCCAGTTGCATCTACTGAAATTTCATTGTAGATTACTTTTGCTCCAACTTTTCCTTTTTCCTTGTACGGCATATCTACAATTATCTTGTAGTATCTTTCTGTTTCTGTACTTGGTGTAGTAGTTCCTGGAGCTTGGCCTACTGGGTTGTGGCCATCGTCCTTGTAAGGGGCAGTGATAGTTACTCCAAGGTTAGGATTTCCACTAGCAGGGTTATTTATCTCTACTTTGTAAGATGTGTTATCTTTGTCTGCTATAGTTGTTCCATCATCGCTTGCTACAAGTAATACTTTTGTATTGGCCTCGGTAAGTTTTGTTGAACTATCAGGACTTTCAAGAACAATTTTCTTGTTTTTAAGGTCTGATGGTTTTGCCTTTAGGGTTATTATTTCTCTAAAGGTCTTATTTTCTGGATTTAGTCCGACAATTTGGCTATCAAGGCTTGTTGTTGATGAACCCATATAGGTTGGAGTTTCTATTTCCTTCATATCGTTGTAAGTAGGATTTTCAGTATTAGTCAATTTGACTTTACCATCTCTAGTTACTTCTATTTCCCAATAGGTGTATTCATCTGGTATCTTGTAGCCTTTTGGAGCTTCTTTTTCATATAGATGATATCTTCCAGCTGGAAGGTTCTTAAACTCGGCTATTCCATCAGCCTTTGTTGTTATGGTTAAGTCGTCGTAATCTTGTCCATCTTGTGCTTCTAAGAAGAATTTAACACCAGCTAAAGGCTCGCCTTTTTCATTGGTCTTTCTAATCTTAATTTCAGCTTTTTTGTTGTTTTCTAGGATTTTCTTATCATTTAGGATTTTTGTGATATTTCCGTTTGCATCAACTTCAAAGCTTGAAATTAGCCCTTTTGGATCTTTTGGATCAGTTGAAGTAGGTAGGTCATAGGTCTCATCAGCAGTTTGGGTCTCTATTACTAGGTATTTGCCAGGTGTAAGTCCTTGCCATGAGAAGATACCATTTGCATCTGATGTTGTTTCAGAGTTAGGAACATCTTCGTATTTTCCATGTGAGTTTTCTTTTTGGAGTTTGAATTTTGCTCCTTTTATGAGACTTCCTATACCAAGTTTTTTAAGTTCCTCTTCATCTTTGATGTTAGTATCGTTTGAGATTACACCTCCATTAATTTTTACAAATTCTATCTTGTTAGGATAGTTTGCAAATTTGAAAGTCATATCTCCCGTACTCGTTCCTTCTGGTTTGTAGAATTGTGACCAAGTGTAGAATACTCCATATACTCCATGGTACCAACTTTGAAGATCAGAACGTCCTCTAAAACGATCATAAGACAAATTGTAGTATGAGCTTGTTTCAAGAACGTTATTATTGCCAGGATTTTTCAATTGTCCTTGGATTACAACAACATAGGTTGCACTATTTTCATTATAATAGTCAAGATACATTCCATAGTCTTTGTTAGAATTACCGTATTGATAATCAAATTTAGTTTTATTATCTACAAGACTTAGTCCTTGTGCTTTGTATCCATTAGCAGTATCATCGTCAAATTTGATGCCATAAGAATCTGGCAAGTCGTCTGTTTGAGGTCCACTTTCGGTAGAACCTGTTCCAGATTTTTGGAATACTTTTACATTTGTTATATTAACTGGTTGACTTGTTATAAATCTAAACCATCTGTTCTTGGTGTATTTGTTCCATGGGTTGTAATAAACAACTGTTGTAAATTCACCATTATCTGGATTTAGTCTTAGCATATATGAAGATATATCAACATTTGGATCTTGGTAACCTTTGTGATCTTGTCCAGGGGTGTTGCCTCTGTAGTTGACATATATACTATCTGAATAAGTGTTGCCAGCTGTGGCAGTTACAGTTATGTTATCTGATTGAGGAACAGTTTTCCTATCAACATAAAGCTGTACACTTAGTTTCATATCTCCAAGCTTGTAATTATCAAGATATTCTGTAAAGGTGTAGGTGAGCTTTCTCTTGTTTTTATCAACTTTTGCCTTAGCTACAAGACCTGCATCAGAGTATAAGTTAAAGGTTTGATCTTCTTCTTTGCCCTTGCCGTCTTTGTCTACGAATATACCAAATAGGTCTACATTATCAGAGAAATCTATGGTGAATGTATCTCCAGCTTTTACCGTAGCTCCTTCTTTGACCTTTAGGTTAAAGTAAGCAAGGATTGCTTCTTGTTGGTTAGGTTTTACTTCACTTGTTGATGAAGTTTCACCACCGATTGATTTCAATTGTTTGAAATTGCTGTCATTTGGATCAATGTTATTAAATAGAATGTCCTTTGTAACATCTCTTGGGTTAGCTGGTTTTTTTGGAACTTCCCAGTTTTTGCCAAGTAGAACTTGTTTTAGTTTTCTGTCTATAACATAACCATCTTTGGTCTTTGTTTCCTTTAACCAATATGATCCAAAGGCTAGACCATCAAATTTGATTTTGCCGCCATTTGCAGTGGTTATCTCTCTTATTTTCTTACCTTCAGAATCGTAAAGCTCGTAGGTTACTCCGTCAAGACCTTGACCTTTTTCATCAACTTTTTCTAGGTCAAATTCCCCATTGCCAGGTTTGGTGTTGGCAATTGTGGTTAACTCTTCTCTGTTAGTATCAGTTATAGCTTCTTCTGATGTGTCAGTTGTGATTTTTATTTCACCATCGACAACTCTAAATTTCTTAACTGGACCGTCAACTTCCATGTATTTTTTGCCTGGGGCATATGATGGAGCTTCTGGTTCTATAACTTGATAGTAACCATCAGTTAGGCCTGTAAAGGAGAATTTACCATCAGTATTTGATGTGGAATAATAAGCGCTATTTGCTGTTGATACTGGACTTATGGTAGTGCCATAATCCTTTTTGCCATCAGCTTTTTCTATATATTGCTTACCTTCTCCATCAGTTTTGATAAATTCCATATTTTTGGTTACTGGATAGTAGGTTTTAACTTGGTCAGGATCTTGTTTTTCTAGGTAGAATCTTACATTAGGAAGCTTTGTATCCTTAGGGTTAATCGTTCCATCTTCTCCCTTAACAAATTCTCTACCAACTTTTGTAAATTCGATTTCTGCCTTGTCATTTACTATCTTTAATTCTGAATTAGTGGTTTCATTTACAGGGCTAATTGTTATTCCACCACCGATTGGTTCTCCAGTTTCTGTGATAGATTTACCAGCAGCGTTTTTAAGCTCAGTTCCATCTGGTTTTATGACAGCTTTTAGGATAGCTGTCATATCAGATCCTTGTGGCTGGTTAAACTCTAGCTTGTACTTATTAGAAGTCTTCTTGTAACCATCTGGTGATTTTACTTCTTCTAAGAGGTAAGTTTCTCCGGATTTTACACCATCTATCTCAAATTTATAAGATTTTGCACCTGATAGATTTATAGTTTTGGTAAATACTTTTGGATTTGTATCCGTAACTTGAGTTAACCTTAATACCAACTTGCCAGAATTGATGTTAGTAAAGTCTTTTCTATTAGCTGGATCTTTTAGGAATCCTTTTGATAGTGGGAATGAGGATTTGGCGATATTTTTGATATAAATACTAGCATCTTTTGGATCGACAAATGTTGTCTTTGCTCCTTCAGGGCCATTATTTAGTAGGTAGATGAAGTCTTTTGCTTCTACCAAGACATTTTTGCCATTGGCATCTTTTTTCATCTCATAGAATTTCTTTTTAAGTTTATAATTATCGGTCTTATCTTCATAAACTTGGATAATTATTTTCCTATCTTCTATTTTTTTGTAGCCTTCTGGGGCTTGAGTTTCTATAAGGGTGTAGACACCTTGAGCTAGTTCTGGAATCGTGAATACGCCATTTATGCTATCAACATCGAATGGTGCAAAGTTTGATTGACCAGTTAAGGCAGGATCTGGTTTATCGCCATTAGCAGAGTTTTTCAAAAGTATAAATTTGGTATAACTCTCGATTAGGTCATCTTTGTTATTTCCTGAATATTTCTTCCACTTTAGTTCGACCGTATTTTTGATGTTGGTTAATGTATAAGAAAATCCATCTGCATCTGGTGTGCTTAGTTTTTCAAGAGTATTTTTCTTATCCAATCCTTTGGCGATATAGGTGTTGGTGTAATAATCATTATCGTGTTCTTTATAATATTCGCCCTCAAAATTCTTGTCATATTTTACTTCTAGGCCATTATCGCCTTTTACAATTTTAATTATCCACCTATCTTGGTTTGTGGAAGAATCGTAACCTTCTGGCTTTGTGGTTTCACGTAGTTCATAAACACCTGTGCCAAGTTTGAAGAATGTTACTGAACCATTATTTTGTGAACGAGCTCTATCGTAATAGGCTGATGTTGCTGATGATACACCGTCAACATATTCATATTTTTTGCCATCTAAGCCTTCCAATTTCTTCATATCGAAGTAAACACCAGCTAGAGGTTGATTAGCTTGGTTTTTCTTCTTAAATACGAAGTTTATCTTTTGGTAGTTGGCAATTTTGATGTCTTTTGGATTGCCATCAGTGTCTTGGCTAAATTTTACTGAAGCATCCGGATTTTTAAATACAATCTTTAATTTGAAAGTATTTGGATCTTGAACTACCTTGAAGAACCATGAACTTGGTTTTTCGTATTTTTCGATAGCTCTTATTTCTGTTAGTTTGTAATCACCAACAGCTAGACCCTCAAAGCTAAAGTTAGAATTTGCATATGAGTAGAGGGTTTTTTTGTAGCCACCTTCTTTTTCCTTGCCATCATTATTAACTTCTACCAATTCAAAGTCTGAAGATTCGATTTCTGGATATTCGCCATTAACTTTTTCTCCCTCAACTTTTTGGAATTTAAAGTCGATGAGGTTTTTGCCGTTTGCGATGCTTGTAAGTTTGCCATCGTTTTTAGTCGTAAATATCGTACTATCGGAAGCTTTTATTTCTTCATACTTCTTTGTTGCTGGATTTAATTTGTATCCTTTTACAACTTGTTTCCAAGAACCGTCAGTTGCTTCTGTAAATTTGATAGTTAGGTAAGCATCAATTGGAGCATATCCATCTGGTGGAGTTAGCTCTTCTAGGATGTAAGTTCCTTCTTCGATTTCTTTAAAGTGTACTCCAAGTCTATCATTTGATGTTGATTTTGCAAAACCTGCATCAGCATCGTATGGTTCAACTCTCTTACCTTCTTCTGTACTTACAGTGGTATCGTATTGTGCCTTATGATTTGTATCAAAGACTGGATTACCAAGGCTATCTACTCTTGCTTTTCTTAGGCTAAATACAGCATCATTTAGGTTTTGATAAGTTTTATTGTCTTTCTTGAAGAATTTAAGTTCTGTTTTATTCTTGTAGTTGGTTACCCTAGCATCGTGTATCCACTTGTATGGAGCATCAGGTCTTGCTGGGTTTGAACGTCCATCATCTCGTATTTCTTCTATATATTTACTAAAGTCAGGGTCTCCTGCTTGGAAGCCCTTGATGGTTGTTCCTATAAGTTTATTTCTTTCTTCATTTGTGATTGCGCTGTTAAATTTATCATCTGCTGTGAAAGTATGGGTAAAGTTAAAGGTAATATTCATGTAGTTGGCATCTCTTGGGACTTTGTTTTCTTGAACATAAACCTTGAAATACCATTTCATGGCATTGCCATCTTTATCTTTTGGCAATCTATATGATCCATCTGGAGCTTTAATTTCTGTTAGTTCGTAGATACCTGGACTTAGCTCTCTAAAGTAGTTATCTCCTGGCTCACCAGTTGCCTCAGACACTTGGTCATAAGCTTCTGTGGCATATTTTGGAAGTTCTTTTTCATGCGTGTTGGTATAAGTACCATCTGGGTTTTTGATGTATTTATCCGCTTTTTCACCATCGATTAATTTACGAGCCTTAAATTGTGAACCTGTCAAAGCTCCTAAGTTTTCGTTAACTTTGGAAATTCTTAGTGGGATCCTAAAGCCTGTTTCATCGTGGTTAAATATTTCTGTTAGGTTACCATTGGAAATTTCTAAGGTTAGCTTATTATTTGCATCAACTTTTGTGAAATCTAATGGATAATTGCTAACAGTATTAGTTCCCCAATTTTTGCCGTTATCGCCATATCTGGTGTAAACTAACCTATATTCTTTTGAGGAATCTAGGCCATTAAAGTCTAAACTTCCCTTGAAAGGAACTTGTTGAGAAAAGCCCGCTACATCTACCCAAGTTTCAACCATGCCAGTCAATTGTTTTTCTTGTAGTCTCATAGAACCAGCAAAACCTTGAGGAGGATTGTTGCTAGTATCATTGCCATCTGTTTGGTTGTGATAAGTAAAGTTTACCTTAACATCTACATTTGCTGTTGGTAGTGGGATTAGCTCAAATGTTGGAGTTACTGTAACATTTGCTTGTGGCATATTAAATGTATTGTTAGTTACAGGAATATTATTGCCGTTAGCATCTACAACACTTAGACTTTTTAGTCTGTAACCTGTTGCAGGACTTGGTGTAATGGTAACTAGTGATCCTGCATTTACATTTGCCTTTGGTTGTGCATCTATTGAGCCATTAACAGAAGGTGCAAGGGTTACACTATAGGTTGTTACTGGAATTAGTGTAAAGTTTGCAGATATTGTTACATCTGATGCTGGCATATTAAATTTATAGCCATTGACAGTGGAAGAGTAATAAATATTTCCATTTGTCGTATTATTTGTTACAGTTAAATTTTGTAATTGGTAGCCAGGTCTTGGACTTACTGTAAGATTTACCTCAGCGCCTTCTTTGATATTTTCACTTGGGTTCGCACTTACGCTACCATCTGTCATAGGAGCAATGGAAACATTGTAAGTTACAAGGTTATTTTTGTTGATACCTGCTTCATTATCGTAGGAATCACCAGCCCAGTTATTGCTACCCCATACATCTGTAACATTGTATTTATAGTCACTTCCAAGTCCAAGTGGTGCGGTATCTGATGGATAAGAAGTTTCTATTTCCACTAGTATTGCACCTTGATATCTTGAAGGTATATCTGCCTTTACCCTTAGAGGTTTTTGGGCTTCTCCTGGTTTTCTTTGAGGAATAAATTGAGTTGGATTGATATTATTAGTAATATCCGTCTTTGTTCCAGTGATATTATCTAAGGTAGAATTTTCTCCAACTTCATAAATTTTCATTGTAGATATAACAGTTTTACCATTTTTCAATCTAAATTCGCCATTTTCTGGCTGTCTATGAATTTGTATATTACGAGCAAAATTTCTACCTTGAGGTCTAAATAGAAAGACTTGTCTAAATCTATTATCGACCTTGTTAATCTCGGTGATTCTAGTTTCCATTTTTAAGTTAGAATGTTCAATATTTGCTCTACCTTCAGAGTTAGCTGGATTAACATCTTCCCAATCATTTGCAGATCTTAAAGCTGTTCCAGGATTGTTTGCTTTTACTGGGCTATTGGCAAGTGGATCTGATAGTGAAAGTAAAGAACTTGCCTTAGCTGTGTCAACTAATGATAGTCCTGACATGGCAAATCTGGTGTTTATTGGAGAATAGTCCATAGTTCTTGCACCAGTGTTGGTTGCTGGATTATCTTTGTATTTTTTGACAGTTCCATCATTTTCTACAAGGATGTACCAAGGGTTAGGATCTTTTTCATAACCTGCTGGTCCTCTGTATTCTTCTAGAACGTATTTGCCTGGTTTTAGTTGGTCAAAGGTTACAATACCTTGATTTGCCGGCAAGTCATTTGGATTTACTCCAACTTGATTGCCATTTCCATCATCTTTTGTGATAGGATTTCCCGGAGTTACCTTTTGGATGTATTCTTCAGGGAAACCTGCGGCATTTCTCTTTATATTGTAATTATCATCTGCTGTGTAAAGTCTAAAGTAAGCACGTCTTAGGCCTACTCTTATAGGATTGCCATTTTCATCATTAAAGCCTATGGCATTACCAACTTTTTTGATTGAGAATTCTCCTAGAGCTGTACCTTTGTGGAAGTTTATTACACCTTCAAATATCGCATGCTCGCCATATTTAGTGTTAGGGTTGGTATCTCTTACTATTACCTTCATATGGCCTTCGCTTGCTATGGCTTCTGCTTCAACTTTTAGCAAAATTCTTCTAGCTCTTATATATCCAACTGGTGGGTTAACTTCTCTAAGTACATAGTAATGACCAAATTCAAGATCGTGAAGTTCGAAAGAATAATCGTACTTACTATCTGTGAAATCTCTGCGAGCGCCAGAAGCTTTGGAAATATTTTGAATTATCGGTTCTTTGTTTATTGGATGATTTTCATCAAGAATTGCTCCGTAATAGTCTGCCTCATAGAGGTTAAATTTCACATCCTCGTTATTTTCGTCAACTAGTTTTATGCTAGCAGGAACTGGTTCTCCACCATCAGATAGGTATTTGCTAAAAGGAATTGATATCTTTCTAGGTTCGTTGCCTATTAAAAATCCTTGGATTTTATTACCTTCCTTAATGATATCTTTTAGGTGGATTTCTGTTAGGTCGCTTAAAGGACTATTGATATTTGTCTCTTTAGGAATTTCGTAAAGTTTGTACTGAAGTTCTCCAGCTTTTTCTCCTTCTTTTATTTCAGAAACTACAAGTTTCCAACCATATAAATCTGTCGGTTGATAGCCTTTTGGAGCTTGAATTTCTTGTAAAAGGTATTCGCCTATTTTTAGGTTGTTAAATTCAATATATCCGCCACCTTTGGCTTGCTGACCATCAATTGTTGGAGTTGGTGCTTCTGTTTTTTGAGTTTTGTCGGTGAAGTCTTCTTGTAGATAAGTATCGCCATCTATCATCTTTAGAGAAGTAAGTCTAAATTTAGCTTCTGGAAGACCTAGGTGTTCGTTTTCTTCATCATTTTTGAATTCTTCCCTAACTTTTCTAAAGGTAACTTTTGTTTCTTTTGGATTGTTTTTGATTACAACCTTGCCATCTTCTTTTTCAAGGTCGGTATCGACAAAGTTAACCAAAACTTTTTCTTTATTATCTACTGGATCTGTGCCATTTTTAGCTTCAAGGACATATCTTTTTGCTTTTTGATAGCCTGCTGGTGCTTTTGTTTCTTCTAGGATGTAGTAGCCAGCTGGAATTTGTTCAAATTTGAATTCTCCACCATTTCCAGAAGAAGTTTGATTATAAGCGTCGTCATAAACAGGGTTTACTTCTTGAGCTTGATTTTTAGCATCTTCTGCTGAGCTTGCAGATTTTAACTTTCTTAGGGTAAATTCTGCTCCATCAAGTTTTATGAATTTATTTTTCTTGATAAATTCGATTTTACCAAGGTTATCTTGGATATTTATTACTCTGATTTTTAGATTATTAGTAGGGTCAATTTCTACTAAAGGAGTGCCTTTAGCAGATGTTGGCACATCGCCTACTAGCCTTAGAGTTGTTTTGTAACCATCATTAACACGAATTTTTTTAAGGTTAAAGAAGTCATAATCGCCACTATCGCCGTTAACTTCTTCTCTTTTTACTTCGATTGTAAATGGTTTTATGGCTTCATAGGTAGCTGGCGCTTCTTCTGTTACTCTATAATAACCTGGTTTTAGGTAAATATTATTGATATCGTTAGTATCTGTTGATGTCCAAGTTCTTCTTTCATTTGTATAGATATTGGTAAAGGTAAATTTAGCGTCCTTTAGTTTTGTTTTTCCATCTTCTTTATATTTGTCTATTTGAATTGGATCAGATACACGACCTGTCATCAATTCTTGGTATTTACCTGATTCGATGTGGCTGTAGTAAACAAGTTTGACTAGGTCAGCTTTTTCATTTGACCAGTCAGAGCCATTTTTATAAGAATTGATGACTCTCCTGTTTAACTCTTTAGCCATATCCAATTGTGTATCTGCAACTGGTGGATAGCTTCCTATTACCTCTTCATTATCTTTTAATTTTCTAAGTTTATCAGGAGATGTTACATATCGATTTGGTAGTGTGCCATCACCCTTATATTGACCAATATAACCTGTTTTTGGAGCAGATTCTCTTCTACCTGTTAGGGTATAAGGAACTTTCCATTCTTGGGTGTTGTAGTTAGATGGTATAGAAAAGTAATCGTCTGTTAATTCTTTACCGTCAGTATAGTAGTGAAGAACTTTTTGATACATAGCATTTTCGATAAGTCTATGCATTTCTTTGCCATTATGACTAGATGGATATTCTTTTTTGATTTCGTTACCATAGTAGTAGATTCTTTTCATCAAGCTTTCCATAGCTTGGCCTGGATTTTGATTACCTGAATTTAGATAAATGCCATCTCTTGTAGGGTTAGTGCCAGCTAGCTTATCTTCAAGTGTATAGGATGACCAACCAGGTTTTCCTTCGCTTAGGATTTTTTCATTAAGTCTTGAAATCAAATAATCACCTGATGGGTTTTCGTGAATATCAAGGAAAATACCATTTTTGCCCTTATAACCTGGGTCAGGAATTCCAGAGTTAAAGCATTGTACCATATCAAAGTTTTTGTTGATACGCATGATTGGATATGGTAGTTCGTGGTAGGCAATATAATTGTTTGCCAAATCTTCGGCAGAAACTTTTTCTGTGAATAGGTCGATATTACCACCTGTTGTCGGTGCGTTAAAGCTTGCATCGAAATTATTTACTTTCTTTTCTGTTATATTTGCATTTAGATAGAAGGAATCATTTCTGCTACCTTCTTGATCTTTATATTCATAGGCAATAATAGTTCCAGGGTAAAATTCTCCATTATCTAGCAAGACGTCATTAATTTGACTAGTTTGTCTGTAACCACCAGATTTGAGTGGTACATAGTAAAGTTTCCTTGGGGTGATGCTTTGATTATTAGTTCCTCCGTTTAGGTAGAAGTTTGGATTTTCAAAAGCAAGGTCTTTTGTTTCGCCAAATCTTAGTAAGTCAAGAGCATGCCAATCTACTCTGGAGTCGTTGATTCTTTCTGCAACTATAGTTCTTGATGAATCGTAGTAAAATCTCTCGTTGGTAAAGTTGTCTTTTAGATTGACTCTGGCAGGGATTTTGCTTTCTACCAAGTTAAATGGAACTTCTGCAAATCTTTGTGCATCTTCAATTCCTCTTAGCCATTTGATTGGTGTAGGAATTTTATTAAATTCTCCTATAAATTCATCAAGCATACTCTTGATGTAGTTAGAATCAGGGTTAATCCTTAGACCAATTGAATAAGTTTCGTGAGGGTGATCTGGATCTATAAAACCCTTAACCTTGATGTATAAATAATTACCAAGATCAGCCTTCTTTATAGAAGTGCTTTGGCTTAAAAGCTCTCCCATATTATTTGATACGGTATAACCAGCTTTGTTATTTAGGTCGGATTCATTTTTTGATGCCTTAAATCTAAAATCTCTTAGACCTTGTTGGCTTGAGCCAAAGATAGTTAGGTTTAGATTGTTATAGTCAAGCTTATCTTCTCCTTTGTCAAGAAGTGTAGAGGTATTAACTTTTATATTCCATTCAACATAAGCGCCATTAAGTCTTGTAGGATCTTGAGTTGTGATTGGGTTTCCTAAACTATCTTTAAGAGAAGTTGATGTAGTTTCCCATGCTAGTTGGTAAGGATATTTTTTAGATGAACTTTGTCCTTGATCATTTATTACAAAAGCTGTTGAAACTGGAGAGTCATCGTCTATTTTTACAGTTATAGTATCCATTGATTGGACAGGGTTGTTCTTTGGTGCAACTTTTATATCAATGTTTACTGATTGATTTGAACCAATGTTTGCCGTATCAAATTTTAGATTTTGATTTATATCTAATGATATATCCTTAGTTACAGGTTTTATAAAGGTGTATCTAATATAATGATCTATTCCATCTTCGATATATTGTGCTGTTGCTACCAAACCTAAACCTGTAAAGTAAAGGTCATTTAGGGGTTGATTAGAGCTATAATATAAATATGGACCTAATTTTACGTCAAAGTACCAACCAGTTGGGATTGGGTTTGCGCCTGATGCCACTACATTCATCTGTGCTTTTAGGTTAAATTGTTTGTCGGCAAAAGAATCAGATTTCATCAAATTTAGTGGTCTAAAGTTTTCATTTCTATCTTTTTCTACCAAAGCTAAGATAGCATCATTATTATCAGACATTAATTTTTCTTGGTCTTCTCTAGATAATTGATATTTTTCGCCAAAGCTTGTTAGAAGATTTTGAATTTCTTCAATTGTCTTCTTCTCATCAGAAAGAGCAGCTTTTAGTTCTTGGTCTGCTTTTTCTAGGTCAGTTTTTTCTTTAGCTTCTTTTAAATCTTCTTTATATATGTAGCCGATTATTTCATCTATTGGAAGATTTGCTACTTTGAATTTTTCTTCATTTAAGCCTGCGATTAGACTTTGTAAAATTTCTTTTAATTCTTCTTTCTTAAGATCTTTAGAATTTTCTTTTAGATTTGTCTTAAATTCTTCTTCGGTGATTTTTTCTTCGTTGTAAGAATTTAGGGTTTTTGTAATTTTTTCAATTTGTGCTTTTAAGTCTTCGCTTAGTTTTTCTTCGCTTTTGTATTTATTTATCAAAGCGTCTTTGTTTAGGTCGATAGGGGAAGTTTGATTTTCTTTTTCTTCTTCTTTAGATTCTGATGGTTTTTCTTCCTCTTTTTCTGTTTTTTCTGAATTTTCTTTTTTGTCAGAATTTTCTTTCTTTTCTACTTCTTTATTTTCTTGCTTTTTTTCTTCAGGCAAAGGGTCTTCAGAATTCTCCTTCTTTTCTTCGTCTGTTTTTTCGTTTTCTTCTTTATAAGAAGGATTTGTTATTATTTTATTATTGTAAGAAAATTCTTTTGGATTTGCCCCTTCTTTTACTTTTGTTGTAAGGGCGATTTTTGCTATGAAGCCTTGAGGGATTTGTAGTTCGGTTTCTTCTGTGTAAGGGATTTCTTGGCTATAAGTTTTATTTATTAGAAAACCTTGGTCGGAAGCTTCATAGAAATCTACCTTTATAAGGCTATCTGTTGTGTCTTGATTTTCATCTACTATAAGTTTGTAGTTAAGAGCTTCGTTATTTTCAGCATATTTTGGAAAGATATAATCTGTCCAGTTAATTTCATTTGTTTTGTCAGATAGTAAATTTTTGCTATTGTCCTTATATTCGCCTGCTACTTGGAAAATATCTTCGATAAATTCTAGGTCAAAATCTAGGGCTTGATTTTCTTGATCAATAATTTCTGGATTTTCTGGATCTAGAAGATTTTCCTTACTCTTATCTATATTTCTAAAAGCCAATCTTTCTTGGTGAAGAATTCCTTGGTTTTCATTTTTAATCAATAAGTCCAAAGCAAATTGATAATTTTTGCCTGCTCTAATTTCTTCAAGAGTTTTATCGTCAATTTTGCTACTTAGGTAATAAAGCACTGAATTATCTACTTGGCAAGTGCATGATAGGGTTTTTATTTCATCACTTTGGAAAAATGGTTGGTTTTCTTTTGCGTCTATTTCAACTTCATTGCCATTTTCGTCAAAGCTTGTTATTTTTTGGATATGTAGGTCATTTTGTTTGGAATTTTTGTTAAGAGCAAAGATTGTTTGAAGATTTCCTAATTTTTCTTCTTTACTATTCTCTTTGTTTTTGATAAGAATTTTATAGATGATCTCTCCAGTTGTTTTGGAAAGACTTACAGATTTTTCGATATCTAGCTTTTCTAGATTTTCTTTAAGAATGTCAGATTGGAGGAGGGTTTTTTCATTTTGGGCAGAATTATCCCTTGAATTTGGATCTTCGTCTTTTTCATTTACACCCATTAGACTTGAATCTTTAGTATAGGTCTCTCTTTGTTCGCCATTTAGACTTTGGGCTACGATTTCACTTGGAAATGTCAAAATAAGTACTAAAACTAATGCTAATAGTTTTACCATAGCCTGCCTTATCCTTTTTCTCATTTACTCCCTCCAGATATTCTATTTAAAAATTTTTACTTGATTTTTTATTAGTAGTGAAAATATATACTTGATAAATAATAATATAAAAGATAGAAAAAATCTCACAGTATTTAATTTGTATATATTTACTCTATTATACACCGTTTTCAAAATAAATAATATAGTTTTTTCAATGTTTTTATATATATTATTAAAAAAGCCTATAAAGCTAAAAAAAATACGCTAACGTTTGCAAATATTTATCGATCTTTTGAAATATGAGGTTTTCTTTGTTAGGAAAACTATTTTACTTTTACAAATATTAAAGTTTGTTTTTCTCGCTTTCATTGTTTTTCAAGCTATCTAGCTGAAATCTTTCTTGCAAATGTTTTCTATATCGACCTAATCGTTTTATATATTTTTAGAATTCTCTGGTCAATTTCCCTAAATTTCTCTTGGATATATATAAATTTTCTTGGAAAAAAATAAATTTATTAAGGAAATTTGATTTTTATTTTGCAAATAAAAAAACACAAGTTTGAATAATTTCTCCTAAACTTGTGTATATTTTATATTATTTTTCATTTTCTAAATGTTTTTTGGCGTATTTTAGAAATTCTTCCATTACTTTTATTCTGGCGTATTTCTTATCGTTGCCTTCAATTATTATCCATGGGGCGTAATCGGCATTGGCCCTATCTAGCATTTCATTCATGGCTTTGATGTAGGAGTCCCATTTGTCGCGATTTCTCCAGTCCTCATCGGTTAGTTTGTAATTTTTGTCTGGGTTTTTTTCACGATCTTTAAAACGCTTGTATTGCTCGTCTTTATCTATTACTACGAAAAATTTTAGTATTAGACTGCCATGGTTGTAGATATTTTTTTCCATGTCAAGAATTTCTCCGTAAGCCCTGTCCCACTCGTTGGTTTTGGCAAAGCCTTCTACTCTTTCAACCATTACTCTGCCATACCAGCTTCTTGAAAATATGCCCATATAGCCATCTTTTGGCAATTTGTCGTAAAATCTCCATAGGTAATTTCTGTCTAGTTCTTCCTTGGATGGAGCAGAAATTGCATGAACGGTGTAAAGTCTCGGGTCAACTTTTTTTATAAGCCTTGATATTGCGCCATCTTTTCCGGCAGCATCAACTCCTTCAAAGACTAAAACTGTCGATATGTCTTTTTTGTAAAATTCAAAGAGAACTTCTCTAACTTCTTCTTGGAGTTCTTTTTTCCTTTCTTTGTATTCGTCTTTGTCAAGTTTTTTATCTAAATCTATATTTTCTATGATTTTCGCATCTTTATCATAGGATCTTTGGGTGTTTTGACTGTTGATTCTTTGGGTTGATACTCGTTCAATTCCTATGGTTAAGGCTTCTAGCATTTGAAATACTGCCGTTTTTGAAGCTTCTTTTAGGTCATCGCTATCGATTATTATCCAAGGAGAAAAAGGAAAGTTTGTTTTTTCTAGGATATTTGCCATGTGCTTTTGGTAGGCCTTGTAATTTTTGTTTTGATTTTTGTCGTTGGCAGATAGGTAAAAACTTTTTTCGTTAGATTTTTCAAGTTTTTCTATGCGATCTTTTTGCTCATCTTCGCTTACATTTAGGAAAATTTTGATGATTATGGTCTGATCGTCATAGAGAGCTTTTTCCATATTTTCAAGGGAATTGATTTCTTCGTCAAGATTTTTTTCATCTACTTTGAGATTATCGAAAAGCTTGTAGTAAAAAGACCTGTCGAAAAACTGCATGTGACCTTTTCTTGGTGCATGCTCGAAAAATCTTTTGGTAAAAGGAAATTTGCTATCGTATTCTTCGTTGGTTTCAAAGACTTCTACGTCAAAATATTTGGGATTTAATTCTTCTGTAAGGGTGTTTATCACATAGCCCTTGCCAGATGATTCAAAGCCATCAACCATTACAAGAACTGGAATTTCAAGGTTTTGGCAAACTCTGCTTATTCTTGCAAGTCTTTCTTTTAGATCTTTTGTGCTTATATCTTCGTAAGTTGCTGTATTTTCTATTATCATAATTTGCTCCTTTTATGATTTGTACCCAATTATAGATTTTTTATAAAATATTTATAGTTTATTTATAAAATATTTTAAAATTTTAAATTTTAAGCGTAATTATCTAAGATTATTGGTCAAAAGCCTTAAATTGTCTAAGATAAAGCTTGAACTTATGAGCATATATGCATATAATATTTATAAATAAAAACTATATGTAATGCATATATTTTAATTAAATACATTATGTATAAGATATTTTTACTAACTAATAGTTTTAATTTATAAGTTAGTTAGATATATTATTTAAGAAAGAGGTATATTATGGAATTTACATTAAAAGAAAAAGCTTCTAAGGCTCTATTTTCCAAAGCATGTGATCTTTCTTTTAAAGCTATAAAAAAAGATCCTGTTAAGGGGATGGAGGAGATAAGTTCAGTTATAGATAAATTTCTAATGCCAAAATCCAGCAAGGAAAATAGTGCAAAAATGGCTATTGGCAAAATTAGAAATGAATTTGCTAATCCAAATTCCAAATGGGCATCTTTTGCCGAGGATATGGTTAATGATGTTGATAGTCATATCTTAAATCAATTTGCAGTTACTGTTGGCTACAATGCTTTTTATAGGGGCAATGCAATTAGAAATAAGTTGCAAGAAGAATACGATTGCAATATTCCTTGGACAATTCTTTTTGACCCAACTTCCGCTTGTAACTTGAAATGTTTGGGTTGTTGGGCAGCTGAATATGGTTATAAAAATAATCTTACCTATGATGAAATGGCAAGCATTGTAAGGCAAGCCAACGACTTGGGTTCTTATTTTTTCATTATGACAGGTGGTGAACCACTAGTTAGAAAAGATGATATTATAAAATTGGCAGAAGAATTTAACGATTCAGCCTTTCATATTTTTACCAACGGAACTTTGATCGATGAAGAATTTTGTAAGGAAGTTAGGAGAGTTGGAAATATCTCTTTTGCCCTAAGTATCGAAGGAAGCGAAGAATCCACCGATGCTAGAAGGGGAGATGGAGTTTATCAAAAAGTTATGGATGCTCTTAGCTTGATGAAAGAAAACAAACTTTTGTATGGAATCTCTGTTTGCTATACTTCAGCTAACTACAAGCAAGTAACAAGCGATGAATTTATGGAAAAAATGGTAGATAAGGGTTGCAAAATCGCCTGGTTCTTCCATTATATGCCAGTGGGAAACGACGCTGACGTAAGTCTTCTACCAAATCCTAGCCAAAGAGAATATGTTTATAAAAGAGTTAGAGAAATAAGATCTAGTAGCTCACCACACAATATTTACACCATAGACTTTCAAAATGATGGTGAATATATCAGAGGTTGCATAGCTGGAGGAAAGAATTATTTCCACATAAATTCTCAAGGCGACATGGAACCTTGCGTATTCATCCACTATTCTGATTCAAATATCAGAGAAAAAACCATACTTGAAGCTTTAAAAAGCCCTCTATTTATGGCTTATCATAGAAATCAACCATTTAATGACAATATGCTAAAGCCTTGTCCAATGCTTGAAAATGCAGGCAAGCTTACAAAAATGGTAAAAGAAACCAATGCCAAATCGACAGATTTAATCTCACCAGAAAATGTAGAGGATTTGGAAGCAAAATGTAGGCCTTATGCGAAAGAATGGAACAAAGAAGCCGACAAACTTTGGCAAGAAAGACTTTTGGAAAAAGAAAAGCTAACAGAATCAGAAAAAGAAAATATTAAAGCATAATAAAAGCTACTAGGTAAAATCTAGTAGCTTTTAAATTTCTAAAAATTTTTATTTCTTAGGCAATTTTGCCTTTTTGTCTTAGTCTATAAGTATTAATCAAAGCTGCAGTTGCATCGCCTGTGATATTAAGAGTTGTTCTACCCATATCAAAGATTCTATCGATACCAGCTACAAGAGCTATACCTTCAACAGGAAGTCCTACTGATTGAAGTACCATAGCAAGCATTATCATACCAGATCCTGGTACACCAGCTGTTCCTACAGATGCAAGAGTTGCTGTTAATACTATTGTCATCATTTGTCCAAGACTTAAATCAATTCCATAGCAAGAAGCAATAAATATTGCACAAACTCCTTGATAAATAGCAGTACCGTCCATATTGATTGTAGCGCCAAGAGGCAATACGAAACTTGTTACGTCATGATTAGCTCCTAAGTCTTCACAACATTTCATATTAATTGGTAGTGTTCCTACAGAAGATGCTGATGAAAATGCAAACATCATTGCAGGAGCCATGCCCTTGAAAAATTTAATAGGACTCATATGAGCCATTGTTTTTACTGTTGTTGAATAAACAACACCTGCGTGAACTATGTAAGCAAGATAAGCTACTAGTAAAACTGATGCCAAAGATCCTATGATTTTTGGACCATTTTCTGCAATAACTGGTACTAGTAAGCAAAATACACCGATAGGTGAAAGTCTAATAATAAGTTCCATTGCCTTCATAAATATAGAGTTTAAAACTTCGACTCCTGCAATAGCCTTATCTTGATGTTCTTTTACAATTAAAAGAATTGAAATACCAACTACAATAGCTGCAACGATTATCTGAAGCATATTAGCTTCTACCATTGGAGCTAGAAAGTTTTTAGGGAATATATTTACAATTGTATCCATAAATGAAACTTCGTTTTGTACCTCAAACTCCAAGTTTGTAGTAGCTATAACTGGGAATACATTTTTAAATACGTTAGCAAATATTAAACCGATAACTATAGCAAATGCTGTAGTTAAGAAATAATAAACAATTGTGAATATTCCGACCTCTCCAACCTTTTTGATATCTTTCATAGATACGATACCACCGATAATTGAGAAAAATACAATAGGGGTTACTATGAATTTGATTAGGTTAAGAAAAATATCCCCGAAGGGTTTAATATAAGTTCCTAAAAATTCTGATTGACTTTGAAAAACTAAACCTAAAACTATCGCTAAAATAAGAGCAATAAAAATATTTCGAGTTAAGTTTGATTTTTTTGCTAGCTTTGTTTCTGTCATAAGATCCTCCTTTTTTTCTTATACATATATCATAAACCAAAATTCAAAAAAAGAAAACCTTTTTTCACAAATAAATCAAACAAAAAACCATTATTTTTGACAATTCTTATGAGGATTTGGTAAATTATAGAAAAAAACATTTGCTTGATAAATAATTATCTAAATTTTCTATTATTACAAGAACAATTCTATTAATTCTTCTAGTTTATTAATATTTTTTAATAAATTTTTGTTTATGTCGTGAAGTTTTGAAAAAAAGTCTTTAATATTGTATTTTTCATATTCGCTAGGCTTAACTGCTAGCAAGATAACAATATCCACATTTTCTTCTTGCCAAAATATTTCTTTTTTTAGTCTTAGAAATGATATGGAGGATTTTTTGATAAAGGCTGGATCTCCATGGAGGAGAACTATCCCATTGCCAATTTCTGTAGTTGCTATTAGCTCTCTATATAAAATGCTTTGCTTATAGTCTTTTGTGGTATAAGAAAGACTTTCTAGTTTATCTGCCAAAAAATTTATTACAGATTTTTTACTTGGCAAATTATCTTCTATGAAAAATAATTTTTCGTCAAATAAGTTGATATAGTCAGCTTTATTTATTTGATTGGTGATTTTTTCAAAATCAATCTCGCTTAAAGTTTCAGGGATTTTGATATAATCTCTGTCCATTAGGTCAAGGGTTGAAAAAACAATGTAATCATCATAATTTTCATTATAGAATTGGCTGATATTTATTGGCTTATTAAATTTGATCCATTTAATATTTTCTTCCAAGATGGCCTGGATATACCAAGAAATTCCAACACCATAATTACAAACTATAACGCCTTTTAGCTTCTTGTCTATGGTTTTTTCTATGGTTATGATATAAATTACAATGTAAGCTACTTCTTCTTTAGGGATTTTTATCTGGTTTTGCTGGTTAAATTTATCTGTTATATAAATTACTTCGTTGTAATAATAAGGATAATTCTTTTTTATGGATTCATAGAGAGGATTGTTGATCTTTTCATCATTGGAAAGTCTTATAAAACTTTCTTCAAGATGTTTTTTTAGACTTGTGATCTTTTCCTCGTCTATGTCAAAAATCGGATCTCCTATTTTTTCAAAGTGGTCTTTTAGGGCTGCTATAAGCTCTACGGCCTTTGTTTTTGCAAAATCTCTTATGAGAAGATAATCTTTAAGGTTTATTTTCTCGTAGACTTTTATGAAATAAATTATAAGTTTTTCATCGTCTAAATTAAATTCTCTTAAAATTTCCTGAGTTTTTTTGGCATAGGAAAAATAAAAGGATTTTTGATTTTGCTTATAGAACTTTTCATCAAATTTGTCCAAATTTTTTAGGTAGATAAGGTGAATCAATAAAGTTTCATTGATTTTTTTATCAAGTTTTAAGTCCCTAATTATTCTATTTGCAAGTCTTTGAACTTGATTTATTGATGTTTTTCCATAGATTTTTTCCAGATAATAAGTTTTATCCTCAATTTCTAATAGCAAATCTCTTTTGTATAGGTCTATGGCAGATTTTTCACCAATTATTTCTATGCCTGAATTTTGCTTTGTTTCTATGCAAATATTATATAAAGACATATCCGCATTTATCTCTTCTAGCATATGGGATAATTTGTTGTAGCTTAGGTAATAATTTTCCATCAAATCTCTTATAGTTAGATTTTTTTTAGTTAAAATATCTGTGATTATGTCAAAATCTACATTTTCTATCTTTATATCAGAAGCATTTACTTCTAAAAATATGCCTTTGCCATAAATTTTATCCAATTTATAGGCAATTTTATTATTTTCTAAGTATTCTTTAATCCTATCCAGAGAATTGTAAATGGTTCTTTTTGAACAAGCTAGCCTTTCTGATAAGTCATCGCTTGAAAGATAGGACTTTTCATTTATTAATATTTCTAATAATTCTTGGTCTAGCTTGTTCATTTTATCACCTCATAAAAGTTTTATAGTCTTTATTGCACAGGCTTTTATAAAATCGCCATCATCTTTTCTTATTTCATCCGCTTTTAAATACTCTACGTTTTTATGGGATAAATCAAAATCAATATCTCTATCTCTATAAGGGTTATAGAGTCTTAATATTAGCTTATCGTCATATTGGCAAAGTTTTAAGGTGGAGAAAATTGCATTTTTGGCTTCTAATAAGGAGTAAGATTCTGGATAAGTTTGATTTTTGCTAAGAACAAAATAATCAGTATTATCGTAAATTTCTCCAGCCTGATAGGCTATAGGCTTTGTTAGGAGTTCTTTGGAGATTTGGTGGATCTTATAGTAATCATTTTCCATATCGCCTATATAAATTGTCGAAGAAAGCTCCTTATTTAATAAGGCATGTCCCATTTGAACCTCAAATACTCCAGATGCTCTGCCCGGTCTATCATTTAGATCGGCTTTTCCTAGATAAGGTGTGGACCTAAAGAGACTTAGGGCAATTTTATTTTTATCTAAAATTTCGTATTCTCTTACGCCATTTGTTATCGCGTAGACGGTTTCTGGATTATCTAAGGCTGCAAAAGAAATCATAGGTTCAATTCCTCTTGGCTTTTCATCCCAGCCATCTTCTTTCCAAGTGTCAAATTTCTCGTAGTCGATATCTCTTAAAATCGTTCCAAATTGTTGGTCAGCTATCGATTGATTAGTTTTAATTTTGCTATCAACTATAAGTCTATCCCTATGCTCGATCGCATTATTTAAAGTTTTATAAGTTATTTCTATATATTTTTTATTTTTATATAAAACTAGAGATACTTTTGTTTGAAGCTTTGTATCTAAGATTTTTTGATCTCTATTTTTCAAATCTTTTGGAATTTTTCTTGTCAAATCATAGGAAAGTTTTTGGAATAAATTTCCCTTAATGACTTTTAGATTTGAAACTTGACCTTCTGAAATCTTAAGATCAGAGTTTGGGCTTGAATAGTCGTAGCTATCACCCTCATCTCCATTATCTTCAAAATAAATTTTATTGATATTGCTATCGCCTTTTACAAGAATTTGACCCTTTTCGTCAACAGAAATCTTGTAATAGTCATTTTCTATAAAATCATCCTCGCTAATCTTAGGCTCTTTAGATTTTTCGCTAGTTTCAATTACTTGGTAGCTTTGATAGCCCATTGGAAGAATTTCATCATAGACAATAAGCTCTACTTTATAAATCTTGTCGTATTTTAGTAAAGAGCTTTGACTTTCGTTATTTACGCCAATTTCTTTGATGGATTTGGCTAAAATAGTCGGATCTTCCTTTTTTGAAATTATATCATAAGCTATTTCTTTGCCAGCTCTTTTGATTATAAAGTTTTCATATGGAAGGCGTATTTCACATGAAACATAGGCATTTCTCCTATTGGCAAGAGTATTGTAAATTTGGAAGGAAAAATTCTTTGAATCAATTCCATCGCCAATTTTTCTCATTAGCAAATCTCTTAAATTGTCGGATAAGTCAAAGGCTGTATCGTACCTATTTTCGATAAAATAATTTGTCTTATCGGAATTGCACATACCTATGGAATCGTGGGCAGAATTTAATAGCAAAAGCTTGTAGCATTTTTCTATTAATTCTTTTTCATATCTTATGCCCAATTTATAGGCAATAGAACTTAGAGGTTCAATAACTTCCGCTAAGAATCTCTCCAAATTATTGTGCTTAAATTTTAGATCTGCTCTGGTTGAAAATATGCTCTTGTGAGTTCTGGAATGTTGGCCAAAAGTAAATTCTCCCTTGTAAGTTTCTAGATCTTTTATATTTGCAAATACGTCATCTAAGGCATCTTCAAGAGTAGAAATTTCTATATGGTATTTTGAGTTTTTAATTATTTCTGGCAAATTTTTCCTAATAGGCTTTTGATCTTCGCCGTTAAATAAAATATATGGCTTGGAATTGCCAAAATCTTCAAGTTTTTTTACCAAGCTTTCAATGTAAGATCCGTCATCTTCATTTGGCGGATAAGCCATAATCCCATAATGGTAGAGGTTAAAGGTTTTTATTTCTTCTCCGCTTGGGCTTATCCAATTAAATTCTCTTTTTTTGATAAGATGATCAGCAATGCCACGTCTAAAGAAAGCATATTTTAGTCCCATTTGCGAATAAATTAAAGGCAATTGCTCGCTCATGCCAAAGCTATCGGGAAGATATCCGATACTTTGATATCCTCCCAAGCTTTTTGAATCTCTCATGCCAATTAGTAGGTTTCTTATCAAATTTTCACCGCCGATAACAAGTGTATCGGATTGGGTGTACCAAGGGCCTGTAATTAATTTTTTATCTTTTATTAATTTTATAAGTTTTTCTTTTTTTTCTGGTCTAAATTCTAAATAATCATCTATAATAGATGTTTGGCCATCTAAGAGAAAAGATTTTATGTCGTCATTTTCTGATAGATAATCAATTATTTCGTCAAAATCGGCTAAGGAATATATCAAAGACCTATGATCTGTAAAATACCATTCCTTATCCCAGTGAGTATGAGCAATTACTTTGATATCGCTCATCCTTCAACCACCAATTTACCTTTTTTGATTTGATTATTTCTGTAAAGGATATTTACTATAGCAATGAAAGCTGCGCCAACTAAAATTCCTCCAACGTAAGCTAAAAGATTTTCTACTAGTGGCCAAGCCCAAATTGCAGATTCTGGGAACCATTGAACTGCACCAAGAACTACTGCAAACAAAGCTCCAATTAGAGATCCTATCATATAAAGAGGAACTGTAAAGGCTGGATTTTCAAGTGCAAAAGGAATTGCTCCCTCGCTTATGCCCATGAAAGCCAAAAATATTGAAGTTTTTGCTGCTTCTCTTAGTTGTCTATCATAAACTCTTCTTTTTACTATATATTTATCTAGTAATGCAGATAGGCCAAGGCCTATTGATGGGGTAACAATTGCAATTACTCTAGCTGTAAGTGGCATAATTTTATCTACTGCAAGACCTGTAGCTACAAAGCCTGCTGCTTTATTAACAGCTCCACCAAGGTCAAAGGCAGTTGTTAGAGAAAGTAAAATTGCATATGCGATACCGCCTGATTTGCCTGCGCTTGTTAGTAAGTTTTTAACAGCTTCGTTTAAGCCTGCGCCAATAGGTGTAATTACATAAATCATTAAGAACATGGTAACTAATACTGATACCAAAGGAATTAAGAAAGTCGTCTTAAAGGCCATCCAATTGTGGCTAACTTTTATTTTTTCATTTAAAAATTTAACAAAATATCCAATCATGAAAGCTATTAATAAGCCACCAAAAAATCCAGAAGGAGCAGGAGCAACTGGTGCATAAGCTCCATCAACCATATTTAAGGTTTCTATAGGGTTATTGGCAACAACACCACCGATAAAACCGCATATAAGGGCAGTTTTTCCACCTATGGATTGGGCTGTGAAGGCTGCAAAAATTGGAATTGCAAAGCCAAATAGTTTAAAACCGAAGTTTTGTAAAATATAGGCAAATTTTAGTAGTGTTTCAGAGCTTCCTTGATATGAGCCGCTGTTGATGGCATCGACAATTGACATTGATGGATCGATTTTCATAAACATATATGGAATAAGTTGAGAAATAGCTCCCAAAAGTCCACCCATGATCAAAACTGGAATCATGTAGGAGATTCCTGTCATCAAATGTTTTTGAAATTCGCTAAATTTTGAGTTAGATGATTTATTTGAAATTGATGATTTATTTGTAGAAGTATCAGAACTTCCAACTCTTCTTTTAGTTACTGCCATTTTTTCCTCCTATTTAATACCTAAGTCCTCTTCTATATCGTCAAAGACAGTTTTTATATCTTTTATAGCTTCAGATAATGGAACTTCGTAAATTTCGTAGCCTTCAAACCTATCCATGTGTTGTGGAGTGATGGCTGTTGATAATAATATGATATCAGCATTTGCTATATCTTCGCTTGTAAGTTCGTTTTTGATTCCATCTGAGCCTTGAGTTTCAACTTTTGTTTCGTAGCCTCTTTTTTTTGCTTCAGCTTCCATGGATTCTGCTGCCATAAATGTATGGGCAAGACCCATGGTGCAAGCACATAAACCAACAAATTTTTTCATATTATTCTCCTATATCCTTTAATTTTTCATAAATTTCATCTTTACTTGCAGTTTCTAGAAATTTGATAAATTCTTTATCTACTAATTTTCTAGATAAGTTTGCCAAAGTTTCGATGTGCTCTCCGCCCTCTGATTTTGAAAAAATACCAATTACAATTTTTACATCAACACCTTCCCAATCTATCTTTTGTTTAAGTCTTAGAAAAATGATGGTATTTTTGTTAACATAAGAACTTTTGGCATGGGGAATAGCCAAAGGTTCAACAAGGGCTGTTGACATTATCTTTTCTCTTTCCAAGAGGTCATTTTTGATTTTTTCACTATCTGAAGCAATATTAAGTTCTTTTGCTTTTTTAGATAGAAAATCAAAAACCTGATCTTTGTTAGTTAAATCAAGATCAGTAATAACGTTTTCCTTATCCATGATAATCGCCTCCTTTTTATCATTATAACACTTTATCTAATTATATAAATTTTTATTTTTGCAAAACATTGTGCAAGTTTTGAAATTATTAGACAAAGAACGATTTTTATATTTGCATTTACTAAATCGTAATTTCAAAAATATTTGACAAATGAGATTTTTTTTTATAAAATATTGAAGATTTGAGATAAATTAAGGAGGAAATAATGGAAAAGAAGAAAAAAATTTACAATGTTGGCGATGAAATTCCAAAGTCCTTGCTTTTGCCTTTGGGCTTGCAACACACTTTTGCCATGTTTGGAGCATCTGTTTTGGTTCCAATTTTATTTGGCATCGATCCTGGCATTGTGCTTTTGATGAATGGAATCGGTACTTTACTTTTTATTTTTGTTACTAAAGCTAAGGCTCCAGCTTATTTGGGTTCTAGTTTTGCTTTCCTTGCACCAGGTCTTGCCATTATCAAATCTCAAGGATTTGAGTACGCCCAGGGAGCTTTTGTCGTAGTAGGTCTTTTAGGATGCCTTTTGGCATATATTATTTATAAATTTGGCACTGATTGGATTGATATTGTTTTACCACCTGCTGCTATGGGTGCAGTTGTTGCTTTGATCGGCTTTGAGCTTGCTTCTAATACAATTTCAGGCGGAGCTATTGGGGCAAATATTATGACTGATACTGTTAGCTCAACAGACTGGTTGGTTTTTCTTGTAACTTTGATGACTGCGATTTTAGGCTCTATTATGTTTAAGGGATTTTTCTCAACTATTCCTATTCTTATTGCTATTATTGTCGGCTATATTGTAGCTTATTTTTCTGGACAAGTTGACTTGACTCCTGTTAGAGAAGCAAACTTTTTTACCCTTCCACATTTTCAAATGGCGAAATTTTCATCTGAAGCAATTTTTGCCATGCTTCCAGTTTTGTTAGTTATCACATCTGAGCATATCAGCCACCAAGTTGTTACCAGTAACATTGTCGGAAACGACTTATTAAAAGATCCTGGCCTTCACAGATCAATTTTTGCAGATAACTTCTCAACTGCCTTATCAGGACTTATCGGTGGCGTTCCAACAACAACTTATGGAGAAAACATTGGAGTTATGGCTATAACAGGTGTTTATTCAGTAAAAGTTATTGGCGTAGCAGCTGTTATTTCAATACTAATGGCTTTTATCGGACCACTTTCAGCCTTGATTTCTACCATTCCTGGAAATGTAATTGGCGGAGTTACATTCTTACTTTATGGAATGATCGGTTCAAGCGGAATCAGACTTCTAGTCGATCAAAAAGTCGATTATTCAAAATCAGATAATTTAATTTTGACATCAGTAGTTTTTATAGCTGGCTTATCAGGACTTTCAATAAAATTTGGCAGCATCCAACTACAAGGAATGGTGTTATCATCAGTAGTTGCCATTATACTATCCTTGCTAATTTATATAATCAAAAAAGCTGGATTGTCAAATTTGGAGTAAGATTTGTTGGAAAAAAGATCTCTTTTAGAGGTCTTTTTTTGTTGGGATTTTTTATTTTTAGTGTCTTTTATGATATACTAATTTTAATTTTTTTCGTTCCTATTCGGGGGATAGGCGCTAGGGGTTAAAAGCCCGTCCGGCTACTGGAGGACAGACCCCTTTTGCCACGAAAACCCGCTTACCCTTTTTCTACAAAAAATCGCTTTTTCAAAGCTTCCTCGTGCTACCGCACTGATTTTTCGGGATAAACTAGCCGTCCGCTTCCTACAGGACCCAAAATCAATGGGCTTTTATCCCCGCCGCCACTGCGTGGGGCAAAAGTTGTAGAAGTTTGCTTCGCAAATTCTTTTTTGGGTAGTGTTTTCACATATTTTAATGCGAATTCTTGGCATGTTGAGCGAACGGAGTGAGTTGAAACATCTCTTGGTATTTTCTTAAATATAAAAAGATTACCGTCTTTTATGAGATCTTTCGACTTCGAACATCTAAAGATGTTCTCCGCTCAAGATACCAGGGGGATTAATATAATTTTTTAACTGATACTACTATGTATAGCACATTAGTGTAGTTTGTTCTTTTGAAGATACAGGAAATTAAAATGGCTCTTTTTCTCCACAAAAAATCCTCCTATTCTTAGGAGGATTTTCTTTTATATTTCATTGTTTTCTTCGTTATTTTCTTCTTTGATGTCTTCTTGATTATTTATTGGTGGGAATTCTTCTTTTGGTTTTTCTTCTTTTTCTAGGTCATTTAAGTTTACGTCAGTGTTTTCTTTTATTTCATTTTCACTTGTTTGACTTTTATTTTTCCTATTTAGGATTTCCATGAATTCTTCACCTGTTATGGTTTCTTTTTGCAATAGATAATCTGCTATTTCGTGGAGTTTGTCCATATTTTCTTTTAAGATTTCAATTGCACGCATGTGGGCAGCTGAAATTATTTTTTGAACTTTTTCGTCTATTTTGTTGCCTGTTCCACTTGAAACAATTAGTCCACGTTCTCCACCTAAATATCTACCTTGAATTTGTTCAAGTTGCATGAAGTCAAAGTCTTCGTCCATTCCGTATATTGTTACCATGGATCTAGCCATAGCTGTGGCACGTTCTATATCGTTACTTGCGCCTGTGGTTTTGGTGTTAAAGACTAATTCTTCTGCACTTCTACCGCCAGCGTAGGTACAAATTTCATCAAAGAGTTCTTCTTTGGTCATTATATATTTTTCGTCTTTGTCAACTGTCATTGTGTATCCCAAAGCTCCACCAGTTCTTGGTACGATTGTAATTTTGGTTACTGGAGTCTTGTGGGTTTGAATTGCTGCTACTAGGGCATGGCCAACTTCGTGGTAGGCGATAATTTTCTTTTGATCGTCAGAAATAACCGCATTTTTCTTTTGTTGACCTGCTATTACAACTTCAATTGATTCTTCAAGGTCTTCTTGGGTAAGTTTTTTTCTGCCTTCTCTTACTGCACGCAAAGCACCTTCATTTACTATGTTTGCAAGGTCAGCACCACTTGTTCCAGCTGTTCTTGCTGCTATTTCTTCATAGTCGATATTATCTTCACGTTTGATATTTTTAGCATGAACTTTTAATATGTCCTCACGACCTTTTTTATCTGGCAATTCAACTTCAACTCGTCTGTCAAAACGACCCGGACGGGTTAAGGCTGGATCTAGGATTTCTGGTCTGTTGGTTGCAGCTAATAATACTACTCCCTCTGTGGCATCAAATCCATCCATTTCATTTAGTAATTGGTTTAGGGTTTGTTCACGTTCGTCGTTTCCTGAATAGCCTGAAACATCACGTTTTTTACCTATGGCATCAATTTCATCTATAAAAACTATACAAGGAGCTTTTTCCTTGGCTTGTTTGAAAAGATCACGCACCTTGCTTGCTCCAAGACCTACAAACATTTCTACAAATTCTGAACCAGAAATTATAAAAAATGGAACGCTGGCTTCTCCTGCAACTGCCTTTGCCAATAAAGTTTTACCTGTTCCAGGAGGTCCAACTAAAAGAACTCCCTTTGGAACTTTGGCTCCAATTTCCTTGTATTTGCTTGGATTATGAAGAAAATCTACGATTTCGTATAGGGAATCTTTGGCTTCTTCTTGTCCTGCTACGTCTTTAAAAGTTTTGCCAGTTTTATTTTCCACATAAACTTTGGCATTGGATTTGCCAAAATTCATAAAGTCTGGGCCACCTCTGCCACCCATAGTTTTTGATAGGGATCTTGAGGCAAAAACAAATATTCCCCAAAGGAAAAGTAAAGGTAAAACTGAGGTTAAAAATAGGGTCAACCATGGATTCATAGTAGTTTCTATTTCTTTACCAAAAGTTAATTTGTCATTTCTTTTTTTGGCCTTCAATAATCTTTCTGTAAGGTCTGTATCTTCCCAAAGGCCAGTTTCAAAAGTTTTTTCCTTGCCATCAACTTTGGCCTTGAAGGTGTATTTGGTTTTATCTTTGAATACTTCGGTAACCTGATCATTTTCAATCATAGTTACAAATTCGCTGTAAGAAGCTTCTTTGGCCTGATCTTTAGTTGTTATTGGGCTTAGAGCATAGCGGATAACTACAAAAAGTATTATCGCTACTATCCAATAATACAGAAGGGGCCTATTTGTCTTGTTCTTTTTTTTATCCATCTATAAACCACTCCTTGAAATAAAATTATCAAGTAGTTGATCCAAAGATTTTAATTCATCTATTATTGTTTGTAAATTTATATCTACTTCATTATTTTTGAATTCATTTCTTAATTTGTACAAGTAATCTCCAACTTTAACAGCTGCTTTTTCGCCGTTTTTGGTAAGCATTACATTAACTACACGTTCATCTTCTTCAGATCTAACTCTTTTTACAAAACCTAATTTCTCCAATTTTTTGCAAATGTTTGAAATATTGCCACCTGTAACTCCTATGGCCTTGCCTAAATTTCCTATGGAAACTTCTTTGCCATTTGAATACAAAGTTATTAGCATCCTTAATTGTAAGGTTGTAATGCCCATTTCTTGGGCAGTATCTTGCAATAAAATATCTATCTTATGAGAAATTTCTCTAATCATTGAAAATATAGTGTTGTTAAATTCAAAAAAATCAATATGCTCAGTTGTCATATTTCCTCCTTATGTAAAACTAATCTATAAGATGTATTTTACAGATTATTTTAATTTTTTCAATAAAAAAATACTATTTTTAAACAAGACTTACAAAAATAGTATTTAATATTTTAAAGTTTTGAAATTTATAATATTTTCTATAAATTACCTATAAATACTTGCTCAAAGCTTCTTCTAGGACATCTTTAGCTTGAAATCCTACCAAAGTTTGTTTTAAAACTCCATCTTTAAATATCATAAGTGATGGAACTGCATTTACATTGTATTTGCCTGCTATATCTTTTGCTTTATCGACATCTAGTCCGTATATATTAAACTTATCTTCCAATTCTTCAAGGACTGGCTTTTGCATTTTGCATGGTCCACACCATGAAGCATTGAAGTCTACTAGGCATAGCCCACTACCATTTTCTATTTGGTCAATAAATTCTTTTGAATCTAATTCTTTCATTTCTTTCTCCTTTTGGATAATTTTCTAGGACAAATCAAGCAAAATTTTAGTCCGTTTAAATTATATATTTTCCAACTAAAGGCTCTTCTCGGAGCTTCGCTCCTGCGACCATTCCATGGAGGGTCCTCCTCTAGCCAGGCAAATATGCCTTGACTTGGCATATTTGCCCCGAAAACTTAGTGCGGAAGCACGGGAGAGTCTACTTTAAGTAGACGAGTTTTCGTACGGGCTTTATTGTTGTTCGATAAGTCCTCTAACTTCTATTACTGGTAACGTATATATTATACCCTTATTTTCATCTTTTAGTTGCATTTGTTCATAGATTTCATTTTTTATTTGATCTGCTAGTTCTGTTTTTACTAGCATTATTACTAGATCTTTTTCTTCTTCTATGTTCATGTTAAATAGGATTGATTTTACTTCTTTGGCTGAGCCTCGTCCGTGTACTAGGCTTGCACCTCTTGCGCCGTTTTCTTGGGCAATTTGAACTGCTTTTTGGCCTTCGTGTCTATCTACAATTACATATAATGCTACATATTCTAAATTCATTTTGACCTCATCCTCAATTCTATATTCAAGGGGCGATGTAAAGGCTATGGCTGTGTTGGTTTTTTTGATTTCCTTGTTTAATTCTCTAAGTAAATCCCTTGCATCTTCTTCATCTAATATAGCCATTACTATTTCTTTTTTTATTTTATCAACGTGGAGCATATTTTCTATATGTCCCTTGCTTAAACCGTAACCGTAAAAGCAAGTTATGGCGCTTGCTCCATTTTTATCTAATAAATTCATGAAGTCGCTTCCCTTGCCTCTAGGTAGTATTACTCTTAATAATTCTTTCATTAATTCCTCCCCTTATAAAGGTAACCCATAATCATTATCGTCAGTACCGGCATCATGGCTACAAAGGATATTACACCAAATCCATCTGCCACATTTCCAGCTACTCCTTGGCAGAAGGCTAAGATAAAGGTTGCCGTCATTGGCCCTGATGCAACTCCTCCTGAGTCAAAGGCAATGCCCACAAATAGTTGGGGAACTTTTCTTGAAATAATTAGGGATAATAAAAATCCTGGAACTATTACCATCCATAGGCTAAAGGCATTTGTTTTGATCCTTATTACTGCAAGCATTACTGCAAGGGCAACTCCTATAGATAGGGCTTTTAAGATATTTCTTTTTGGAATTGAACCACCCGTAACATCTTCTACTTGTTCAGCTAAAACTGCAACTGCTGGTTCTGCCAAAACTACCAATAAGCCTAGTACAAAGCCTATTAGTGGCAAAATTTTATAATCTCTTAGAGATTCTCCAAAAACTCTTGCAAGATCCATAAAGCCTGCTTCTACGGATATCAAAAATAAAATAAGTCCAAAATAAGTATAGATAAGTCCTAAAAGAATTTCCTTAAACTCGTCTTTTTCCATTTTGAAATATTTGTGGTTCATGGTAAAAAACACCAAAGAAAGTGGCAAAATTGCAAGACTTGCATTGATTATTCCAGAAATTATTATGGAGACTTCTTCATGGCCTGCTATTTCTATTTGTCCAGTTTGTGTGAAAAGACTCATCAATAAAGCTGCAAGGATAGGACCTGCTGAGGCCATTCCTACAAGGCCAAAAGAGTTTTCTTCTCCATGTTCTCCTTTAAGATTTGCCACTCCAAGGCCAAGGGCAATGATAAATGGCGTTGTCATAGCTCCTGTCGTTGCTCCTGAAGCATCAAAGGCTATGGCATGGGAAATATTATCTGTAATAGCCATTAGTCCAAAAATAATAAGATAAACTATCCACATAAGTTTGGATATGGAAATTTCTTTAAAAATCCTATAAAGGCCAATGGCAATCATAACTCCTACTCCTGCGGAAATAATTGCTACTATAAACCAAGAGTTTAGGGATAGTTCTAGTGAAACTTCATTGGCAAGAATCAACAAATCTGGTTCTGCCATTGATATTATAAATCCAAGAAAAAGTCCGAATATTAGTACCTTGCTTATTTTGTCAAATCTTCCCAAAAAATCTCCCATCATAGTTCCGATTTTGGAAACAGATAGGTCTATGCCTGATAGAAATATCGAAAGTCCTAGAATTACTCCCAAGGATCCCAAAACAAATTTGATAAGTAGATAGCTTTCCACTTTTACAAAAATATTTAGTATAAAAACTAAAATCACAATAGGTATTACTGCTTTGGAGTTATCTTTTAAATATTCAACAAATATAATTTACTCCTTTCTTTTAAAAATAAAGAGGCAATCTTTCGATCGTCTCTTTACAAATCCTATATTTTTACTATATATTAATTAGCAGTATTTATTGCTTGGCTAGCAGTAATTATTGCAATTTCATATACATCTTCAGCTGAACAACCACGAGAAAGGTCATTTACTGGAGCATTTAAACCTTGGAGTATTGGGCCTAAAGCTTTATATCCGCCTAATCTTTGAGCTATTTTATAGCCAATATTTCCTGCTTGTAGGTCTGGGAATATAAATACATTGGCATGACCTGCTACTTCAGATTTTGGCACTTTATTTTTTGCTGTAATTGGATCTATGGCAGCATCAAATTGCAATTCTCCATCTAATGGTACATTTGGATCTATTTCATGGGCTTTTTTTGTTGCCTTGGAAACTTTATCAACTAAATCGTGGCGAGCAGAGCCTTTGGTTGAGAAAGATAAAAGAGCTACTTTTGGATCTATACCAAAAGACTTAGCTGTATAAGCGGTTTCTATTGCAACTTCCGCCATTTCTTGAGATTCGAGAGTTATATTTACAGCTGTATCTGCAAAAACGTATTGTTCTCCATTTGGTCCAATCATTATCATTATTCCAGATACTCTTGAAATTCCAGGTACGGTTTTGATAATTTGTAGGGCTGGTCTGATTGTATCACCTGTTGTTCCAATAGCACCAGAAACCATTCCATCTGCAAGGCCAGCTTTTACAAGCATAACTCCGTAGTAGTTGTTATCTTTTTTTAGCAGATATTCAGCATCCATCTTTGTAGCTTTGCCTTTTCTAGCTTCGACAAATTTTTCTACAAGAAGGTTAAAATTATCATCATAATTAGGGTCAATTATTTGAAGATCTCCAAGTTTTAAGTTATTTTCATCAGCAACTTTTTGTATTTGTCCCTTATCTCCAAGAACTATTGGAATGAGAAGTCCGTCTTCCTTGTGCCTAATAGCGGCTTCTAAGATTCTTGGATCTTTACCTTCTGGGAAAACAATTTTTAAGTTTTTGCCTTTTATTGAATCAGTTGCCATCTGTAAAATTGTTGAATTTGACATAAGTCCTCCTAAGTTTCTTTGTAATTACTAATTTTATTATACCCAATATTAACCTATCTTTAATCAATTATTATCTATAAAATTCTATTTGCTTAAAAATTTTCCTTTAGCTCTATTTAAGGCATCTACTTCGTTTTTTGAAAGCTCTTGTTTAGAGTTGCCATTGGTGATTTCTTTTACATAAAAGTTTGTCCCTTTATCGGCATAAAGGCTGGTAAAAATAACACCGTTGTGGTATGTGTCAAGCATACATAGGGAAAAAGAAAGTTCACCACTTTGACCTTGGAAAGCATCATAATGAACAACTGCAATTTTGCTAATAGCACCCATAGTTTTATCGCTTGTTTCCATTGAACGTTGGTCTACTGATTTTAGTTGTAAATTTGAGGATTCTATCTGATCATTTAAGTTGAGCAAAAGCTCTTCAATATTTAGATCTTCTCGAGTTCCCCTAAGCAAATGGTCGTATCTTTGTTTTTGTCTTCGTAATTTGTTGTTTACGGTATGAATCATGGCAAATTCAATTATGGAGATTAGGCCCAAAATTCCCAAAATAACATATACTGTTGTCATTTTTTCCTTCTTTCAATAATTTTTGTATTTTTCTTGTGCAAATTATTTGCTAAATTAATATACTTATCAAGATCGATTTTTTCATCAAAATTTTCTAAATTTAATGTAATGGTTGGAAGAGCTGAAATAATTGTTTGTTTAAGAATATCATTGGCAATTTGTCCATCTGTTATGGTGGAAATTTTTCCAAATTCTAAGTAAAATTTCAAAATCTCTAAAGCCTTGATATTCGTATCAATCATAGCAAGCAAAGGCTTACTAGCATTATAATAATCTTTTTCTAATGCTTGGCCTTCTATAATTTTTCCCATCAAATAAGCAAAATTGTCAACATCATCTTGTGCATTTAAGGATAAGCTTTCTGATAATTTTAAAATTTCTTCTTTGTTAATCTCTGCTTGATCTTTCTTTTCTTTCCAAGATTTTTTATCCATCATCAAGATTAAATTTAAAGCTAGGTTGCTTATAATGATTAAAATCGCACCCCCACCAGGATTGGCATCAGATTTTCTTGCTTGCTTTAGCAAAGTTTCCAAATCAAAGCTTGATAGATTTTTCTTATAATTTTTCATAAATTTTTTCTAGATCTTCTATGCTGTAACAATCAATTGTTAGCTTGTAATTTTTGCCAGCTTTCGCAATAGTTACCTTGGAAGATAATTTATCCATGAATTTTTCTGTCAAATCTTCTAGCAAAATATCGTCAAGGTTAGGTGATTGAGTACTATTTTCACTGGCAGCTTCCGTCATTTTTTTCTCTTTTATTTTCCTTTTTTCTACCTTTCTTATGTTAGTAGAGCCGTTAATAAAATCATTAAGTGTTAAAGATCTAAGGTTGCCATCTTCAATTGATAAAAGTGTTCTTGCTTGACTAGGAGAGATTTGACCCTTATCTAAGGCTCTTTTTTCAACATCATAAAGATTTAATAATCTCATGGTATTTGCTATATAAGATCTGGATTTGCCCATGGTTTTTGCAATCTCTTCTTGTGTTAAATTATATTGGCTTGAAAGTTTTTTGTAAGCGTTGGCTTCTTCTAGAACTTTTAGGTCCTCTCTTTGGATATTTTCTACCAAGGATAAAACTTCTACATCTTTTTCTTCGTAATCTTTAAGGATTGCATCTATGGTATTAAGGCCTAGTTTTTTTACTGCCCTAAACCTGCGTTCACCTGCAACTATCTCGTAAGTGTCATTATTTTTTCTTACTACAATTGGATTTAATAGCCCGTACTTTTCAATAGATTGTGCTAAATCATCGATAGATTCGTCGTCAAAAGATTTCCTCGGTTGGTTATCTCTAGCTTGAATTTTTTCTATATCAAGTTCCATAATCTCTTTGCTGCTTTTCTCTTTTACTATTTCTTTATTTGCAACCGGGTCTGTTTGAAATAGTTTATTAGTTTTTTTGTTAGGATCTTCAGGTATTAAGGAATGTAAACCACGGCCAAGGCTTCTTCTGTTAGTCATTTATTATCTCACTTTCTTTTTTTATTATTTCATCAGCTAGCATCATATAAGCAAGTGCTCCTTGAGAATCTGGGTCGTATTGTATGGTCGAAAGTCCGTGACTTGGTGATTCTGCAAGCCTTGGAGTTCTTGGAATCATAACTTTAAATACTTTTGATTTAAAGTAATTTTTTATCTCTTCGACAACTTCATAAGATAAAAAAGTCCTTTTATCAAACATGGTCAATAAAACACCTTCGATTTCCAAATCTTTGTTTAGTTGATTTTTTACAAGACTAAAAGTATTCATTAGCTCACTTACACCTTCTAAGGCATAATATTCAGTCTGCACTGGCGCAAGTATTGAATCGCTTGCAACTAATGCATTTATTGATAAAAGCCCAAGAGATGGTGGACAATCAATTAGCACATAGTCGTAAGATTTTTTCCTTATTTCTTCCATAATTTCTTTAAGCTCTTGAGTTCTCTCATAAGGATCCAGGTCTACAAGTTCCACTTCTATACCAGATAGGGCAGGCTGTGAAGTTATTATGTCTACCCCAACTTCAGTCGTGCTAATATATTTGTCGATGTCTTCAATTTCATATATGGCAGTATTTTCCTCTATCTTTTCTATCTCTTCTTCTTTTATCGAGTCTTTATTAGCTTCTTCATCGTCGCTATTGCCTTTTTGAGGTTCTGTTTCTTCATTATTTTCTTTTAGGGGCTCTTGTTTATCTTCTTTAATTTCTTCACCAGTGTTTTCAATATTATTTTCATTCGAACTTTCAGCTTGTCCAGCTTCTTCAGCATCTACACTTACGGCCATTGTTTTCTTTTCTGTCAAATCACAAAACAGGTCATAGATAGAATTTTCAATGCTGAATTTATCCAAGCCAAAACCTGAAGTTGTGTTGGCTTGCGGATCCATGTCGATTACCAAAACTTTTTTATTTAGGTAAGTTAGGGCAACTGACAAATTTACTACAGTTGTAGTTTTCCCTACTCCGCCTTTTTGATTAAATACCGATATTACTTTCATACACACCTCTCATTATTAGTATAGCCATATCAAGAGCATAATTTTTTATTCTTTGTCTTATAAGGTTTCGATCGCCGGATAGTTTAAAATATCTGATGTTAACTTTACCATTATAATAAATTCCTACATAAACTTCACCCTTATGGGCATATCCAGTTGTAGCTATACACAAGTTACTATTTGTAATTTTATTTAGTCCTAAAGCCATCTCTCTTACGACTTCTTTACTAACAACAGTATACTCCTTAATTGTTTCACATGAAACATTTAGAATTTTTTCTTTTGTATCGTTGGCATATGTTACGTAAGATTCTTTTAAAACATCGCTTGCTCCTGGAATATCTATTATAGAAGAAGCTATTAGTCCACCAGTAATTGATTCGGCGGTAGAGACAAATTCGTTTCTATCTCTTAAAAGATTAATTAGAACTTCTTCTTTTCTAATATTTTCACTTGTTATAACAAAAGGGTTAAGTTTATTTTCTACTAAATCTAGACCTTCTTTAATTTTTTTATCTACATCTTCTTCGCTTTTTCCCATTGCTGAAATTCTCAATAAAGGGCCTTGATCGCTTACGTAAGGGCTAATGGTTGGATTGCTTTTATTAAGATCAATTCTTCTAGCCATATCCCATTCTTCCAAAAGTCCAGTTTTTACAAAAACAGATTTTAAAAAAGCTTCTTTATGTAAATATTTCATCAATTCATTTTCAAACATTGGGACCATTTCCTTTGGTGGTCCAGGGAGCAAAACGTATTTGGTTTTAGATTTTGACATTATAATACAACCTGGTGCAGTTCCAACTTTGTTTTTTAAAATGATTGCAGATTTTGGAAATTTAGCCTGCTTAATATTTTCTTTGGCTTTAAATTCATCGTTGTTAAAAAACTTTAAAATTTCTTGGTAGCTATTTTGATCAACTTGAACCTCGTTAGATAATTCACAAAGGTCAATTGCCACTTCCTTAGTGATATCATCAGCAGTCGGCCCTAGACCACCGGTCGTAAATACGTAATCGACTTTGCCATCAACTTCTTTCATGGCTTCATAAAGTCTCTTATAATTATCGCCTATGGTTTCCATTTTATATAAGTTGATGCCAAGGTCCGCTAGTTTTTCTGCTATGAATTTTGAATTTGTATCTGTTATAGTTCCTAGTAAAATTTCTGTTCCTATAGAAAAAATTTGTGCATCCATAATTACTCCATTCTAAAGTATTATACCATTAAATTATCTTAACAAAAAAGTCATCTAATTAGATGACTTAATGATTTTTTTAATTATTATAAAGCTTATAAATATGCAAACAAAACCTATAATAAATACAAGACTTGCCAAGTTTTGATTGATGCTTAAAATTAACGCCAGAAAATTATTTACCATGTGGATTAAAATGGAGTCGAGAATATTTTTCCTGTAATAATAAACTATTGCCAAAATAAGAGCCATTACAAAAGTGTTCACTCCTTGGAGGATATTAAAATGATAAATTCCAAACAAAAGGGCTGTGGATAATATAGCAAATTTATAATCAAAGATCCTATTAATTTCCTCAAACAAAATCCCTCTAAATATAAGTTCTTCGGTTATTGGAGCTAAAATTACTATAACTAAGAAAGTTAAGAAAAATCCACTTGAAAAGTTTGAAACTTCTTCAAGAGTTTCCAGGGTCCTGGTTATAGTTGGTAAATCTTTTAAAAAGTATAATAAAATACTTACAAGAATGTTTCCTAGGGAAAAAACGCCAAAGCCAATTACAATCATTTTCCAAAAATCTTTTTTTACTGATGATTTTATATAAGGAGTTTTTTCCGATCTCTTATAGATTATAGGTATTATTATGATTCCTCTTATGATTTGCCCTAGCAAAAGTTGATACTTAATGTCAAGAGTTTCCTTTTTTATTTGCCCATAAATTTGAATTACTTTGGCAGCCAGTAACTCTGAAAAAAATACAAAGCCTGCTAGTAAAATTATTATTCCTAAGAATTTTAAAATTTTTTTCATATTTTCCCTAAACTTATTATTTCAATGGCTTTGTCTTTGGCAGATTTTTTCCTCTAGGATATTTGTTATTTGTCGGGTGGATTTTTTTAACTACGATATTTGCTCTCTCATTGCCCGATAAATCAAATCTTTCTATATCTATAACTTTTCCGCCTAAAATTTTTATAGCATTTTTTGCTTCTTCCAATTCTTCATCTGCCTTTGGTCCTTTAAGGGCGATAAAAATTCCGCCCACTTTTACAAAGGGTAGGCAAAGCTCTGATAGGGTTGTCATGTTTGCAACAGCTCTTGAAACGACCACATCATATTTTTCTCTATTATCTTTGGCAAAATCTTCGGCTCTTGCGTGAATGGCTCTAGCGTTTTTTAGATCGATTTTTTCAATTGCTTGGTTCATAAAATTAACTTTTTTATTTACACTGTCTATAAGAGTAAGGTCGATTTTCTTTTCAATGGCCAGTGGGATCCCAGGAAAACCAGCTCCAGATCCTATATCTAAAACTTTGTCATTTTCCTTTATCAGATCAAGAACGCTTAGGGAATCTTCTATGTGTTTTATTTTTATCTGGTCAACATCTGTAATGGTCGTAAGATTTGTATGGGCATTTACTTCTAACAAATAATCTATGAAAATTTTGTATTGGTCTTTTTTATCCACTTACTTCTCCAGTCTTTAGTCTAATTAAAAGTACGTTTATATCCGCCGGGCTTACTCCAGAAATACGACTGGCTTGGCCGATTGAATCTGGTTTTATTTCGTTTAGCTTTATTGCCGCTTCTTTTTTTAGTCCAGAAACATTTAGATAGTCAAAATCTTTTGGCAATTTCTTTTTCTCAAGCTTTTTAAATTTCTCAATATCTGCCATTTGCTTAGCAATATAGCCTTCATATTTTATTTCGGTTTGAGTTTGAATTTGTTGAAATTTTGGAAGAATCGGTCTATCAGGATCAAAGACTGATATTTTCTCATAATCAATTTCCGGTCTTTTTAATAAGTCGTAAAGAGTAAGGCCTGTTACGAGAGGATTTGAGCCTAGGTCTTTTAATTTTTCATTAGTTTCCTTAGTAGGGGTGAGCATGATATTTTTTAGTCTATTTTTTTCATCTTCAATAGCCTTATATTTATCGAGCATTTTTTGGTAACGTTCTTCATCTGCCAAACCAATCTTGTAAGCTTTTTCAGTTAGTCTATAATCAGCATTGTCTTGGCGAAGGGTAAGGCGATATTCGCAACGACTTGTCATCATCCTATAAGGTTCGTTTGTTCCCTCAGTTACTAAGTCGTCAATCAAAACTCCAATGTAAGCATCAGACCTATCCAAAATAAAAGGATCTTCGCCTTTTATTTTTAAGGCTGCATTAATTCCTGCAATAATTCCCTGACCTGCTGCTTCTTCGTAACCACTTGAGCCGTTAATTTGACCTGCAAAATATAATCCTTGGTAGGCTTTGCTTTCCAAAGTCAAATTTAATTCTCTGGTGTCAATCATGTCGTATTCTATGGCGTAAGCTGGTCGCATGATTTTTACATTTTCCAAACCTAAAATCGTCTTATAAAAATCCATTTGCACTTCTTGTGGCAAAGAAGAAGACACTCCTTGAACGTAAATTTCATCTGTTGATAAAGATTCTGGTTCAAGAAAAACTTGGTGAATATCTCTATCTGGAAATCTCATCATCTTATCTTCAATAGAAGGGCAATATCTAGGACCGATTCCTTTGACCTTGCCGCCGTAGATAGGGGAGCGGTCGATGTTTTCCATAATGATTTCTTTTGTTTGTGGGCTGGTGTAGGTTAGATAGCAATCGTATTGTTTGCGAGCTGAAAAATCGCAGCCTTCATTTGCAAAAGAAAAAGGTATCACTTCGGCATCTCCTGCTTGAACATGAGTTTTTGAAAAATCGATCGATTTTTTGTCAACTCTTGCAGGAGTTCCAGTTTTAAATCTTCTGAGTTTAAAACCCATTTCCTCTAGACAATCAGAAAGATAAGTTGCTGCTGATAGACCATGAGGACCTGAAACTTTTTCAAAATCACCGATAAGGATTTTTCCATTTAGATAAGTGCCAGTACAAATTATCAAAGCCTTGCAAGGAAAAATTGCTCCTTGGATTGTTTCACATGAAACAATTTTTCCGTTCTCGTAATTTATCTTGTCGACTTCTTGTTCAAAAATGTCGATGTTTTCTTCATCTTCCAAAACTTTTTTCATGGCTTCGTGATATTTTCTCTTGTCAGCTTGCACTCTTAGGGAATGAACCGCAGGCCCTTTGGATGTGTTTAACATTCTTGATTGGATAAAAGTTTGGTCGATTACTTTTGCCATTTGTCCACCTAGAGCGTCAATTTCACGAACCAAATGTCCCTTGCCAGTTCCTCCAATGTTTGGATTGCAAGGCATATCTGCAATTGATTCTAATGATGTTGTTAATATTAAAGTGTCCATGCCAAGGCGAGCAGAAGCTAAAGCTGCTTCACAACCTGCATGGCCAGCTCCTACGACGACCACATCGTAGGCTTTTTGTATATATTTATTTTCCAACGCAAAACTCCTTAAATACCTTATCCATAATTTCATCTGAGACGGATTCGCCAATTATTAGTCCCAAATCTTTGTAGGAACTTCTTAGGTCAACTTCAACAGCGTCAAGTGAAATTCCTCTTTTTATATCTTCTAGTGAATTGTCTAGTTTTTCATCGGCAGATTTTAATAATCTCTCGTGACGAGTATTGGTTATGATTAGCGACTCTCGGTTAATAACTTTGGTGTCAAATATATCTTGAATCTTTTCTTCCAATTCTTCAATGCCAATATTTTCTTTCATTGAAGTTTCTATTATTGGTAAGTCCAATTCTTCCATATAAAATTTATTGGCAAGGTCTGTTTTATTTAAAATAACTATGGCATTTTTGCCTTTGATTAATTCTAAGATTTTTTCATCTTCGCTGTCAAACTCTCTGGATCTGTCAAAAATTGCAATAATAAGATCAGACGATTTGGAAAGTTCTATTGATTTATCAACCCCAATCTTTTCTACCAAATCATCCGTATCGCGAATGCCTGCTGTGTCGTTAATCTTTAGGGTAAAAGATCCTAGACTTATATATTCACTGATGGAATCTCTGGTCGTTCCAGGAATATCTGTAACGATGGCGCGATTTTCTTTTAGCAGGGCATTAAGTAGGGAAGACTTGCCAACATTTGGCTTTCCGATTATCGTTGTGTTTATTCCATCTTTTATAATCTTGCCCTTATTGGAAGTGCTTAATAATTTTTTGATTTTTTTATCCGCTTCTTCCATATAGGAAATAATTTCATCTGGAGGAAGGTCTTCGCCATCTTCTGTAAAATTAATAGAATATTCCAAACGAGAAAGTGCTTCCAAAAGATCTTTTCTAATTTTCCCTATTTCATCTCTTAGCAAACCATTTAATTGATTGATGCCCTGAGCTTGGGATAATTCGTTGGTAGAATTAATTATGTCTAAGACTGCTTCAGCTTGGGATAGATCGATTCTTCCATTAAGAAAAGCACGCTTGGTAAATTCTCCTGGCTCGGCAAGAGTCGCTCCCTTATCCAAAAGTAAGTTAAGGATTTTTTTTACAGAAATAAAAGAGCCGTGGCAATTTATTTCTACTATATCTTCTCTAGTAAAAGTTTTTGGAGCCGCCATGAAATTTACCATGACCTCGTCGATAATCTCTTCACCATCGATGATGTTTCCGTAACGCATTTTGCGATTGTCTTTGATCTTATCTATTGGTCCACCGTGAATGGGACTAAAAATTTGATCGATAATTTCCTTTGACTTATCTCCACTCATCCTCACAATGGATATACCACCTGTACCTTGAGGAGTGGAAATAGCTGCTATTGTTTTCTCACTCATATATTTTCCTTTCTTAGTAAGCTAGTAATCCACTACTTTCACTAGTGGTTCTTAACATTAAGATTATAGTGGAAATGCCGATAAAGTCAATCTTGTTTTTCAAATTTATGGGAGATTTTAAATGATTTATAGATAAAAATACCAGGATCTTTTCAAAAAATAGTACAATGATAAAAAGGAGTTTAATATGGCTTATAAAATTTTGATAATCGACTTAGAAAATGAAAATACAAGATTGGAATATGTGGAGGATGAAATTTCAAATTTTTACCTAGGGGGGCTGGGACTTTCCTATTACTATTTATCCCAAAATCCTAAAACAAATCCTTTTATGGTTTTTACTTCCGCAATAATTTCATATCCCAATCCTATATGCAAATACATAATAATGGCAAAAGATGAATCTGGAAATATTTCCTACGGAACTTTGGGAGGAAATTTTTCTTATTATCTAAAAACAAATTCTTACGACGGTTTAGTTTTACTTGGAAAAGCAAAAGATAAAAAAGAAATTTTTATCGATGCTAATACCTTTATTAGAAATTATGAGAAAGAAAAAGAACCTTCTTTTCAAAATTTAAAAGAAAAATACGGTCAAGATATCTCTTCTATTTATATAAGTAAATCTGCTATCAAAGGCGATAAGCTTTCAAGACTAAGGGTTGATGAATATCAGGGGATTTCTAGAGGACTGGCTAATATTTTGTTGGCAAAAAATGTCGTATCCATAAATGTCAAGAAAAATAATCTTAGAGAAATAAAAACTCCTAAAATCTACGAGGAAAATCCAAACAGAAATTGCCCTGGCTGCCTTTTGGGTTGCTTTGAAAAAAGATACGAGAAAAAAGGAAATATATTTTCTACTAGCGAAATTAATTCAACAAGCGAAAATCAAAAATTAGAAGAAATTAAAAAAATCTTGGATGCCTACGGAATAGATATCTTTGCCCTATCAAGGTCCATAGAATTTGCCTACGAAAATCTAAATCATATTTATAAGTTTAAAAATCTACAAGCAGAAACTTTAGATATGATTTGCAAAAATATAGTAGAAGATAAGAGGGAAGAAATTTATAAAGATCTGATCAAGGGCAGAGATTTTCTAGCAGAAAAATATGGAATCGAAACTACAAGCAAGAAAACTAAAAATAAAAATTCAAATATAGATATAATAGATTCCGCAGGCCTTTGTTTATTTGCAGTAAATCCAAAAGACTTATCAAATATAAGCCAAACCATAAATAAACTTTCTGACAAAAATTATTCAGAAGATGATTTAGAGAATTTAATAAATGAGATAGAAAAAATAAAAAGCAGCCTAAAGTAATTTAAGCTGCTTATCTTCTATTGCTACATGATAATCATAAGTATAATCTTCTAAACTGTCATGGCTTATTAGAATTATCATCCTATCGTCTTTTTCTTTTAGCCACTTATCTAGAAAATCATTTGCATTTTTCCTAGATTTTTTGTCCATCTGAGAAAAAGGTTCATCCAAAATCAAAGTTTGCTTGGCTCTAAGAGTTGATCTTAAAAAGGCGAGTTTTTCTTTTTCTCCACCTGATAGACTTTCTATGTGCTGGTCTAGCAAATTTTCTATGGCAAAAAATTCCAATTCTTTTTTTATATTTTTTGGATTTATATTTACCAATTTGAAGTTATCTCTTGGAGTATTTTTGTAAAGGTAGGGAGCTTGAGCTTGGTAGATAATTTCCTTATCTATATCAATTTCTCCTTTTACAAAAGGGCAAAGGCCCAAAAAAGATTTGAGCAAAGTAGATTTGCCAGCACCGTTTTCTCCGGTTAGGACATATTTATTTCCATCCTCAAAGGTAAATTCTTTTATTTGAAATAATGATTTGCCGTTGATATCAGCTGTAAGATTTTTTAATTTTATCATTATTTCTCCCCCTAATAATCATAGCTAGAAATGAAACTGTTAGAGAAATTGCCATAAGAATAATTCCAAGTTTGATACTCATTTGATAATTGCCCTTGTTATTTTCAAGAACAATGGCAGAGGTTAAAACTCTGGTTTTAAATCTTACATTTCCTCCAACTATCATAACAGCTCCAACTTCTGAAATTGCTCTGCCAAAGCCTGTGATGATTGCAGAGATTACAGAAATCTTAACTTCCTTGAGCAATTGAAAATACATTTTCACTTTAGAAATCTTTAGTCCTAGAGATGTTTCAATAAAAGAGTTTCTAATACTTTCAACTGCTGGGAAAATATTGGCGGTAATAATCGGAGTTACTATCAAAACTTGAGCGATTATTATAACTTTTTCTGTATAAAGCCAAGAAAGATGTCCCAAAACTCCGTTTTTCGAAAATATTAGATAAACCACAACGCCAGCTATAACTGGTGGCAAGGATGTAAATGCATTTGTAATTATCTTTACATATTTGATGAATTTATTGTCATTTAATCCAAGGGTAAAACCCAAAAGGATTGCAATTATTGTCGAAATCAAAGTAGAAATAAAGCAAATCCTAAGGGTTAATACCACTATGGAAAAAATTTCATTCATATTATTCACCTAAGAAAAATAGTGCTTGTCCGTATTTATCTTTTCCGTATTCGCTTATAAGTTTAGCTGCATGATCTCCTAGCATCCAATCTTGGAATTTTTTTGCAACGTCTGGATTTGTTCCCTTAACCTTATCTGGGTTAACAATTATAACTGAATAAACGTTCTTTAGAGAATCTGATTGGTCAACTAAAACTTCAAGGTCTAAATCATTTTCCATTGATAGGAATGTTGATAGGTCTGTTAGAGTGTAAGCTCCATTTTCTGATGCAAATGTTAAAGTTGCACCCATGCCATCGCCTGTTGCTTTGTAGTTATCTTTTTTAGATAATTCGTCAACATTTACTCCAGCTTCTTCCCAAAGTTTTAATTCTTTGTTGTTTGTACCTGATTCATCGCCTCTTGATGCAAATTTTGCATTCTTTTCGTTGATCAAAGCAAATGCTTCTTTGGCATCTTTGCCTTTGATTCCTGCTGGGTCATCTTTTGGTCCAACTATTACAAAGAAGTTGTGCATGAATGGTTTTCTTTCAAGACCGTAACCTTCTTTTACAAATTCTTCTTCTTTAGCTTTTGAGTGTACAAGGATTACATCAGCGTTTCCTGCTTTAGCATCTTCTAAAGCAGCGCCAGTTCCCTTTGATACGATTTCCATATCAAGACCTGTATCTTCTTTAAGAGCATCTCTTAGATATTCCATAAGACCTGAGTCGTTTACAGATGTTGTTGTTGTAAGTTTTACAACATTTTCTTCTTTAGAAGTATCATCTTTAGCATCTTCGTCTTTTTTGTCTTCTTCTTTGTTAGCATCCTCTTTGTTTTCTTGGCTTTGAGATTCTGTTACTTCTGTTTTTGTTTCTTCTTTTGTTTCTTCTTTTTCTTGATTGCCACAACCTGTTGCTATTAGTAAGGTTGCAACTGCAATTAGGTGAAATTTATTTAGTTTCATATTCTTTCCTCCTATAAAATATTTCCACTTTCATTTGTATTATACCCACCAAGCTCAGACATTCTAATTTTAAAGGCTTCTGATCTTAAAATTTCTAGCAAATCTTTGATTGACTGAAGCTTCAAATTCTCTTTTTTGATGATAAATTGATATTCTTCATCTTTTAGGTAGATAAAGTCGATATCCATTTTGATGGCTGCTGATTCTACTCCAATAGAAAAATCGCAATCGCCATTTTTTACAGCAAGAGCTGCGGATAGGTGAGTTGTAACTTCATTATCATAGCCTTTTATGGTATAAGGGTCAATATTTTCTTTTTTCAAAAGATAATCAAAAAGCAATCTTGTTCCTGCTCCTCTTTGCCTATTGACCATTTTTTTATCTAGCAAATCATCTATGGTTTTTATTCCAAGAGGATTTCCTTTTGGAACATAAATTCCCTGCCTACGACCTACTACATTTATCTTTGAAATATTTTCTGGATCGAAAAATAATTTTATGGCATCATTATTATATGTTCCATCTTCATCAAGCAAATGTGATGGAGCTATTAGGCAATTGCCCTCGCTTAGAGCCTTTAGTCCAGAAAGAGAACCTACATGAGAAGATGAAATCTTCGTTTGCTTTTTGTCTTTGGCAAACATATCATTTAGCAAGTCTACAACAATATCGTGAGAGCCTATACAAACAATTCTGTTGTTAAGAATTTCTTTGGCGATCGGCTTATGCAAAATTACATCTATGATATCACCCCTGTTGTAGCCTTCGATATTTCTATCGATTATTATATAGCCATCAGATTGGGCAAGGGAAAATAAAGATCCCGCCTTTCTATCTAGGGGAGTTACAATTGTTTTGCCATCTACAAGGCCAAGTTTAGATCTTATATATTCTCTATTTTTTAGCGAAGAAATCACAGGTTTGGTAAGTTTTGCCTTTATTATTTCTTTGTCATCTTCAATTTGATTTAATTTTTTTAGGATAGTAGGGATTACGATTCTTTCAAAAACTATGTGAGTTGAAACTGGATAGCCTGGAAGTCCTACAAAAGGGATGTCAAAAATTTTTCCCAAAATTGCAGGCTTACCTGGTTTTATGGAAATACCATGGACAAAAACTTCTCCTAGTTTTCCAACAATTTCGCTGGTAAAATCTTTGCTTCCTGCAGAAGTTCCTGCAATTAGACAGACAAAATCACATTCTTTGCTTGCCTTTACCAAGGCTTTTTCTATGGAATCTTTTTCATCTTTTACAATTGGATAGATAATTGTTTCGATGCCATTTTCAAAGGCCATACTTTTTAGCATGGCGGAGTTTGATTCTATAATTTTGCCAACGCTAAGCTCTTCGTCTTTATCGATTATCTCATTGCCTGAAGGGATAAGTCCAAGGATTGGCTTTTTTAAAACTTCAACTTCGTTGATGCCAGTTGCTATTAAAACAGAAAGGTCGACTGCTCTAAATTTGTGGTAGGATTCAAATATCAAATCTTTTTCTATTACATCTTCACCTTGGATTCTAATATTTTCCCAAGCATTTACTGGCTTTAAAATCGTAATACCATCTTCTTCGATTTTTACATCTTCTATCATTATTACCGCATCGTAAGGCTTAACTAGGGGAGAGCCGGTGTTGCAATAAATGAAATCTTCGTTTTTTAAAAAAAGCGGTTTATTTTCTCTGGCAAGTTTGGTCATCTCGCTTACAACCATTACTCCGTCCATGGCTGATGAATGATAGGAAGGAGAAGAATATTTGGCAAAAATTGCTTTTGCAGAAATTCTTCCCATGGCATCTTTGGAATTTATGATTTCAGTTTTCTTATCATCAAAAAATCCACCTAAATTACTTTGAAAAATCTCTATGGAATCTTCTAATTCTTTGGTATCTAAATATATATTTCTCATCTGATTAGGCTTACCCAAACATCTTCTCCATCTCTTAGACCTTCAGTATATTCATCTATTATAATATAGCCCTTGGCTTTTTTTAGTAGGGAAATATTGTTTGAAAATCCAAAGATGGGACTTGCAATAAGCTCATCCTCCTTTTTCTTTAAATCTACTAGACAAATTTGCGTTTTTGCAGAATTGTTGGCTATGTTTCTATCGATTTTGCATTTGATTTTAAGATCTTCTTCTATATTAAAATACTTGTTATAAGCTTTTTGGAAAATGCTCCTAAAAATTGCATAAGCACTTATAGGATTTCCCGGCAGTCCCAAAATCATAGTCTTGTTATTTTGGCTAAGGCTTGTAGGCTTGCCTGGTTTTATGGAAATGCCATGATAGATTATCCCTGGCTTTAATTTTTTGCCGACAGTTGGGACAAAATCTTTTTTGCCCTTGGATGATGAACCAGAAATAAAAATTAAATCTAAATCTTCTTTTAGTTCTTTTTCTATTAAATTTTCATCATCTGCCAAATGCTTTACAGAAACAACTTCAATTCCCATGCTAGTTAAAAGTCCAAAAAGCATATAAGAATTTATATCTCTTGCTTTGGCTGGCCTTAATTTGCCATTAACTGGAATTATTTCATCGCCAGTAGATAGGATCTTGCACCTTAATTTCTTATAAACAGAAATTTTGTCATAGCCAAGACTTGCCGCCATGGCCATGGTTTCTGGATTAATAATTTTGCCAGCTTTTTCGTAAATATCGCCAACTTTTGAATCATCACCAATGTCAATTACATGATCCATAAAAACAACCGGTCTACTTATAGAAATTAATTTTTCAGATAAGCTTTCTGTAAATTCTATTGGAATAACCGCATCCGCACCCTCTGGAAGCATTCCTCCAGTGTAAATTTTGGAAGCTTCTCCTCTTTGCAAAATTTTTTGAGGAACTTCTCCCATAGGTATTTCTTCAATGACCTTTAGCATTGAGGGGATTGTTTCTGTCGCTCCAAGAGAATCCTTGTAATTTAGGGCATAGCCATCCATGGTGCCTTTTCTAAAATGTGGCAAATCATCTTTGCTTATCAAATCTTCTGCCAAAATATAGCCTAAGGCAGAAGTCGTTTCTAAGCTAATTTTTTCCTTGTAGGAAATTTTTTCCATAAGGTCCACTTGCAAATTTATAGCTTGATCAATTTTTACTACTTCTAATAAATCCATAACCACCTCATTTTATAATAAGATTTTCGTTCTTGTTATAAAGATTAAATCTTTGTTCTCTGGCAAAAGCAATCAAATTTACATTTTTTTCTCTTGCCATATCTATGGAAACGCTGGTAGGTGAGGCTTGAGATACGATTAAATCAAAGTCGATTTTTAAAATTTTATCAATAATCTGATCGCTTACCCTGCAAGAAGTAAAGATAAATTTATCTGAAATGTCAACTTCCTTTGCTAAAATATAGCCTATGAGCTTATCGACGGCGTTATTTCTTGCCACATCTTCAAAGAATTCCATGATCCTATAATTTTCTATAATAGCACAAGCATGAGCACCACCAGTTTTTTTAAAAATCAAAGAATAATTTTGAAATTCATTTGCCAAGGCAAAGATTTTTTCTCTTTCAAGGATAAATTTACCCTTATTTCTCTTTATCTTTGGAGATTTTTCCTCTTTTAATTTCACATAGGCCTTATTATCTCTTATTTGTAAATCTATTATGTCATCTTTGGAATTTATCAAGTCCAAGGCATAAAGATGGCCTATGACAAGATATTCTAAATTTGACGGCGAGCACATAAGCCTTGCAAGGATTTTTTCTCCTTGGTAAATGTAAAAATAAGTTTCTACTATAACATCATCGTTAAAGCAAATTATCTTATCTTCTTTGTATTTTTTTATTTGGTATTTTTTAGTTAAATCCATTGTTTTTCTCTTTCAAAAATTTCTGCCAATCTTCGGGATAATTTAGATTTCTAAAGATGTTTTGATAATTTTTAAAGGTCCTTATCTCTTCTTCTTTTATGATAGTAGGGGAGATTTCTTCTAAAAATCCATTAAGACTTCTTTTTTGTGCTTGTAGATATTTTTCTAAATTATTTGCCAAGTCTTTTTTGTAAAAGGCAAAAAATGGCTGGTAGCATTTTTCATTCTTATAAACCAGAGCTTTTTCGTAAGGCTTAGTCTTTAGAAAATCTAGGTAGACTTGGTTAAAATAAGGCATATCGCAAGCTATTAGAAAATTATCCTCATTAACAGAAGAAATGAGGCCAGTAAAAAGTCCTCCACATGGCCCCATATCTTTTATAATATCAGATACGATAAGTATTTTATTTTCGTAATTATCATACCTATTTTTGAAAAAATCTTTCTTGTTGCTTACAATAATTATTTCTTCAAAATTTTTGGATAAATTTTCTATAAGAGTATCTATTAGATAAATCCCCTTATAATTAAGCATTTGTTTATCCTTGCCCATCCTAGTGGATTTGCCACCGGAAAGAACGATTGCTGATTTTTCTTTCAATCAACCACCCCAACTCATGTTCATATACTTATTCATGAGCTTATCATATTCGTCTTTGAAAATTTTGGCATGGCCATCTTCCCAAGCCGCAAAGTTTGTTAGAATTTCTTTTAGTTCGCTATCTTCTACTTTGCCTGCCATCATCTTATAATATTCTCTAAAATCTTCTTCGATTAGGTAAGCCATACGAAGAACGTTCATATCTGGAATCATTGATTGTTCCAAAGTCTCATCTAAGTTTTCGCTTTCTTTTCTTTGGTTGAAAAACTCGTGAGCTTCTTCTTTTGGCAATTCTAGGTCAGAAACTTCCTCACCTTGGTATTTGGCAAGTAATTTTTTTAGATATTCGTAATGTCCCCATTCGATTTCAGATAATTTCTTAAAAACAGATTGGGTTTGTAGATTTTGGCTTTTTTCTGCATTGTCTTTGTAGAAATTGTGGCCATATAATTCCATGCCCATGGCAAGATTTATTATCTTTATTGGATCATACATAAGAATTCCTTTCTAATTTTTCTATAGCAACAGATGAAACTTTTAATTCTGGAATTTTGGCAATTGGGTCCAAAACTGGGTTTGTAAGTGTATTTGCAGATCCGTCAACATAGTGGAAAGGCATAAATACAACGCCCGGTTCAATTTTGTCGGTAACCTTTGCCATTGTCGTAACGCTACCACGTCTTGATGAAACTTTTACTCTTTCACCATCGGCAATATTGTAGGCTTTGGCAGTAACAGGTGAAATTTCCATGTAGGATTTTCCAGCAATTTCTGTAAGTCCGTCGATTTTGCCAGTCATAGTTCTGGTGTGGTATTGGTATAACATTCTTCCCGTTGTTAGTATCAATGGATAATCTTCATCAGGTGTTTCTTTACTTACTTCATATTCTATTGGCACAAATAGGCCCTTGCCTCTTGCCATAGTATTTTTGTGCAAGTATTTGGTTCCCTTGTGATCTTTGCTTGTGCATGGCCATTGTAGAGATTCAGTTTTTAATCTCTCATAGGAAATTCCCCTATAAGATGGAGTGCAAGCTGCTAGTTCATCCATGACTTCGCTTGGAGAATTATAGTACTCTTCATAACCTAGTAGTGTTGAAACTTCCATTAAGATTTGCCAGTCTGGCTTTGCTTCGCCAATAGGATCTATGGCTTTATTGATTCTTTGGATTCTTCTTTCGGTGTTGGTGAAAGTTCCGTCTTTTTCGGCAAATGATGCTGCTGGTAAAACTACATCGGCAAATGATGCTGTTTCCGTTAGGAAAATATCTTGAACAACCAAGAAATCCAAACTATTAAGAGCTTTCTTGATGTGGTTTAAATCTGGATCAGATATCATAGGATTTTCGCCCATTATATATAAGAAGCTTAGTTCTCCTTTTTCTGCTGAGTGCATCATTTCAGTTAGGGTTAGACCTTTTTTAGCTGGTAATTCAGTATGCCAGAAATTCTCCATAGATTCTCTAACTGGATCCAAAAATACTTTTTGATATCCTGTGTAATCTGTAGGAAGAGCACCCATATCACAAGCACCTTGAACGTTATTTTGTCCTCTTAGAGGGTTAATACCTGTAGATTCACGACCTACATTTGCTAAAAGCATTTGTAGGTTTGAAGTTGATCTTACGCCGTTGGTACCTGTAGCATGTTGGGTAATTCCCATTGAATAATACAAAGCACCTTTGTCAGCTTTGGCATACATTCTTGCAGCCTTGATCAAATCATCTTTGTCGATTCCACAAATTTCTGCAACAACTTCTGGAGTATATTTTTCTACAACTTTCTTAAATTCTTCAAAACCTTCAGTTCTTTCGTTTATATATTCCTCATTTTCAAGATGTTCACTTAAAATTACATTCATCAAACCATTTAAAGCTGCAATATTTGTTCCTGGTTTAATTTGCAAGTAAATATCTGCATATTTGGCAAGTTCGATCTCTCTAGGATCTATAACTATAAGTTTTGCTCCATCTTGTACTCTTTTTTTGATTTTTGTACCTATAACTGGGTGATTTTCAGTTGTATTTGTACCGATTATCAAAAATGCATCTGTGCCATCAATTTCTTCTATGGAATTTGTCATAGCGCCAGAGCCAAGAGTATTGGCAAGACCTGCTACGGTTGAGGCGTGGCAAAGACGAGCGCAGTGGTCAACGTTATTTGTCTTAAAAACTGTTCTTATAAATTTTTGGAACAAATAGTTTTCTTCATTAGTGCATCTTGCAGAAGAAAAACCACCGAATCCATCTGGACCTTTTTTGGCCATAATTTCTTCGTATTTTTCTTTGATTAGCCTATAAGCTTCTTGCCAAGATGCTTCTACAAATTTGCCATCTTTTTTGATAAGTGGTTTTGTAAGTCTATCCGGATGATTTACGAATTTGTGGGCAAATTTACCCTTTACGCAAAGCAAACCATCGTTTGGTATGGTGTTAATTGGCTCAACTTCAACTATACGATTACCCTTAATTAGTAAATTTATTTGGCAACCTACTCCACAGTAAGAGCAAGTTGTTTGAACTTTTCTAACTTCCCAATATCTAAATTTATCTTCTGGATATTTTTTCTTAGGATTTAAAGCTCCAACCGGGCAAGCTGAAACACAGTTGCCGCAAGAAACACAATCGCTATTGCCAAAGCCCTTTTCCATAGGAGCTCCAATATAAGAATCAAAACCTCTATCTATAAAACTTATGGCATGACTATTTTGCAAATTATGGCATACGCTTACGCAAATTCCGCATTTTATGCACTTATAAGGGTCATAGGTAAAGAACTTGTTGGTACTATCGACCTTTAATTCACTAGGCTCATTTTTGTAAGAGCCAGTCTTAACTCCATATTCATAGCAATAATTTTGCAATTTGCATTTACCAGATTTATCGCAATTTAGACAATCATTTGGGTGGTTGGAGAATAATAAATCTAATATTTCTCTTCTCATCCTCATGATTTTTTCGCTGTGGGTGTGGATTTTCATTCCATCTTTTAATTTTTCTGAGCAAGCTGTAACTGGGGTTTTGTAACCTTCAACTTCTACTATGCATAACCTACAAGCGCCATTTGGCAATAATCTTTTGTCATAACAAAGGGTAGGAATTTCTACGCCAATTTCGTTACAAAAGCTAAGGATCGTTTTAGGAGCATCAACATCATATTTGACATTGTTAATGTAAACTTCCATATTATTCTCCTTTTTTCGCATCTACTTTTTCAATCTTTTTAACTATATTTTTAAAACCTGTTACTGTTAACCAGTTGCTTTCAATAAATTCTCCTGCACCTTTCATATAAGGAGTGTCAGGATTATCCAAAAACATTAGCTCTGTCATCATTCTACCCTTTAGACATAAAGGTCTGCCAGAACTTGGTTTTTTAGCTGTAACTGCAATGTTTTCTCCATTTTTGGAGTGAACTTCAAAATTGCAACCAAATTCGCAAACTTTGCACTTAACAGTTTTCTTTTCGCTTTCAAAACTTCTAATTTTGCCAAGCGATCTTTTGTCAATCAAAGCTCCAACTGGGCAAATTGAAACGCATCTATTGCAAGATATGCAATATGAATGAGCAAAATCTTTTCCTAGATCCAAAGCTATATAGGCATCATAACCTCTATCGGCAAAGCTTAGGATAGATCTTTCTTCGATTTGTCCACAAATTTGAACGCATTTGCCACAAAGAATGCATTTAGCATTATCTTTTAAAATATAAGGGCTTGAAAGATCGTAAACTTTTTCTCTTTTTGCTCCGTCGTGGTCTCTAAATTTCACATCATATTCGTAAGCGTATTTTTGTAAATCGCAAGCTCCTGCTTTTTGGCAAGTTAGGCAATCATTTGGGTGAGAATCTAAAAGAAGTTGTAAAATAGCTCTTCTTTTTTTGATAATCTCCTCAGATTTAGTATTTATTTCCATGCCATCAGCAACTCTAGTTGAGCAAGCTGTATCGATTTTTGTCCAACCACGGTTTGTAATCTCTACTATGCATAACCTACAACCGCCGAACTTCTCAAGATCTGGATCGTAACATAGGGAAGGGATATCTATGCCATTTTCTCTGGCTACTTCCAAAATAAACCTATCTTTTTGGGTTTGTATTTCTTTTCCATCGATTTTTATTGTAATATCTGTCATAAAATCATCCCTTTACTACAGCTTTTGGTTTGATTGGGCAAACATTATAGCAAGTTCCACATTTAATGCACTTATCTTGATCGATAATATGTTTTTCTTTTGGATTGCCGCTTATGCAAGATACTGGACAATTTCTCTTACAAGTTCCACATCCTATACAATTATCTGCTATCTTATAGCTTAACAAAGCCTTGCAAGTTCCAGCTGGGCAGTGTTTGTTTTTGATATGTTCGATGTATTCATCTTTGTAATACATAAGTGTTGAAATTACTGGGAAAGCCGCAGATTTTCCAAGACCACATAAAGATGTTTCAGTTACCAATTGACTAAGTTCTTCTAGCTTATCAATATCTTCCATCTCGCCATGGCCGGCAATAATTCTTTCAAGAATTTCAAGAATTCTCTTTGTACCTTCTCTACAAGGAACGCACTTACCACATGATTCATCACAGGTAAAATCTAGGAAAAATCTTGCAATATCAACCATACAAGTATTCTCATCCATAACTACCATTCCGCCTGAACCCATGATTGAGTGTAATTCTTTTAAGGTTTCATAATCAACAGATGAGTCAAGGTATTTTGCTGGTATACATCCACCAGATGGACCACCAGTTTGTACTGCCTTAAGCTCCTTATCTCCTTCAATTCCATCACCTAGGTCATAGATTATTTGTCTTAGAGTTGTACCCATTGGAACTTCTATAAGTCCACTTTTTTTGACATCTCCTACTAGGGAGAAAACCTTAGTTCCTGGAGATTTTTCAGTACCGATAGATCTGTACCAATCAGCACCTTTTAGGATAATTTGTGCAACATTTGCCAAAGTTTCTACATTGTTGATAACTGTTGGTTTTTGCCATAAGCCTCTAAAGGCTGTACGGTGAATTTTTACTCTTGGCATTCCTCTTTTGCCCTCAATTGATTCCATCAAAGCGGTGGATTCACCACAAACAAAGGCACCAGAACCTAATCTAAGCTCGATTGAAAAGTCAAAACCAGAATCCATTATATTTTTGCCAAGAAAGCCCTTATCTTCCGCATCTTTAATAGCGTATTTTAAACTTTCTACAGCTTTTGGATATTCAGCTCTAACATAGATAAAACCTCGATCGCTTCCTATTGCATAACCTGCAATTGCCATTGCTTCAAGAACTGAATGAGGGTCATTTTCAAGAATTGACCTATCCATATAAGCACCAGGATCTCCTTCATCAGCGTTACAGATTATATATTTTTGATCTACATCGTAATCGTAAGCTGTTTGCCATTTTTTGCCTGTCGGAAAGCCTGCGCCACCTCTTCCTCTTAACAAGGAATCTTTTATTACATTTATTATTTCTTGTCTATCCATTTCAAATAGAGCTTGATGGAGGGCAAAATATCCATCTCTAGCTATGTATTGATCAATATCTCTAGGATCTATTACTCCACAGTTCCTAAGAGCAATTTTTACTTGTATGTCATCTGTCGGCTCTAAATTTTCTGGATGGGCAATTTTGGTATTTTCTTTAATCTCTTTAAGATAATCTAAACTAATCATAAATTCACCTACTTGTTATTTTCCAAAACTTTTAAGACATCTTTTTTTGTAAAGTGTTCGACCTGTTCGCCATTTATTTCAACTACTGGAGCAGCTCCACAGTTTCCAAGACATCTAGTTTCTGATATAGAAAACTTGCCATCAGGAGTAGTTTCTCCTTTTTTTATGCCAAGGCGAGTTTCAAATTCATTTAAAATATCGGCAGCTCCTTTTACATAGCATGCTGTTCCAAGACAGATGTGAATATCAGTTTTTCCCTTTGGAATAAAGGTAAATTGTGAATAGAAAGTTGCTACACCATAAACTTCTGCAAGTGGTATATTTAGTCTATTTGAAATTAGGGTCATAATTTCATCTGGCAAATAACCAAATATATTTTGTGCCTCTTGCAAAACTGGCATCAAAGGACCTTTTCTATCTTTATTTTTTTCTATGAAATTTTTAATTTCTTCTATCTTTTCTTTGTTTGCTTCCTTGTCGAAAGCAAAATTTCCTCTAATTGTTTTCATTTAATTTCCTCTTTTTCTATAAGCTAACCAATATCCTAATCCTACAAATATTCCACCACCGATGATATTACCAAGGGTTACTGGAAGTAGATTGTGACCTAGAAAACTTCCCCAATTTAAGCCATTTAGAGCTGCTTGATCAAGACCTGTTGCAGCAACATATTCTGGTATAGATTTTGCCAAAATTCCTGCAGGTATGTAATACATATTTGCAATACTATGCTCAAAACCTGAAAGAACAAATAGCATAACCGGGAAAAATGCACAAAGCATCTTGCCAACTTGGCTATCAGATCCAAAAGACATCCAAACTGCTAGGCAAACTAACCAGTTACAAGCAATTCCTAAAATAAGAGCTTGAGAAAATCCTAAATTCACCTTAGAATTTGCAATTAAGATTACTCTGGCTCCAAGTTCGCTTGCTCCACTATTCCATTGACCAGATTTTAGCATCAAAAATGCAAAAAATACTGAACCAATAAAATTGCCAATATAAACTATGCCCCAAGCTCTCAATAATTCTTTTATACTTATTTTTTTGTCCAAAACTGAAATTACCATAAGGTTATTACCGGTAAAAAGTTCAGCTCCTCCAATAAGTACAAATATTAGGCCTGGAGTAAAGGTTAAGCCTTGGATAAGCTTTCCAATTCCTAAGCTTTCTTTGCCTGCAAGTAAATTAAAAGATGCAAAGGTTGAACCGCCTGCCGCAAAAGCTATAAACACCCCAGCAATAAAAGAAAGTATAAAAAGTTTTTTGCTACTTGCGCGTGCCTTGCCAACATAAACATCACTTACCTTGTCCAAGATTTTATCTGGACTTAAAATCTCTTGCATATCTCCTCCTTTATTTAACATAAGATATACATAAATATTCAATTTAAAAATATAAAATCAAATACTTACACACTAATATAATAAAACTTTTTCCCGACTTTGTCAATGAGAGTGAAAATGGCAGTATAGTCAATATTACTTGACAAAAATTTATCTAACTAGGAAATCATTTTTTAATAAAGTATTTTCTTGAAATTTTTTGAAAGTTATCAGACAAATAATTTTTTTAGCCCTTGATTTATTAATATTTTAGATAAAAAAATAAGCTTAAATTAATAAGCTTATCGAAATTGTATTTTTATAAATACTAATGATTATCAATACCAATTATGGTTTCAAGAGCATGAATTAAAAAAGGTCTTATTATTTCAAAATTTTCCGTACAGGCTTTAGCAGATCCTGGGAAATTTATTATAAGGCTTTCTCCTCTTATACCAGCTACAGCTCTTGATAAATAGGCAAGAGGAGTGATTTTCCCGCCCTCATATCTCATAGCTTCTGTAATTCCAGGAGTTTGTTTTTCGATAACTTCTAAGCTCGCATCGGCTGTAAAATCTCTTTTGGAAAATCCAGTTCCACCGCTTGTTAGAATGAGGGAAATTTTTTCATCGGCATATTCTATTAATTTATTTTTTATTTCCTCGTAATCATCAGCTATTACTTGGTATTTTTTTACTTCAAAGCCCATTTCTTTTAAGAGATCTACTAGAATTTTCCCGCTTTTATCTTCGTAAATTCCAGCAGCTGCCCTATCTGAGCTTACCAAAACTGCCGCACTAAAGTTCATTTTTATCCTCCAAATTTTCTTTAGGGATTTCTTTTATAGAAATTTGATCGCCTGGATAAATGTAGCCTTCTTTTTTTACTATGGTAAAAATTCCCTCGCTTGGCATTATGCATTCGCCAATTATATTTCTAATTTCACAACCCTTGTGGCAAACTTTGCCAATTTGAGTGACTTCAAGTTCACAAGCTCCAATTACAAGCCTTGTTCCAATTGGCAAATGGTGAAGGTCAATTCCTTGGGTCATTATATTTTCTGCAAAATCTCCAGGCTTTAGGCTGGGTAATTTTTTTTGCATTTTTTTAAGTGATTCTTCTGCCAAAAGAGAAACTTGCCTATGCCAATTGCCTGCATGGGCATCGCCAATTATTCCATGGTCAATTTTTAATTGGATTTTTTCTACGGGAGTTTTTATAGTTCCCTTTTCCTTGCTTATATTAACTGAAATTACTTTCATTTGTGAATGTTCCACTTTTTCCACCTGACTTTTTTAATAATTTTATATTCGTGATTTCTATATCTCTTTGAAGAGCCTTGCACATATCATAAATGGTTAAAGCTGCAAGACTTACAGCAGAGAGTGCTTCCATTTCCACTCCAGTTTTTTCATCTACCTTGCAAGTTGCAAAAATTTCTATGAAATTTTGCTTATCATTCATCTTAAATTCTATGTCTATGGCAGTTAAATTTATGGGATGGCACATAGGAATGGCCCTAGATGTGTTTTTGGCAGCCATTATTCCTGCGACTTTTGCAACGGTAAGGACATCGCCCTTTTTTATTTGGCTATTTTTTACCATTTCATAAGTTTTTTCGTTAAGTAAAACTTTCCCGTAGGCTACGGCTTGTCTGTGGCTTATGGATTTTTCCGATACATCTACCATTTTTGCCTTGCCATTTTCGTCTAAATGTGAAAATTTGTCCATTTATCCTCCAATAGAATTCATATTTCTTAAACTAGCAGAAGTAGAATTTTCTAGCTGGTGCTTTTGGGGTTTATTATAAATCGCCCTTATAATTTGCTCTTTTTTTTCTTCTTTTGATAGGCCCTTTATATTAATTTCATCTGCCGAATGTAGACAAGCTTTTAATTTGCCATCTGAAGTTAGTCTTATCTTGTTGCAATCTTTGCAAAACTTATTGCTTAAAGGTGAAATAAGGCCAATTTTTCCCTTGTAACCGTCAATTTGATAATTTCTAGCCACTCCCTTATATCCTAAATCTTTATAGGAATAGGCTTTTAAAATATCCTGGTTTCCCATGAAATTTTCTTTATCAAAATCTTTGGCCTGGCCAATTGGCATTAGCTCAATAAACCTAACTTCTATATCTCTATCTTTGGTCAAATTTATAAAAGAATCTATCTCATCTTCGTTAAATCCCTTGATCAAAACTGTATTTATTTTTACCTTAAATCCTAAGTCCAGAGCTTTTTCTAAGGATCTTATGGTTTTGTCAAAATCGCAGCTTTTAGTAATTTTCTTAAATTTATCTTCTTTTAAAGTATCTAGGGAAAAATTAATCCTATTTACTCCAATTTCCTTCAAGCGTTCGAGTTTATCGTAAATCAAGGAGCCATTAGTTGTAATTCCAATATCTTCTAAGGCTTTAATAGATGCGATTTTTTCTATAAGATTCATTATATTTTTTCTTACAAAAGGCTCGCCGCCAGTAATTCTTACTTTTTTTACGCCCAAATCCGTCATGATTTGAACTATTTCATAAATTTCTTCAAAAGTTAAAATATCCTTATGGTCAAGTAATTTGATGCCTTCTTCACCCATGCAATATTTGCATCGAAAGTTGCACCTATCTGTGACTGATATTCTAAGATAAGAAATTTCTCTATTAAATTGATCTTTCATTAAATCATCCCTATCTAAAATTAAGAGTTTTCTTCTACCTAATTATTATAACAGATTATGGACTATATAAAAAATTGCCGGCAAATTTTGGGAAGATTTTCCCAAAAAAATAGAACCCAATATTGGGTTCCATTTTATAAAACTATCTTAAAATTAACTTTTATTTTATCCTTAAAAGTGTTGTAAATTAGAGTTTTATCCAAAACTTCTTGTAGAAATTCACACAAATCGTCTCCTTCTAAAAATGAAAAGAAATAAATATCTATATTTATTTCATCTATTAGGGCTTTTTCATCAAAGCCAATTACATTTAGCAAGTACATTGGATTTTTTATTGTAAGGTTTACTTTTGCTTCTATGTCTTGGAGGACTTGCTGGTGTTTTTCGGCCTGCCTTTTCATGGTTAGGATGATTTCTGAAGTTATGGCAGATATTAGATAGTCTATTGATGTAAATTCTTCTTTTTCCGAATCAAAGGAAATGGGGGAATCTACAGCAATTGATGATTTTTCGTTGTAAATTTTGACCAAATCATCTCTAACTACTGCCCTATAATTTTTATTAAAAAAATTTATATCATCTGTCATATTCTTCTCTTAATTTGTCGCGAGCTTCTATCATGGACTCTAACTTCTTTTTGATATTTTCGTATTCATTTACAGGTCTATTAGAAAATGTTGCAAATCCACAGTCAGGATTTAGCCACAAATTTTCTTTGTCTATAAATGTTAGGGCTTCTTTGGCTCTTTCATAGATAACATTGCTATCTTCTTTTGCATCAAATCTAGGATTTATAACTCCTAGCCCTAATTTTATTTTATTTCTAATTCTATCATCTGATAAAAGTAATTTTAATTCTCCAGCTCTTGGGGTAGAAAATTCTAGAGCCAATAGGTCTGCCTTAATATTAGCAAATAAATCTAGCAAAGGAGTGTAAGGACCTTCTAGAAGTATGCTTTCGTTTTTGGACCAATTGCCTCGGCAAACGTGCATGGAAGCTATAGATTTTGATCTGTCAATCCCATCCATGACACTTTTTATAAGATGACTTGCAAATTTTAATTCTTCTGTAGGATCTTTTCTTTGGGATAAGGATGCACACATGAATGTTCTTGGTCTACCTTCAGTAAAAACAATTTCTGTTAGGACTGGTTCGTCAAATTGAATTACATCTACGCCAATTTCTTGAAGGTTTTTGATTTCTTCTTTGAAAATTTTTATTACATCTTCGCCAAGATCTTCTTTGCTATCGTAGTATTTGGAGCTTACATTGGCAAGCCACATACTTCTGGTTACAAGATAAGGACCAGGCATGGTGATTTTTACTTTTCTATCGGTCAAAGATTTTAAAAGTTTTAATTCATTTGCGACAATATCGCCCTTGTAGACAAGTTTTCCTGTACAAATGGCATTTTTTATTGAACTTGCTGGTACATCAAGAGTTGTAAGTATGTTTTCAAACTCTCTTTTGTCATCCACATAATCGAGCATTTCAGCCATGGACATTTGGCTTACGCCCCCTAATTTTTCTGAGATAAAGGAAACGTAATTATCACGTGCTATTTCGCCGCTGGTAATTATATCAATATCCAAATCTTCTTGAAGCCTTACAACTTCCTTGGTTTTTTCGCTAACAAGTTTTTCATAAGATGCCTTATCGATAAGGTTGGCGGATAATTTCCTACGAGCAAGGAGAATTTCCTTGCCCCTAGGCATTGATCCTATAAGTGATGTTTTAAAAAGCTTAGTTTGCACTATTGAAACCTTCTAGGAAATTTCCTAAATATTCATTAGCTTCTGTAATTTGCTTAAAGCCATCATATCTTCCATCAACCCATTTTGTAAGACCTTCAAGATCCATTATTTCCTTATCTTCTTTTTTGTTGTAATCCATTCTCATCATGATTTCATCAAAAGCTTTGATATCTTCATCGGAAACTTCTGGATTAAAGGTAAATACACAATGGTCAAAATAATCTGTCTTATCTAAAACTTCTACAGCGTTTTTGTCAATTGTTCCATCGGCAATCCAAGCATCGTAATTTAGATCTAAGCAAAATGTTGCATCAACTTCGTCATTTAGCAAAGCTTTCATGCTATCAAGTTCTCCACCAACGTGATCTCCGTGAAGACCAACGCCTATGTCAAATCTTTTTTCTTCGTAATCTTTGCCAAATTCAAGACCATTTTTGTGGAGATGATTAATTGGAATAAGTCTTGCTTGAGGAGAGTCTATTGCGCCAAAGCCTATGGTTTTGCCTTTTAGATCAGAAATTTCTTTAAATCTATCTTTTTTTACAACTAGATAAGTTCTTCTATCCCTATCTGTATCTCTCATGCAGCCGATTTTTTCTTTTTTATCAGTTCTAAGTCTTGCATCTAATTGGGCAAGTGGAGAATTCCAAGCTACATCTATATCTTTGTTGATAAGAGCATCTACTTGTAATTTGTAATCCTTAAAGAAAACAGGCTCAATTTCTGCTCCATTTTCCTTATAAAACTTCTCAATCAATTCCCAAATAACTGTAACTCTAGGAGCATAAATAACTGCTCCTACCTTTAATTTATTCATTAGTATCCTTTCTTTATTATAAAAGTGGTTGACCTGTGATAGCTTTGCCTAGCCATACATTTAATACGTCCAATGATGGAGCCATGATTTGTCCTGCATAAGCATCTCTCATTAATCTTTCGATTTCGCTTGCTTTGTTGTAGGTCTTTCCACCGCCAACTCTCATTGCAAGCGTTGATGAAGAAATTGCATTGTCGATTGCAGCAATTCTTGCAGCTATAATCTTAGCAACTGCATCAGCTTCGCCATCTACTAAACTTCTTGCAGCAAGTTCTGTTAGAGCCTTTGAGCTCATAGCATTTTTATAGATTGTTGCCAAGTGAATTTGAACTGTTTCTATATTTGCAAGATTTCTTCCATCAGGATATTTTCTATTTAGTGCATAGTGGTTAGTAACAGATGATAATCTTAAGTTTAGTCCTGTATAAACGCTTGCAAGTCCAAGAATGAAATATGGAGCTACTACGTTAAATACTTGATCTTGACCTGATCCTTCTTCGCCGATTTTGTTAACTTCATCAAGTTTAACATCATTTAATTGCATTGGGCAAGATACGTTACCCTTCATGCCTATGCCTTTCCAATGTTCCGTCTTAAATTCTAAGCCTTCAGATTCAAGTGGAACTAACCAGTTGTTGATAGCTCCTTCTTTTTCTGTAGCTGGAGTTAAGATTAGATAATAGCTAGCGTTTAAAGCACTTGTAACCATTGATTTTACACCGTTAAAAGTATAAGTTCCATCGTTGTTATTAGTTACTTTAACTTCTGGAATATAAAAATGTGTTCCAGTTCCAAATTCAGAATAAGCTAGTGCCATGAATTTGTTGTTGTTAACAATATCATCTACAACTTTTTTCTTTAATTCGTCATTACCGTTTGTAAGAACTGTCATCAATGCAACATTGTGCATCATGTAGCAAAGACCAGCTGTTGGATTAGATTCAGCAAAAGCTAAAACTGCTTGTTGGTGCTCTACTGCAGTTTTTCCTAAGCCGCCTAATTCTTCTGGGATAAGAAGTTTAAAATAACCAGCTTCTCCCATAGCTTTGAAAGATTCAGCAGGGAATTTTCCCTCTTCATCAGTCATGCGATTGAATGGTTCAATGTGTTCTTTAGCAAATTGTTTTGCTTGTTCGTAAAAGTTCATATTTTTCCTCCTATAAAAAAATATTTTACATAATTATCATAACAGCCATTTCTAATCTTGTCCAGAAATTTTTTATTTATATTTTATTTTTTTATTTGTTTAAAAGTGGATATTTATCTTTGTGAAAGATCAAATCTTTATATAGTAATTTATTGCAAAAAAATACCCAACCGCTTTTGCAGTTGGGATTGTTTTTTATTCTTCATCTTCGTCTTTATATTCTACTACTACATATCTTTTTGGTTCTACGCCCTCGGAGTGGCTTGTTACGTTTGTAAATTTGCTAATTTCTTCGTGAGCTAGGCGTCTTTCGTAGGAATTCATATATTTTAGATTCCATGATTTGCGGCTTCTTTGAACTTTTCTTGCTGTATCATTTGCAAGTTCTCTAATTTTGTCGTCACGACGTTTTTTGTAGTTGTTGATATCTACATTTACTCTTAGGTTGTTGGCTCTTGAGTCTATTGATTTTCTTATCAAAAGTTCAATTGCATCAAGGGTGCTTCCAGCTTTTCCTATGGCAATTCCTGTGTCATTTTCTTCAACTTTTACATCAAGTTTTATTATTGATCCTTCAAGGTTGCCATAGACGCTTGCATTTTCAAAGTGCATTTGTTTTAAAAGTTCTTCTAAGAATTCTTTGGCCTTGTAGTATTTGTCTATGTCGGTTTGTTTTTTCTCTAAGGAGATGTTTTTTGCTTCTTGGTCGTCTTTAAGATCTTCTAATGGAAAATCTTTTGCATTTTCTTCTTCTGTATTTTCAGCTGTTGAAAAATCTGGCATTTCATTTCTTTTTATCTGGTAGCCATCATTTTCAATTTTTTCTATGCTTTTATCCAAATCGCTTGTTAGATCTTTTTCGATTATGCTTTCATTTGTTGAATTTTCTTGGTAAGAATTTATTTTTTCAAGTCTTTCAAAGTTTCCAAGATTTTCTTCTTTTTCTTTTATTTCTTCAATTGATTCTACAAATTCTTCGCCTTGTTTTTGGATAGCTTCGCTGCTATCTTCTATTTGATAATCCTTATTATCTTCTTTTTCGTATAGGGCATCGGCCTTTTCTTGGTAGTATTTTTTTCTAGATTCTATATCGTAATCTTCTTTATATTCTTTGGAATTTAGGCTATCTCTTTTTATTTCTTCTTCAAAATCAAATAGTGTATCGTCTAAGTCTTCGTCATAAGTTACACGAATGATAGCATCTTTGCTTCCAAGACCAAGAAATCCAGCTGAGCCTTCTTCTATTACTTCTATTTCTACTTCAGATCTATTTTTACCTATTTCATTAAGGGCAAGTTCTACAGCTTCTTCTTTATTTTTTGCTTGTTTTATTATTGATTTTCTCATTTTCTCCTCTAATTTCTATTTCTTTATTTTTTGGATTTACAAGATGCATTATCACCATAATTATAAGTCTCATCACTGAGCTTAAGGTATAATAAAGTGGCAAACCAGCTGGTAGGCTACGGAAAGTTAGGAAAAATACTAATGGCAAGAAAAGCATTGTCTTATTCATGCTTGCCATAGGTCCTTCATTCATTTGCGGATTAGTTTTCATTGAGAAAAGGGTTACAGCAAATTGAGATAAACTTGTTAGTAGGGGAAGTCCATACCAAAGTGGATCTGCTTTTGTAAGATCGCTTATCCAATAAAAATCTTTTCTAATGCTTTCAATTCCTTCAGGAAATACAAAAGTCTTTGTATCGTTCATAACTCTAAATAAGGCAAAGAGTACTAAAATTTGAAAAATCATTCCCAAACATGATGAAATACCAGGATTTACTCCTTCTTCTTTGTAAAGTTCTTGCATTTTCTTTTGCATAATCTGTGGGTCGTAGGAGAATTTTTTTTGTATTTCATCCATTTTTGGTTTTATTCTTTGAGTATTTTCAGCTTGTTTTTGCTGAGAAATTGTAACAGGTACTGCTATTAGGGTAACAAGAATTGTCATTATAATGATTGCAATGGCATAAAAACTTATGCTTTCTGGCTCAGTTGCTGAATTAGCCAAAGAATCATAAATCCATCTCATTAGTTTTCCTAATAGGCTAGCTATAAAATTTAACATAATAACTCCATAATTTTTTCTAAGCTATAAGTAGGACTAAAGGATTATTTTACTGGATCATATCCACCTTTGGAAAAAGGATTGCACCTTAAAATTCTCCACAAAGACTTAAAAAATGCTTTTACAAATCCGTAGCGTCTAAAGCACTCAATGGCATACGAACTACAGGTTGGATGATATTTGCATTTTCCCAATCCCAATTGTGGAGAAATAAATTTTCGATAAAATATGATGATTTTGATAAAAATTTTATTTAACATAAAAAATCTTATTCTTCTTAAATGCTATGCTTAAAACATGACCTAGAGATTTTTTTAATTTTTGGTAGTCAAAGTCTGTAAGATGCTTTTTGGGAATAATTACTATGTCAACTCCATTGAGATTTTTATAATTATTTCTAACTATATCTCTAAGTCTTCTCTTTAGGAAATTTCTTTGATTGGCCTTGCCGACTTTTTTTCCTATAGAAAAGCCAAATCTTGGATGATTTAATCCATTATTTTTTATAAGTACTGTGAAGTCTCTATTAAAAAAAGCATCGTTTTTTTTGTAAACTCTCTGAAAGTCAGTATCTTTTCTTAAACTTATTTTCTTTTCCATCTATGTCCTAATTCTATTAAAAGTAACGCTCTTTGTAGAAAAAGAAAATCCTAGAAATTAAGCGGATAATCTTTTTCTATTTTTTTTACGTCTTGCTTTTAAAACACGTCTTCCGCCTGGGCTAGACATTCTTTTTCTAAAGCCATGATCTTTTGATCTTTTTCTTCTATTTGGTTGATAGGTTCTTTTCATACTTACACCTCCTCATAAAATTTTGACTCATATTATTATATGTAGAAATAGCTATTCTGTCAAGATATTTTGTTATATTTGAAATTTTTTATTTGATTTTTATTTCTTGTATAAATTTTCAGAGATTATCCTAATATTTATTCAAGAATTTTATGGATTTACTTATAAATTTTCAATGTGCATATCTTTTTTAAGAAAAATTCTTATCAACAAAAAATTAAGATTTTTTCACATGAAAAAAAATTAGTTTTTATGAGTAAAGATTTTTTTGAATAGCTAAAACATAGGAATCTATAAAAAATTTATAAAAAAGATAAATAAATACACAAACTTATCCACATATACACAAATTATTTGCCAAAATATTTATAAAATTATAAGTTTTCCCAAAACTTATTCACAGCTTGTGGATAAGTTGTTAAAAACTCTGATTTATAGTATAATTTCTTGTGTAAAAGTATAAGGAAAAGCTAAATTCCTATTTTCATTAGATAATAATTGTGGATAAAATATAGAAAAATAAACTTTTTAAATTTTTTTATTTGCTTTAATCCTTAATTTTCGGGAATTATTTTTAAAAAACAAAAGTTATCCACAATTTAATCCACATTAGTGGAAAACTTATTTTTTTACTTTTAAAGCTTATAATATAAGTGTTTATTCTTGTGGAAAGATTTTTCTTAAGAAAGGCTTACAATGATTAATTTAGAATACATTACCAGTGAATTAAAAAATGAAATGAAAATGAATATTCCAGATGAGAGTCAATATTATACTTGGATAGATATTTTAAAACCTATTAATTTTTTTGAAAATACCCTATATCTTGAAATACCTAAGTCTAATATGATGTTCATTTACGAGAAGATTTGGATTTCTTCTTTGCAAGAGGCTATGGATAAGATTACTAAGGATAAGGGTCTTACTTACAAGGTCGTAGTAGTTGCTAGAGATTCCTATAGTTACAATAAAATACTAGCTTTGGGCAAGGATTATGATAGTGACGGGCAGATGAAAATAAAAGAGGTAAATGATTTTCCTAAACCACTTTTGGATAGGAATTATACTTTTGAAAATTTTATCCAAGGTAAATCCAACCAGTACGCTCTGGCAATTGCAAGTGCTGTTACCCAAAATATTATAAATGGAGATTCTACAAAAATTTATAATCCCTTGTTTATTTATGGAGCATCAGGCCTTGGCAAAACACACTTAATGCAGGCTATAGCCCACAAAATTTTGGAGGCTCGCGATGATTTGTATGTTATGTATATTTCAAGTGAGCGTTTTACAAACGAGTTAATTGCAAGCATTCAGCCTACAAGTAAGGTTAAAAATCAAAATCTAAACCAAGAATTTAGAGAAAAGTACCGCTCAGCAGATATTCTTCTTATAGATGATATACAGTTTTTATCTAATAAAGAAGGAACTCAAACTGAATTATTCCACACCTTTAATGATCTTTATTATGCTGATAAACAAATTGTTTTATCATCTGATAGACCTCCTTTGGAGATTAAAGACTTGGAAGATAGGCTTTTATCAAGGTTTTCTTGGGGTATTACTGTCGATATACAAAAGCCAGATTTTGAAACAAGAGTTGCAATTTTGCAAAAAAAATCAGATGAATTAGGTGCTTATATTGACCCAGAAATTTTAACTTATATAGCAGAAAATATAGATACAAATATTAGAGATTTGGAAGGAGCCTTATCAACTGCCATAGCCTATGCAAAAGGCGATAATAGAAATTACGTTAGCCTTGAAGATGCCAGTAAGGGCATTAATACCAGGTCTTTAAACAAAAGAAAACACGTAAACATTTCCGATATACAAAAAAAGGTTGCCGAAAAATATTCCATCAAACTTTCTGATTTGACAGGCAAGAGCAGAAAAAAAGAATTTGTTAGCCCAAGACATATAGCCATGTACTTGTGCAGAGATATTTTGGATGATTCGCTTGTTACTATAGCCAATAGTTTTGACCGTGATCATACGACTTTGATGCATGGTATAGATAAAATAAAAGATCAAATGGAATTAGATAGTGATTTTAAAGAAGAAATAGAAAAAATTAAAAAATCTATAGTCGATTAATTTCAAAATGTGGATTAATTTGTGGAAAAGTCAGTGGATATTTAAATTTTATCTTCGTAAAAATTCCTCAAAATTTATATGTGGATAAGTCCTTAAGTTATCATATACTTATCCACAAGATGATTTTAATAAGTTTTGGCTTATTTATAATAAAAAATCAACTTATCCACATTTATACAGGGCCTACTACTATTACTACTAAATATATATAATTACATGAGGAGAAAACATGAAATTCGAAATTAAACAAAACTCATTGATGAATGCTATAAACATAGCTAACAGAGCTGTATCAAAAAATACCAATATACAAATACATGAATTAATATACTTTCAAGCAGAAAATGATATCTTAATTCTTACAGCCTTTGATGGAGAAATAACTATAAGAACTTCAGTAAAAGCAAAAGTTATAGAAAAAGGTGAGGCTGCAATTAAGGCAAATTTATTTACCAACATCATTAGAAAGCTTCCAGATGAGATAATAAGAATTGAAAAAAACGATGGAAAAATTAATATTAGAAATAAATCTTCTAACTTTAATCTTATAGCTTTTGAATATTTTGAGAAAAAAGATATAGAACTTCCTCATACAAATCCAATAGAAATAGCTAATGACAAGCTAAAAAGATCTATAGTTCAAACGGAATTTGCCACAAGTTTGGATGAAACAAAACTTGCTTTGACTGGAATCTTATTTGAGATAAAAGATTCAAATTTAACTATGGTTGCCTTAGATGGTTATAGGGTGGCACTTAAGAAAAATAAAATTGAATATCAGTCAGTTTTTGAAAATCAAAGTTTTATAATACCAAAAAGATCCCTTATAGAATGGTCAAGGATTATTTCTGATGATGATATTACAAAAATCTATAAAGCTGATAATGATCTAGCATTTCAAAGCCAAAATACTACCATGTATTGCAGAGTAATTGATAAAAATTTCATAGACTACAGAAATATTATAAACGACGCATCTGATACATCTGTTCTAGTCGATAAAATGTCTTTGGTCTCTGCCCTAGACCGTGCTCAAGTTTTGTCAGATCCAGGAAGAGCAAATTTAATCCGTATAGAAATAACTGACGATGCTATGGTTATAAAATCAAATTCAGAAATAGGAGATGTTAAAGAAGTTATAGGAGTAAAAAAAGAAGGTCCTAACTTAAATATTGCCTTTAATGCAAGATATATGCAAGAAGGGGTTAGAGCTTTTGATAGCGATAAGATAAAATTAAATTTCAAATCATCCTTAAATCCTTGCCTAATTTATCCAATTGATAGCAGGTACGAAGATGAAAATTTAACCTATTTGGTATTGCCAGTTAGACTAGCAAACTAGGAGCAATTATGAAAAAATTAGAATTTGAAACTTCAATGATAAGCCTAAAAGATTTGCTAAAGGCAACAAATCTTGTTTCATCAGGTGGCCTTGGCAAAGTTATTATAAAGGATCAGGGAGTTTTAGTAAATGGAGAGCTTTGTTTTGTTCCTGGCAAAAAACTTTACAAAAACAATCAAATTATTTTTGAAGATTATGAAATTACTATAATATAATGTGGATTAGCAATATAAAATTAGATTCATTTAGAAATTATAATAAGGCAAGGGTTGAATTTTCCAAGGGAATAAATATTTTTCTTGGAGATAATGCTCAAGGCAAAACTAATCTTTTAGAGTCCATCTATTATTTGGCCAATGCCACAAGCTTTAAAAAAATTAGAGATAGGGATATTATAAGTTTTAAAAAAGATAAGATGAGCCTTGATGGAATTATTAGAAAAGATAAGTATTTTAAGCACGTATCTATAAATATTTCAGATAAAGAAAAGAATATCTACGTAAATGAAGTAAAATATGATAGAAACAAAGATCTTAGGGCTTTATTTTCTATAGTGCTTTTTACCCCAGAAGATTTGATGATTATAAAAGAAGGTCCAAATCTAAGACGTGATCTAATCGATGAAATAATAACAAGTTTAGATTTTTCCTATAAACCTATTAAAAAAGAATATGATAAGCTTATTTTTCAAAGAAATAAGCTATTAAAAAATCAATCTATCCCTTATTTTTACGAGCAAATTGATGCTTTTGATAAGTCTATTAGCAAATTTGCCTATAGGATTTATCAAAAAAGAGAAAAAATTATTAAACTTTTGGATAAATATGCCTATTCTTACCACTATTATTTATCAGCTGGCAAAGAAAAATTAAGGCTAGCTTATAAGGCAGATGTTAGGGCAAATTCTAAGGAAGAATATTACCAACAATTATTAGCAAATAGAAAAAATGACTTAAAATATCAAACAACCCAGGCTGGCATCCACAAAGATGAAATAGAAATTACTATAAATGATAAATTAATCAAAAATTTTGGATCCCAAGGCCAGCAAAGATCAGCAATATTAAATATCAAACTTGCCCAAGTTAAGCTAATTAAGGAAGTGACAGGTGAAAAATCTGTCATTTTATTTGACGATGTTTTTTCAGAGCTAGATGAAAAAAGATCAGCTTTTCTCTTAAAAAACTTAAAAGATTATCAAACGATTATAACAGCGACAAACACCAAAAGTTTGGATATGATAGATCAATCGACTATTAGATACATAAAAAATGGCGAAATTTACAATAAATTACCGTAATTTTATGCTTAGAAAGGAAAAATATGACACAAAGTAATTATGATGCAGCAAATATTAAGGTCTTAGAAGGCTTAGAACCAGTTCGCCTAAGGCCAGGAATGTATATAGGTTCAACAAGTGAGAAAGGCCTTCACCACCTTGTTTATGAGGTTGTTGATAACTCGATAGATGAGGCTTTGGCTGGTCGTTGTGATTATATAAAAGTAAGTATTTCAGAAGATAATATAGTAACAGTTGAAGATGACGGTTCAGGAATTCCAGTAAAAGAACATCCACAAACTCACAAATCAACTCTTGAAACAGTTTTAACAGTTTTACACGCTGGTGGAAAATTCGATTCATCTGCCTACCAATTTTCTGGTGGACTTCACGGAGTTGGTGTTTCTGTAGTAAATGCCCTATCAGAATTTCTAATAGCAGATGTAAAAAGAGATGGACATCTTTATAGGATGACCTTTGAAAGAGGAAAAGCTACTAGCCAACTTCAAGTTCTAGGAGATACAGAAGAAACCGGAACAACTATAAGCTTTAAGGCAGATCCAGAAATTTTCGAAACTACAGTTTTTGACAAAAAAACCCTAGAAAGAAGATTTCGCGAGATGGCATTTTTAAATTCAGGCGTACAAATTATTTTTGAAGATAAAAGAGATAATTCAACTCAAAGCTTTAAATATGATGGCGGCCTTAGTGAATTTGTAAAATACCTTAACCGCAACAAAGATTCTATAATGACAGAAATCCCGCATTTTTTGGGCACTCAAGAAGAAACAGGCATAGAAATTGCCTTTCAATATACAGATTCCTACAACGAAAATATTTTAACCTTTGCCAACAATATCCTAACACCAGAAGGTGGTACTCACTTATCAGGTTTCCGCTCAGCTTTGACCCGTGGAATAAATGATTATGCTAGAAAATATAAAATGATCAAAGATAATGAAGAAAATCTTCAAGGTGAAGATGTTAGAGAGGGAATGACAGCTATAGTTTCTGTCAAAATTACAAATCCTCAATTTGAGGGACAAACCAAGGCGAAACTTGGAAATTCAGAAGTTCGTGGAGCTGTTGATAGCTTTTTCTCTAGCAAATTAGAAAGTTTTTTGGAAGAAAATCCAAAAGTTGCTCAGACTATTTTAGATAAGGCCTTACAATCAAGAAGAGCAAGAGAGGCTGCAAGAAAGGCAAGAGATCTTACAAGAAAAAGATCAATCCTTGATTCTGCAACTCTTCCAGGCAAACTTGCCGATTGTCAATCAACCGACATAAGTGAAAATGAAATTTTCATAGTCGAGGGTAATTCAGCTGGTGGTTCAGCCAAAGGTGGACGTGATAATAGAATTCAAGCCATACTTCCTTTGCGTGGAAAAATCCTAAATGTAGAAAAAGCAAAACTTGATAGAATTCTAAATTCCGAAGAGATAAAGGCTATGATAACAGCTTTTGGTACAGGTATTGGCAATGATTTTGATATATCAAAACTTAGATATGGAAAAATCATCATAATGACAGATGCCGATGTCGATGGAGCTCATATTCGTACACTTTTACTAACTTTCTTTTATAGATATATGAAAGAATTAATAGATGGTGGCCATGTTTATGTTGCCCAACCACCTTTATACAAAATTTCACAAGGAAGAAGCGAACGTTATGTATATTCTGATAACGAACGCGATATGGTCTTAAAGGATGTAGGAGAAAATCCTTACAAGATTCAAAGATACAAGGGACTTGGTGAAATGAATGCCGAGCAACTTTGGGATACGACAATGAATCCTGATAATAGAGTTCTTTTACAAGTAATGGAAGATAGCGAATCCACAAGCCTTGATGATACATTTTCCCTACTAATGGGCGAAAAAGTTGAACCGCGTCGTGAATTTATAGAAGAAAACGCCAAATACGTAAGTAATATTGACGTATAGGAGTAATGATGACAGAAATTAACAACAATGACAATATAATAACTATAGATCTTGAAGAGAAAATGAAAGAGTCCTACCTAGATTATTCCATGAGCGTTATAGTTTCACGTGCATTACCAGATGTACGCGATGGTCTAAAACCAGTTCATAGGCGTATACTTTATGGAATGGAAGGCCTAGGACTTGATCCAAACAAACCAACCCGTAAGTCAGCAAGAGTAGTCGGCGATGTAATGGGTAAATATCACCCTCATGGTGACAGTGCAATTTATGATGCCCTAGTTCGCCTTGCCCAAGATTTCTCAACCAGATATCCCCTAGTTCAAGGCCAAGGTAACTTTGGTTCTGTTGATGGCGATGATCCTGCTGCTATGCGTTATACTGAAGTTAGGATGAGCAAAATCGCCAAGGAGATGCTTAGAGATATCAACAAAGATACAGTTGATTTTATGCCAAACTTCGATGAAGAAGAAAAAGAACCTACAGTTCTTCCAGCAAGATTTCCAAATCTTTTGGTAAATGGTTCAAATGGTATAGCTGTTGGTATGGCGACAAATATGGCTCCTCACAATCTTAACGAAGCAATTGATGCATCAATTGCCTATATGAAAAATCCAGAAATTACCATTGAAGACTTAAACAAAATAATAAAGGGCCCAGATTTTCCAACAGGAGCAAAAATTCTTGGCAAAAATGGTATAAGAGAAGCTTATCAAACTGGTCGTGGCAAGGTAAAACTTCGTGGCATTGCAAAAATTGAGCCATTTAAGAAAAATCGCGAGAGAATCATTGTAACAGAAATTCCTTACCAAGTTAACAAGGCAAGACTAATAGAAAAAATAGCAGATCTTGTAAAAGATAAGAGAATTGATGGCATATCTGATATCCGCGATGAATCTGATAGAAAGGGTATGCGCATTGTAATTGAAATAAAACGTGATTACAACGCCAACATAGTTTTAAATAATCTTTACAAATACACCCAACTTGAAACAACTTTTGGTATTATAAATCTTGCCTTAGTTGATGGAATTCCAAAGATTTTAACCCTAAAAGAATTAATAAAATACTATATAGACCATCAAAAAGAAGTAGTTACCAGAAGAACACAATTTGACCTAGATCGCGCCAAAGCACGTAAGCACATAGTTGAAGGCTTGATAATAGCTATTGATAATATAGATGAAATAATAAAAATCATCAGATCTTCTTACGACGATGCGGAAATTAAGGGAATTTTCCTAGAAAGATTTGGCCTAACAGACCTACAATCTCAAGCTATCTTAGATATGAGATTAAAACGTCTATCAGGTCTTGAAATTGAAAAGCTAAACGCTGAAAATAAGGAACTTGAACAAACAATTACCTACCTTCTTTCAATCCTAAACTCAGAAGAAAAACTAATTAAGCTTATAGAAGAAGAATTAAATGAGATTAAGGAAAAATATGGAGATAAGCGTCGCACCAAAATTGTAAAAGATGAAGGCGAAATCGACATAGAAGAATTGATCGAAAAAGAAGACATACTAATAACCCTAACCAATGATGGTTATATAAAAAGACTTCCTGTAGATACTTACAGAGTCCAAAATAGGGGTGGCAAGGGAATATCTGCGGCAAATACCAAAGAAGATGACTATATCAAAAGAATAATGACAACCAATACTCATGAAGATTTGTTATTCTTTACATCTTTAGGAAGAGTTTATTCGCTAAAAGGCTACGAAATCCCAGAAGGATCTAGGACAAGCCGTGGCCAAGCCATAATAAATATCTTGTCATTAAATGCTGGCGAAAAAATCACAGAAATAATGACCCTATCAGATCTAAAAGAAGATGATCAAATAGTTCTACAAACAAGAAATGGCAAAATCAAAAAAACCGATGCCAAAAATTTCAAATCTATCCAAAGAAATGGAATAATTGCCATAGGTCTTGAAGAGGGCGATAAATTAATATCAGCTCGCCATATAGAAAAAGAAGAAGAGCTAATAATTTCGACCAAAAATGGAATGACTATCCAATTTTCCACAAAAGATGTTAGAAATATGGGTCGTCAAGCTCGTGGAGTTCGTGCAATAAGACTAAACAAAGATGATCAAGTTGTAGCAATGAACATCAAGGGCAGCGAAACCTACCTACTTGTTGTAACAGAAAATGGTTTTGGCAAAAAAACTTCCTTTAACAATTTCAAAAACCAAAGCAGGGGTGGAAAGGGAATAAAATGCCACAAAGTTACAGAAAAAACAGGCTTTGTAGTAGATACAATTCCAGTAGATCTTGAAGATGATATAATGATGGTATCACTAAAAGGCGATATAATAAGAATAAAAGCAAAAGATATTTCTACAACAGGAAGAAATACCATGGGTGTAACCCTTAAAAATCTAGCAGATGAAAATGACAAGATCGTTTCAGTAACCAAATACGACCCGAGCTTAGAAGAAGTGGAAAAATAAAATGTTTGATACAAAAATAGAAAATTGCGAAAATTATCAAAAAATATCCTTAACAGGGGATCTGGATGTTTATTCAGAAGAAGAATTCAAAAAATTCATCGATGAAAAAATCGATGCTAATAAAGACATAATTTTTGACCTTGAAAAGCTAGATTATCTTGACTCAACAGGACTTGGAATGTTTATGACAGTCTACAATATGCAAAAATCCAGGGACAAAAAAGTCAAGATAATAAATAGCAAAGAAAACATCAAAAAACTCTTTAAAATAACAGATCTCTTTGATCTTTTTGCCATGGAGTAGAAAATGGAAAAAATAACTATAAATATTCCTGCAAAATCAAATTACATCAAGTCAATAAGACTCTTTACAGCTTCCCTTGCAAGTGATCTTGGCTTTAACATCGAAGAAATAGAAGATCTAAGAGTAGTTGTAAGCGAGGCTATAAATTATAAATTAAGCGAAGAAGAAATCAAAATTGAGTTTTTGCCTAAGGAAAAAAACTTGACAATCAAAGTATATGGCAAAGATAAAAGCCTAGATCAAAAAGCACTACAAATGCGCGATCTAATCCTAAAAGAATTGGCAGATGAAGTAAAAATAAGTGAGGATACTATCCAAATAACAAAAAGGGCATAAAAATGACAAAAAAACAAGAGCCAGCAAAAACTGACCAAGCCTACAAAGATCAAATAAAAAAGAAATTTGAAGAGTTTTACCTTACTCGTGATAAGAAACTAAGAGATGAGCTTATCAAAGAGCACATGTATATAGTGGACATCTTATCAAACAAATACGTCGGCAAAGGCATAGAAAAAGATGACCTTTACCAAGTAGCAAGCCTTGGACTGATATATGCCATTGACAGGTATGAACCAGACAAGGGTTATGAATTTTCTTCATTTGCAACTCCAACCATAATGGGAGAATTAAAACGCTATTTTAGAGATAAGGGTTGGGTAATAAGAGTCCCAAGACGCATACAAAACCTCTACAAAAAAATAAACACTGCCAAAAAAATCCTTCCACAAGAACTTCAAAGAACTCCAACAATCAAAGATATAGCAGAATATATTGGAGAAGACGAAGAAACAATACTTGAAGCAATGGAAGCAAGCAAAGTTTATACACCCCAAAGTTTGGATATGAAATATCAAGTGCAAAAAGGAGAAAACTCCATTGATCTAGCAGAAATGATAGGAGAAGAAGATAAAAGCTTTGACTCAATAGAACTATCAGACCTAATAGAAAAATCAACCCAAAGACTAAACGATTTGGAAAAAGAAATCCTAGACCTAAGATACTATCAGGGCAAAACTCAAATAGACATAGCACAAAGTCTTAACATAAGCCAAATGACAGTATCAAGAATAGAAAAGAAAATCACCCAAAAATTCACCCTGGAACTAGAAAAAACCAAGGAAATATAAAAAAAGGCTAGCAAAAGATGATAAAAATCAATCATCCAAATTTGCTAGCCTTTTATAAGATTTTCAAAAATTACAAGGAAGTTATATGGATAAGCTTAATAGAATTTTAAAAAGAAATAAAATTTTAGCAAAATTTCTAATTTTTTGCCTTTTGGGAGTCTTGGCTTTTTTCAACAAAAATTTTACTGATGATTCTGATATTTCCAAGGATTTTTCTGCAAATAACGATGATAATTTTTATCAAATGGCTAAGGTTACTAAGGTGATTGATGGGGATACTATTAAAGTTGATATTGATGGGAAGGTTTATAAAGTACGATTTATAGGTATAAATTGCCCGGAAATTGGAGAAAATGAGGAATTTTTTGGCAAAGAAGCCTATGAATTTAGTAAAGAAAAACTAGATGATAGAGAAATTTTTTTACAAAAAGATGTTTCTGAAACTGACAAGTATGGGAGATTGCTTAGGTATGTTTGGCTAGAAAAGCCTAAAGATTTGAATAATCCAACAAAAAACGAAATTAGAGATTTATCCATTAATGGAATTTTGGTAAGAGAAGGCTATGCCAAGGCCAATTATTATCCACCTGATACAAGTTATACAGAATTTTTAAAGGAAATAGAAAAACAAGCAAAAAAGGAAAATTTATCTATGTGGAATGAAAAGCAAAGATCTGAGTGGGTAGATTTAAATCCCAAGAGATAAATTTTATATTTGAAATAAAAAGTCAAATTATATTGAAAATTTAAAAAAACTAGCAGCAAAATTTTATTGCTACTAGCTTTTTTTGTTCAAATTATAAATAATATCAAGTCCTCTAAGGGCTAGGTTAGGGACTTTTTTTGCCTGGTATTTTTCATCTTCTATTAGATTTATAAAAGGTCCGGTTAGTAAAATTTGGGTGTTTTCTTCTTTTTTTTGGTATTTTTCAATTATTTGCTCTACTATCCCCCGCACTGAATTTTTGTAGGCAAGGTAGATGCCATTTTGCATGGCTTTGGTTGTCGAATTGCCCAAAATATTTGTCGTTTTTTTTATTTCTATTTGAGGTAGTTTGGAGCTTTCTAGAAATAGAGATTTTTGACAAAGGTCGATTCCTGGAAGAATTAGTCCACCTAAAAATTCTTTTTTGCTATTGATATAGTCAATTGTCGTTATTGTCGATGCTGATATGATAATTGAATTTTCATCATTTATTTTATTTGCACAAACTGCTCTTATTATTCTATCGCTACCGACATCTTTGGGATTTTCGCATTTGATATTTATGCCGATTTTAAGTCCAGCTGAAATTAGCATGGGATTTTTGCCTGTGATTTTTTGAGAAATTTCGTTATATATTAAATCTAGCTCTGGAACTACAGATGAGATTATTATTTGATCTATATCTTCTAATCTTAGATTATTTTCCAGCAAAAGTAGCTTTATTAGAAGCTTTATTTCACTAGAGCTTTTGTTTCTATCTGTTCCAATGGAAAATTTACAGAGCATATTTTCCCTATCAAAAACTCCAAAATCCGTGATTTTATTTTCTATATCAATTGCTAAAAGCATTTTATCTCCTTGATTTATTGAGAGCTTTAATTACTGCTGTTGTAAGTATTAGCGATAAAATCGCCTCAGGTATTCCACTTGTGATGGAAACTCCAAGTATAGCAGATTTGGCATTTTCCATTGGAATTCCAAGTGTTTCCACATATTGTTTGGCATAAATTAAATAAATTCCTCCCAAAACCAAAATTGTATTGGTCATTGATCCTACAAAAGCGCCCATAGCTATTGGGAAGTCTGCCTTATCGGATTTTCTGGAATAAACAAATAGGCCTAAGCAAACTAATAGTAAAATTACAACAAAGATGATATTTGAAGTTGATTTACCTGCATTGATATTTTTATAAAGTAAATATCCTAGACCAAGTGAAATTACTATCCACAAGCCTTCTGAAAGTTTTTTTAGATTTGAATTACTTAGTTTTTTAAAGCCAACATAGGCATAGTAACTTGTAATACCAATTAGTACTCTAGGCACAATTGATATAAGTGGATTGTAAAATACGAAAGAAACTGGACTTGGATTTCTCAAAAGAGCATTAAGAAGTGATGAAACTCCAAAAATAAGTCCTACAAGTGCGCCTACAACAGGTCCTTCTGCTATAGCTCCAATAATTACTGGAATATGCATAGTTGTCGCATTAATAAATCCCAAAGGAATAAGACCAAGTGGGGTTAGACTTAATACAACAGTGATTGCACCAAGCATAGCAGCTGTAACGAGTTTTCTACTAGTAATAGTAGTTGATTGTGATTTAACCATTTTTCCTCCTGATATGGTTCATATAGATACCATTCTTTGCATCAAAAGATGCTAGTAATTTGCTAATAGCTAAGATAAAAATAGTATCTCCAATAATTGTGAGATCTAAAAATAGCTATAAGCTTGTTTAAATTATAACAAATACTGTTCAATAAGTAAAGATAGTTTTTAAAATAAATAATTTTGTAAGGGAAAAATCATCTATAAATTCTATATATGAGTGTAAGGCAATTACAAAAAAATTTAGGAGGAAAAAATGAAATTACAATTAAGATTTAGCATATTGGATTCAGACAATAGCAAAAAGAAAGTTACCAAGACATTTTCAAACATCAATGAAAATGCAACAAATGATCAATTCAAGGAATTTGCCCAAAGCTACACATCACTAATGGATGTAAGTGGACTTGAAGTTTATATAATAACTGTAGCAGCAATTTAAGGAGGAAATAAATGTCAATGAGAAAATTAAAATTATACTTTAAAGACCAAATACAAAACGCAAAATCACTAACAATAGATTATCCAAAAGCAGACTATGATGGAAAAGTTCTTTCAGAAACTATGGATAAAATCATAGCTTCCAAAGTATTACTTACCAAGAATGGACCAATAGTTGCCAAAACTAAGGCAGAAATCGAGACGATTGATAAAAAAGAAATAACTTTGGGATAAAAAAAGGCTGGTATGAAATTTCATACCAGTTTCTTAATATGTTCCAAGGAAAAGATAGGAAATAAATTTTACCCTTATCTTATAAAAAATATTTGTAAAAAGAAAAGTTATAAGAGAGGATGTTAGAAGAATAAAAATTACTTCTATATGGAAATAATTTTCCAAAAGCATAAAAACTAGAGGATTTATATATAAAAATCCCATAAGCAAATATTTTTCAAAATCCACATTTTCTGGCGTCTTGTCGGCCTTTAAGATGATGTAAGTTAAGAAAAATAAGGATAGGTAAATTCCTATGTAATATTTAAAATAGAAATTTACTAGATAAAATTCTAAAGCAAATAAAATAGCTGACAAAACACACAAAAGTCCGTTAATTTTTAGGGCTGGCTTAATTTGAGAGCCCATCACATAAAAGGCAAAATAAGCTAGTAGGTCTTTATAATAAAAATCAAATGGTAAAAATGTGGTATTTTGCATTACAAGGTAGATTAAAAGCGATAAAATTGCTAACATATTTGTAATCATTCTTCCAAAAACTTTGCTTAAAAAAAGCTCTATTAGGAAAAATACTGCAATTACAAAGATCAAATCATAGTATTTTATGATAATTTCTTCTAAGTCGTAGATTAATTTTATAGAAAAATCTAACTTAAAATTCATCTTATAAAATAAAATAAAGGCCAAATAAAAGATCAAAGGTAGGAATAAAAATCCTACTTTTTTTGTTTCCATAAAGGAAATATTGTAGGCAAAATAAGCTATAAGATAGCAATTTACAAGCATAGTAAGGATATTGTTATTAAGTTTTATTTGATTTGCAAAAAATGGCGAAAATAAGCTTAGAATTAATAAAAATGAAGCTAAGCCATCCGCAAAATTAATATTTATCTTTTTCATATTAATATAATATCACTATTTCCAAAAAATGCCTATAAGATGGTATAATATAAGACAAGCGAGGAACTTATGGCAAATAGATCAAGAAATAACAAGAAAACAAATCATCGTAGAAAAAGAAGAAGATTTTCGGTACTTCCTTATGTGCTTTTGGCAATTTTTCTAATCGGAGGAGCTTTGACCATATTCATATCTCTTACATCTAATGTCGATAGGAATATTAGAAAGCTTGAAAGCGCTATAAAAACTTACAATGTGGACTATCTGAAAGAAAATACCGACAGGCTTCCAATAATTTTGGATGTTTTTAGGAAATCTTACTCAGATGATTCCATAAAAGAAGAAGAATTTTACAAAAATAATTTTGCAAATTTATCCATAAAAGTGGAAAATATTGAGAAAAAAGGCAGAGACAAGAAAGTAAAATTAAAGATAGAAAATGTAAATTACATAGATTGCTACAAGCAAACCAAAGAAAACGAAGATGAAAATATCTTGCATAATAATTACATGGAAGAATTATCCAAGGACGATCAAAAAAAATCCAGCAGAGAAGCTACTATATTTTTAGAAAGAAATATAAAAGGCTACAAAATCTACGAATCAAAAGATTTTATCAACGCCATTTTTGGTGGAGCTTTGGATTATGCTGACGATTTGAAGAATATTAAAGAAGAAAATAAAGACCAAGAAGAAAAAGAAAATCAAGAAAACAAAGATCAAACAGACAAAAAAGATCAGGGCAAGAACTAAGGGCATTTTTAGTTGAAAGAAGGTAATTTTGTTAAATGAAAATTATTCTATAAGGCAAACAAAAGAAACTTTGGCAAAGAGAAATCCAGTAATTACTGTAGTTATTTTATTTTTAGCTATGGAAATCCCGGGATTTTTCCTAGCTATGATATTTAGATCTTTCTTTGCAAATGAAGAAAATTTTGATTTATTAGAAATTTTAAATAATCCAGACGATAAAATACTCTTGTTTTTACTTTTTATGACTCTTTTTGTCGTGATTTTAGGATTTATTTTTGGGAAATTTTTCCAAAAAAGAAATTTAGAGTCTTTTGGACTAAAAAATCCAAAGAGGAAGATCAATTATTTAAAAGGCTTAGGCTTGGGCTTTGCAGCGCTTGCTATTGCAGTTTTGCTTTTAAAAATATTGGGAGCTATAGATCTAACAAATAATTTGGCCAATGTTTCGCCTTTTATTTTTATTTTATTTATCATAGGTTGGATGATTCAAGGTTTTGAAGAAGAGTTTATGATTAGATCTATTTTGATGAATTATTTTGCAAGCCTTAATACGGTCCTTATTGGAATAATTGCCAACAGCTTGATTTTTGCAATCTTACATTTGGGTAATGACGGTTTTTCTTTTTTGCCTTTTATAAATATTTTTTTTATGGGACTTATTTTTTCTCTTCTTTTTTATATTTCTGATGATATAATGCTTGCTGCGGCAGCTCATAGTATGTGGAATTTTACCCAGGGAAATATTTTTGGCGTTAGCGTTAGTGGAAATTTTCCTATCAAAAATTCAATTTTCAAGGCAAGTTTTATTGGAAATGATATACTTACAGGTGGGGCTTTTGGCATTGAAGGGGGATTTGCCGTTACTTTTGTCGAGATTATCGCACTAATTATTTTATACAAATTGGCAAAAGAAAAGAGCAAAGAATATGAAAAAATATAAAAGGCTTGAGGATTTTTAGATCCCAAGCCTTAATTTTTTAGTAACCAGCTTTGCCTAGTAGTTTAAACATTTGACTTTTGTATTCTTCAACTCCAGGTTGGTTAAATGGATTTACTCCAAGCATATAACCTGAAACTCCTACTGCAATTTCAAAGAAATAGTAAAGTTCTCCTATGGATTTGGCACTTACTTCATCTAGGATTATTCTGATATTTGGAACTTCCCCTTTGACATGGGCAATAGTTGTTCCCTCCATAGCTTGCTTGTTGATAAAAGATAGGGATTTGCCAGCTAGGTAATTTAGCCCATCCAAATTATCTTTATCTTCTTTGACTTTAATATCTTTCTCTGGATTTTTAACTTCAATAACACTTTCAAATAAATTTCTCTTGCCATCTTGGATTATTTGGCCAAGTGAGTGCAAATCTGTGGTATTATTTACAGAAACTGGGAAGATTCCGCATCCGTCTTTGCCTTCGCTTTCTCCGTATAATTGCTTCCACCATTCAGCTATATATTGTAATTTTGGCTCATAATTTACTAAAACTTCAATATCTTTGCCATTTTCATAAAGCATATTTCTAACTGCTGCATATTTTATAGCTTCATTTTCAAAAGAATTTTCTCTATATTTGTCATAGCCTAACTTAAACCCAGCCATAAATTCGTCTATATCGATGCCAGCTGCTGCAAGTGGCAAAAGTCCAACAGCAGAAATTACTGAAAATCTTCCGCCTATATCATCTGGAATTACAAAAGTTTCATAGCCTTCAGCATCAGCTAATTCTTTTAGAGCGCCTTTTTTTCTATCGGTTGTTGCAAAAATTCTTTCCTTTGCACCTTCTTTGCCATATTTTTCCTCTATGGCTTCTTTTAAAAATCTAAAAGCTATGGCAGGTTCTGTTGTTGTTCCTGATTTGGAAATTACATTAAGGCTATAATCCTTATCTTTCAAGTATTCTAAAAGTTCTGATAAGTACTCGCCAGAAAGATTGTGGCCTGCATAGATTAATTTCACCTTTCTATCTGATGAAAAATATGAATCAAGAGCAAATTCTGTTGCCTTAATTCCTAAATATGAGCCGCCAATTCCAATGGATACTAAAATATCGCTAGAAGCTTGAATTTTTTCTCCTGCTTTTTTTATTCTTTCAAATTCTTCTTTATCATAATCAACTGGTCTTTCTATCCAACCCAAAAAATCATTGCCAGAGCCATTTTTATTAATTAGGCTATCAAAAGCTTTCATAGCTTTATCTTCATAATTGCAAAGATTTTTACACTCGACATTAGTTAAATCTATTTTCATACATGCCTCCTTTATATTAATTTATACCCCAAGATTTGCTTTAAGAAAAAGAGATTGAAAAATTTTTAAAAGAAGTAAAAATAAAAAAATTTCTCTAACAAGTGATCTAGAAAAAATCCTTGTAAATTCCTAAATTTAGCTAATTAGAAACCCTTTCTTAGCTTGACAAAAAAATCTCTTTTCTATAAAATGAACTTGATATATATTGAAAGGAATATTATGAAACGTGTTTTATTAACAGGAGGCGCAGGCTATATAGGAAGCCACACTGCTGTAGCATTGCTTAAAAATGGCTATGAAGTTGTAATTTATGACAATTTGATCAATTCATCCATTTTAGTTATAGATAGAATCAAAAAAATCACCGGCAAAAATTTGACTTTTTACAAGGCTGATGTACTTGATACAGATTTTCTAAAAGAAGTTTTGATAAAAGAAAAAATTGATACGGTAATTCATTTTGCAGCCCTAAAGTCTGTTAGCGAATCTTTAGAAAAACCACTAGAATATTACAAAAATAACCTTGGAGGAACTTTATCTTTGCTAGAAGCTATGAGAGCCTCTAAGGTTAAAAAAATAATTTTCTCATCTTCTGCTACAGTTTATGGAGATCCCAAAAAAACTCCAATAACAGAAGATTTTCCCAAGGGAATTTGCACCAATCCCTACGGCTGGTCCAAATCTTTTATAGAGCAAATTTTAGTTGATATTAACGGTTCAGATAAGGAATTTAAGGTAGTTTTGCTTAGGTATTTTAACCCTATAGGAGCTGATAAATCTGGAGAAATTGGCGAAGATCCAAGGGGAATTCCAAATAATCTTATGCCTTATATTTGCCAGGTTGCCCTTGGAAAACTTCCTTATCTTCATGTCTATGGCGATGATTACGACACAAAAGATGGAACGGGAATTAGAGATTATATACACGTAGTGGATTTGGCCTATGGCCATGTTCTTGCAGTAGAAAAAATCGATGAACTAAAATCTCTTGAAATAATAAATCTTGCAACAGGCAGAGGATATTCAGTTTTGGAAGTAGTTGCTGCCTTTGAAAAAGCAAGTGGCAAAAAAATTCCCTACAAAATAGAAGCTCGCAGACCTGGAGATGTGGATAAATCTTTTGCAGATGCATCCTATGCTAAGAAAGTCCTAGGCTGGCAAGCAAAATATGGAATCGATCAAATGTGCGAAGACACATGGAGATGGCAATTAAAAAATCCAAACGGATATGAAAGCGAGGATAAATGAAAAGCACCCTAGTAGTTCTAGCAGCTGGTATTGGCAAAAGATACGGAGCTGGAATCAAACAACTTGCAAAAATGGATAAAAATGACTATGTGATAATCGATTATTCAATCTATGATGCCATAAAGGCAGGCTTTGACAAAGTTGTTTTTATAATAAGAGAAGATATAGAAAAAGACTTCAAAGAAGTAATTGGAGATAGGATTTCAAAAATTATAGACGTTAAATACGCCTACCAAACTTTGGATTTGCCAAAAGGATATGAAATTCCAAAAGATAGAAGCAAACCTTGGGGAACGGTAAATGCCCTAATTGCTTGCAAGGACTTGGTAAATGAGCCATTTTTGGTAATAAATGCTGATGATTACTATGGCAAAAAAGCCTTCAAAGACCTAAATAAATTCTTAGTAGATCCAGAAAATTTTCACAAAGACAAAATACAAATTGCCATGGCAGGCTACAAACTAAAAAACACCCTATCAAAAAACGGAAGCGTAACCCGTGGAGTTTGCCTTGCAAATAATGAAAATAAATTAGAAAAAATAATAGAAACTCACGAAATAGAAGAAAAAGATGGCAAAATTTCAAGCAAAGAAAACCTATCCGAGGATTTATTAAACTTAGAGAGTCTTGTATCTATGAATATGTGGGCAACATATCCAGAATTTATCGATCTTTGCAAAGATCATTTTGAAAAATTTATTGAAAAAAACAAGGCAAATTTGGAAACTGCTGAATATGTTTTGCCAGAAATGATAGAAGAGCTTTTAGTAGAAGAAAAGGCTGAGATAAGCATCTTGCCGACAAGCGATAAGTGGATAGGAATTACCTACAAATCTGACTTGGACCTAGCCAAAAAAGAATTTGAAAAAATGCTAGATCAGGGAATTTACCCAAAAGATATTTGGGCAAAATAAAATTTCAGAAAGCATTAGCTAAGAATTGAAAATTATAGTATAAGTAAAAAGTATAGGAGGAACTATGGCTAAAGAAATCTTACAAATTTCGATAATTTTTATGATTTTTATCGGGCTTTTCCTAGTAACAATGCAAATTGTAAGCGCTAGAAATTTGAAAAAAACCAAAGAAAAGATAAAAGCCTTACAAGAAGCCCTAAAACCAGGAGTAGAAGTAATGCTTTTGGGTGGAATTTATGGAAAGCTTGTAAAATTAGATAAAGATACAGCTCTAATAGAAATTGCAGATAATACCGAAATCAAAGTAGACCGTTCTTCCATACAAGCAATAGTAAAAAATTAAAAATTTACGAAAATTTCACTAAGTCGAGCTAGAATTATTTGTAAAGGAGTATTTAATGAAAGGAATAATATTAACTAGTCACGGAACTTACGCTTCTGGACTTTATCAAACAGTAAAGATGATAGCAGGAGAATTTCCTAATATCAAAATAGTAGAATTTCACGAAGGCGATAAGCTAGAAGATTTAGATCAAAGATTAATCGATGCTTATAAGGCTTTAGCTTACAAAGATGTAGTAGTAATAACAGACCTTGCAGGAGGAACCCCTTTTAATAGATCTGTAATGAGCCTTGCTGATAAGGGCAATGTAGCATTCTTATCTGGAGCAAACTTTGCCATGGTCTATCAAGCTCTAAGCTCTGAAATAGAAGATTTATCAGAATTTGTAGAAGATGTATTAGAAACAGGCAAATCTTCAATAACAAAATTTGACATGGGCGAAGATGATGAAGAAAGCCTAGGAGAAGGCATTTAAAATTTATAAAAAATTACAGCAAATCCCCTAACTAGAAACACTAGAGGGGATTTTATTTTAATAATTCACACAAGAAAAGCGTTTGAAAATGATAATCATTATTTACCACGCAAAAGAATTTTACGTCATTATTGACAAAGTTATTTAAAATTATTATAATATTAGTAAATACATATAAAAAATATTGTATAAAAGGAGTGTACATATGCAATTAAAAGGTAGTAAAACAGCACAAAATCTAATCACATCATTTGCAGGCGAAAGCCAAGCTAATATGAGATACACATTAGCAGCAAAAGTAGCTAAAAAAGAAGGTTATGTTCAAATTTCAAGAATATTTGAAGAAACAGCAATGAATGAAAGAGAACACGCTGCAAGATTTTACAAATTCTTAAAAGAAGAATATGAGCTAGAAGCTATCGAATTAACAGAAGGTTACACAGCTTTCCCAGTTGTTTATCATGACACATTAAAGAACCTTGAAGGCGCTATCGCAGGCGAAAACGAAGAAGCTGAAACAATGTATCCAGAATTTGCAAAAGTTGCAAAAGAAGAAGGATTCAATGAAATAGCTACAGCATTTACCTACATTGGAAAAGTTGAAGAAGCTCACAGAAATAGATTCCAAAAACTTCATGACAACATTGAAGAAGGAAAAGTTTTCGAAAGAGAAGAAAAAGTTTTCTGGATGTGTGGCAACTGTGGTTATATAGTAGAAGCAGAAAAAGCTCCAAAAATTTGCCCAGCTTGTGCTCATGGTCAAGAATACTTTGAAATAGCTAGATTTAACTATTAATTAGATAGATTAAAAGGCAGGATTTGATCCTGCTTTTTTTGTATTTATTATTAAGAATAAGCAATATTTTCAAAATTTCACCGACAATTCTTTAATATTTGATTTAACAAAACTAAAAATTCAGACAAATAATATCAATTTATAAGCAAAAAAGCAGTAAAAATTAAAAATTTACTTATTTTGCTTATTTTTTTAAAAAAATAGTTGAACATTGTTCACAAAGAGTGTATTATATATCCGTAACAACAAATGAACAACGTTCATTAATTGAAAGGATATAATATGGCGACTAGAGATATTAACGATAAGAAAAAAGCAATAATGGATGCAGCTCTTAGAGTTTTCAAAAACAAGGGTCCAGATAAAACATCTGTTAGAGATATTATGAAGGAAGCAGGCTTTGGCCTTGGAACTTTTTACCTATATTACGATGATAAAAACGATTTGAAAGAGAGAATGGTTTTAGAAAAAGCTATGGAAATTATTACCAAGGCTGAAAATATGTGCACCCAAGAAGATCCAGTTGAAAGGTACATATCTTTTTTGGAATATATTATTGATTATTTGATAGCTAATCCTTTTGAATTAGAACTTCTAAGCAAAAATATTACCTGGGCACTTTATGCAGAAATTGAAAACGATCAAAGATTAAAGGAAGCAGATTCTGCTCTTTCATTTATTTTGAATAAGTATGAGAATCTTTTTTCAAAAGATTATAGCCAATCCCAACAGCTATATATTCTTTCTATCACTTTGGATATTGTGATGTCAACTTGTAAAAGCGCTGTTATGGCTGAGTCTATTTTGACAATTGATGAAATGAAACCAGTTTTATTTGCTGTTATTAGAAAAATATTTAGTAAAACAGGAGATAATTAAATGAAAAAAATAGCAAAATTTATTTCATACCATCCTAGACTTATTTTGCTTATCATGACTATCTTATTGATACCCTCATGGTTTGCCTATAAGAATACTGGTGTAAATTATGATATTTTATCTTATCTACCAACAGATCTTGAATCCACCCAGGGTCAGGAAATTCTCGATAAGGATTTTAAAAATGCCGCCACTGGCATGCTAATCCTAAAAGGAAGCGACCACGATGCTGAAGTTTTGAAAAATGAAATTTTACAAATCGATGGGGTAGAAGATGTTATTAGCAAATCTTCAATTGCTGGAGAAATGTTACCAAAAGATTTTTTGCCAGATGAGATAAGAGATGCTTTTTATGCTGAAGATAGCACACTTTTGATGGTGAAATTTTCAGAATCTTCATCATCTTTTAAAACTATGCAAGCAATCGATAAGATCAAAAAAATCGAATCAAAAGAAAAGTTTCTAAGCGGTATAAGTGCTTTGGTAAAAGATACCAAGGATTTAATAGATCATGAAACTCCGATTTATGTTGGACTTGCTGTCCTTTTAGCTCTTATAGTTTTAAGTTTGACCAATGAGTCTACCATAATTCCCTTTCTTTTCTTGTTAAATATTGGCTATGCGATTTTATATAACTTTGGTACAAATTTTTTCTTAGGAGAAATTTCTTATATAACCAAAGCTATTGCAGCTGTTTTGCAATTGGCTGTAACAACTGATTATTCGATATTTTTATACCACAGATATGCAGAAAAGAAAAAAACCAACCAGTCAAAAAATGAGGCCATGGCTAAGGCCATAGTAAATACACTTTCATCAATATTTGCCTCATCACTTACAACTTTTGCAGGATTTTTAGTTTTGCTTTTGATGAGATTAGGACTTGGCAAGGACATTGGACTTGTAATGAGCAAGGGAGTTTTGTTAGGACTTATATCAACTGTTGTAGTTTTGCCAGCTATGATACTTGTAGGCGAAAAATGGGTTAACAAATTTAACCACAAGGAATTGTTGCCTTCTTTTGAAAAAACTTCAAATTTCACTATGAAATACAAAAAAATCTTGTTTATCATATTCTTAGTATTATTTATTCCAGCTATATATGGATCAAATAATACCAAGCTTTACTACAATTTGGATAGGTCGTTGCCAGCCGATTTGGATTCTATTGTAGCCTTAAATAAAATGAAAAAAGACTATAATATGGCTTCAACTCACTTTGTTGTTGTAAAAGATGACCTATCTAAGCAAAGTGTCGATAGTTTAGTTGACGAAATAAAAAAAGTTGACGGAGTAAATAACGTCCTTAGCCTAAATTCTATGACAGGCTTAACTCTTCCAAATGATGTTTTGCCAGATAAGTTAAAGGATAATTTTTACAAAAATGGCTACCAAATGCTTATGATAAATTCAAAATATCAAACAGCATCTGACGAAGTTAACAAACAAGTTGGAGAAATTAGAAAAATTGTTAAGGCTCATGATAAGGAAGGCTACTTAACTGGTGAGGCTGTTTTGACCAAAGATTTGACAATTCTTTCAGATAGGGATTTCAAAATGGTAAATATAGCATCAGTTGTGGTTGTATTTTTGATAATTGCCTTTGTCTTTAAATCACTTGCCATTCCAATTATATTAATTGCAGCCATAGAGCTTGCTATATTTATAAATATGGGCATTCCTTTTTACACTGGAAAAACAATTCCTTTTGTAACATCAATTATAATCGGCGTTGTACAATTAGGATCAACCATAGATTATTCAATACTTCTAACCGACAGATTTTTGCACGAATATAAAGTGACGAATGACAAAAATGAGGCATTAATCAAAGCTATAAAAGAAACTTCCAAATCAATAGTAACATCAGCCCTATCATTTTTTGCAGCAACTATTGGGGTTGGAATTTATTCAAAAATGGAAATTGTATCAACTATATGTTCATTTTTAGCCAGAGGAGCAATTATAAGTATGCTTGTAATTATAATCTTCCTACCAGCGATAATAAGCATAACATTCCCATTTATAAAGAAAACAACCAAAGGATTAAATTAGGAGGTAAAAATGAAAAATAAATTTGTAAAAGCCTTAGCAGTTCTTAGCATAGGATCAATTCTAACTTGCAACATTTCTTATGCAGATAATGTAGTTAAAAAAAACGAAACCATATATGTAACTAAAGAAAACAACAAAGTAATAGACCAAACTGCATCAATTTGGCTAAATTCTGATGAAAATATAAAGACAAAAGATAAGTCAAATCTAAAAGAGATCAAAAATCTAAAGACAGATCAAAGTGTAAAAGAAGATGGGGGCTTTATTAATTGGAATGAAGATAGCAAGGATATCTACTACCAAGGGAAAATGCAAACAGATCTTCCGGTAGAAGTTAATGTAAAATATTTTCTTGATGGCAAAGAAATTTCCTTTGACCAATTAAAAGATAAAACTGGCAAGCTAAAAGTTGAAATTTCAGCTGTTAACAAGAGCAAAGATAAGGCAACAATAAAAGGAAAAAACACCAACATATATTCGCCTTACCTAGTTTTGACAGAAGTAAGCTTTAAGTCAGATGAAGTTTCAAATATCAAAACAGACGATGGAAAAATAGTAAAAGATGGAAAAAATGACATTGTAATGGGAGTTCTTGCTCCAGGACTAAAGGAAAATTTTTCGGATATTTTAGAAGATGACAAATTAGATAAGTTTAAAGATAAATTTGTAATTGAAATGGATATAAAAAATTACAAACCAGCAGAAATTTATGCGATAATTAGCAATGAATTTTTCCAAGATGATTTGAATATGAAATCAATGGATAAATTAAACGATGGCATAGATGAACTTACAAACAATGCTGTAAAATTAGTCGATGCCTCTGACAAATTAGCTGATGGCGCAAACAAACTTGACGATGGAATTGAAACTTTGGCAGATGGAAGCGAAAAACTTTCAGAAGGATCCCAAAAACTAAATAGTTCTTTTGGAGAATTTGCCAAGGCCTTTAAAAATTTACCAGATCAAATAGGACCTATGACAAAAGCCATAGATCAATTATCAGCTGGAGGCAAATCTCTAAACAATGGCGTAAATGAATATACCAAAGCTCTTTCTTTAATAAATTCCAATATGGGAAAATTAAACGAGGGCGCAAACAACCTTGCTAGTGGAATAAGTGAACTTGATGATGGAATCGGCCAATTAAATGAAGCGACAAGTATGCTAAAAGAAAAAACTTCCTTTAGCTCATCAGATGACAGTAGCGAAAGTTTTGGCAAATCATTAATAAAATTACAAAACGGCCTTGATGAATTTTCCACAAAAATAAGTCCACTTGCAGATTCTGTCAATAAACTTGATTCTTCTATTGGAGCTATTTGTGATTCATCAAAAAATTTAAGCTTAGGCTTAAATAGCCTAAATGAAAAAGCAAAAGCTAGCCCAAATATTGGAAATTCAATAGAAAATATCTATGCCAAGGCAAATGCAATAGAAAATGTAATAGGAAACTTACAGGCAAATAACGAAGATGGTTCCCTAACAAATGAAATAGAAAATCTAAAAGCCATAGAAAATTCTTTGCTATCTGAGGCAAATAATTTTAAAAAAGGAGCAGAAAACTCCTCAAATCTATTAGCATCTATCGACCAACTAGCTAAAGGTTCTGAATCTTTAAGCCAAGCAACAACAAAACTAAAAACTGGTTCAGCTGAAATAAATGAAAAATTATCCAAATCACAAGAAGAAATTTCTCTAGCATCCAAATCTTTAGCCGCTGGCATTGGTCAAATAGAAGAAGGATTTTCATCAAGCAACTTGGCAAAATTACAAGAAGCTCTAGCAAATCTAAACCAAGCAAGCGAAAAATTAAAGAATGGCTCAGAAAAATTAAAAGCAGGAAGCCTAGAAAATAAAGCGGGCGTAGAAAAATTAGCGACTGCAATTAATGAGCTTGACAATAACTCTGATAAGCTAAAAACTGGGTCAGCAGAACTTTCTGATGGTCTAAGTCAATTTCAACAAAGATCAGCTTCTTTGAAATCTTTGGGAGAAATAAACGACAAAGCCATAAATCCGATGGCAAAAGGCATTGGTCAACTAAACGATGGAATTTTGGAACTTAGAAATGGTGCCCTAAAACTAAAAGAAGGCTCAAGTACCTACAAATCAAGTTATCAAGAATTTAACCAAGGATTAAAAAAATACAAATCCCAAGGCATAGACCAACTAAGCAAAAAAACAGAAGACCTAGGAGAAATAAGCGAAATTTTAGACAAAATGACAAATCTTGCTAAAGAAAATAATTCCCTAAGCGGATCTAGCGATAACTTTGAAAGCAAATCAAGAATTATAGAAAAAATCAAGTAAAAAAATATCCTCCAAGCAAAACTTGGAGGATAAATTTATTTATTTTCCCTATGGACTAGAGCAAAATACATAATTGCAATTGCTACAAGCATTATAGTCAATGGCGTGTATATCCAATCATTAATATCGTGAACGCCCTCGGTATAAAGAATTGTATAAAATTCTTTTAACAACCATAAGGTAATTAGAACAAAAACGATTTCTAAGAAATGTTTAAAATATTCAGCATAATTATGAAAGAACTTTTTTGTATTATCGTGAATTTTTTCCGTATCAATAGCTGGTTGATTATTATTAGATTCCATATTTTCCTCCAAATATAAGATTTATAAGTCAAATTTAAATTAAACAGATTATAGATAAATATTAAGGTCTCCGTTTTTGTACCTACTTGAATATTTATTAATTTCAATTTGAGTATATACTCATCATTTAATTTAGTCAATATTTTTTAAAAAATAAGTAAATTTGACAAAATACAAGAATTGACTAGTTATTTTAAGTAAATTTATCTATATATTAATGTTATTTTAGGGTATAATTTAAGTAAGTTTATTTAGGAGGTGAAAAATGGCAGATGATATTTTATTAAAGATCAAAGAAGCTGAAGAGCAAGCGTCTTTAACTGTTAGCGATGCCAAAAGCAAAGCTGGTGATATTATTAAAGATGCCAAGGATAAGGCAAATTTTGAGTACAAAAAAATTATCTCCGATGCCAAAAAAGAAGCATCTTCATTGATTGATCAAGCAAACAAAGCCGCAAAAAGCGAAAGCGAGCCTGTAATTGCAAAGGCTAAGGCGGATACAGAAAAAATTCTAAATACTGAAAAAATCGATGCAAAAGCTCTTATCAAAGAACTTACAGAAAGGATAGTCAAAGATGGCAATAGTTAAAATGGATAAGTTTAACTTGCTTAGTTTTGACTCCGATAGAGAAAAACTTTTGGACACTTTGCAAAGTTTTAACTACGTGCATTTTAACGATTTGATTTTGGATGATGACAAATCTTATTTAAGCGAGCTAAAAAACAACGAAAAGCTTGCACAAATAGACCAGCAAATCAACCAAGTAGATTATGTTATCTCGCTAATTAGAGATTACAACAAGGATTCTAAAGATAAATTAGACAATAAAGTCACCGATCTTTCTTTGGAAGAACTTAATAAACGTGGTTATAATTTTGGTTTTGACCTAATTTATGACAAGTTAAAAAAATTAGTGTCAAATCGTGAAAAATTAGTAGGAAAAAGAGATAATTTGACAAACACTTACAATGAATTATCTCCATGGAAAGATATATCTTTTGATATAAATGAACTTTACAAGTCAAAAAGATTTTTCTTTGAAAGCGGAAGCATTTCAAGCAAGTTTTACGATTCCTTACAAAAAACCCTAGTAGAAAAGGGACTTGACGGATCTTTGGTTTATAAATTAGGCGAAAAAGATAAGGACTATTACGTCATAGCAATTTCTACCAAGGACCTAGAAGAAGAATTTTCTAATATTTTAAGAGATTTTTCTTTTAACAGACAAAAAATAAAGGCAAATAAAGATGTAAAAGCCCAATTATCTGATTTAAACAAAGAAAAAGCTCAAATAGATAAGGAAATTGAAGAAATAGATGGACAAATCAAGAGTTTTTCTAAATATCTCAATGATTTGGAAATTTACCAAGCCTATGTAAAAAATCTAAGAATAAAAGAAGAATCGACAGAAAATTTCTTGGCGACAAAAAAGATGAATGTCATAGAAGGCTACATTCCAAGCGACAAAAAAGGCGAATTTGACCAAAGGCTAAAGGAAATTTTAAGAGATCATTACATAATAGACTTTAAAGAAGCTAGCAAAGATGATCCGAATGTTCCAATAATACTTAAAAACAACAAGCTAATCGAACCTTACGAAAGCGTTGTCGAAACTTACGCCTTGCCAAAATACAGTGAGCTAGACCCAACGGCAATCATAGCACCTTTTTATACCATATTTACAGGTTTTATGATTGGGGATTTAGGCTATGGACTTTTGGGAGTAATTGGAATACTTCTTGCCTTAAAGCTAAAGCTTATGCCAAAAAGCGAAAAAGCCTTAAAATTATTTTTAAGAATCTCCCTATCAGCTTGCTTTTTTGGAATCCTATTCGGTTCATTTTTTGGTGGAATCATAGATGTGCCTTTTGGCTGGATTGATACGACCAAAGACATAAACGAGCTAATAGTAATGAGTTTACTTATAGGCGGAATAAGTTTATTCTTTGCCCTTGGAGTTCGAGGCTTTATGGCTCTACGTGACGGCCATCCAGATGGCTTTGTATTTGATACTTTAAGCTGGTATATGGCAGTAGGCGGAGCAATTGCTCTTGCCCTTACAAAAAATCCTATCGCAAAATACGTGATGATTGCAGGAATGGCGATGATTGTTTTATTTGCAGGTAGAGCTGTTAAATCATGGCCTGCAAGAATTGCAAGTGGTACCTACGAACTATATGGAATTACATCTTGGATTGGAGATTTTGTATCTTTTCTAAGACTTATGGCTTTGGTTTTATCAGGAGGCTTTGTAGCTTATTCTGTAAACCTAATTGTAAAAATGATGGTTGGTAATGGCCTAGGTGGACTAATTGGAGGAATTATAATATTTGTAATTTTCCAATTATTTAATATGTTTTTATCATATTTATCAGCCTATGTACATTCACTTAGACTTATATATGTAGAAATGTTTAACAAATTCTACGAAGGTGGCGGAATCAAATTCCGTGAGATGGTTACTGATACAGACTTTATCAATATAAAAAGAAGAGGAGAAAAATAATGAGTAAATTTTTAGTAGAAAATGGTGGAACTATTTTTGGAGTATTAGCAGTTGCCCTAGCAGTATTTTTATCAGGAATGGGATCTGCAAGAGGAGTTGGTATGGCTGGTGAGGCAGCAGCAGCACTTACTATACAAGAACCAGAAAAATTTGGTAAAGCTTTGGTACTACAACTATTACCAGGTACCCAAGGTCTTTACGGTTTCGTAATCGGATTTTTCATTATGCAAAAAGTAACTAACGGACCAATCGATACACAAACAGGATTTTACCTACTAATGGCAGCACTTCCTGTTGGTATAGTTGGTCTTACATCAGCTGTTGCTCAAGCAAAAGTTGCAATAGGCGGTATAAATATCCTTGCCAAAAACGAAGACCAATTCGTAAAAGGTATAGTTTTTGCAGTAATGGTTGAGTTATACGCAATTCTAGGCTTTGTAATCTCTCTACTACTAGTGCTAAATGCATAATATTAGGAAAAGATTATGAATAATCTTGAAGTAATATTAGAATCAATTATTAACGAAGGAATTAAAGAAAAAGATCAAATTTTAGATGATGCCAATAATAAGGCTAGAGAGATTTTAGAAAATTCTGAAAATGATGCCAAGGCTATAGCCCAAAAAATCCTTGATACTGCCAAAAAAGAAGCCAAGACAATTGGCGAAAATGAAGCAGTATCAACAAAAAGAAAGGCGCGCGATATTGAAATTGCTGCCAAAAACCAAGTTGTAGATGAAATTGTCGAAAAACTTATAGAAAATCTTAGAAATATCGACCAAATTTCCTATGTAACTTTTGTGGAAAAAACTTTGGAAAAATTAAATATCGGAGAAGGGGAAATTCTCCTATCAGAAAAACACAAGGATACTTTTAAGAATGATTCTATAAGGGGACTAAAAATATCAGATGAAACTTGTGAAGATGGCTTCGTTGTAAGAAATGGCAAAATCGAATATGATAACAGATTTTCTTCGATAATAAAATACAATATCGACGATATAAGAAAACAAATTTCAGATGAAATTTTCAAATAAGGAGGGATAAATGAAAAGAGATGACTATATAGGTGGATCTATCTCAGCAAGAATCTATGAAAAAAACCTCCTAAGCAAAAATGATCTAGAAAGATTAAATGATTACGATAAGATTGAAGATGTCCTAAATGCCCTAAATGATTCTTCATATAGAGAAAGCATCAAGGACTTACAAAGACCTAGTGATTATGAAAAAATTTTAAATGATGAATTGAAAAATACTTACAAGCTTATAGAAGAAATCCCAAATAGCAAGGATCTTTTGCAATATTTTAGAGAAAAATACAACTTCCACAACCTAAAAGTTATGGCAAAGGAAGTTTTGCAAGATGAAAATTACTCTAATTTATATAGCGAAATTGCAAATATCGATCTTGCCTATATAAAGGAAAATATTCTAAAAGATAAGAAAAACGAAGAAGCCTTGGTAAAAGAAACAAGCATCGACTTTTTGGCCAAAGAAGAAAATGTAAGCGAAGATGATCTTTATCTTTCTTATATAAGAGAAGCTTTAGGGAAATTTAGAGAAACTAAAGACCCTAGAGATTTAGATATAATTTTAGATAAAAATTACTATGAGAAACTTCTAGCTGATAGCAAAAATATTGGCCTTGAGGGACTTATCAAATTTACTAAGGAAAAAATTGATCTTACAAATATAAAAATCTTATTGCGCATCAAAGCGCAAAACCAAGAGCTTGATAGATTAGATGAGGCCCTAATAGACGGCGGCAACATCGAAATTTCAACATTAAAAGAGCTTTTTATCCTAGATCTAAATCAAATAGTTTTAAAACTTCAAAATTACGACATAGGAAAATATCTAAAAGATTTGGTAAGCAAAGACAAAAGCTTGGACCAATCTATGCTTGATTTGGAAAAAGCCATTGACGATCATCAAATGCAATATTCAAAAAAAGCCAAAGATATGACCTACGGCCCTGAAGTTTTGATAAATTATATAATTAGCAAAGAAACCGAGATAAAAAATTTAAGGATAATTTTAGTATCCAAAGTAAATTCACTATCCAAAGAATTTACCCTAGAAAGGTTGCGTGAAACTTATGCATAGAGTAGCAGTTATAGGAGATAAGGATTCCATACTAGCCTTTAAGGCACTCGGTGTAGAAGTACACACAGTTGTAGATGCAAATGGTGCAAGTGAGATGATAAAAAAACTTGCCAAAGAAGATGTAGGAGTAATATTTATTACAGAAAAATTTGCATCAGAAATCCCATCTACAATCGACAAATACAAAGAGCAAATGACTCCAGCAATAATTCTAATTCCAGATAACAAAGGAAGTCTTGGAATTGGACTTGCTGATATTAATAAGAGCGTTGAAAAGGCTGTTGGAGCCAATATTCTAAATTAAAGGAGCTTAATTTGAAAATAGGTAAAATTACTAAAGTATCAGGACCATTGATAGAAGCTAGCGGCTTATCTGATGCTAACATCTATGATGTGGTTGAGGTATCAAAAGATAAGCTCATCGGCGAAATTATTGAGATGAGAGGAGATGTTGCTAGTATTCAGGTTTATGAAGAAACAACTGGTATAGGCCCTGGAGATCCAGTAACAAGTACAGGCTACCCTCTATCAGTAGAACTTGGCCCTGGTATGCTAGAACATATGTACGATGGTATCCAAAGACCTCTAAAAAAACTAGAAGATCTTGCAGGAGATTTTCTAAAAAGAGGAGTTACAGCAAAACCTCTAGATCGTGATAAAAAATGGGAATTTACCCCAGCAAAAAATATAGGCGATGAGGTAGAAGCTGGAGATATACTTGGAAGCGTTGAAGAAACAAGTGTAATAACTCACAAAATCATGGTACCAATCGGTATAAAAGGCAAAATCAAAGATATAAAAGAAGGCGAATTTACAGTTGACTCTACAATTGCCACAATCCAAACAGAAGATGGCGATAAAGAAGTCAACATGATTCAAAAATGGCCGGTCCGTAAGGCTCGCCCAACAAAAAGAAAACTTGACCCAAATGAACCACTTATAACAGGTCAAAGAGTAATAGATACATTTTTCCCAGTTGCCAAAGGTGGAACATCTGCAATTCCAGGACCATTTGGTTCAGGAAAAACTGTCGTTCAACACCAAATAGCAAAATTTGCCGATACCGACATAGTAATTTATGTAGGTTGTGGCGAACGTGGCAACGAAATGACCGATGTACTTAACGAATTTCCAGAGCTAATCGATCCAAAAACTGGCCAATCAATAATGAAACGTACAGTTCTTATTGCCAATACATCAAATATGCCAGTAGCAGCTCGTGAAGCTAGTATTTATACAGGAATTACCCTTGGAGAATATTTCCGCGATATGGGCTACAATGTGGCAATGATGGCAGATTCTACCAGCCGTTGGGCAGAGGCTCTTCGTGAAATGAGTTCTCGTCTTGAGGAAATGCCAGGAGATGAAGGATACCCAGCATATCTTGCAAGTAGAATTGCAGATTTTTATGAAAGAAGTGGAAAAGTTGAAGTTTTAGGAAATCGTGATGATAAGGGATCTCTTACAGTTATAGGAGCAGTAAGCCCTCCAGGTGGTGACTTATCAGAGCCAGTAACCCAAGCAACTTTGCGTATAGTAAAAGTTTTCTGGGGTCTTGATTACGATCTTTCTTACCAAAGACACTTCCCAGCAATTAACTGGTTGACATCTTATTCCTTATACCAAGATAAGATGGATAGATATATAGATGAAAATGTAAACGAAAATTTCTCAACAATGAGAAAACGTGCCATGAGCTTACTTGCTCAAGAATCATCCCTCTTAGAAGTAGTAAGACTTGTCGGTCGTGATGCACTTTCTGATGATGATAAGCTTAAACTTGATGTTACCAAGTCTTTAAGAGAAGATTATTTGCAACAAAACGCCTTCCATGATGTAGATACTTATTGTTCACTAAATAAGCAAAATATCATGCTGGATTTAATCTTATACAATTACGATAAATCTCTTGAAGCTTTGACAAATGGCATAGAACTTGAAAAACTAGAAAATCTTCCAGCTAAAGAAAAAATCACCCGTGCAAAATACGTTAGTGAAGAAGAAGTAGGAAAAATTTCTGACATCAAAAAAGATATAGACCAAGAAATTGGCGCACTTTCAAAGGAGGCATAATGTTAAAAGAATATAAAACAGTTACAGAAGTTGTTGGGCCTCTAATGCTTGTAGAAGGCGTTGAAGGTGTAAGCTTTGATGAACTAGTAGATATACAAATGCAAACAGGCGAACGCCGTAGAGGTCGTGTAATAGAAATCGAAGAAGGTCGTGCCATGGTTCAACTTTTTGAAGGTTCAACTGGAATCAACCTTGAAGCTACAAGCGTAAGATTTTTAGGCCGTCCACTAGAACTTGGCGTAAGCGAAGACATGGTAGGTCGTGCTTTTAACGGACTTGGAGAGCCGATTGATGATGGCCCTGCCATAATTCCAGAAGAAAAAAGAGATGTAAATGGAACAGCCATAAATCCAGTAAGTCGTGACTATCCATCAGAATTTATTCAAACGGGAATTTCTACAATAGATGGACTAAATACCCTAGTTCGTGGACAAAAACTTCCAATATTTTCCGGAAACGGACTTCCACATAACCAAGTAGCGGCTCAAATTGCCCGTCAAGCTCGTGTACTAAACGACGATCAAGGCTTTGCTGTAGTTTTTGCAGCTATTGGTATAACTTTTGAGGAAGCACAATTTTTCATGGATGACTTTAGAAAAACTGGAGCCTTGGACCGTTCAGTATTATTTATGAACCTTGCCGATGACCCAGCCATAGAACGTCTTTCAACACCAAAAATGGCCCTAACAGCTGCAGAATATCTAGCTTACGAAAAAGATATGCAAGTTTTGGTAATTATGACAGATATGACCAACTACGCAGAAGCTCTTCGTGAAGTTTCAGCTGCTCGTAAGGAAGTTCCAGGCCGTCGTGGATATCCAGGATATCTTTATACAGACCTTTCTACCATATATGAAAGAGCTGGCAAACTTCGTGGCAAACCAGGAACAATTACACAAATTCCAATTTTGTCAATGCCAGAAGATGATATCACTCACCCAATACCAGATCTAACAGGCTATATCACAGAAGGACAAATAATCCTAAATCGTGATTTATATAACCAAGGCATAGAACCACCAGTTTCAATCTTGCCATCTCTTTCCCGTCTAAAAGATAAGGGAATAGGAAATGGCAAAACTCGTGAAGACCATGCTGACACAATGAACCAAATTTATGCAGCCTACGCATCAGGAGTAGACGCTAGAGAATTACAAAAAATCCTAGGAGATTCTGCCCTTTCAGATGCAGATCTAGCTTTTGCAGAATTTGCCAAAGAATTTGAAGAAAAATACATTAATCAAGGATATTACACCAACAGATCTATCGAAGAAACTCTTAATCTTGGTTGGGAATTGCTAAAGATCATTCCAAAATCTGAGCTAAAGAGAATTGACGATAAATTAATAGAAAAATACATGGGTTAGGTGATAAAATGGCTAGACTAAAAGTAACGCCAACAAGGATGAACCTAAACAACTTAAAAAAAAGATTAAGCACCAGCAAGCGTGGCTATAAGCTTTTAAAAGATAAACAAGATGAGCTTATGCGCCAGTTTATGATTCTAATTCGTAAAAACAAAAGCCTAAGAGAAGAAGTGGAAAAAGAACTATCAGATTCTTTTTCTGACTTTCTCATAGCAAGTGCTTTTATGAGTCCAGAATCAATGCAAGCTGCTGTAAGCTTTCCAACCCAAAAAGTTGGCGTTGATATAAGTGTCAAAAATGTCATGAGTGTTAGAATTCCTCAAATGGAGTTTGAAGTGGAAAAAAATGAAAATGCAAGTATGTATCCATATGGCTATGCCGAAACTTCAGCAGGCCTTGACCAAGCTATAAGTAAACTTAACTTTGTCATGGAAAAATTACTCAAACTTGCAGAACTTGAAAAAACTACCCAACTTATGGCAGATGAAATCGAATCAACCCGTCGTCGTGTAAACGCTCTTGAATATAGGACAATTCCAGATTTGGAAGAAACTATAAAATATATAAGAGCAAAATTAGAAGAAAACGAAAGAGCTACTATCGCAAGACTAATGAAAGTAAAAGATATCATCTCAGATACCGAAGTTTCAAGAAAGTCAAAAAAGAAAAGTGAAACAAGCGATAGGACCTATATGTGATAAGGAGAAAAAATGGACGTAGGGCCCTATTTTAGCATACAAAGTATCATAACAATAATCTTACTAATGTTTCTAAATTCTTTAATAATAGCAGTCCACACCGGACTTATCTCTCTAAATTCAGAAAAACTTAGAGAGCTAGAAGAAGAAGGCAATAGTAAGGCAAAATATCTATTAAAAATAACAAGTGATCAAGATTCCTTAAACCAGGCCTTTGCCATGGTAGATATGGTCTTATCATTTTTCATCGTATCTTATCTAGTAAGAAGAGTAAGAGTTATTGTGGAAAATTCTGACATTTTAAATGGATCATTAAATGCCAGTGCCTATATAATTATAGGAATAATTATTTTTTCCATGATAAGGCTAATTTTTATAGATAAGATCCCCAAAAGATTGGCAGTTAGAAATCCCATGGGCATTGCCATGGCGACAAATTTTCTAACAAGAATAATAATGGCCATAACCTATCCTTTTGTAAAATTTACCAATGCTGTGACAAATTTATTTATGAATATCTTTGGCATAGAAGCAAAGGCTATAGAAAAGGAAGTTACCAGCGAGCAAATCAAATCTATAGTTCAAGTTGGAGAAAATCAAGGGATAATTCGCCCTATGGAATCGAGAATGATCCATTCCATCATGGGCTTTGATGATCTTATAGCAGAAGAGATAATGACTGCACGTACAGATGTCTTTATGATAGATGTAAATGATAGCGAAAAAACTTGGCTTGATGAATTTACTAAGATTAGACATTCAAGAATCCCGGTTTATGAAGATGAAGTCGACAACATCCTTGGAATAATCTACACCAAAGATTATCTTTTAGAGGCAACTAGAGTTGGAATCAAAAATGTCCACCTAAGAAGCCTAATAAAGCCAGCATATTTTGTGCCAGATAAGATTGAAACGGACAAATTATTTGCCGATATGCAGATAAAGCACATTCACATGGCCATATTAATCGACGAATATGGTGGTTTTGCTGGAGTTGTAACCATTGACGACCTGCTTGAAGAAATAGTAGGAGATCTAAATGAGGGAGAAGATTGCGGAGTCGAATTTAGGGAAAATCGCAAGGGAGTTTATGTTGTAAAAGCTTCCATCTCAATTAAAGATCTAAACGAGAAAATCCCAATAGAAATTGACGAAGATAACGAAAATTACGACTCTCTTGGCGGCTTTATCATAGATAAGCTAGGCTATATACCAGAAGCAGGCGAAAATGAAAGCCTTGATTACAATGGATATGAAATAAAAATTCTTTATATAGAAGATAATAGGATCAAAGCTTGTAGGATTAGGAAACTAAAAGAAGACAAGTAAGATCAACAAAAGCTCTGAATATTCAGAGCCTTTTTTATTTTACAAAATCACAAAGATTTACAAAAACTGGCAAGCCGTTTTCATAAGCTACACTAACTTCTCCTTGAATTAGTGGATAAGTATAGGCTATCATTTTTTCTTCAAGCAAATTTCTGTCATCTAGCCATTCTTGAGGGATTTTTCTTTCCTTATTGGCAATTTCTTCACTTGCAACAAAAGAGTAATTTATCTCATAATTCAAAGACTCTTCTCTTTTTATTATAGGAAGAAGATTTGTTTTTTCTTTTGAAACACTAGCAGCTCTAAAACCCAATTGGTAGGCCTCAAGAGAATCGGTTTTGCTAATAATGGTGTTTGTTCTTTGGCAAATATTTAGCTCGACATTACGAGATTTGATATTAAGCCTATCTCTAACAATATCAGCAAGTCTATTGGCAACACCAGCTATAACCTTGTGAGAAAAACCATCTGCAGTATTTGAAATGCTTTCTTTTAGAAGAATTTTATCCCTATCCATAAAACCTTCCGCAACTGCAACGATCAAATTGCTTTCTTCTTTCAAAGAAATTTTAATATCATCGAGAACTTCATCAATGGACTTATCATCTTCTGGCAAATACAAGAGATTTACAACTTTTCTATCCCTTTTATAATTAGAAAGCAAAGAAGATCCAGCTAGCCAACCTGCATTTCTTCCCATAATCTCAACAAAAGTTACAGATTTTAGCTTATAAACATCAACATCAAGACGCATTTGGCTTATAGTTTGGTTGATAAACTTAGCAGCAGAAGCAAAACCAGGAGAATGATCCATTTGGCAAAGGTCGTTATCTATAGTTTTTGGGCAACCAACTATATTAATGCCAGAAATAGAATTTTCCCTCATATAGGAATTTAGCTTAGAAACCGTATCCATGGAATCGTTTCCACCTATGTAAACAAAAGAACTTATATCGTATTCTTCAAAACGGTCAAAAATTTTCTTATAAACTTCATCATTTAAATCATCGGATAATTTAAACCTACAAGAACCCAAAATAGAAGAAGGCCTTGCCATAAGCTTATCTTTGATGTTGTTTTTTATAAATTTATCCTTATCGACACTTACAATTTCGCCCCTAATAAGACCTTCAATACCAAAACGGCTTAAATAAATATTATCAAATTCCTCCAAAATACCAGCATCAATAACCCCGCAAAGGCTTGAATTGATAACGCTAGTAGGACCACCAGATTGAGCAACAATTAAATTCATCTTTCCTCCTAAGAATTTATTAATAAATCTCACTAATAATATACAAAAATGAGAGATGATTGCAAATAAAATACAAAGATTTCGATTTATTATTGCAAGGGATTTTTTACAAAAGATCAAAATCAAATAATCAAAAATCTTTAAACTTATCTTTCCAACAAATAATTAAAGTAGAGAGGGATAAAAGAATTTTATGCAAGATTTCAATCAATAATTATAAATAAAAAAATTTTAATAAAATATTTTACCTTTAAAAAATATTCTGATATAATGTATATAAATAAAACTATGTTCTATTAAAATAAAATGTTAAATTTTAATATTATTAACTATTGACATAAAGCTAAAAAAACTTTGGATTTATTAATCCAAAATTACCTTAATTTTTAGATAAATCATAAAGAAGGGAGGTAATAAGACTAGATGAAAAAATTGAATAAAATTTTGTCCTTCTTTTTGGCTTTATTTTTTGGGCTAACAAATATTAGTTTAGCTTATGCTGCAAAAACCGAAAGATTAAGTAGGGAAAGTTCACTTTTAACAGCTTACCAAGAAGTTTTTAGCAAAGATTATCTTAGGGGAAATGCGAAATCTAGAGCAAAACCTTCTGAAAAAATCTACGCAAGAAAAGATTCTACAGAAAATTCTTTAAAATCTCCTAAAGAAAGCAAGGAATTTCCAAAAACAGACACTCTAAGCATAAGTGATAGCGAGAAATTTCAAGCCTTAGCTAGAGCAAATCCATCCGATTCAAAAATCCCTAATTTCATGGAAACAAAGTTCGTGGTTAAAGTAACATTGCATCCCCTAGAGGGCAAAACAGCCTTTGATTTTGCCAAAATTTATCCAAGTGGAGCAAAGATTAATGTCGATGGCGAATATTCTGTTTACTATAAAGATCTTGAAAATGGAGAAGAAGTTATTAAGCCAGGCCAGGGTCAATATAGCAATTCAAAAGATTTTTCAGCAGATAATCTTTCTTTAGATTTTGGTATAGTTTCTCAACTTTATTTTGCAGATGAGGATGATTTTCTACCTGGCCATGAAAACGACGATGCCTATATGGAAGCTTATGTAGATCCTTCATCGACTAAGGTTCTTGAAGATTACGGCAGTAAAGAAATAACTTGGCAGGGAGATTATCCGACAACTACTTTACCAGTAGACCTTTACCAGGTGCAAAATACTGAAGTTATATTTAAAACTAAAGATAAAGATGGAAAAATTTTAGACACAAACCCGACAGGGAAATTTATGAAATTTACTTATAAACTAGGAGAAGAAAGTAAATCTGGAGAAAATATTCCAAGTGATTCTTCAAATAAGGACATGATAGAATATTTAAACCCTCATGTAGGAAATTGGAAAAATAATTATAATGGAACCAATACTCCAAGCGTAAGTCTTGATAATACGACAAATGGCTTTATAGTTGAAGGCGACTTTGCCTACAAAATCATAAATCAGGAGCAAAAAGATAATGACAAGTCAAATCCTTTGGAAGTTACTCTCATCAAAAAACCTCTAGTTGTAACTACCGACCCAAAAAAAGATAGCGACTATGTAAAAGTAGTTTTTAACGAGGGCAAACATGGAAGTATGGATCCAAATAGCAAAGTTTATTGGGTTTTAAAGGGAATTGACCTAGGTAATAGAGTCATCGCTCCAAATATTACTGCTGATTTTGGATGGAAGTTTACTAATTGGGACAATAATTTTAAAACAGAAGGTCAAATCTACAATAAAGATACAACCCACACCGCCCAATATGAAAATAATTTATCTAATAAAGATATTATTCCATATATTCCAGAGGACAAAACAAATCCAACCAGTCCAAATGATTCTGGTATACCAAAAAAAGATGAAGATGGTAAGGATATAGATAAAGAGAAATACGACATTGTAGCTTTTAAAACTGAGGATAAAACAAAAGGAACTCTAAGTCATGGAACAAAGGAAAATCAAGAATATATATCAGTCTTGGTCAAAAAAGACATTGATCCTAGCAAAAGAACTTTTGGCAAAGTAAAACCACAAGTAAATGAATTAGCAGGAAATAAATTCTGGTATTGGGATAAAAATGGAGACTTAACAAGAGCAATTGCTGATAGTGCAGAGATTAAAAATGGCGAGGTTTATACAGTTCACTTTGCAAAACATGGCGATACCATAAGTCCAAACACTCCAGATTTCCCAGAAAGTTCAAACTTAGTAAAAGTTACCTACAAAGCTGGCGAGGGTGTAAATTTTGCACCAAATAATGATCAAAAGATTGTGGCAGTAGAAAAAGGCACCAAGGAAAAAGATCTTCCAGGAAAACCAGATGCTAAAGCAAAATTCCTCTACAAAGATCCTATATCATGGACTGCTGATCCTCCAATCGATAAAGATGTGGGAATCCAGCGAAATACCACGGTTACAGCAAGTGCTGCCAAAAATGTTCCAACAGGACTTATAATAGAAGATACTGGCAATGGATTAATAAAAATCCTCCTTGCTATTGTATTAGCAGGACTTGCCCTCTACAGAATAAGAAAAAATACACAAGTAGATTATGAATAAAAAATCTAAAGAAAAAAAATCTCCCAAAGATCCAGTCACCAGAGCCTTACTAAAATTATTAATCAAAATTACAAGCTTATTGATAATAATTGTAAGCGTATTTAGCTTTATCTTTGGAATTCATAGGGTTGATGATACTTCAATGATTCCAAATATAAGCCCTGGCGATATGATTCTTTATTACAGATTAGAAAATGATTTTATTGTAGGCGAAAGTGTAATCTACACCTACAACAGAGAAAACAAACTTGCAAGAATAGTAGCAAGTCCGGGAGATGAAGTTGATATTGATGAAAATGGTCTAAAAGTAAATGGTTCCTACCAATATGAACCCAAAATTTACAAAGACACCCTAGCCTTTACAAATGGGATAAAATTCCCAGTAAAGCTTAAAGACGATGAGTTTTTCCTACTGGCAGATAACAGAGATCAAGCAGTTGATTCCAGACTCTTTGGACCAGTAAATAAAAAACTTATCAAAGGTAAGATATTTACTCTTCTAAGAAGAAGGGGAATATAATATAAAAAATATTTGAAAGGAAAGTATTATGAAATCATTTAAAAACAAAATCGTAGCAAGCGTATTAGCTTTTACCCTAGTTGGTGGAGCATTCGTAATTAATCCAAATGTAGCAGAAGCAGCAAGCAAACCATTAAACATCAAAAAAGTATTAAATCTTCCAGCTGAAGGTGTAACAACACCAGCAGAAATATTTACTTTTACATTTACTGGTCACAGTATAGATGGTGATACAACAAAAGCGGCCAATCTTCCAAAAGTTTCTGATGTAACAATAGCATACACAGCTGATGATAAAGATGATAAAGATACTAAAAAAGATGGTAAACAACTTATCAAAGAATCAGCTGACGCCCTAGCAAATGTGAAATTTACAGCTGCTGGTCAATATACTTATACTGTAGTAGAAACTAAAGGTAATACAAAAGATATGACCTATTCACAAGCTGAATATCTAGTATCTTTATTTGTAAAAAAAGTTGGAGAAAAATACGAAGTAACAGATATCCAAATCAAACAAACAAAAAATGATAAGGGTGAAGATGTTACTCAAAAGAAAACTGGATACCAACCAGGAGATGAGGACGATACTACAAAAGATAAAAACAAATTTGCCTTCGTAAACAATTACGACAAAAAAGATGGTAATGATAATCCAACAGGCGGACCAGAAATTCAAGGTGCTGATAAAAAAGGTTTTGCTTTAAGAAAAACTATCACAGATTCAACCCCAGATACAAATGCAGAATTTACATTTAATCTAACAGTAGCAAAACCAGTAGGCTCAAATTCTGATGCAACAGAATTTAAGTATTTTGTAGTAGATGGGAATGGTACAGCTGGTACAGAACAAAGTGAAAAATATGGACAAGCTTTTGATGTAGTTTTAAAACACTATCAAAGAATAGTATTTAAAGAAGTTTTACTAGGTTCAAAGATAACCTTTGACGAAACAGTTGCTGGTGCTTATACAGGTTCTGTAAAATCTTCTACCTTTAATGGTACAGCAGGAACTGGTAAAGAAGGTATCATCGGTGATCAAGCTGGTGGAAACTTTGTAGAATATGAAAACAAAACCCAAACAGCAACAGGTTTACTAGTTGACAACTTACCATTTATCGCTCTAGTAGCTGTAGCTGGTGCTGGTATTGCTTTCTTTGTAAAAAACAGAAAAGAAGAGGAAGCTTTAGCATAAGCCTTAGTATAACTTTATTTTATGGATAGTAAGGAAAATACTAAAGATAATTTATCAAAAACTGATGATTTGCAAGGGGAAGAGAAATCTTCCCCAAGCTTAGAAAAAAAAATAATTCTAACAGATGAACAAAAGAGAAAATTAAAAAAAATTAGACTTGCATCTAGATTTGTGGATTATATAATTTTATTTATTTCTATAATGTCACTTATCATAGCAATTTACGCTTTTTGGGATACACACCAGCTTTTAGAGATTGCTGATAGCCAAACCTATTCTGCATATAAGCCAGATAGTGAGGATGATTTAAGTTTTTCTGATCTAAAAAAAATAAATTCTGATGTTTTGGGCTGGATAGATGTTTATGGGACAAAAATTGACTATCCAATTGTTCAAGGCAAGGATAATGACGAGTATTTAAACAAAACCGTTCTTGGCAAGTTTTCTACAACTGGTTCGATTTTCCTAGATGCAGCCAATAGCAAAGATTTTTCCGATTTCCAAAATGTTCTTTACGGACATTTTATGGCTGAGCGAAAAATGTTTGGAGATATGGAGCTTTTTAAAGACAAGGAATTTTTTGACAGTCATAAATACGGACAAATCCACAGATATGGAAAAACAAGCAAGGGAATTGAGTTTTTTGCTTTTTTAAAGACGGTTGGTACGGATAAAATTATCTTATCAACGGCAAAAAGCAAAGATGTTAGGCCAGATTTAATTGACCATATTTATAAAGAGGCGACTTTTTCAAGAAAGCTTGATTTTACAGACCATGAAAATCTTGTAGTACTTGATACTTGTGATTTTTCTATTACCAATGGCAGGTCAATTCTTATAGGAAGACTTACCGACAATATAGAAGAAAATATCTACAAGGAAGAAATTCAAAAAGAAAATCAATTTGCAAAACTTCTTTCCAAAGCTTACAAAGTTAATTTTTTACTAATTCTAATTTTAATATGGCTTTTGTTGGTCGCGCTTTTCATAATTTACGATGCAATTAGCCAAAGAAAGAAAAGAGGGGAGGCTAAATAAAATGTACAATAAAATATTAAAAAAAACGAAGACATTTTTAGGCCTTTACTTATCTTTGACCTTTCTCTTTGTGTTATTCCTTTTTCAACCAACAGCCTATGCCCAAACCGAATCTCTAAGCTTAAATATTAGGCAAAATATAAGTATAAATTCGCCATATGCTAAGCCAAAAGAAAGCTTTTTCTATGTAATGGAAGCACTAAGCAAAGATGCTCCACTGCCGGAAAAAGCTACTAAGTCTTATAAGTTTAAGCTTAAGGGCGATAGTGAAAAAAGCTTAGATATAAACTTTCATAAACCTGGCGAATACGAATACAAAATCTATCAAGAAGATCCAAAGATAAAAAATGTCAAATACGACAAAGAAGTCTACAAGCTTTATGTAAAAATTACAAAATCTAACGGAGCTTTAAAAAAAGATGGAGTTTTGATAAGAAATTCTTCTGATAAAAAAATTGAAAATATAAGTTTTGAAAATATTTACAATATCAAGGAAGTAAAGGAAGAAAAACCAACAACAAAAAAACCTGGAGTTCAAGTTATTCCAGGATATGAGGTAGTAGTCAAAAATGGGCAAATTAGAGTAAATAAAGTAAGCAAAAATGCAAAAACTGGAGTAGAAGATTATATTATTCCACTTGCATTGATAGTCTTTATTGCAAGCTTGTTGTTGATACTTACACGAAAGAGAAAAAAACTAATAAAATAATATAAAAGTGATGCAGGAAAAATCCAGCATCACTTTTTTGTTGGGAATTTTTAGGTTGTTGAGATTTTTTATTTTAGGATAAGAAAATGAGATCCCTCGACTACGCTCGGGATGCCAGGGGTTAGTTGTAAGCGAGCAATGCCAGGGTTTATGAGTAAATTCGGGATATCAGGAGTTGGGTGTAAGCCTGGGATGTGCCAGGAGATTATTCGAAAATACGGAACATGCGAAAAATGCTAAGCAAAGCTCTGACATCGTAAGCGGAAAACATCGATAGATGTTTGGAGTCGAAAGATCTCAAAATTATAGCTTTAATAAAAAACTAAGAGATGATTCGACTTGCTAGGTTCGCTCAAGGTGCTAGAAAGCTTTCCGACTTTAAGTTTTCAATTTTTATCTACAAGACAAATCTATCCAAATAATAGGCGATTCCGTCTTCGTCGTTTGACAAAGTTATATAATCTGCTATTTCTTTTAAGTCGTCAACTGCATTTGCCATGGCAACACCCACTCCTGCAGTTTCTATCATGGTCAAATCGTTTAATTCATCGCCAAAAGCTACGATATCTTCTCTTTTGATTCGGTAAAATTTGGCGATTTCTAAAAGACTTGCTCCCTTGGAAAGGCCCTTGGGCATCACTTCGTAATTATAGGCATGGCTTCTAACTTGGCTTGTGATTTCTCCATAATTTTCTTCCAAAAATGGATAGTATTTATCAACTTTTTCTGGTTCTCCTGCAAAAAGAATCTTATTTATCTTAAAGGAAAGATTTTCTCTTACATCTGGAATTATTTTGCTTTGAAGTTTTAAAAGTCTGACCTCATGATCCAAATATTTATGGCTTTTATCAGAAATGAGTATATCACCATGGGAAAGGACTATATCTAGGTCGATTTTTTGGCTTTCTTTTAGGATTTTTCTTGCAAGATCCATATCCAAGAAATGATCGGCTAAAATTTCTCCACTGGCAAAATCTGTTATGGTTGAGCCGTTGTTGCTCGATAATAGGCCATGGAATTTGTCAAATTCTAATTCTTCTGCCAAAGCGCTTAGGCCAGGAGCTGGTCTTCCAGATACTATTACGATTTTGTTGCCATTTTTTGCTGCCTTTATCAAGGTATCTTTGGTTTTTTTGCTTATTTGATTTTTGCTATTTATTAGTGTCCCGTCGACATCTACTGCTATTAATTTCATTATCTTCTCCAATTTTTCTTTTCCATTTTTATTTTACCCTAAAGTAATTTTTATAAAAAAATCCCAGCCCAGGATCTATCCTAAGCTGGGAGAAATTTATTTTGCAATAACTTCCAAAACTGGGTCGGTGTTTGATACTTCTAAGTCACTTTCTAAAACTTTTACATCAAATTCGTCAGTATTTGTTATAATTATTGGTGATTGGAGAGATTTGCCAGCCTCTTTGATTTTTTCTATATCAAAATCCATTAATAAGTCGCCTTTTTTGACCTCATCATAGATTTCTACATGGCTTATAAATCCTTCGCCCTTTAATTCTACGGTGTCTATGCCTATATGAATTAGAATTTCTGCTCCAGCTTTTGAGCTTATTCCAATGGCATGTGAAGAATCCGCAAGTAGGGAAATTTTTCCATCGCAAGGTGAGTAAACTTTGCCCAAACTTGGAACTATTAGGCAGCCTTTGCCCACAATTTCTGTAGAAAATACTTTATCTATACATTCTTTGATGTCTAATTTTTGGCCAAGCATGGGCGAGTAGATGATTTCTTTTGAATTTTTTGTTGGTTTTTCATTTTCTAAATCATCGTCATTTTCATCTTTTTTAAATATATCAAATATTCCCATAATTAATCTCCATTCTTTTCTTGAGTTTTTATATTTATACCCAATGAATATATGATAAATTCTCTTTGGCAAAATTTTACATGGCAATCGTTTACTTGATTTTTAAAATAAGTTATACTATAAATGTGGCTATTTTGGCTAATAATCTTATTGAGGTGATAGATTGAATAGTAAAGAAATTAAAGAAGAGCTTATAAATATTGTAAAGGAAGATTCTACAAAAGCCATTGGCTGTACAGAGCCTGTTGCAGTTGCTTATGCTGCCAATGTTTGTAGTCAATATTTAGAAAAATCCGATATTTGTAAGATCGATTTAGAAGTTAGTAGAAATATTTATAAAAATGGCAAGGCTGTAAAAATCCCGACAACCAAGGCGGCTGGTTTGGATTTGGCAGCAAGTCTTGGAGCTTTTTCCAAAAAATGCGACCAGCCACTTTTGGTTTTTTCTAATTTGACAGAAGAAGAAATAAAAAAAGCAAAAGACTTTGTAGATTTGGTGAGCGTTAAGTATTTGGAAGATGTTTCAGATCTTTACATAGGAGTAAAAATTTTTACCAAAGAAGAAAGCGCTAGGGTAATTATTTCAGATTCTCACACGCATATTGACCAAATTTGGAAAAATGATGAGCTTATTTTTGACGATCCTATAAAAGATACTGGAAAATCCGCTTTTTCTATAAAAAATATGTCCTTTGAGGAGCTTTCTAAAATTGTAAAAGAAATGGACTTGGCAGATATTTATTTTGTCTTGGAAGGTGTCGATGTAAATCTTGCCGCAGCCAAAGAAGGACTTAAAGGCTATGGCCTAAATCTCGGCAAAAAGCTAAGCACTCTTAAAGATAATGGAATTTTGCCGGATAATTTTGTTACACAAACGAGAATCCTAACAGCAGCAGCTGCCGATATGAGAATGGGTGGCGGTCCTCTGCCAATAATGACTTCAGGTGGCTCTGGCAATCAAGGAATAGGAATTATCATTCCAATTTATATGGTTTATCAATACGAAAATTTAAGCTTTGACACTTTGGCAAGAGGTTTATTTTTTGCCCATGTAATCAATCGTTATGTCAAAGAATATTCGGGCAAACTTAGCGGTATGTGCGGCTGTGCCATCGGAGCTGCTATTGGAGCAAGTGCTGCTATAGCTTTTATGCTGGATGGTGATGAAAAGCAAATTGCTGGAGCTTGTACAAATGTTTTTGCAAATCTTACTGGCATGATTTGCGATGGAGCTAAGGAATCTTGCTCTATGAAATTATCCACAAGCGCTGAAGAATCAATTATTGCTGCTTATTTGTCGTTAAATGGTATAATTACTGACAAAAATGTTGGCATTGTTGGAGAAAGCATTGAAGATACAATTTCTAATATAGGCAAGCTTTCCCACGAAGGATTTTCTAAGGCTGATGATGTGATGCTAGAAATAATTAACAATGAAAAGAGGTAATCTATGAAAAAGAAAAGTATTTTTAATTCCCTGTTATTTAAACTTGTATTTGGTATTATTCTGGGAATTTTTATTGGTAGAGTTTCTAATGAAACTTTGATGATGATCTTTGATACTGTAAAATCAGTACTTGGTCAACTTATATTTTATGCAGTGCCAATCATAATTTTGGGCTTTATTACACCAGCTATAGTATCTCTAAGCGAGGATGCTGGCAAAGTTTTGACTACAACCTTAGTTATTTGCTATTTATCATCAATAGGTGCGGCATTTTTCTCGCTTATAGTTGGAAATGCAGTTATTCCAAGCTTAAATATAGCAAGTGAAGTGGCAGGACAAAGAGAAATTCCTGAATCAATTTTCAAATTAGGCATAGATCCACTAATGCCAGTAATGACAGCTTTGGTTACATCAATTATTTTTGGTCTTGCAGTAGTTTGGACCAAATCAGAAACATTTACTAAACTTTTAAAAGAATTTAACAACATAACCTTAGAAATAGTAAATAGAGTAATTATAAAAATTCTTCCATTTTTTATCTTTACAACCTTTGCAGAACTTTCCTACACAGGCGTAATCAACGAGCAATTGCCAGTATTTATCAAGATTATTTTAATTGTAATTGTCATGCATTATATATGGCTTGCCCTTCTTTATGGCATCGGAGGAACGATCTCAAAAACAAATCCAATGGAAGTTTTAAAACATTATGGACCAGCTTATGTAACAGCTCTTGGAACTATGTCATCTGCAGCAACCTTATCAGTTGCCCTTAAACAAGTTAGAAAAGCAAAAACTTTAGATGCTAAAATCAGAGATTTTGTAATTCCACTTTGCTCAAATACTCATCTTTGTGGATCAGTTTTGACAGAAACATTTTTTGTAATGGTAGTTTCACAAATTCTCTACGGAAAAATTCCTGCTATGGGAGATATGATTTTATTTATCCTACTTCTTGGAATTTTTGCAATCGGCGCACCAGGAGTACCAGGCGGAACGGTAATGGCATCTCTTGGACTAATAATTTCTGTTTTAGGTTTTGGCGATAATGGAACAGCTTTGATGCTTTCAATATTTGCCCTACAAGATTCTTTTGGTACAGCTTGTAATATTACAGGCGATGGAGCAATAGCTTTAATGGTAACAGGATTATTTAAAAAAGTTCCAAAAGAAGAAATAAAAATCGAAGAAAATATTTAATAAATATGGTAAGATTTTTCATTTGTGGGTAAAATATTAAATGTAATTTTAATAAGGAGTGAACTAAAATGAAAGTAATAGTGTCAAAAGACTACGATGAAATGAGTAAAAAAGCTGCTGATTTTATCATTAACATGATGATAGAAAAACCACAAGCAAAATTTGGCTTTGCAACAGGTTCAACCCCAATTGGTATGTATGAATATTTGGCTAAGGCTAACAAAGAAGGAGAAATTTCTTTTAAATATGCCAAAAGCGTAAACTTAGATGAATATATAGGAATTGACAAAGAAAACGACCAATCTTACCAATATTTTATGAATGAAAATTTATTTAACAAGGTAGATTTCAAAGAAGGTACAACACATTTGCCGTTTGCTCCAGAAGCAGATGAAAAATACGCCAAAGAATACGATGAACTTTTAGATGAATTTGGTCAAAGAGATATACAAGTTTTAGGACTTGGACCAAATGGCCACCTTGCTTTTAATGAGCCAGCAGAAAAATTAAATCAAAGAACATCTATAATAAAACTAACAGAAGAAACAATAAAGGCAAATTCTAGATTTTTCAAATCAGAAGATGACGTGCCAAAATACGCAATTTCCATGGGAATGGCAGATGTTTTCGATGCCAAAACCCTAGTAGTTCTTGCTAATGGCAAAAACAAACACGAAGTTGTTAGAAGAATTCTCGAAGAAGATACAGTTTATCCAGAATTCCCAGCAAGTTTCTTACATCTACATCCAAATTGCTATTTGTTTGTAGACCAAGAAGCCTACGAAGGCTAAAAATTTTAAAGAAATTTAATAGAGAAAAAAAGATCCCTAAAGTATCTTACTTTATGGGATCTTTTATATTCAGAAATTTTGTTAAAATGCCCAATTGCCATTTTCAAATATTGGGAATTCTTTTTCGCCTTTGTAGGCTGTAATTTTTAGATCGGAATTTCCAACCATAAAATCTTCGTGGATTAGGGAATCGTTGATTCCTCTTTCTTTTAACTTGTCATCATCCAAATCTGCTCCACCTACAACGCAAGTTGGATAAGCCTTGCCTAGGGCAAAGTGGCAGGATGCATTTTCGTCAAATAAGGTGTTGTAAAATAAAATATTTGAATTAGAAATTGGACTATCGTATGGAACTAGAGCAATTTCTCCTAAGTTTTTGCTACCTTCATCGCTTTCTAGCATTTTGGCAAGAGTTTCCTTGCCTTCTTTGGCATCAAAATCGATAACTTTGCCATTTTCAAATATAAATTCAAAATCATTTATAACAACTCCGTTGTAAACAAGCGGTTTTGTTGCTACAAGTTTTCCGTCTACTCCGTCATATTGTGGGGCTGTGAAAACTTCTTCTGTTGGCATATTTGGGATAAATAAATCGCCCTTGGCATTTTTTGAGCCAGCTGACATCCAAATATGATCTTTTGGAAGCTTTACCCAAAGATCTGTGCCATTTTTAGACTCATAGTGAACTTTATCAAATTGATGATCGTTTAGATATTTTGCTTTTTCTTCTAGGGTTTTGATGTGATTTTCCCAATTTGCTTTGGTTTCTTCCCAAGAATCGGATACTCTTGATACATCAAGTATTACTTCCCATAATTTATTGTAAGCTTCTTCTTCGCTAAGATCTGGGAATACTTTTTTTGCCCATTTTTTACTTGGAACAGAAATTACCAGCCAACTTACAATATCGTTCATGGTGTATTTGACAAATTCTTTTGCAGCCTTAGAATTTTCACGAACTGCTTCGGAAATTTTCTTTTGGTCAAGGCCCTTTAATAAATCTGGATCTTCGCTAGCGATGGAAATTCTGTTTGATTTTTTCTCAGCTATTTGATATTTTAATTTTTCTATCTTCCAAGAAGCAACTTCATTTAAAGTTTCTTGGTCTTGATTTTCAAAGGCAAGTCTTGTAAGTGTATCATCACGCCAATCCACAGAAACAAGACGAGCGCCTTTTTCGTAAGCAGCCTTGGTAATTAGCCTACAAAGCTCTGGACTTTCAACAGGTGAATTTATCAAAACGTCCTCACCTTCTTTAACATTAACCCCAAACTCAACAGCAAGCTTAGCAAAATTTTCAATTCTCTTGTCCATATTATCCTCCATATTAATAATTCTAGTGCTTAAATCTTAAAATTTATTAAAATTTTTATTATAGCATAAACTTATAATATTAGTATACTATTGAATTTATATTAAAGTCTAAATTATTAGCATATATCTTATTATAATCTCAAAATATATTGACTTAAAATTTAGTTAGATATATAATTATAGCAAAGAGGTATATTGACTATGTTTAGCAAAGTTTCTAAATTTAAAAAAATTATTTTAGGCCTTATATCAATTCTAATTATGATACTTTCATATCCTATGGTAGAGAATATATTATTTATTACATCTAAAAGATTATCTCCTTGGGAATATGATGATTCCTTTTCCTACAAGGAAATATTAGTGTCTGATTTTGAGGATGGAAACTTACTTAAAAACAATATGATAGACTTGGCAGAAAAAACCAATGTAAATATCTATTTTAAAGACTATGAAGTTTCTAATTCTTATTATAATTCGACATATTATTACATAATCAATCAAAAATATTTAGATAAATTACCCCTTACTAATAAAATGACAATTGATGAGTTTGACAATTCTACTTATGAAATGACTAATAATGATAAAATTAATTCTTTAGATACAATTTCTAGTAAAAAATTTATAGAATCCATAAGTAGCTTTAAAAACTATAAGTCAAAGAGATTTTTGGGACAACTTTTAGTATTTGGAACAAATGATAATATAAATAACTTTGAAAATGAAATAAAAAAACTAGATATAAGCAAATTAAACTTTGTTGATTTTAATCCTGATATGTTTAAATTCCAATTTTCTACTAAAGAAAAATTAATTTTTATTGGTCAAGAATTTGTTAATAATCTAGAACTTGAAGCACTTATAGTTTTATTACTCATAATCATTGCAATGGACATTAAATCACAACAAAGAAAGATGGTGATTTATAAGCTTAATGGATATACTAACTTTAATATATTTTCTTTATTTCTTAAAGAAAACGTTTTTACATTTATAATATCATCCGCTATAGCCCTTGTGCCTATAATATTTTTATACCAGAAAACTTTTAATATAAATTCATTTAAATTTTTGCCGGATTATTTTTTTATAACTCTAATAATAACAATTTTGATTTTTTTGGTGACTTTGATATCATGCCAGTCTTTAAATAAAGTTAATATAATAGATACGCTTTATAGGAAAAAAGAAAATAAAAATTTGAGTATAGGATTTTTCATTTTAAAAATACTAGCAATAAGTATTTTAGGGCTCAATTTATTAGAAACATTAGAAGCAAAGAAAGAATATGATTTGTATACTGATGTCAGAAAAGTCTGCAGCAATATACATAATGATTATTATATCCTAATTAGTAGCCATTTTTCAGCTGAGAGACAAGTATATGAATCGAAGGAAAAAGCTATAAATCAAATAATAAATAAGGATGGGGTTTTATATTATGAGATAGACTACGATACAAGTCCTAATATAGTTTCAGCGAATATAAATTATATAAATTCACTTAATCTAAAGTCACTTGATAATAAAGATATCAAAATAAATAAGGATAATAAAAATAAGACCTATATAGTAACAAAAAATAGCGAAAAAAAATTAAAAGAAAATATCAAAAATTCGAAAATGACATACCAATCTCTTGGTTTGGAAACCGAAAATCCTAATATAATTGTAATTGACAATACAAAGATATATCCACAGATTAATGAGTATCTTCACGGAACTAAGCCAACCGATGATTTTGTCATAGTTGCTAGCAAAATTAGATTTCCAAATCCAGCATATTTGTTATTTAAAGCAAAAAATACAAATACTTTGGAGGAAGATTTATTTCCGATATTTGAAAAGAACATATCAACTAAGTTACTAAAATTTGAAAAAGAATCAGATTTTTATGGGAATTTTGAAAAAGAAGCACAATCAAAATTTGTTAATTCAATTAAAAAAGTAATTCTTGTATTTTTAATTTATATAATTATAAGTATTTACATATTTAATATGTCATTTGAAGACGTATCAAAAACATTAGCAGTTAAGATGATTTTGGGTAATCCTATACAAAAATCTAGTATAAATATACTGATTTACAATGTATTATTAACAATCATAAGCCTTACATCAATATCGTATTTTGTAAAGTTTAAATTTGATATATACCTAAAACTACTTATAGCCTTAGTTTTCTTAGATCTACTAGCTTATATATGTAACATAGTTAAGTATAAAAATAATCTTATCTCTATATTGAAATCATCAATGGAGGAATAAAATGGAAAGTCTAATAAAATTAGATAAAATAAGCAAATCTTATGGATCCAAAAATATTTTCACCGATTTTTCTTTTGAAGTAGGAAAAAATGAAAAAATATTGATTATGGGTCCTAGTGGTGCTGGCAAATCGACATTACTAAATATTTTAGGAACTTTAGAAAAAGTAGATCAAGGAGAAACGGTGCATTTTTCTAATAAAAATATTAGACCTCAAAGTAAAAAATCCATTATTTTGTTAAGAGAAAAAATATCCTACCTATTTCAAAATTATGCCTTAATTGATAATGAGACAGTTGAAAAAAACTTGAAATTGGCCTTAAAATTTTCTAAGGATAAAGATAAAGAGAAGATAATAGAAGAGTCTCTGGAGAAAGTAGGTTTAAAAGGCTACAAAGATAGAATGGTTTACTCATTATCAGGAGGTGAACAGCAAAGAGTATCCCTAGCTCGCCTATTAATAAAACCATCAGAAATTATCCTAGCTGATGAGCCAACAGGAAATCTAGATTACGAGAATGCACAGGTTGTTATGAACATACTGGAAGAACTTTATTTACAAGGCAAAAGCTTAGTCATGGTTAGTCATGATATGCGATCTGCAAAAAATTTCGATAGAGTGATTAAATTAGAACAGAAAGGAAAATAATATGCATAAACATTTTTCAAAAAAATTAATTATAATTCTATCGTTAAGTCTATTGATGCCGTTAGTATCATCTTCTTTTGCTATTAATATAGCAAATACAAAATCAATATAAGGAAGTAGTTTGACAAATATTTGTGTAAAAGGAACTGCTTATTTTGACAATATTACTGGAGAATTTACAAGTCATGGTGGATTTTCTAAACTAGGCACTAAAGATACTCTTACATACAAAACTTATGGTAAAAGAACTGGTAAAAGTCATAGAAAATATGAAGCGATTCAAGCCTACGAGCTATCTTCATATAATATAATTTTATTAGAGAATCAAAATTTGAAACGGTTAAATTAAGAATTCCATCACCTGGGTCAATGAGATAATAAATTTATAAGAATTGGATAACAGAACATCAACTAAGAGGAATGTATAAAAGTTAAATCGAAAATAATAAAGCTACTTCTATTCTGTAACTTATAGAAATAGCTTTTGTTATGAGTTCTTTCTAAAAGCTTGTATACTATTTTTAAAAATATAAGCCAATAATTTATATATTTAATAAGAAGCTTTAAGTTTTTCTCTGATATTTTGTTGTATATATTTTCTTTTAAATTAATCTATTATAAAATTAGGGTAAAATAAGTAATAGTAAAAAATTTACTATACTATGAGGAGGGAATATGAAAAAAAGAAGTGAAGTAGATGTTAAAGAAACTTGGAAAATTGAAGATCTTTTCAAGGATGATGAAGATTTTCTCAAAAATTTAGAAGAACTTAAAAATCTTTCAGATAATTTTTCTAAAAATTACAAAGCTTTAAATTCATCAGAAGAAGTTTATAAGGCTTTGGAAGATTTTGATAAGATAAATGGCCTAACAGATAGGTTAGGCACTTTTGCAGGCATTAGCATGGAAACTGATACGACTGATGCTAATATGGCAAAAAGATATGCGCATTTTACCAAAGAAATGAGCAAAATTGACGGAGAGTTGAGCTTTTTCCATTCATTACTTGCCAAATTAGATAAGAATCTCTTGGAAGAGGTAAAAAAAGCTCATCCGGAATATACTTATTATCTTGATAGAATTATCAAAGAATCCAAATATCTTTTGACCGATGAGGGCGAGAAGATTTTGGCAAATCTTGCTCCAACTTTTGATGCTCCATACAAAAATTACAACGATATGCGCTATGGAGATATGGAATTTGAAGATTTTGAATATGAGGGCGAAAAAATAAACCTTAACCACAATACTTTTGAAGAATTTCTTGAAGCAGATCCAAGATGTGGGCTAAGACGTGAAGCTTTCAAAAGATACCACGATGTTTTAAGAAAATACGAAAATGCGGATGCTTCTGTCTACATGACCCAAGTTGAAAATGAAAAGAGAATTTCAGATTTGCGTGGCTACCAAACAGTTTTTGATTATTTGCTAAGCCTACAAGATGTCGATAGGGAAATTTACGATAAGCAAATTGACACAATAATGGCAGAGCTTTCAGCTCATATGAGAAAATATGCAGAAATTATCAAAAAAACTTACGGTTTGGACAAAATGACCTATGCAGATTTGAAATTGTCCATAGATCCAGATTATGAACCAGAAGTAAGCATTGAAGAAGCTCACAAATATATAGTTGAAGGACTTTCAAATCTTGGCGAAGAATACGTAAGCGTTTTAAATTCTGCCTTTGAAGATAGGTGGATAGACTATGCTCAAAATGAAGGAAAAAGAACTGGAGCTTTTGCAGCTGGCCCTTATGGATCTCATCCATTTATAATGACAACTTATAATAACAAAATGAGCCAAGTTATGACTCTTGCCCACGAGCTAGGCCATGCTGGTCAATCTTATTACACAAATAAAAATCAAAAATCTCTAAATATCGACATGAGTATGTATTTTGTTGAATCACCATCAACTGCCAACGAAATTACCATGGAAAGATTTTTGCTAAATAAAGCAAAAGATGATCGTGAAAAACTTTGGGTTTTATCAACAATGATTTCAAAAACCTACTACCATAACTTTGTAACTCATTTCCTTGAAGCAGCCTTCCAAAGAGAAGTTTATAGAAAAGTGGAAAATGGCGAAAGTCTAACAGCCGATGATTTAAACAAAATTTTTACAGAAAAATTAGAAGAATTTTGGTCTGACTCTGTGGAATTAGTAGATGGTGCTGAGCTAACATGGATGCGTCAACCACATTATTATATGGGCTTATATCCTTACACATATTCTGCAGGTTTAACAATTGGAACAATGATTTCTGATAAAATCGTAAATGGAAGTCCAGAAGATAGGGATAGATGGATAGAAGTTCTAAAACTTGGTGGATCAGTTGGTCCAATAGAGCTTGCAAAAAGAGCTGGAGTTGATATGACAAGCACAAAACCAATTTCAGAAACAATAGCCTTTATAGGATCTATAATAGATCAAATAGATGAACTTTGCGAAAAATTGGGAATGTACAAATAAAAACTTTAAAAAATATTAGCCTTACAAAATTTTTTTGTAAGGTTTTTTTATTGTCCTATTTAATTTATGCAAAAATCGAGGTAAAGTAGTAAAAAGTTTTATAATTAATTATTAGAAATCATGAATAAATATTATTAGGAGGCAATTATGGAAACTTTTAAGAAGATCACTGACCTAATCAGTGGCAAAATTTATACGAATATGCTCATCCCCTTGTTGTTGGGCGTGGGTTTGTATTTTACTTACAAAATTAAGGCTGGACAAATTACAAATATTTCCCACGCCTTTAAATTAATCAGAAAAAAACCTGAAGATGAAAATGCAATCTCACCTTTTAAGGCTTTTACAATTTCTGCGGCAAGCCATATAGGAACTGGAAATATCGTTGGAGTTGCAGCAGCTATTTCAGTAGGTGGACCTGGTGCAGTTTTTTGGATGTGGGTTACAGCTCTTATTGGCGGTGCAACATCTTTTGTAGAAAATACCTTGGGACAAATTTTTAAGGAAAAAAATCCTGACGGAACTTTTAAGGGTGGACCTTCATATTACATGAGCAAATCTTTGAAAAATCCTCATATAGCAAGCATTTTTGCTGTGGTTATTTGTATTGTCTATGGTTTTATGTTTAATGCCATGCAGGCCAATACTATTGCATCTGGTTTTGCTTCTTCACTAAATATCAAGCCTTGGATAGTTGGACTTATTATTTGTATTTTTGCAGGCTTTATTATTTTTGGTGGTCTAAGAAGAATTGCAGATATAACTTCATTATTGGTTCCAATTATGGCAATTATTTATACTATTATGGTTTTGATAATTTTACTTATAAATATAACAAAAGTTCCTCATATGTTTGGACTTATTTTCAAAGAAGCCTTTAACTTAAAGGCAGGCTTTGGCGGACTTTTTGGGAGCGCTATTTTAAATGGAGTAAGAAGAGGATTGTTTTCTAATGAGGCCGGCATGGGTGCTGTTCCAAATGCTTCAGCTGTTGCTGATGTTAGCCATCCAGCCAAACAAGGACTAATTCAAGCCTTGGGAGTTTATCTTGATACAATTGTAGTTTGCTCAGCAACTGCTTTTGTAATTATTATTGGAGGAGAAGGAATTTATAATAATCCGGATCTAGAAGGCCTTGCCATAACTCAAGCTGCTCTATCAAGTGAGCTTGGAGCTTGGTCATTACATCTTTTGACAATTTGTGTTTTGATGTTTGCATTTTCTTCAATTATTGGAAATTATTATTATGGAGAAAATAATATCTCCTACCTTGGTCTTGGCAAAACAGGCCTTAGCATCTACAGAGTTTTGGTAATGTGCTTTGTATTTTTAGGATCAGTTGGAGATTTTTCTATAGTTTGGAATACTGGAGATATTTTTATGGGAATTATGGCGATAATAAACTTAGTTTGCCTAATGCTTATAGGAAAACTTGCCGTAGCTTCTTACAAGGATTATATGATTCAGCTAAAAGCTGGCAAAGATCCAAAATTTATCCCAGAAAATATCAAAGAATTAAAGCCTTATCTAAAAGATATTAATGCATGGGATTAGGCGAAAATCAAAAAAGATCAAAACTTTTAAAAAAATCCTTGACAAAGTTGATTTTAAGAGTAAGCAATGTTATAATTAAATAAGTTAAAAGGAGGGGGAGTGTAATGCACTCCCTTTCATATTCTAAATAATATCAAATTTAATTATCAAATTATTTAAAAATATATTATAATTAAACAAAGTGTATTTATATTTTTAGCAAAGAGGAGAAGAAAATGACTGATGTAAGAGTAAGATTTGCCCCATCCCCAACAGGATATTTGCATATAGGTGGATTAAGGACTGCCTTATTTAACTATTTATATGCAAGACACACAGGCGGGACAATGATTTTAAGAATTGAAGATACCGACAGAACCAGATTTGTTGAGGGAGCTTTGGAAAATTTACTAAAGGCTCTTTCTTGGGCTAAGGTTGAAATAGACGAAGGTGTAATGCTCGATGAATCTGGCAAAGTTACTGAAAGAGGAGAATATGGTCCATATATTCAATCTGACAGAGTAAAGGCTGGAATTTATAATAAATATATTGAAAAACTTATAGAAGAAGACAAGGCTTATTATTGCTTCTGCTCACAAGAGAGAATTGATAAGGTTCGTGACCAACAAAAAGCTGATGGACTTACACCAAAATACGATGGTCTATGTAGGTCAATTCCCCTAGAAGAAGCCAAAAAAAGAATTGCCAATGGCGAAGAATATACAGTTAGACTAAAACTTCCAAAAAATCGCGAAATTTCTTTTGTCGATAGAATAAAAGGCAAAATTACCTTTAATACTGACGATATGGACGATCAAGTTTTGATCAAACGCGATGGATTTCCAACATATCATTTTGCAGTTGTAGTTGATGATCATCTTATGAAAATAACTCATGTTGTTCGTGGAGATGAATGGATAAGCTCAACTCCAAAGCACGTTTATTTATACGAAGCCTTTGGCTGGGATGCTCCAGAATATATCCACCTACCAACCGTTCTTAACGAAAATCACAAGAAATATTCTAAACGTAATGGCGATGGAATGGTAGAAGATTTCATCGAAGAGGGATATTTACCAGAAGGTTTGATAAACTTCTTGGCACTTTTGGGCTGGTCACCAGATAGCGAAGAAGAAATTTTCTCAATAGAAGAATTAGCTAAGCAATTTGATTTTGACAGAGTAAACAAAACTGGAGCTGTTTTCGACAAAAGAAAGCTAGATTGGGTAAATGGCCATTATGTAAGAGAAATGTCCGTAGAAGATTTGGCAAAAGCCATCAAGCCTTTTATGGAAAAATCTGGCCTTGTCGATGAAAATTATTCAGATGAAAATTATTCAGATGAAAATTACAAATTATTGGCAGAAACTTGGCAATCAGCAATCGATAAATTCTCTGATGCTCCAAAACTTTCAAAGAATTATTATCTAGAAGATAGCGAAGTTTGCTATGACGATGAGGCAAAGGAAATTTTAAAAGAAGAAGATTCCAAAAAATTAATCGATGCTTATTTAGCAAAACTTGACGAAGTTTCTGAAATTGATGCAGATTTTGCCAAAACCATTATGAAAAAAATCCAAAAAGAAACAGGCATCAAGGGCAAAAACTTGTGGTTTCCAATAAGAGCTGCTATAACAGGATCAGTTCATGGACCAGATTTGTCAAATGTTATGCTATTAATGGGCAAAGATAAGATTAATAATAGATTAAAATTTGTAAAGGAAAATTTTTAAATGAAAATTCATAACACGCTCACAAGAAAGATTGAAGAGTTTCAACCAATTGAAGAAAACAAAATAAAAATGTACGTCTGTGGGCCTACTGTTTATGATTATATGCATATTGGAAATGCTAGGCCACTTGTTGTTTTTGACACCTTTAGACGCTATATGAGATATCGCGGATACGATGTAAGCTATGTGGTAAATTTCACAGATGTAGATGATAAAATAATTAATAAATCAATAAAAGAAAACATTTCAACCAAAGAAGTAACAGATAGATATATAAAAGCCTACTTAGAGGATGCCAAAGATTTAAATCTTGACGAAGAAAACACCATCCATCCAAGGGCAACCGAGGTAATGGATGATATTATCGAATTTGTAAAAGATTTAATAGAAAAAGGCGCAGCTTACGAAGTAGATGGCGATGTTTATTTTAGGGTTTCAACTGTCAAAGATTATGGCAAATTATCTGGAAAAAACATTGAAGATTTAGTTCATGGAGCAAGCAATAGACTAGAAAGCGAAGAAGCCAAGAAAAAAGAAAACCCACTAGATTTTGCTCTTTGGAAAAAAACCAAGATAGATGGCGAAGTTTCATGGTCTTCTCCATGGGGCATGGGTCGCCCAGGTTGGCATATAGAATGCTCAACTATGAATAAGAAAATTTTGGGAGAAACCATAGATATTCACGCTGGTGGTGAAGATTTGGAATTTCCACACCACGAAAACGAAATCGCCCAATCAGAAAGTCATAACGGCAAAACTTTTGCCAATTATTGGATGCACAATGGCATGATCCAAGTTGATGGAACAAAGATGAGTAAGTCTTTGGGAAATTTCTTTACACTCCATGATATCAAAAAAGAATTCGACCTTATGGTTATAAGATTTTGGCTTTTAACTACAAATTATCGCCAACCAATTAACTTTACCAGAGAGATCATAGAAGGGGCAAAAAATTCCCTAGATAGGATCAACAATGCTTATTTTAGGCTAAAAGATCTATCAGAAAATAACACCAAAATAGAACTAATCCCTGGCGAAGAAGAGGCTCTCAAAATCCTAGCTGATTTTAAAAATAAATTTATAGAGGTTATGGATAATGACCTAAATACAGCCGATGCTATCACAGTTTTGTTTGATTTGGTAAAATTTGCCAACAGCAAAATTGATGCTAACAATTCCAAATATCTCATAGAAAAAACTTTGGATTATTTCAATGAATTTGAAGAAGTTTTAGGTCTTGAAAATAGGAAAAAATCAAAGGCCAACGTAGATGAAAAGCAAATTTTAGAGCTTATTGAGCTTAGAAATCAAGCGAAAATCAACAAAAATTACAAAGAAGCTGACGAAATTAGAGATCAACTAAAAGATTTAGGAGTTAGCATCAAAGACACCAGAGATGGCGTTAAGTGGGAGCTAATCTAATGGATAAAATCTACGGCAGAAAGCCTATTTTAGAGACAATTGATGCAGGAATAAAAATCCACAAGGCCTACATCATCAAACAAAATACTCCTATTGTAGAAAAAATCATAGAAAAACTTAGGGCAAAAAACGTAGAAATAAAATTTGTCAACAAGGATTTTTTTGATAAGATAGATATGAACCACCAGGGCGTGATGGTTGAAGTTGATTCCTATAATTATAAGTCCATAAATGAAATAAAAGATGCTAAAAGACTTATACTTTTGGATAAGATAGAAGATCCTCATAATCTTGGTGCAATCATCAGAAGTGCTGAAAGTTTTGGCTTTGATGCAGTAATAATTCCAGAGCGTAGGTCGGCAAAAGTAACTCCTACAGTCTATAAAACAAGTGCTGGCGCCATCAACAACATCGACCTTGTTATGGTTAAAAATCTTAACAAGACTATAGAAAAATTAAAAGAAAATGGATTTTGGGTTTATGGCCTTGCAGGCGAAGCTACTAGTAAGCTTAGCGAAACTGATCTTAGCGGCAAAGTGGCACTGGTTGTTGGCAATGAAGCAGATGGAATTAGTAGACTTACCAGAGAAAAATGCGATAGCTTGGTAAAAATTCCTATGATAGGCAAGGTTAATAGTTTAAACGCTTCTGTAGCATCTGCCATAGCTATGTATGAGGTTATAAGGGATAATGGCGAGAAATCGTAGGAATATAACCATTATAGATGGCTATAATGTAATAAATTCCTGGACTGATTTAAAAGAAATATCCAAAGAATCTTTAGAAGCTGCAAGAGAGAAGCTAATTGATTATTTGGCTGAGTATGCATCAATGACTGATGAAGAAGTTGTGATAGTCTTTGATGCCTACAATCTTGACAGAAACAAAGAAACCATTAGCGAAAAATATGGAATGAAGATTGTTTACACCAAGAAATTCCAAACGGCAGATACCTACATAGAAAAGCAAATCCTAAAAATTGCCAGAAGTGAAAATTTAAAAGTAGTTACAGATGATAGTCAAATCCAAATACTAGCAGCAAGCAAAGCTGCCGCAAGAATGACATCCAAGGAGCTAAAAGCCGCAATTTATAACAATAATTCAAAAATAAAAAGAAAAAAGCGTGCTGATTTTAATAGAAATTTCAAATCTTTTCCCCTATCAGAAGAATTGATTGAAAAAATCGAAGATATGAAAAAAGATTTAAAAAATTAGATAATTTTAATAGTAAAATAAATTCAAAGGTAAAATATGGATAAAATAAATTTAAAAGAAGAGGCTACACTTGAAAAAATCCGCTCCTTTTTCAACTCCGAAGATATGAACGAAGAGGAGATAGCAAGTGTCCTTGAAGAATTATCGGATGATGAAAAAGAAGAATTAACCGACTATCTTTTAGAAGAAGAAGGGATAAGTGACCCTGAAGAAATCGAAGAGATCGATGATATAGATGACGATATCATTGAAGAAAGTGAAGATGAAGAAGATGATAGACCTATAAAAAGGTCTGAACCTGTATCCCTATCTCCTATAACAAGAAAAGATATGATGAAATTATCCGATCTCACTAACGAGGAAATAGTGGAAAGATTCCAACAAGGCAATCAAAATGCCCTATCAGCTCTTGTAGAAAAAAACCAAGGACTTGTAAGAAGTCGTGCTTCATATTTTTATAGGTCCCATGGCAATGATTTGGATCTTGAAGATTTGGTTCAATCTGGAATGCTTGGAATGATTAGAGCTGCAGAAAAATTTGACCTATCCTTAGGCTACAAATTTACAACCTACGCCTACAAATGGATAGATAAGGCTATTAGAAAGGCCATCAACAAAGAAGGCCATACAATTAGAATTCCTGCTGGCAAATATTTGAAATTAAACAAATTAAAGCAAATACTAAAGGCAAATCCAGAAGCAAGCGATGAAGAAATTTATAAAATCCTTGAAAAAGAAGGAATCGACAAAAAACAAGCTGACGATTTGTTTTTAATCAACAGAAATCAAGTAAATTCCACATCCTTAAACATCAACCTAGATAGTGAAGATTCAACAGGCGATGAGCTAATGGATATGGTAGGAGATGAATCAACCCCAGTTGATATATTAATACTTGAAAAAGATATGGAAAATTTCTTGATGAAAGCTCTAGACCAACTAACAGATCGTGAAAAACAAATAATAATTTACCGCTACGGTCTAGATAACGAAAAGCCAAAAACTCTAGAAGAAATAGGAACAATCTATGACCTATCAAGAGAAAGAATTAGACAAATTGAAAATCAGGCTTTGGGCAAATTAAAAGAATATTCCGATGCTGAAAACTAAAAAGAACTGTTGCAAAATAAACTTAGGATTTATTTGCAGCAGTTTTTTTGTAAAAACTTCTAAGAAAGTCAAGCGTTTTAAACTTGACACAGGACACTAAAAGTCCTATAATTAAATCAAGACATTAGTTGTCCTAGTTTAACATTAAAAGTCACAATAGGAGTTTTTATGCAAAGAGTTATTTTACATTCAGATATGAACGCTTGCTATGCGTCAATAGAAGCTAAATTAAATCCCAAATTAAGAGGAATTGCCCTAGCAGTTGCTGGAAATCCCAAAAATCGCCACGGGATTATTCTTGCCAAAAGTGAAAAAGCAAAGAAAATGGGAGTTAAAACGGGCGAGCCGATTTGGAAGGCTCTTGCTAAATGCCCAAATTTAACTCTTGTTCCGCCCCAATACGAAAAATATCTTGAAGTTTCAAAGTTAGCAAGAAATCTTTATTACCAATACACAAATCAGGTTGAACCCTTTGGCCTTGACGAATGTTATCTTGATGTGACCGGTTCGACTCATCTTTTTGGATCTGGAGAAGAAATTGCAAATGAAATTAGAAAGAGAATGAAAGAAGAGCTTGGAATTACTGTAAGTGTCGGAGTAAGCTTTTGCAAAATTTTTGCAAAACTTGGCTCTGATATGAAAAAACCTGATGCTACAACCATAATAAGTAAAGATAATTTTAAGAAAAAAGTTTGGCCTTTGGATGTTAGTGAAATGGTTGGAATTGGAAGAGCTACGGAGAAAAAATTGAAAAAAATCGGAATTTTTACCTTGGGCGATTTGGCAAAAGCTCCTAAAGATACTTTAAAAAGATTGCTTGGAGTAAATGGCATCTATCTTTGGCAATATTGTAACGGCCTAGATCTTAGACCTGTTGTAGATAGAGATCACAAAGATCCCATCAAATCTATCGGCAACAGCGTAACTACCATCAGGGATTTGAAAAAAAATGAGGAAGTTTATAATATTTTTCAAGAGCTTTCATTTTCTGTTTCAAAAAGATTGAGAAAAGCAAATCTTTCTGCCATGGGAGTTGAAATATTTATTAGAAATAGCGAGCTTCAAAGCTTTAGCTTTGCAAGTAGACTTCCTATGGCAAGTCAAAGTTCGATTATTTTGGCAGAAAATGCCATGGAAATTTTTAAAAACAACTACAAGTGGGCTTTCCCCATAAGAGCTGTCGGAATAAGGGCCATCCACCTTAGTAGCTACGGGCTTGATAAGCAAATAGATATGTTTTTAAATTACGAAAAATTTCAAAAAAAAGAAGATCTTGACAAGGCCATTTATCTGGTTAGAAAAAAATATGGCAAGGATTCTCTAACTTTTGCCGCCCTAAAAGGCGATATAGCCTTGCCAAAAAATATGACGGATGTCATAACTTTGCCATTGAGGCATTATAATATGTGAAAATAATAATAATAATCTGATTGCAAAAATATATAAAAAGCAATATAATGATATATTATAAAATAAAGAATTTATAAAAAGTATTAGGAGGGTTTATGATAGAAAAAAAATTACTAAATGTAGGAGCAGGTCTTATTATAGGCGCTGTAGGAGGCAAAATTTTAAATTCGAGACTTGCAAAAAAAGCAGGCGTAAACATAGTTAAACAAGGACTAAGAGTAAAAGAATCAATCGATAATGCAGTTGAGTCTGCGAAGCTTTCAGCGGAAGACATAGTTGCAGAAGCCAAAGAAATAAAGAAAGCTGAGGATAAAGCTGAAGCTGAAAAAGAAGCAAATATTGATATAGAAAATGTTGCTTGTGATATAGAAAAATCACAAGATGAAGTTAAAGAGGAAGTAGAAGAGTAATGAGAGCTTCTATAGTTCATAGAATCTATGGAAGAAGTCGCTTTACCTATGAAGATTATATAGAAAAGGAAGATCTTAATAAACTTAAATATCTAATGGAAAAAATCGCAGGAGTTAACTCTTGCGAACTTTCTTATGCTACAAAGTCATTTACGCTTTTTTATAGTGAAGAAAATTTACCGAGTATCGCTAGATATATACTTGATTTAGATAATAAAGTTATAGCAAGTACAAAAATTGAAGATCCAACATTTAAGGAACAATCAGAAATTGATATATTTCATATTCTAAGAGATGCCATGTATCAAAGAATATTTTTCAAATACTTGCTTCCAGCTCCTATAGGAACTTTTGCACTTTTTGTAAGAGCATATCCATTTATTAAAAATGGGATCAAGGCTTTGTGCAAAGCAAAGATTAACGTAGAGCTTCTGGATGCAACAGCTATAGGAATATCTTTGGCAAATAAGAAGTTTTCAGATGCTGCAAATATAATGTTTCTACTTGGACTAGGAGAGAAACTTGAAGATTACACAATGAAAAAATCTCAAGAAGACTTAGCTCAATCACTATCACTAAATATTGACAATGTTTTTGTAATTGAAAAAGAGAAAAAAATCATCAAAAACATAAAAGAAGTAGATGTTGGAGATATAGTAGAAGTAGAAATGGGGAATGTTCTACCTGTAGATGGGACAGTTGTAAATGGTATAGCTATGATAAATGAATCATCATTTACAGGCGAAAGCAATCCAGTGAAAAAAACCGTAGGAAGCACAGTGTTTGCAGGAACGGCTATTGAAGAAGGATCAATACTTGTTCAAACAAAGAAAAAATATGATCAGTCAAGACTAAGCCATATAATAAAACTTATATCAGATAGCGAAAGAACTAAATCTCTAGCACAAAAAAATGCTGAAAATATGGCAGATAAGCTTGTGAAATATTCTTTCATAGGTGCAGGGATAACATATGCAATTACAAAAAATTTAGAAAAAGCTAGATCATTTTTGATGGTAGATTATTCATGTGCCTTGAAGCTAACTATACCTATAGCGGTTATGAAAGCTATAAGTCAGGCATCGAAAAAGAAAGTTTTAGTAAAAGGCGGCAAATATCTAGAGAATCTATCAAAAGCAAACACAGTTGTATTTGACAAAACAGGAACACTAACCAAATCAAAACCTCAGGTAGCAAAGGTTATCGCTTGTAATCGCTTAAGTGAAGATGAATGCCTAAGAATAGCAGCTTGTTTGGAAGAACATTTTCCTCACTCAATAGCTAGAGCTGTAGTAGAACATGCCAAAGAAAAAGGGCTAACGCATGAAGAAATGCATTCTAAACCAGAATATATAGTAGCGCATGGTATAAGATCGACCATAGATGGAAAAACAAGTTTAATAGGTTCTGAGCATTTTATATTCGACGATGAAGGCATAAAAATTGACGATAATAAAAAAGAAATCATCGATAACCTAAAAGAGAACTATTCGCTCTTATATTTGGCTCTTGATGATCAGCTGGAAGCAGTAATATGTATAGATGATCCTTTAAGAGAAGAAGCAAAAGAAATAATAAAATCACTTAGAGAATTATCAATCGATAACATTGTGATGCTTACAGGAGATGCAGAGAACTCGGCTAAAAGTATAGCCAGCAAACTTGACCTAGACTATTACAAGTCTCAAGTTCTACCAGAAGATAAACAAAAATACATTTTAGAAGAGAAGAAAAAAGGCAAAATTGTCGTAATGCTTGGGGATGGAGTGAATGACTCTATAGCGCTATCTAGTGCAGATGTTGGAATATCTATGCACCAAGGAGCAGATATAGCCAAAGAAATCTCAGATATATCCATAGGAAGCGACGACCTACATGGTTTGATTGATGTAACAAAAATTGCTAAGCAAATGAATGCGAGAATAAGAAGAGATTACGTAAATATTGTTGCAATAAATTCAAGTCTAATAATATTGGGAGTATTGGGATTAATGACCAATACCAGATGTGCTCTACTACATAATCTATCAACAGTAGCAATAGCATCAAACAATATGAGAACTTATAAAGATTAAAATTCAAATAAAAATATTGCTCTCAAAGTCTAAAGAAGCTTATGACTTTGAGAGTCTTTTTCTTATAAAAAACTTTTTGGATAATTAATTTTAAATATTCAAAATAATAAATAAATTTAAAGAAAAATTAAGTTGAAATGCATAAAATTTTCAGCAAAAGATATATAAGAAAAATATTTGTATAATGCTTTAATTGGCTAAGATATCAAATGCATTTAATACGATATTTAAATAAAGATTTTGTTATAAATATCAAACCTTTTATAAGAAAGGCAATAATATCAATACATATATTGTATAAATATGCATAAATATTTATAAAAAAAATAATGCCTATTGACAAAAGAAATATTTTGTAATAAAATTACTATATCATAACATTATGGAGGAGATATTCATGAAAATGAAAAAAGTTTTTTCTTCCCTTATGGCACTAGGATTGGCAACAACACTAGTAGCTTGTGGAGGAAATACTGACAAAGATGCTGAAAAACCAGCTGACAATGCAAATGAAGCAACTGAAACTGAAAATAAAGATGATGCTTCAAAAGACGAAAACGCAGATACTGAAGATAAGGCAGATGATAAAACCGACGACAAACAAGGCGATGAAAACGCTGACGATGAAGATGCTGAAGCTAAAAAAGAATTAGAAAACTTTGAAAAACAAACAGCAGATGATACTCTTGTAATTGGTACAAGCGAATTGAACGGCGACTGGCTACAAGGTTGGACAAACTCTGCATACGATGTTAAAGTTAGAAGACTTCTTGGTATCGAAGGTAACAACGGTTACGGTACAGTAGTTCAAGATGAAGGTGGCCAATGGGTAACAAACTCAACTGTTGTTGATGGCGAAATCGAAAAAATCGACAACCCAGATGGATCAAGAACTTATAGAACAAAAATTAAAAAAGGTCTAAAATATTCTGATGGCGTAGAAATTAAATCTGACGATTTCTTATTTGGAAATCTACTATTCTCACATCCATCATATATACCAGTAACAGCAGCTACAACAATAGGTGCAGATTCAGCTAAGGGTTATGAAGCATATCACAATGGAGATAAAGATATATTTGAAGGTCAAAAGAAAATTGACGATTATACATTCGAATATACAGTAGATGCTTCATTCTTACCATATTTCGAAGAAGCTTCTTTGATGGGTTTAAGTCCATTCCCAATGCATGAAGTTACTGAAAACTTAGTAGTAAGCAAAGATGGCCAAAAGCTTGAAACAAAAGAAGGCTACCAAGTTACTGAAGAAGATAAGAAAAACTACAAAGATTCTTTACAACAACAAATAGACAAACAAAACGAAGACTTCGATACTAACTATCCAGCTCCAAAAGATGATGCTAGCGAAGATGAAAAAGCTGAATACAATGCAGCAAAAGAAGAACATGATGCAGCAATCAAAAAACTTGAAGAAAAACGTGATGGCGAAGTAGATCCAACAATCTTATTGATTGAACAAGCTATGCTTAACGTTGCTAACAACTACAGAACAAATCCAAAAGCTGTAACAGGACCTTATGTATATGAGGGATTTGAAAATAACATGGTTAAACTATCACTAAACCCAGAATATGCTGGAAACTTCAAAGGTGATAAGGCTACAATCCCACACATCATAGTACAAACAGTTAACGCAAATATTGCTGTAGACTTACTAGAAAATGGCGATATCGATATTTGGGAAGAAGAAGCTGACGGTGGTAAGATCGACCAAATGAGAGCTGCTACTGATGCTGGAAAGATCAAATACAACACATTTGAAAGAAATGGTTATGGAGATCTTTCATTTATCACAGATAGAGGAGCTACTCAATATAAAGAAGTTCGTCAAGCTATAGCAAGCTTAATGGATAGAAATACTTTCGTACAACAATTTGCTGGTGGTTACGGTGTCGTAACTAACGGTATGTATGGTACAAGCCAATGGATGTACAAAGAAAGAGGAGCAGATCTAGAAACAGGTGGCAAGATTGTTAACTGGCAACTAAACTTAGAGAAAGCTAATGAATTACTTGATAAAACACCATATAAATTCGAAGCTGATGGAAAAACTCCATGGGATAAGAAAAAATCTGACGAAGCATTTGCAAAAGATGCTGAAGGATACAATTATTGGAGATATGATGATAAGGGTAAACAACTTGTAGTTAACCAATACGGTTCTGATGAATCACCTATTACAACATTAATTTCTAACCAACTTCCAGTAAACGCTAAACAAGTTGGTATGGAATATAACGTAACAGCAGGTTCATTTGCAACACTACTAGAATACTACACAACACCAAAAGAAGATGCTGAGTATACAGCATTTAACATGGGCTTAAGCTTTGGTACACCATATGATCCTTACTATCAATACAACTCAAAAGGATTTGATAATAAGACAAAGACTAATGATCCAAAAGCAGACGAAATTACAGAAAAACTTCGTAAGACAGATCCAGAAGATAAAGAAGGTTACCTAGATGCTTGGGAAGAATTCCAAATTTGGTATAACGACTATCTACCAGAAATTCCACTATACTCTAACCAATATCACACAGGATATACAAACAGAGTACAAGGATTTGACGTATGTACACCAGTTTGGGGCGTAGTAGAACAAATCAACGCTATGTCACTTGGCAAGTAATATAAAAATAATACTAAATTAGCTCACGAGGAGTGAGCTTTTTTAGTTTTTGCCAATAAATTATTAAAATATGTAATCGTGTACTTTTATAAATTAATTTGAATTTTTATATATAGATAATGTAAAAAAATTAACAAAGGGAAAATACGTTTTTTTAGAAAAAAATTAATCTTTTTTATTTGACAAAATTTGTCAAATACATTAATATAGTAATAATAAAATTGTTGTTTTTGGAATACTTTATCTATTTAAAGACAAGCTTTTACATAAAATAAAGTCGCGATTATTTAATACAAATAAATTAATAATTTTACAATTCCAAATAACAAAGAAAGGGAAGTTATGTTTCGTTATATAGTAAAGAGAATGATAAATCTTATACCAGTAGCTATAATTATTTCTATTATGCTTTTTGCTTTCTCTAAAGCTATGCCTGGAGATCCAATTAGGGCTATGATTCCAACTGGAACTCGTATGACTAAAGCTCAGCAAGAAAGTTTATACAAGCAATTACAACATCGCTACGGATATGATAAGTCACTACCTGAACAATACATAATGTGGTTGGGTAGATCATTAAAGGGAGATTTTGGTGAATCAACCAGAGTTAAAAAGCCAGTAAGGGAATATTTGAAAGAACCTTTGAGAAATACAATTTATCTTAACTTAGGTTCTACAGTAATATCCTTTGTACTTTCGGTATTGATAGGTATTAGATCGGCAACGCACAGAGGAGGAGTCTTTGATAAAACCTTCCAGACTCTAACGCTGATAGGTATAAGTGTCCCTGTATTTTTCATAGGACTTATTTTAATTTACCTATTAGCTTTTAAGGCAGGTGCTTTCCCTGCAAATGGTATGCCACGTAATAATACATTCCCAGAATGGATAAAATACTTGACCTTACCAACTATAACCTTGACCATAGGCTCTCTTGCAGGACTTTCAAGATATGTTAGAAACTCAATGCTTGATGCCCTTAACCAAGATTATATTAGAACTGCAAGATCTAAGGGTCTAAAAGAAAAGACTGTTGTTTATTCTCATGCCTTTAGAAACGCACTTATTCCAGTAGTTACAGCTTTAACTTGGGCAGTTCTTGGAATGTTTTCAGGCTCTGCTATTACTGAGAGGATTTTTGCCTACAGAGGAATAGGAAATGAGCTTATAACTGCCGTAATAGCACAAGACTACAATGTAATTTTAACCTTATCAATGTTTTATGCACTTTTAACCTTGATTGGGAACTTGATAATGGATATAGCTTATGCTCTAGTAGATCCTAGAGTAAAATTAGAAGCGTAAGAGGTGGGCAATGAATAGTTTAATTCGTAAATCATTTTCTTCATATAAGAGATTTTTAAAAACATTACTCATCCGTGGTTTTACTTTCGCATCAGATAGCGATATTTATGAAAGTGAAAGAAAAGACGCTGAGAAAAGAAAAGCTGAAGAAGAAAAAGCAAACAATAATAATTCAAATAAAACTCCTAATTCTTCTAATGAGAACGATGCATTAAAAGAAGAAGCAATTAGATCTCCAGGCCAAGTTGCCCTTAGAAACTTTCTTAGAAACCCTTTGGGAGTATTTGGATTAGTATTATTTATATCTTTAATACTAGTAGTATTTGTTGGAAGCGCAATACTTCCTTTTAACCAATATTATTCTCAAGGTAACCTTACAAATGTCGCACCAGGAGGTGCTTACATGAATTTTCCAAAGGAAATGGAAAGTGAAGGAACCAAGAAAATATCTATTGGTAATACTTTTGCCATAGGTTTAACCAACGAGGGAAATATTTATGTTTGGGGTTCTGATAATGAAGATAAGATTCTTACCATCCCTAAAAAAGCCAAAGAAGCCCTCAAAAACCAAAAAGTTATAGACGTGGCTGCTGGTGATAGACATATTATTTTTGCAACAGAAGATAATCAAATTTATGGTTGGGGTAATAATTCCTTTGACCAAACCAAAATGCCACCAATGTCAGAAAGTCAAATCAAAGAAGAAGGCATCAAGAAACTTGGAGCAGGTGTTCAATATTCAGCTATTTTAACCAACAAGAAAAACTTAGTCGTTTGGGGTTCAACGCTCGCAAGCCGTCTAAATATGATCCCATCAACAATACAAGGACAAGTTGAAGACTTTGATACTTCATCTATTAATATGTTAGTTGCAAAAACTGATGGAACTATCCAATTAATCGGTGTAATGGGTGCTGAAAACCAAACCAATATGCCAAAAGAATTAACTGATGGAAGCGTAAAAGTTAAAAAAGTTGCTCTAACAGCTAACTCAGCTGCAGCAGTTGATGAAGATGGTAAAGTTTATGTTTGGGGTCCAAGTAGAGCTGGAGTAGCAGGGGACAATATTCCAAAATTTGACGGAAAAATCGTCGATATTCAAGGTGGAGAAACAACTTTCACAGCCCTAGATGAAAATGGCAAAATTTATAACTGGGGTCTAGATAACTACGGTGAACTAAATACTCCAGATGGAGAATACCAACAAATATTTACATCATTTTTCAACAATTATGCAGTAACTAAAGATGGAAAGATTGAAACTTGGGGACTAAATGGTTTTAGATTTGGTTCAGACGATCAAGGTCGTGATATATTTACAAGACTTATCCACGGCGGACGTATGACCATGCTAATTTCTTTAGTTTCTACAGTAATCCAACTTGTACTAGGAGTACTTATCGGTATGATTTCAGGTTTTGCCGGAGGTCGTGTTGATAATGTATTGATGAGAATTTCTGAAATTATTTCATCATTCCCATTTTATCCTATGCTAATTTCACTTTCAGCATTGTTGCCACCAGGAGCAAGCCAAACACAAAGAATTACCATGGTAATGATCCTTTTAGGTTTACTTGGTTGGACAGGACTTGCACGTTTAGTTCGTGGTCAAATCTTGGCTGAAAGAGAAAGAGATTATATAACAGCAGCCCGTGCTTTGGGTGTAAAAAACTGGTCAATAATTATGAAGCACATTTTCCCGAATGTCCTATCAATAGTTATAGTAAATGCGACACTAGATTATGCTGGTAACTTACTATCAGAATCAGGCTTATCATTCCTTGGTTTTGGTGTACAAGAGCCAACACCGTCATGGGGCAATATGTTAACTGCAGCTCAAAAATCAGATGTACTAAACTTTTACTGGTGGAGATGGGTATTCCCAGCACTTGCAGTATTCTTAGTATCATTTTCAATTAACCTTATTGGTGATGCCATAAGAGATGCAATTGACCCAAGAGCAAATGAGAGGTAGATGAATATGAGTTTATTAGAAATAAAAAAACTCCACACCTATTTTTCCACAAGACGTGGACTAATAAAGGCTGTAAATGGAGTGTCATATACTATTGATGAAGGAAAAACTCTAGGACTTGTTGGAGAATCTGGTTCAGGTAAGAGTCAAACTGCTATGAGTATTCTTCAACTTTTTGAACCTAACCAAAAAATTTACCAAGGCGAAATTATTTTTGATGGACGTGATCTAACAAAACTTAAAAAAGGCGAAATGGAACATATAAGAGGTAATGATATCTCTATGATTTTCCAAGAGCCTATGAGTTCGCTAAACCCAGTATTTACAGTAGAAAAACAAATATCTGAAGTTTTGATCCTCCATAAGCACATGAACAAAAAAGAAGCTGCCAAAAGATGTGAAGAACTTCTAGCTTCTGTAAAAATACCAAACCCACACATAGTTGCCAAGCAATACCCATTTGAATTATCAGGTGGTATGAACCAAAGAGTTATGATTGCCATGGCACTTGCCTGTGAGCCAAAACTACTAATTGCAGATGAGCCTACAACAGCCCTTGATGTAACTATTCAAGCGCAAATTCTAAGACTTATGAATGATTTAAAGCACAGACTAAACACATCTATACTTTTCATCACCCATGACCTTGGAGTTATAAATCAAATGGCAGATGAAGTTGCAGTAATGTATTCTGGACAAATTGTAGAGCAATCTCCAGTAGAATATATATTTAAAACCGACATTACAGATTTTAACCATCCATATACAGTAGCTTTGCTAAATTCTATCCCATCAATAACAAGTGATAGAAACCAAAGACTTGATATAATACCAGGATCTGTACCACACCCACTAAACCTACCACCTGGATGTAAATTTGCAGATAGATGTAAATTCACAACAGAAAAATGTATCAATCAAATGCCGGAATTAGTACAAGTTACTGATCAGCAAAGGATTAGATGTCACTATCCAAATAGAAAGGAAAGAGAAGATGGAACATACCGAAGATAAGAAAGTCTTATTTAAGATAAGAAGTCTTAAAAAATATTTCCCTCTTAAGAAAAAGGGCATTTTTGATAGAAGCGCACAACAATACGTTCATGCTAACGAGTCTATCAATCTAGATATTTATCAAGGTGAAACCCTAGGACTTGTAGGAGAATCAGGCTGTGGAAAATCAACATTTGGTAGAACTCTTCTTCAAATATATGATCAAACCGAGGGAACAACTCTTTACTATGGAAAGACTCTAGAAGAATTTGCTCCAGAATATATGGAAAAAATGATCAAAAATATTCCAAGTCAGTTTCAAAATTACGATAAAGCAAGCACAGAGCTAAATGAAATCTATGATAGCCTCGATAAGGCAGAAACTGATGAAGAACGTGCAAAAGCCAACGAAGCTGCTATGCACAAACGTCGTGAAATCGAAGATAAATACCTAAATATGATTAGAATTGCGGGAGGCCTTCTTGCAAGCGATGATTTATCAAAAGTATCAAACCTATTATTAGATTATTACCAAGCTCTAAAAGAACGTGCTGTTGTCTTAGAAAATATAGAAACTTTTGAAGATAAACTAAAAATGAGATGTAGAGATTGGGATACTTATTACAATCTCCGCGATAATGATAGCAAATACAAAGAACTTATAAGCAAAAAAGATGAACTTTCAAAAAAAGTTGATGAAAAATCTCAAAGAATCGAAGAATTTAGAAATACTCTAAAAGATAAGGAAAACTTTGAAGAACTTGAAAGCCATAAAGATAGTGGTATCGACCTATCAGAATTAACCAATGAAGAGATGAGAGGCCTTAGAAAAGACCTACAAATGATCTTCCAAGACCCATATGGTTCACTAGATACCAAAATGACTGTAGGAAATATCATAGGCGAGGGAGTTTTAGGTCACGAATTATTCAAATCACGTAATGATAAGGGTTACAATGAATATATCCAAGAGACTATGGACAAATGCGGACTAGCGCCATATTTCCTTCACAGATATCCTCACCAATTCTCAGGTGGACAAAGACAAAGAATTGGAATAGCAAGAGCTCTTGCATTAAAACCAAAATTTATAGTTTGCGATGAGGCTGTATCTGCCCTTGACGTATCAATCCAATCACAAATTATAAACTTGCTACAAGACCTAAAAGAAGAAAACAACCTAACATATTTATTTATCACTCACGACCTATCAGTAGTAAAATATATCTCTGATAGAATTGGAGTAATGTATTTGGGAGTATTGGTAGAATTAACAGAATCTGATAAAATATTCGAAAAACCACTTCACCCATATACCCAAGCCCTATTACAAGCAATTCCAAGAACTGACGTAGATCAAGGACAAGAATTACAAGTAATAGAAGGCGATATCCCATCAGCAGTACATCCTCCAAAAGGATGCCGTTTCCATACCAGATGTAAATATGCAATGGATATCTGCAGAACTTATGAACCAGAGCTTAAGGACTATGACAATGGTCACTTTGTAGCTTGCCACCTAATGGAAGTAAGCGAAGAAGAAAAACAAAAAGCCTATGAGAAAAATAAAGAATTAAGAGAAAAAGAAGAACACGAACTAGAAGAGATGAGTGCTCTATGAGAGGACCAATAAATAGATTTTCAAACAAAAGCAGAGAAGAAATCTATGAAAAAGAAAATCTCTTAGATGAAAGCAATCTAGAAAAAGGCGATAGATTAGCAATGTTTTTGGCAGCAATGAAAGTATTCTTGCCAGGACTACTAATAGTAATTGGCCCTTTGCTATTACTTGCGCTATTTCTATAATATTCAAAGACGAGAATAAATGATATGGATTTCTATTTAGTAATCCATATCAAAAATCTCGTCTTTTTTTGATATAATAAAAGTAAGAAAACCTAGGGAGGGGAAATGTTTAAGATAAATAATTTTTTAGATAATGACGATATATTGATAACTCAACAACTTGGAGCTTTTAAAGTGGCAGAATACAAAAGAGATCTGTCAGTAACAAAAGAAAGTGCACAAAGAGAATATTTTGCAGGAGAAATGGGAGTTAGACTAAAACAACTAATATGTGATTTAAAAATTAGCCCAGTAGTCCTTCAAAAAGGAGCTATGCAATGGTTGGTAGGAGATGTAAAAGCATCTACTGGTATAAAAGGCATAGGAGATTTCATAGGCAAAGGAATCATGAGTAAGGTAACAAACGAATCTGCGGTAAAACCAGAATACAATGGAAGCGGAATGGTTGTCTTGGAGCCGACTTTTAAGCATATAGTTTTGATAGATGTATCTTCTTGGAATAATTCTATAGTCCTTGAAGATGGACTTTTCTTGGCAGCAGAAGCAGGATTAAAACAAAAATTAGTAGCAAGAACTAATTTTTCATCAGCTATAGCAGGCAATGAGGGGATTTTCAACCTAGCTCTTGTTGGAGATGGAGTTTGTGCATTGGAATCTCCAGTAGCAAAAAATGAACTTATAGAAGTTGAACTAGAAGATGATGAAATCAAAATAGACGGATCATTTGCCATAGCTTGGTCTGGCTCTTTGAAATTTACAGTAGAAAAATCAACAAAATCCTTGGTTGGATCAGCTGTGAGCGGAGAGGGACTTGTAAATGTTTACAGAGGAACAGGGAAAGTTTTGATGGCACCTGTAGCCTTTAACTAAAAAATTAAGAAATTATTAAAAAAATTTAAAAAATATGTTTAAAATGAAAAATAGAGGGTATCATATAAATAAGAAAAATATTTTTCAAAATGAATAGAAATGGAGGGACAGTCCAATGAAAAGTGAAAACGACTTCGAACTTTACTTTAAGCCAGATTGTCCATATTGCTTGAAGGTTTTAAATTTCTTCAGTGAAAATAAAATCATCAAATTTCCATCCTATAACATAGAAGATAGAACCTGCGGTGCGGAAAATAAACGCAAATTAGAAGAAATCGGAGGAAAGGTACAAGTACCATGTATGGTTATAGATGGCAAGGCAATGTATGAATCTGACGATATAATTGAATACGCAAAAGCAAATCTTCTTTAGAGAAAATATTAATAGAAACTTAAAAAATATATATCGCGTTGAAACTTAGAAAGAAAAAGAGCATGATATACCACATGCCAGTTTCAATATAGTTTTAAATATAAGTAAGTAAAGAAATTTACTTTGAAGAAATCACTAAACCCAAGTAATTAAGATCATAAAATTACAAAAGCCCTTAACAATACCAGTTAAGAGAAAAATTAGTCAATTGAAATAAGTTGTTTAACTTAAATTTTGTAAGGAGGATGGTTTTAATGAGATCTTGGGTTTTTTATTTGTAAATTTCTTAGTTGGTAGAATTTATTTTTTAATTATATTAGATTATAATTTTATAAGGGATTTATCATGAAAAGATTTTTTACTTTGCTTATTTGTCTTGTATTTCTTGGAGGTTGCTTTTCTAAAAATTCAAAAGAAGATGATTCATTGAATATAAACCCAGAACTAATAGAAAAGATTACAATTTCAACTCAAATGACAGATCCAAAAGAAGATCTTGTTATTAAAAATGAAAATTTTGAGAACTTGATAAATAAATTAAATTCCTATTCCATAAAAGAAATAAAAGATGAAAATGAAAAAGGCTGGCAATATTTATTCAAACTAGAAGAAAAGGGAGGAGGGATTATCCTCATATCTTTCATGGACGATAAAGTTTATGTAAATGAAAAAGCCTATCAAGTAGATGGTTATGACAAGGACGACTTCTTATACTTATTTGACAAGTCTTCAAATAAGTAGTTTAAGAATAAAAAATATAACGGAGAGTACATGGTCAATATAAAAAGAGTAGAAAAAAATTTGAAAGATTTTGAGAAGTTTTCGGCGACACCTGGCAATGGTTGCTCTAGGCTTGCTTTTTCTAAAGAAATCAAAGATGCAGGTTATAAGCTAGTAGAGCTTATGGAAGATGCAAACTTGACAGTTACAAAAGATCTTTGCGGAAATATTTTCGGAATTAGAAAAGGAAAAGATTCTAGCAAAGCTGCCATAGTTTGCGGTTCACACTATGATTCAGTCTATAATGGTGGAAATTTTGACGGAATAGCTGGGGTTATGTCAGCAATTGAAATTGCAAAAACTCTTGATGAAAATAATATAACTTTAGAAAGAGATTATATTGTAATAGCTTTCATGGATGAAGAAGGAACAAGATTTGGCAATGGTTATTTTGGCTCAAGGGCGATAATGGGCGAAGTTAGCCAAGATGAAATAAATAATTTTAAAGACAAATCTGGCATGACTTTAAGAGAAGCTATGGAAAATTATGGCTTAGATCCAGATAATATCAAAGATGCTAGATGGGATGATAAAAAAATTGGCTACTTCCTAGAACTTCACATAGAGCAAGGTCCAGTCCTTGATCAAAAAAAGATTGAACTAGGAATAGTTAATGGCATATTCGGCATGCAAAGATATATGATAAAAGTAAAAGGCCGTGCAGATCATGCTGGAACTACACCAATGAACATGAGAAAAGACCCTATGGATATTGCAACAAAAGTTATAGCAAAAGTTGCTGATTTTGCAAAAGAAACTGGAGAAGATACAGTTGCAACAACAGGTTTTATAAGCGCTAAGCCAGGCGGCATGAACATAGTAGCATCTGAAGTAGAATTTTCTCTTGATATTAGATCGATAGATAATGACGTTGTAAGCGAAGTCTACTCAAAAGTTACAAAGCTTTTAGATGAACTTACCAGCAAAGTAGGAGCTACTTACGAATCAAGGCAAACAATGGATGTAAAAGCTGCCATGATGGATGAAAAATTAATGGATATGATGGAAAATATCGCCGAAAAGAAAAACTACTCCTATTATGTATTACCATCAGGAGCAGGCCATGACACAATGATAATTGCAAAATATCATCCAACAGCAATGATATTTGTACCAAGCATCAACGGCAGAAGCCATAGCCCAGAAGAATTTACACCTTACAATTACTTTGAAAAAGCAATAGATGTATTGTATGAATTGGTAATTAGCTTAGATTAAAATAAGCTATTTTCATACAAACAATCTAACTAAAAAAGGTCTAGAAAAATCTAGGCCTTTTAAAAATTTATGGCATTAATCATTTAATTGCTCAACTTTATTTTCTTCCTTGACATATTCTGGGATCATTTTATTTGCCATTGTAAATAAAACCGCCATTACTATTGCATCGTCAAACCAGCCTAGAAATGGAACTAAATCATTAATCACATCTGCTGGCAATATTGCATATAAAATTGCAAGAATTACTGCGATTTTTGCTCCCTTTGGAGTATCCTTACTTTTTAAGGCTCTAAAAAAAGTTGGAATTGCTGTTCTAATTTTATTAAGTTTATTCATAAAAACTCCTTTCTTAAAATGAGTTTAAATTTTATTTATTTACAATATCATTATACTTTAATTTTATGAAAATCAAGTTTAATTATAATAAACTTATAAAATTTATTTTACTGTGCTATAATATTTATAAGGAGATTATTATGGGATTTAGATTTAGAAAAAGTATCAATCTTGGCAAGGGCTTTAGGATAAATTTGAGCAAATCAGGCCCTGGTTTTTCTTGGGGAGGCACAGGCTTTAGACTAACGAGAACTGCTAAGGGAAATATTCGTGGAACAGCTTATATACCAGGAACAGGAATTGGCTATCAGAAAGAGTTTTCAAACCCTTTTGCTAAGAAAACGGCCCAAAAGGCCACAAGTTCAAGAGCCAAAAAAGATATAGCGGAAAATGAAAATATCAAAAGCTTTCAAAATGATTTGAAAAATATCAAAGCTTCCGATATGGGTGATGTTTTACAAGCTAGCAAAAAAAATCAAACAAATAATATTATAAGCATTATTTTGATTTTGGCTGGTCTTGGCCTTGGCTTTATCAATCCGATTTTATTTTTAATAGCTCTTTGTGGTGTGGTTTTTTTCCTTTACAATAGAAATAATCAAACAATTAGGATAGACTACGAAATGAGCGAAGATGCCAAAGAGGAGCTTGATAGCACAAATAAGTTTCTTGAAGGAATTATGGAATCTGACGAAGTTTTTTTGGTAAATGAAAGCGTTGATTTAGATGAAGAAAATCAAGCCGATATGAAAATTATCGATAGAACGCCTCTAACTTTTAGAGAAGGCAATGATGAAATTCAAACAAATGTCAAAACTTATACCCTAGAAGGAGCAAATAAGAAGATAATATTTTTGCCGGATTCAATTTTTATTAAAGATCCAAGTGGCAAAACCGCCCTAAGTCTAAAAGAAGTTGAGCTAAATTTGGGTAAAATGACTTTTTTAGAAGAAGGAAATGTGGCCGCTGATGCAACAGTTATCGGCAAAACCTATGAACACCTAAACAAAGATGGGAGCTTGGATAAAAGATACAAAGACAATCCTGAATTAACTTTGGTCGAATATGGGGTACTTTCAATCTTTAACCAAGAAGGCTTAAATTTATTCATAGTATTTTCTGATACAGTTTTAGATGGCAAGTAAAATTTCATATAAAAAACGAGCAAATCTCAAGATTTTTTCTTATAGTAAAAGAAAATAAAATCTTGGGATTTTTTTATTTTATCATAGGGGAATTTGTATATTTATAAAAAATAAAGGCCACAATTTTCATAATTATTGAAATTATGATATAATTGCTACTTGATCAGAGCTTATAGACTAAATTTTTGTCAGATTAAATATGGCTATTTGGGATTAATTCTCTTGGCGATAATGATTTATAAAAGTTTTAAGAGAAAAGAGATAGAAAAATATTAAATTACTTTGATAAAAATTAAATTTATGATATATTATTTTAGTAGATTTATTTAAGGAGGAAACATGAATAAACTTAAATCAATAGCTTTGTTAACTGCATTAACTCTTGTTTTTGCTGGGTGTGGCAAAAATGAAGATGCAAAAAATACTGATCAAGCTACAGAAACTAAGCAAACAGAAGCAGTAGAAAATAAAGATGATAATAAAGAAGCTGCTAACAATGAAGAAAAAAATGATGAATCTTCAAAAGAGGATGATCAAGGTCAAGCAAAAGAAGGTGGACTTTTTGTCCTAGGAATTGGATCTGACCCATCTATAGTAAATCCTTTATACGCTAACGATAGGGTTTCACTAACATTAACCCACATTCTATATGATAATGTTTATAATGTAAAAAAAGGCGAAATTATTTATGATGGTCTAGCAGAATCAATCACACCATCAGATGATAACTTAACTTACACACTAAAATTAAAAGAAAATCTAAAATGGCACGATGGAGAAGCTATAACAGCTGACGATTTAATCTATACTTACGATGTAGTATTAGATGAAAAACAACAAACAAAAGGTCATTCTGATCTTATGAATAATGATAAGCCAATAGCTTATAAAAAATTAGATGACTTGACAGTTGAGTTTAAATTAGAAAAACCAGATGCAACATTTATCCAAGGGTTAGCAGGAATCGTACCAGTTCCAAAACATATATTTGAAGGCGAAGCTGACCTTGCAAAAAGCGAAAAGAACAAAAATCCTATAGGAAGTGGTTCTTTCAAATTCAAAGAACACAAAACTGGTGAATTATATCAAGTTGAAAGATTTGATGATTATCATGGAGATGTAGCAAAACTAGATGGCATAGCTTTTAAGGTTATTCCAGATGCTAATGCACAAAACTTAGCATTAGAAAATGGTGAAATCTCTGCATCTTATGTAAAATCACAAAATGTTGACAAATTTAAAGGCAATGATAAGTTTGATTTGTACACATTCTCAGAAGGAATGGTAGATACAATATTCTTCAAGGTTTCAAATCCAAAAATGCAAGATAAAAACTTTAGAAAAGCAATTTCTTATGCAATTGATAAGAACAAACTAATCCAAGGAGCTTATAACGGAGAAGAATATGCAACACCAGCTTATTCACCATTCTCACTTGAAACACAATTTGTAACAGATGATGTAGAAAAATATGATTATAATGTAGAAAAAGCTAAAGAATTAGTAAAAGATGTTAAAAAAGAAGATCTAAATCTAAGATTAATGTATACATCAGGAAGCCCAGCTACTGAAAAAGAAGCTTTACTAATCCAAGAAATGCTAAAAGAAATTGGAGTAAATCTAGAACTTCTACCAATGGAAAGAGCAACATTTATTGAAAAATTACTAGATCCTAAAAACCAAGATTTTGAAATGGCTATAAATGGATATGTAATGGGAGATAACCCAGATAGCTATGGATATCTATTTAAAACTGGAAGTGCAGAAAACTTCAGTGGTTATTCAAATGAAGAAATAGATAAACTATTTGCTGAAGGAAAAACTGAGATGGATGAAGCTAAGAGAAGTGAGATTTATAAGAAAATCCAACAAATCTTAGTAGATGATGCTGTTCAATATTCATTAGTAAACACCAAATCAATAATTGCTGCAAACAGCGAATTTGGAAATATAGAAGAAGCAACTCCAGCTCCAATCTATATGCTACAATACTATAACAAAATTACAAAAAAGTAGACAGTGACAATTAAAGAAGATTTAAAGTAAGTAGGTGACATATGTTGCCTACTACTTTTTATAGGAGAAAAAAATGGTAAAAATGATATTAAAAAGATTAGCACAAAGCATACCGATGATAATAACAATATCAATTGTATCTTTTTTGCTAATTAGGGTTGCTCCTGGAGATCCTGTAAGGGCCTTGGTTACTCCCGAATCGTCCTTTGAAGATATAGAAAGAATAAGAGAGGCCATGGGTTTAAATGATAATTACTTGGTTCAATATGCGAGATGGGCCAAGGCAGTTTTACAAGGCGATTTCGGGTATTCATTTTCAAATCACAGACCGGTTCTAGAGCAAATAGTTGAAAGATTGCCACAAACTTTAGGTTTGATGGTTTCAGCCTTGATAATTTCTTTAGTAATCGGAACAATAATAGGAATTATTTCTGCTATGAATAACGGAGGAATTTTTGACAAAATCTTTACTTTCTTATCATATGTTGGAATTTCTATACCTAGTTTTTGGTTTGCTATGATTTTGATTCATATTTTATCACTAAAATTAGGATGGCTGCCTTCAATTGGTATGAGAACTTTGGGAGTTGATACAACGGCTGATTTGATAAAGCATTCAATAATGCCTGTCTTAACCTTATCTATTTCTGATACTGCAACTATTTCAAGATATGTTAGAGCTAGAGTTGTAAGCGAACTAAAAGAGGATTATGTAATGACGGAAAGAGCTCAAGGCTTTTCAAAAACAGATTTATTTTTCAAAAGTATCTTAAAAAACTCTCTTTTACCAATAATTACAATCTTAGGAATGGGACTACCTAGACTTATATCAGGTGCTTTTATAACAGAAAGTATATTTGGTTGGCCAGGACTTGGACAACTTGGAATGAATGCGATATTTAAGTATGACTATCCGCTAATAATGGCTACAACAATGTTTGCATCCTTATTATTAATATTTGGAAATCTTTTAAGCGATATTTTATATATGATAGTAGATCCTAGAATAAAAGAGGCACAATGATGAAGAACTTAAAAAATAAATTCAAATATAGCCCGCTTTCCTTTAAATTTTCAGTTATTGCAATAATAATTTTAATATTAGCGGCGGCTCTTGCTGATTTTTATCCACAAAATGGAATTGATACTGATATTCTTAATTCCCTACAAAAGCCATCAAGTGCCCATTTGTTTGGAACAGATGATTTGGGACGTGATTATTTTGCCAGAGCCTTACATGGAGCTCGTGCGTCCTTGTCTGTTGGAATAATATCTGTAATAGTTTCAACCATAATAGGTAGCATTGTAGGTATCACAAGCGGATATTTCGGCGGTAAAGTTGATGCAATCATTATGAGGATAGTCGATGTTTTGATGAGTGTTCCATCATTTTTCTTAATTTTAATCCTAAATGCAGTTTTAAAACCAGGTATACAAAATATTATTATAATAATCGGTTTATTTAACTGGATGGGCATTGCAAGACTTATGAGAGCAGAAACTTTATCAATTAAGCAAAGAGAATATGTTTCTTATGCAAAAATGATTGGAATAAGCGATAAAAAAATTATGTTAAAGCATATTTTTAGAAATGTTTTGCCAACCTTATCCGTTGCAGTTTCAATAAATGTTGCAGGGGCGATACTCACTGAATCTTCACTAAGCTTTTTGGGTCTTGGAGTAAGACAACCTGCATCTTCTTGGGGTTCAATGCTAAAAGATGCTCAACAATATTTAGGAGATTATTCTTACCTTGCATTCTTTCCGGGTCTATTAATATTAATAACAGTCCTTAGCTTTAACGTTATAGGTGATTATCTAAGGGAGGAATACTAATGGAAATATTATTGGAAGTAAAAAACTTAAATGTAAGATTTGAAAATAAAGGTATAAAGACCTATGCTGTAAATGGTGTTTCATTTGACGTTTTTGAAGATGAGAGCTTAGGGATAGTTGGAGAATCAGGTTCAGGCAAATCCGTTAGTGCGAAATCCATCTTAAGATTATTAGATAAAAGCTCCAAAACAAGTGGAGAAATTTTGTTTAAAGGAGAAGATATTTTTTCTATGGCAGAAAAGAATTTAAGAGATATACGAGGAAATGAAATATCTATGATATTTCAAGATCCAATGACTTCTTTAAATCCTTTATTCAAGATAGGAACACAAATGAAGAGATTAATCAAAAGGCACAGAAAAGATTTATCTGATAAAGAAATCTATGATAAATCAATTAATTATCTAGATTTGGTAGGGATTCCAGATGCAGAAAATAGAATGAATTCTTATCCTCACGAATTTTCTGGAGGTATGCGCCAAAGAGTTATGATTGCAATGAGCCTTTGTCTTAACCCGAAATTAATAATAGCAGATGAGCCGACAACAGCTCTTGATGTTACTATTCAAGCTCAAGTTCTAAATCTTTTAAACGAAATTCGCCACGATAACCAAAATTCAATTATGATGATTACTCATGATTTAGGTGTTGTGGCAAATACTTGCGATAGAATGCTTGTAATGTATGGGGGTAGAATAATGGAAATGGGTAAAGTCGATGAAGTTTTTCAAGATCCTAAGCATCCTTATACTAGAGGTCTTTTAAATTCTTTGCCAATCATAGGTAATAATCAAAGGCTTATTCCTATTAAGGGAAATCCTCCTGTAATTCACGAAAAATTGGAATCTTGTCCCTTCTTCGACAGATGTCCAGATAGAAAAAAAGAATGTGATAAAATAAATCCAAAAGAAAAACTTTTCGATAATGGTCATAAAGTTTATTGTCACTTGTACTAGGAGTAGATATGGAAAAATTATATCAAGTTAAAAACTTAAAAAAATATTATCCAATCAAAAAATCCTTGTTTGGAGCAAATAAATACCTAAAAGCAGTGGATGACGTAAGTTTTGACATATATAAAGGTGAAACATTTGGTTTGGTTGGAGAATCAGGATCAGGTAAATCAACGATAGGCAAATGTCTAACGAAAATAGAAGAAATTAGTGATGGAGAAATTTTATATAAGGATAAGTCCATAATAAAATCTGACGATAAAACAATAAAAGATTTTAGAAACAACATTCAAGCAATATTTCAAGATCCCTATTCGTCACTAAATCCTACACTAAATATTTTTGAAATAATTGCAGAACCAATCAGAAATCAAGAAAAATTAAAAGAAAATCAAATAAAAGAAAAAGTGGCGAGTCTTATGGAAAAAGTTGGTATTTCGGCTGATTATATGGAGAAAAAACCTAGAGAGTTTTCTGGAGGTCAGCGCCAAAGAATAAGTATAGCAAGAGCCATATCAACCAATCCAGAATTTATTCTATGCGATGAGCCTATATCAGCACTTGATGTATCAATTCAAGCTCAAATTGTAAACCTCCTAGAAGATATACAAAAAGATTTAGGGATAACATATTTATTCATCGCCCACGATTTAGCAATGGTGGAGCATATTTCAGACAGGATAGGAGTATTGTATATGGGCCATCTAGTAGAAATTGGAGAAGCTTATCAAATATATAAAAATCCTAAGCATCCTTATACCATCGGATTATTAAATTCGGTTCTGGATCCTATTCCAAGAAAAGATAAAACGAAATTGCTAAAAACCATATCAAGCGATATACCAAGTCCTATTAATTTGCCAAAAGGTTGTGTTTTCCAAACAAGATGTCCTTACAAAACCGACATTTGTTCAAAAGAAGAACCAAAATTGAAAGCTTATGAAAAAGATCATAAGCTAGCTTGCTTTAATAGTGATAAGGTTAAGAATTTATAATTTAAACTAAAAAAACACTTAAAACAATAAAAACCAACAATGTCAGTAAAACGCCACTTATAAGATCAATTATTACATGTTGTTTAGTAAATAAAGTCGACAACATTATTGCAATGGATAAAGATGCGTAACTAATCCTTAAGATTGTTGGAATTTGAATAGTTTTGATTGCAAATATTAATACGAGGGTAGAAATTGAGCAGTGCATACTTGGCGAACAATTTAGACCCTTGTAGGAAAATTTGTAGAGGATTTTTAGCATCCAGCCGCATCTTATATTTTCCAAATCCTTTGGCCTTGTGCAAGTTGTTGGATATGCCAAATAAATAATTACGCTAATAACAATATCAGTAATCCAACAAATTACATAAAGCTCATAGAGATTTTTAGCCTCCTTAAATAAACTTATAGGAAAAATTGCAATCAAAGGAAACCACAATACATAAATAAGGGCAAAATAAGGAAGAGTCGGGATTTTTTTATCGATTGGCAAGTCCATATTTTTGGGATTTTTTTGAAAAAATTCACAGCCAAAATACAAAACAACTTGAAATATTAAAATTATAATTTGTCTAATAATTACATTCTTTAAATTCATATCTTTCTCTTTTCATCAACAATGATAGCTCAAAAAGAGTAAAACATCAACAGTTTTTAGAAATATTTAATCAAAAAATATAAATTGACTAGTATAAAAAATTTAACTTTATTTAACATAAATGAGATAATATAGTTATAGAGATTTTTAGTAATTATATGAAAAATTTTAAGATCTTAAAACTTAGGAGCTTTAATGACAAAACTTGATATAAAACAGGCAAAAGAATTTGTATTGGCTTTACCAGCAGCTAAGGGAGTTCACACCCTAAAAAAAATCGCTCTTTTGCTAGAAAAATTTGACAATCCACAAGATAAAATCAAAGTTATCCACCTAGCAGGCACCAACGGCAAGGGTTCAACTAGCAATATGTTGGCCAGTGTATTTTCTGCAAAGTATAAAACTGGACTTTTCACCTCGCCTTATATGTTAGAAATAAATGAAAATATTTCTATAAATGGCAAAAATATTAGCGATGAGGATTTTGCCGATTTGGTTAACAGATTGAAAGATTATGTAAAAGAATTGGCAGAAAAAGAATATTATCTATCATATTTTGAAGTTCTTACAGCCATGATGTATATATATTTTTACGAACAAAAAGTCGATATAGCCATCGTTGAAACAGGTCTTGGAGGACTACTTGATTGTACAAATATAATAAAAAAGCCACTTGCTTCAGTAATTACGACAATTTCCATGGACCATATGAACATCTTGGGTGACACCATAGAAGAAATCGCTTATCAAAAAGCTGGAATAATAAAGGAAAATTCGCCGGTATTTTTGTATCCTCAAAGTAAGGAAGTTTTTCAAATTTTTAGCCAAAAGGCAAAAGAAAAAAATTCCAAACTTTATACTTTTACAAAAGATGAGATCAATATCAAAAAATCTGATGACAATTCCAACATCTTTGATTTTAGAGATTATAAGGATGTGAAAATAGAATTAGTCGGCAACCATCAAATATTTAATGCCTCCTTGGCCTTGATGGTGATGGATTATTTTAAAGACGAATTTAATTTAGAAAGGGAAGCAATAAAAAAATCCTTGGCAAAGGCCAAAAATATTGGAAGACTAACGACTATTTGCAAAAATCCGAGAATAATAATAGACGGAGCTCACAATAGAGAGGCAATTGATGCTTTGATTAAATTTATAGATAAACTCACTTATGATAAACTAATTATAGGATTTTCCGTCCTAAAAGATAAGGACTACATTTATATAATAAAAAGTCTTAGCCAAAAGGCTGATAAGCTCATAGTAACAAGCCTTGATAATCCAAGAGCCTTCGAATTTGAAGATCTTTTAGACATTAGCAAAAAATATTTTCCTAATCCTCTAGCCATAGAAGATAGGAAAAAGGCTTATCAATATGCAAAAAATATAGCTGGGCCAAAAGATCTTGTAATTTGGTGTGGGTCTTTGTATCTAATTTCCGAATTTATAAATTATGAGAAATAAAGGGCTTGTTTTGCCGATAATAATTTATTATTTTCGCAAAAGAATAAACAAAAAACCATTACTAAAATGTAATGGTCTTTGATGGTTGAAATCTTCATAAGATTTCTGAGTTAAACAGCGAAAGTTTTTGACTTTCATGACTATTATATATAAAAACGTTGAATTTGTAAAGCTTGTATATTTATAAATAAATTTTGTATTTTTGGGTAAAATAAAAATGGAGGTCTAAAACTAATATATGAATATTTTACTAGCAATAGATTCTATAAAAAATTTTGAAAATTCAGTAGAAATAGGACAAATATTTAAAGAGGAATTTAAGTCAAATACATATATAATGCCGTTTTTTGATGGCGGCATTGGCACTGTTGAGTCCATGAAAGAATTTCTTGACGGAACTTACCATTATGTAAATGTCCACAATCCTTTAAATGAAGTAATCACTGCTCGATATGTAATGAAAGATGATTATGCGGTTATGGAAATGGCAGAAAGCTCTGGTCTTCGCCTACTTTATAAGGAAGATTTGGATGTAATGAATTCTTCTTCCCTAGGCTTTGGTGAAATGCTTGTCGATGGCCTAGAAAATGACGCCAAATCTCTTTTTGTAGGAATTGGAGATACAGCAACCAACGACTTGGGCATGGGCATGCTCTATGCTTTGGGAGCAAGGTTTTACGATAAAGATGACAATCAACTAAATCCAATAGCTTCAAATATGGCAAAAGTTTCAAGAGTAGATATAGATAATATAGATCATAGGATTTATAATAGAAAAATTCAGATAGCAACAAGCTCTGATACAACCCTTTTTGGAGATAATTCATTTTTGGAAAATAGAATTTATAGAAAAGGCGCCAGCATAGAAGATATAGCTTATCTTTATAATGGAAGCAAAAATTTCAAAAAAGTAATCGAAGACACCTTGGGAGTTGATTCTATAGATTTGCCTTCCTTGGGATCTGGAGGCGGAGTTGCTTGGGCCTTGTATGTATTTTTTAAGGCAAAAATATCAAGATCAATGGATATAATTTTGGAGAAATTAAATTTTGAAAAACTTGTAAAAGAAAATGACGTTTTGATTTTGGGAGAAAATCTAGAACAATTTGATGGGGCAAGCTCAATAAATGTTTCTACCTTTGCCAAAGCCTACAATGAAAATATAAAGATAGTTTTCCTAGAAGATGGAAATGGCAAAGAAATAGGCAAAAGAGAAAATTTTGATTTGATTTACAAATATTATATTTCCGATGATTTTGAAAGAAAAGATATGCTAAGTGCCATTAGAGCTTTGGCAAGAGATGTTAGTGAGAAGTTGCTGGGAAAAATTTAGAAAGTAGTATAATGACTTCATGAATAAAATTAAAAATTTCGGAGAAAATAAGGTGACTTTTGTACTAATAGCTTTAAACGTAATAGTTTTTGCCCTGATGACGCTAACAGGAGGAAGCGAAAATACGGAAAATTTAGTCCGTTACGGGGCTGTGGTAAAAGGCTTAATTGCCCAAGGCCAGTGGTGGAGGCTTCTTACAGCATCATTTATCCACATAGGACTTATGCATATTCTCTTTAATATGTATTTTTTGTACCAACTAGGCCCTACTTTTGAAAGGCTTTATGGAAGTATTAATTTCTTGCTTATATATCTTATAGCAGGAATATTGGGAAATCTTGCAAGCTTTGCTTTTGGTTCAGAATTTTCCATAAGTGCTGGAGCTTCTACATCCTTATACGGAATGTTTGGTCTTGCCCTTGGTCTTATGTTAAATTACAAAAACGATGCCATACTTCATAGCTTTGGCGCAAGTTTTCTTTCAATAATAGCTATAAATATAGTTTATTCATTCCTAAATCCGAGAGTTGGAATGCTTGGACATTTGGGTGGACTTGTTGGAGGTCTTTTACTTTCAGGAATTTTTCCTGTAATAAATAGAGAACTAAACTCACAAGTTAGGATAATTTCTATAGCAGCTATAATAGTTTTGATTTACTTACTAATAACAATTGGTCTAAGGTCAGTTAATTAAGAGTTAAAAATGAAAAAAATTATAATTATTTTAAGCCTATGCTTTATCCTAAGTGGATGTGATTATCAATCAAGATCGGATTTTAAGGCAGAAATTAATAAAGAAAAAAATCTTTCAAATAACATGGATTTTCCAAAAATAACTTATGTAAAAGATGATTTCAACCAAGAAGATGATAAGGAAAATAATTCTGATGAAGATAAGATAAATTTCAAAGAAATTTACGGTAAGGGATCTCTTGGAGAAAATCTTGATGCCAAAAATTCTATGGGAAATCTTATAGATACAAAAATTGACGATACTCAAATTGGAATTTCCTTGCTAGAATCTGTGCAAAGTCCTGGAGGCTATTCAACTTTTATTTCCTACAAGAAAGATGGAAATTTAGTGGAAAGAGAATTTGGCCCTCTTGCTGGCTTTAATGATCTAGCAAGTACAGTTAGCTATGATATGCTCGATTCACAATCGGGCAAATTACTTCTAATTAGTCAGGTTAGTGTTTTCGATGGCAAAAGTTTTTCGGCATATTACTTGTTCAACAAATTTATGGGCCTTATGGATTATCTAGTTTTTAGAACTTCGATCGATAATGTAGATACTACTGTTGAAAGGCTAGGAGAAGTTATAGAATATCCAGATAGCCCAAGACAAGGAAGCCTTGAAGAAGCTATCAACAATAGAATTGCAACAGAAAATGAATATCTAAAAACTTTGTTAGATGTTTATGGAGTAAAGACAAAGGCTGTTTCTTCCTATGTGGAAGGTAAAAAAATGGAAATTGGCTATATAGCCGATATTGAAGAAAAAAACAGGATTTTACTTGCAAATACAAGTTCAAATCCTATGAATATTGATCTAAAATAAAGGAGAAAAAATGAAAAGAAACGAAGTTGATAAAAATTTGACTTGGAATATCGAATTAATCTATGCAAATGACGAAGATTTTTATAAAGATGTCGAAGAAGTCAAAAAACTAGCAGACGATTTATGCAAATTTAAGGGCAAAATCACAGAAAATGCCGATAGCCTTTTAAAATTCCTAGAAGAATACGAAAAATACGGAAGAATATTTTCTAAAGCAAGCGTATATTCTCACCTAAGAAATGACGAAGATACAACAGTTACAAAATACCAAGAAATGACTCAAACCATTACAATTGTTGAATCAGAGCTTTCACAAAAATTATCATTTATCAAACCAGAAATTCTAAATGAAGATTATCAAAAAATACAAGCAATGCTTAAAGAAAAAGAAGAACTAAAAATCTATGAACATTATTTTGAAGATCTCTTTAGAGAAAAAGAGCACGTTCTTAGCGAAAATGAAGAAAAAATTCTTGCAAGCTATTCAAAATTAAGCGAAAATCCTGTAACAACCTACATGACTTTCTCAAATGCCGACTTAAGATTTCCAAATGTGAAAAAAGATGGCAAAGAGATAGAACTTTCTGATGCAAACTTTACAAGCTTAGAAGAAGATAAGGATAGAGAATTTAGAAGAAATGTTTATGAAACTTATTATAAAGTTTACAAACAATTTGAAAATACTTCCGCATCCCTACTTGATGGTGAAATTACTAGTCATAATATAGTAGCAAAACTTCGTGGCTATGATTCTGCTCGTCAAATGAGCCTTGCAGCAGGCAATATAGATGAGAAAATCTACGACAACTTACTTGAAGTAATCCATGAAAATATGGATATTCACAGAGATTACACAAGCTTAAGAAAAGAATTTCTTGGAGTAGATGACCTTGGATTCCACGATATCTATGTGCCATTGGTAAATAATTACGATAGAAAAATCGAATTTGATGAGGCTCGCGAAATTGTTCTTGAAGCTATCAAACCTCTTGGAGAAGAATATGTAAAAGTTGCACGCGAAGGCTTTGAGCAAAGATGGTTTGACGTTATGCCAAATGAAGGCAAAAGATCTGGTGCTTATTCTTGGGGATCTTACGACACCCAACCATATATTTTGCTAAATCACACCAACACAATTAACGATGTATTTACCATTGTCCATGAGCTAGGACATTCCATGCACTCTTATTACACAAGAAAAACTCAACCATTTGTTTATGGTTCTTATTCAATATTCTTAGCTGAAATAGCATCTACAACAAATGAATTGTTGCTACTTGATTATATGCTAAAAAATAGCCAAAGCGAAGAAGAAAAAGCTTACTTACTAAACTACTTTGTAAATCAATTCAAATCAACAGTATTTAGACAAAGTATGTTTGCAGAATTTGAACATGAAGTAAATAAATTAGTAGCAGATGGCCAACCAATTCCTGCAGCTAGACTTAATAAAATTTATGGAGATTTAAACCGCGATTATTTTGGATCTGATATTAATGTTGATGATTACATTTCAGTAGAATGGTCAAGAATACCACATTTCTATATGTTCTACTATGTATTCCAATATGCAACAGGCTTTATGTCTGCGGTTGCTTTAAGCCAAAAAATCCTAAAAGGAACTGACGAAGATAGAACTGCTTACCTAAACTATCTAAAAGCAGGTGAAAGCGAATATCCACTAGAAGTTCTCAAAAAAGCAGGCGTAGATATGACCAACAAAGATGCAATGGAAAGTGCAATGAAAGTTGCAAGAAATGCTCTAAAAGATTTAAGAAAAGCGATAATTTAAAAATTTAACAAAGAAAAAAACTCTTGCCAAGATAAAATCTAGCAAGAGTTTTTATTTTTTATCAACCAATTCCGCCAAAAATAATTCCTAAAATCATAGCTATAATAGCTAGTGGACAATAAATGAATTTTCCAAGCGGATAAAACCAGTCGCCTATAGGTTTTTTTCTTCCTCTATTAACTTCGGCTATAGCCTTATCCTCATCAAGGAAATAGTAGAACATTAGACCAGCAAGAAATGCTCCAAATGGGGCAACGTAAATACTAACCGCATCCATCCATTGACCAACTATGCCTTGAATTAAAATTGCAGAGCATAGACCGATAAGGTGGATAGTAATTGAAGCCTTGATTCTATCAAAATTAAATTCTTCTTGTAAATAAGCAACAGGAGCTTCATATAAATTTATTATTGAGCTGATGCCTGCAAAAAGAACTGCCAAATAAAATATGATCATAACAATTCTTCCAAAAGCCATCTGATTAAAAACATTAACCAAATAAATAAACATAAGGCCAGGGCCGCCCTCGCTTAATTTGCCACCAGAAACTGCAATTGCTGGAATTATTACAAGAGCTGCCAATAGCGCTGCAAGAGTATCAAATAAGGCAACATTTGCAGCGGAGCTTTCAATATCTTCATCTTTTGGCAAATATGAACCGTAAATAACAGAACCATTTCCCGCTATGGATAGGGAAAAGAAAGCTTGGCCGAAGGCGAAAATCCAAAGTCTAATATCCTTTAATTTTGAAAAATTTAAGGCAAATATGTATTTATAGGCATCGATGGAATTTTTTTGCAATCCAACATAAATTGCCAAAATCAATAGCAAGATAAATAAAACCGGCATCAAAATTTTGTTGGCCTTTTCAATTCCTTTGGCGATTCCCAAGCTCATAATAAGCATTGAAGAAATAATTGCAATGATTAGCCATAAATTGTTAGCAAAAGCACTTGCAGTATTGGCAAAAGTTCCTCCAATCAAATCCATATCAGATCCAAAAGAAGAAAGATCTCCGTTAATAGCAAGAAAAACATATTTAAAAATCCAACCCATTACGCAAGTGTAGCCTATAGCTAGGGCAAGAGATCCCAAAACTGGTATAAAACCAAGTTTTTTGCCTAAATTTTCCTTGCCCTTATCTTTTGCAGCATATGAAAAAGCTCCGACAGGGCCAGAATTTGTAAGCCTACCTAGGGCAAATTCTTCTATAAGTCCTGTTTTTGAAATTATAAAAACAAAAAATACATAGACTAGCAAAAAACTCATGCCTCCCCACATGGAAACCATAAGAGGAAAACGCCAAATATTGCCCATGCCAACAGCTGAGCCAATAGAAGCTAAGGTAAAACCTAATTTATCAGTAAATCCATCCCTTTGTTTTAATTTATTATTATCAATCATATATCATTCCTTAAAATACTTGTTTGTTCCAAAATCCTTAAAATATGTTATACTACATTATATCAGAAAATAAAAAAAATTGAAGATAATAAAAAACTTACAAAATTCATATAAAAACTTTACATATTTTTGCTAGGATTTTCTTAATTATTAAAGGAGGCTTTATGATAAATTTTGCACATAGAGGTTTTAGGGGAAAATATCCAGAAAATACAAGACTTGCTTTCAAAAAAGCCATAGAAGCTGGAGCAAGCGGTATAGAATTTGATATCCACCTAACTAACGATGGAGAAATTGTAATAATCCACGATGAAAGCTTGGAAAGAACTACAAATGGCAGTGGACTTATTAAAGATAAAAGTTTAAAAGAATTAAAAGAACTTAACGCTTCAAAATTATTTCCCCAATATGAAAAAGAAGAGATTTTAACACTTAGAGAGTATTTTGACTTGGCAAAAGATTGGGAGATAATCACCAATATCGAACTAAAAACATCTATAATTGATTATGAAAATATAGAAAAAATGACTTATGATTTGATCAAAGAATATGACATGGAAGAAAAAATAATCATCTCATCCTTTAACCATAATTCACTAATAAGATTTAAAGAACTTGCTCCAAACATCAAATGTGGAGTTTTGGAATCATCAAGACTATATAAGCCTTGGGAATACGTAAAAAATTTGGGAATGGAATATTTCCACCCCTTAAATTTCACTCTTACAAATGAAGTTATTGAAAAAATGAGGGAAAATAATATAGGCATAAATGTTTGGTTTGGAATTTCAGATTACGACTTTAGCGAATATCTAATAGAAGGCGTAAGTGGATTGATAACAGATTATCCAGATAAGGTTAAAAAATTAATAGAAAGATAGATTTGGATATAAGGAAGGCTTATTTTAAAAGCTATCCTTATATCCTATTTTTATGTTATTTTTTACAAAAATCTTACATTTTTCGTATTTAGATTTTATAAAGCTTATTTATAATCATAAAGTATTAAAAACATTGGAGGATATATGTTTAAAAAAATTTTTAGTAGACTAATGTTAGTCTTGATGTTTATAAGCTTAACAGCTTGTGCAGGTCGTAAGGATGATAATTCATCAACTGATAGTTCAAAAACAACTAGCAATGAAACTAAAGAAGCAAGTGAAAGTAAGGATAAAGAAAGTTCAGATAAGAATTCAACGGATGGAAAAACCACTATTGTTTTCTGGCACTCAATGGGTGGAAATCTAAATGAAGCTATTGATCATCTTGTAGAAGAATATAACAAATCTCAAGATAAGTATCTTGTAAAAGCAGAATTCCAAGGCGAATATGATGATGCATTAACAAAAATTAGATCATCTGCTTCAGGAAAAGATGTAGGCGCTGATGTCGTACAAGTATTTGAACTTGGAACAAGATATATGATTGACTCTGGTCTAATTAAACCTATTCAAGAATTTGTCGATGAAGAAAAATACGATACATCACAATTAGAAGATAATCTTCTTGCCTATTACACTGTTGATGGCAAACTAAATTCTATGCCATTTAACTCATCTACACCACTTTTGTATTACAACAAAGATATGTTTGACAAAGCAGGTGTAAAGCCACCAAAATCTTTGGAAGAAATGATGACAGTTGGCAAGAAATTAAAAGAATCTGGAGTTACAGAAATGCCGATTTCATTTAGTGTTTATGGTTGGTGGATTGACCAATTTATGAACAAAGAAGGTCTTGATATTTTCGATAATGAAAATGGTAGAAAAGCAAATCCAAACAAGACAGTATTTGAAGAAAACAAGGGAATTTTAAATATTCTTGAACAATGGAAAGCACTTGAAGATGAGGGGATTGCACCAAATGTTGGCAAACAAGGCGGAATACCAGAATTTAACTCAGGAACAAGCGCTATGACTTTTGCTTCAACAGCGTCATTAACCCAAATTCTTTCAGAAGTTGGCGATAGATTCGAAGTTGGAACTGCATATTTCCCAGCTGTAAAAGATTCTGACAAAAACGGAGTTTCAATCGGTGGAGCTTCTCTATATGCCCTTAACTCAGGTGATGAAGAAAAAATGAAGGGAGCTTGGGACTTCATAAAATTCCTAGTAAGCGTCGACTCTCAAATTTATTGGAATGCAAATACAGGATATTTCCCGGTAAATAAGGGAGTTCTTGATACAGACGAATTTAAAGAACTAATCAAAAAATCACCACAATTTGAAACAGCTATAGATCAATTGCATGATTCTAAGCCAGAAGATCAAGGCGCACTTGCAACAGTTTACCAAGAATCTCGTCAAATCATGGAAAAATATATAGAAGAAATGCTAAATGGAAATACTTCTCCAGAAGATGCAAGTAAGGCCATGGCAAAAGAAATAGATGAGGCTTTAGAATCTTATAACAAGGTTAACAAAAAATGAAACAATACAATAATAAAGCCTATCTATACATGCTACCAGCATTGGCTTTCTTAACTGTTTTTGTATTTTATCCATTCGTACAGACTATAATTCGTAGTCTGTACGCTACGGATAATATGGGAGCCAATACTATCTTTATTGGATTTAAAAATTACTCTGACCTTTTGTCTTCTCCATCTTTTTGGAATAGCTTAAAAGTCAGTTTTATTTATGTAATTATAGTAGTAGTTATAGGAGTTTTGTTAGGCTTTGCAACAGCTTTGTTGTGTAGGGTAAATTTTCCTGGCATTAGAGTCTTTTCAGCAGCTTATTCTCTTCCTATAGCTATTGCCTCATCTGGAATGGCCTTGGTTTTTAAGGTAATGCTTAACCAATCTGTGGGTATATTAAATGTAATTTTTAAAACTAACATCAATTGGTTATCAGATCCAAAATGGGCCTTGATAAGCGTTGGAGTATTAACAGCTTGGCTAAATTCAGGTATGAATTTTTTGTATTTCTCATCTGGACTATCTGGAATTGACGATAGTTTGTATGAGGCGGCTTCTATAGATGGAGCAAACGGCTTTAATCAATTTAAACACGTTACTCTTCCATCAGTAAGACCGATTATGTTTTTTGTAGTAGTTACAAATATCATTAATGCTTTTCAATCCTTTGGTCAAATCAAACTTCTTACCCAAGGTGGACCGGGGGAAGCAACAAATGTAATAGTTCATGATATCTATAAAAATGCTTTTATGAATTACAGATACGGCTACGCTTCAGCAGAATCAGTGGTTCTTTTTTTTATAGTCATGATATTAACTATAATAGCTTTTAGGTCAAATGGAGATAAAAATGCAAGTAAGTAATAATAGCATATCATTTTTAAAAAGCTTAAATAACAAAAAAACTCTTAGAAAAGAAAGCCTTGATACAGGTAAAATTATTAGACTTATTCTAAATGTAATAGTTGTAATATTTGTACTATTTCCAATTATTTACGCCTTTGTAATGAGTGTAAAACCAAGCCATGAACTATATGACAAAACTTTTTTTACAGCTAATCCGACTTTACAAAATTACAAAGACGTATTTAAAATTGCACCCATAGAAGGCTACATTATAAACTCACTTATAGTTTCTGTAATAATAACTGCATTTCAAATGGTGACGGCCATTCTTGCTGCTTTCGCCTTACACTTTTTGCATTTTAAGCAAAAGGGACTGTTATTTGCAATAATTATGGCAACAACCATGATTCCTGGAGAAACAACGATAATTTCAAATTTTCTAATGATTTCAGGCTGGGGTTTTCAAGATTCCTTCTTCGGACTTGTTGCACCATATCTTACAAGCGCCATGGGAATTTTTTTGTTTAGGCAAGCCTTCAAAACATTTCCAATGGAAATTTATGAAGCAAGCAAAATTGACGGTGCAAGTGACATAGGTTTTATATTTAGAATATTAATTCCTCTATCAAAGCCAACAATTGGAGCTCTTGCAGTTCAATCGTTTTTGGGTGCATGGAATATGTATATGTGGCCACTTTTGATAACTGGAGCTGATAGTTATAGAACGGTACAAATTGGTATTTCAATGTTAAACTCAGCCGATGCTCAATCCATGCTTTTGATGATAGCAGGAGTTGTAGTTTGTATGATACCATCTTTAATAATATTCATGTTTGCTCAAAAGAACATGGTAAAGGGATTAACACAAGGAGCGGTAAAAGGTTAAAAAATGGCAAAAGTAAAATTAGAAGGCATATATAAAATTTATGAAAATGGATTTGAAGGTGCGAAAGATATAAATCTTGAAATAAATGATAAAGAATTTGTAGTATTAGTAGGCCCTTCAGGTTGCGGAAAATCAACCACACTTAGGATGATAGCAGGACTTGAGTCAATATCAAAAGGAGATTTTTATATTGACGATGTAAGAATGAACAATATCTCCCCTAAAGATAGGGACATAGCAATGGTATTTCAATCCTACGCCTTATATCCACACATGACAATTAGAGAAAACATAGGTTTTGCACTAAAAATGCAAAAAGTAGATAAAAAAACCATCGAGGAAAAAGTAAATGAAATAGCAAAAACTTTAAAACTAGAAGAACTTCTGGATAGAAAACCAGCACAATTATCAGGAGGCCAAAGGCAAAGAGTTGCCCTAGGTCGTGCTATGGTTAGAAATCCAAAAGTATTTTTGCTAGATGAACCATTATCAAATCTCGACGCAAAGCTAAGAGTAGAGATGAGATCAGAAATAGTAAGGCTTCACAAAAAACTAGCCACGACATTTATCTATGTAACCCACGATCAAATTGAAGCTATGACAATGGGAGATAGGATCGCAGTCTTAAATCAAGGAGAGCTAGTACAATTTGATAGCCCCCTAAATCTTTATTACCATCCTAAAAATAGATTCATAGCTGAATTTATAGGATCGCCAAAAATGAACGTAATAGAAACAAATCTACACAGAGATGGTTCAAATTACTATGTAGATATATTTGGACAAAGATTAGCTCTACCAATATCAAAAACAAAAGATCTTTTAAGATATACAAATCAAAACAACAAAATTTTATTTGGAGTAAGAAGCGAAGAATTTTCCTATAAGGCAAACTCCAACATAAAAGTAAAATTTGACAATGTAGAATATATGGGTTCAGATACCTACGGTTACTTGCTAAAAGAAAACAATGAAATAATAGTAATGCGTTTTGATTCATCTGCCCCAATAAGGTCAAACATTGAAATTCCAATAGGAATTAACATGGAAAACACCTATATATTTGATTGTCAAACAGAAGAATGTATATCATTTCCAAAAAAAGCTAGTGGCCTAAGCAACTTATCAATAGAAAATTTATCATTAAAAGAAGAACTTGTAAAAAGCGATAAATCAAAAATAACCATAGAAACAAAAGAATACCAAAAAGTAAATTAATATACTTTAGCAAATAGACCTAGCTAAGATAAAGAGATTAGTTAGGTCTATTTTTTTGAAAAAATAAAACTCCAAAATGTTCTTTATAAGGCAAAATAAAATATTTGACAAAAAGAGAAAAATATAGTAATATAATTAGCACCACTTTAGAAATTATCGACAAAAGCAATTTGACAAATTTCTTAAAGTAGGGTATTATATATCAATACCACACCTGCTAAAAGGTAAATTTTCTAGCAAAAGCTTAAAAATATTAAAAAAATATTTGACAAGCTAAAATAAAGATGGTATTATATATCTTGTCGTTAACAAGCGACACAAGAACCGGATAAGAAAACTTATCCAATAAATTAAATAGTAATTAAACAAAAATCAATTAATTTGAGTAACCTTATAGACAAAAACAAATTGTCTAAAAAATGATTTCAATCTATGATAAATGGATGGATAAACTTAAATCACGCATTGATTAAATCAGTGTAAATGAATTAAGAGCTTGAATCAAAAGCTCTCATATAATTTTCATGAGAGTTTGATCCTGGCTCAGGATAAACGCTGGCGGCGTGCATAACACATGCAAGTCGAACGATGAAACTCATTTGATTTCTTCGGAATGAAAATAAGTGGATTAGTGGCGAACGGGTGAGTAACACGTGAGTAACCTGCCTTAGAGATGGGGATAGCCTTAGGAAACTGAGAATAATACCCAATAACATAAAGCCATCGCATGATAGCCTTATCAAAGAATCTCGCTCTAAGATGGACTTGCGTCTGATTAGCTAGTTGGTAAGATAAAAGCCTACCAAGGCAACGATCAGTAGCCGGCTTGAGAGAGTGTACGGCCACATTGGGACTGAGACACGGCCCAGACTCCTACGGGAGGCAGCAGTGGGGAATTTTGCACAATGGGGGAAACCCTGATGCAGCGACGCCGCGTGATTTAGAAGGCCTTCGGGTTGTAAAAATCTTTTGTATAGGAAGAAAATGACAGTACTATACGAATAAGGTCCGGCTAAATACGTGCCAGCAGCCGCGGTAATACGTATGGACCGAGCGTTATCCGGAATCATTGGGCGTAAAGGGTACGTAGGCGGTTAAATAAGTTAGAAGTGAAATCCCATAGCTCAACTATAGTAAGCTTCTAAAACTGTATAACTTGAGAAATGAAAGGGAAAGTGGAATTCCTAGTGTAGCGGTGAAATGCGCAGATATTAGGAGGAATACCGGTGGCGAAGGCGACTTTCTGGTCATATTCTGACGCTGAGGTACGAAAGCGTGGGTAGCAAACAGGATTAGATACCCTGGTAGTCCACGCCGTAAACGATGAGTGTTAGGTGTCTGGAGTAAATCTGGGTGCCGCAGCTAACGCAATAAACACTCCGCCTGGGGAGTACGCACGCAAGTGTGAAACTCAAAGGAATTGACGGGGACCCGCACAAGCAGCGGAGCATGTGGTTTAATTCGAAGCAACGCGAAAAACCTTACCAAGTCTTGACATAATACGGAGGGGATTAGAGATAGTTCCTTACTTCTTTCGGAAGGCTGTATTACAGGTGGTGCATGGTTGTCGTCAGCTCGTGTCGTGAGATGTTGGGTTAAGTCCCATAACGAGCGCAACCCTTATAGCTAGTTACCATCATTAAGTTGGGGACTCTAGCAATACTGCCGGTGACAAACCGGAGGAAGGTGGGGATGACGTCAAATCATCATGCCCTATATGACTTGGGCTACACACGTGCTACAATGGCAGGAACAGAGAGCAGCGAAATTGCAAAATCAAGCGAACCTCAAAAAGCCTGTCCCAGTTCGGATTGATCTCTGCAACTCGAGATCATGAAGTTGGAGTTGCTAGTAATCGCGAATCAGCATGTCGCGGTGAATGCGTTCCCGGGTCTTGTACACACCGCCCGTCACACCATGGGAGTTGGCAATACCCGAAGCCTGTGAGCAAACCGTAAGGAATGCAGCAGTCGAAGGTAGGGTCAGTAACTGGGGTGAAGTCGTAACAAGGTAGCCGTATCGGAAGGTGCGGCTGGATCACCTCCTTTCTAAGGATTGAGAAGTCGACAAGTCGACTTCTCAACAGAGAGAAAACTAGAAAAACTAGAAAAGTAACTCAAAATTAGAAAAGAAAAATAATCATTGATATTACATGGGGGTATAGCTCAGCTGGGAGAGCACCTGCCTTGCACGCAGGGGGTCAAGAGTTCGAATCTCTTTACCTCCACCATGATGACCTATTCCAATTTTGCAAAGCAAAATTGATGGAAGATCAGACGTCGCTGCGAATCAAAGTTGCAAGCAACTTTGTCAGCAAGCCGACGAGTCTGGCTAAAGATAGAGTCATTAAATCGAACCACTCAGCAATGAGACAAAACTAAATAGCAAACAATATTTCCAGTCAAGAAAGAAAGGGCTCAAGGTGGATGCCTTGGCACATGAAGGCGAAGAAGGACGTAAGTGAACGAAAACTAGGGTAAGCTCACAACAAGCACCAACCCCTAGGTCTCCGAATGGGGAAACCCGTCTAATGAAGAATTAGACATCATAAGATAAACACATAGTCTTATGAAGCCAGACCCTGCGAACTGAAACATCTAAGTAGCAGGAGGAAAAGAAAGAAAACTCGATTTTCCAAGTAGCGGCGAGCGAAAAGAAAACAGCCCAACCCAATAAGAAATATGTTTTTTAGTCAAATCATTTGGGAAAATGAACCAAAGAAAGTGAAAGTCTTGTAGACAAAAGAAAACAAATTTTTGGGGGCAAGTAGCAGTGAACACGAGGAATTTGCTGTGAAGATAGGGGGCCCATCCCCTAAGGCTAAATACTAACATGTGACCGATAGTGAACAAGTACCGTGAGGGAAAGGTGAAAAGAACCCCGCAAGGGGAGTGAAATAGAACCTGAAACCTTAAGCCTACAAGCAGACAGAGATCAAAAGATTGATGTCGTACCTTTTGTAGAATGGGCCAGCGAGTTATCATAGCAAGCAAGATTAAGCATTTAAGATGCGAAGTCCAAGCGAAAGCGAGTCTTAACAGGGCGAAAGTTTACTATGATAGACCCGAAACCGGGTGATCTAGCCATGGTCAGAGTGAAGGTGAAGTAAAATTCACTGGAGGCTCGAACCGGGTGCGGTTTAAAACGCATCGGATGAACTGTGGCTAGGGGCGAAAAACCAAACGAACCCGGAGATAGCTGGTTCTCCTCGAAATAGCTTTAGGGCTAGCCTATGATCAAAGATTTAAGGAGGTAGAGCACTGAATGGCCTAGGGCGGTTAACGTACCAAAGCCTATCAAACTCCGAATGCCAAAAAATCAAATCATGGAGTCAGACTTAGAGGGATAAGCTCCTAAGTCGAAAGGGAAACAGCCCAGACCGACAGCTAAGGTCCCAAAATCTGGATTAAGTGGAAAAGGATGTGAACCTACTAAGACAACCAGGACGTTGGCTTAGAAGCAGCCATACATTTAAAGAATGCGTAATAGCTCACTGGTCAAGTGGGTTTGCGCCGAAAATAAACGGGGCTAAAATCCAGTACCGAAGCTTCGGATTGATAGAGAATTTAAATCTATCTCATAAAAAGGAAACCATAAAAAAAGGCAAAAGAAAACTTAACTAGGAAATATAAAAAAACAATCAAGATAAACGAGTAACAAATCAAATTACGTAAATAAAAAAAAAAGTAAGTTGTAAATTACTATCGTCGGCACTCTGACAAATCGAAGATTTGAAACAGTGCGACGTCTGACCTACCAACCAAAACAAGTTTTGGGGTTAGGTCATGAAATTATCACCGAAACAGACATACAAAAGTATGAACCTGGTAAAAGTATTCAAAAACCTAAAAAAGTGGTTACTTATGAATAGATTTAAACTCTCTATCAGTGGTAGAGGAGCATTGTATAAGCGAAGAAGCCAAAGTGAAAACAAAAGTGGAGCCTATACAAGAGAGAATGCTGGCATGAGTAGCGAGAAGGAGAGTGAGAATCTCTCCCGTCGAAACCCTAAGGACTCCTGAGCAAGGCTCGTCCCCTCAGGGAAAGTCGGGACCTAAGGCAAGGCCGAAAGGCGTAGCCGATGGACAACAGGTTTAAAATCCTGTACCGCTTAAAGTCGTTAAAGAGACGTGATGACGCAAGAGGACACACTAGCTGCCTGATGGAAGGCAGTCTAAACACAAAGGCTTTTCAGTAGGCAAATCCGCTGATCAGCAGCCAATGTGCGATAGGCATCGAAAACACAAGTAGAGAAATAGTTAAATTCAAATTGCCAAGAAAAGTCACTATCAAGACCAAAGCGCCCGTACCAAAACCGACACAGGTAGGGAGGTAGAGAATACCAAGACGCGCGGAAGAACCTTTGTTAAGGAACTCGGCAAAATATCCCCGTAAGTTCGCGAGAAGGGGAGCCAGAGCGATCTGGCCACAGAAACCAGGCCCAAGCGACTGTTTACCAAAAACACAAGTTTCTGCAAAATCGCAAGATGAAGTATAGGAGCTGACACCTGCCCGGTGCTGGAAGGTTAAGGGGAAGGCTTAGAGCAATCGAAGGCCAGAACTTAAGCCCCAGTAAACGGCGGCCGTAACTATAACGGTCCTAAGGTAGCGAAATTCCTTGTCGGGTAAGTTCCGACCCGCACGAAAGGTGTAACGATTTGGGCACTGTCTCAACAAAGGATCCGGTGAAATTGTAGTAGTCGTGAAGATGCGACTTACCCACGCTAGGACGGAAAGACCCCGTGGAGCTTTACTGTAGGCTGATATTGGATTTTGAGATTAGACGTACAGGATAGTTGGGAGACTATGAAACCTGCACGCCAGTGTAGGCGAAGTCATCCTTGGGATACCAACCCTCTAATATCAAAATTCTAACAATGACCCATGAAGCTGGGCATTGGACATTGTCAGTTGGGCAGTTTGACTGGGGCGGTCGCCTCCCAAAAAGTAACGGAGGCGTTCAAAGGTTCGCTCAGAATGGACGGAAACCATTCGAAGAGTACAAAGGCACAAGCGAGCTTAACTGCGAGATAGACAAATCAAGCAGAGTAGAAATACGGACTTAGTGATCCGGTGGTTCCGAATGGAAGGGCCATCGCTCAACGGATAAAAGCTACCCCGGGGATAACAGGCTTATCTCCCCCAAGAGTCCACATCGACGGGGAGGTTTGGCACCTCGATGTCGGCTCGTCTCATCCTGGGGCTGAAGTAGGTCCCAAGGGTTGGGCTGTTCGCCCATTAAAGAGGCACGCGAGCTGGGTTCAGAACGTCGTGAGACAGTTCGGTCCCTATCCAGCGTGGGCGTAAGAAATTTGCGAGGAGCTGTCCCTAGTACGAGAGGACCGGGATGGACATACCACTGGTGCACCAGTTGTTTCGCCAGAAGCATAGCTGGGTAGCTAAGTATGGAATTGATAAGTACTGAAAGCATCTAAGTACGAAGCAACCCTCAAGATAAGATTTCTCAAAGAAGGTAAAGAAAATACCTTAGATAGGTCCAAGGTGTAAGTACAGTAATGTATTAAGCTAAAGGATACTAACCATTAAAACTTGACTGGAAATATTGGTTGCTATTTAGAAGGTTTAAAAAAAATATAGTGGCGATAGCGCTGGGGATACACCTGTAACCATACCGAACACAGAAGTTAAGCCCAACAACGCCGATGGTACTCGGAGGGAAGCCTCCCGGTAGAGTAGGACGCTGCTAAACATTTAAAAACTACTAGCCAATAGGCTAGTAGAAAATTAAATGAACACAAAAAAATATGCTTAGGTAGCTCAATGGTGGAGCACCCGGCTGTTAACCGGTAGGTTGTGGGTTCGAGTCCCACCCTGAGCGCCAATTATTTAATGTTATACGTGCCGGGGTGGCGGAACTGGCAGACGCACAGGACTTAAAATCCTGCGATGGTCAAACATCGTACCGGTTCGATTCCGGTCCTCGGCACCAAATTTTCTGTTAAATTATCGCGGGATAGAGCAGTTTGGTAGCTCGTCGGGCTCATAACCCGGAGGTCGTTGGTTCAAATCCAGCTCCCGCAACCATTATTAAAAAAAACTTGCATAGTAATTTTTTATATGTTATAATAGTTTTTGTCATTTGACATGGCTCTATGGTCAAGTGGTTTTTGATCCTAACCCGATTTATGAAATAAATCGATGGTAGGTCAAATGTCGCGAAATAGAAATCTCTGATTTCGTTATGGAGTCGACTAAGACACTTGCAACTTTGTTGCAATTTATAATTAATAAATGTTTTTAGATTTTATATTTTTTGAGGCCCTATGGTCAAGCGGTTAAGACACCACCCTTTCACGGTGGTATCCCGGGTTCAAATCCCGGTAGGGTCACCATTATGGAAGTATAGCTCAGTTGGGAGAGCATCTGCCTTACAAGCAGGGGGTCACAGGTTCGAGCCCTGTTACTTCCACCAATTAAATATTTGATGTTTATTTAAAAAGTATTTTTAAGTTTTAAATAGCTTTATGGCTCGGTAGTTCAGCTGGTTAGAATGCCGCCCTGTCACGGCGGAGGTCGTGGGTTCGATCCCCATCCGAGTCGCCATTTGGATTGCAATAGTGATCCAATATGCTGATGTAGCTCAATTGGCAGAGCAATTGATTTGTAATCAATAGGTTGTAGGTTCAAGTCCTATCATCAGCTCCAATAATTTAATATTTGGGGATGTTCCAGAGTTGGCCAAATGGGACGGACTGTAAATCCGTTAGCTTTGCTTTCAGTGGTTCGAATCCGCTCATCCCCACCAAATAAAGTTATTTATTGCATGTTTTCTATTTTGAGTATGCGGGTGTAGCTCAGTGGTAGAGCCCCAGCCTTCCAAGCTGGTTGCGAGGGTTCGATTCCCTTCACCCGCTCCATAAAATATGCGCCTGTAGCTCAGCTGGATAGAGCAACGGACTTCTAATCCGTGTGCCGGGGGTTCGATTCCTCCCAGGCGCGCCAATAATAATTGTTAATAGGATTTGCAAGATGACCTATATCTTGTATAATATCTTTGTATGTTTTATATTGGGATATAGCCAAGTCGGTAAGGCACCAGACTTTGACTCTGGTATGCGTAGGTTCGAGTCCTGCTATCCCAGCCATATGATCCATTAGCTCAGTCGGTAGAGCACCTGACTTTTAATCAGGGTGTCCGGAGTTCGAATCTCCGATGGGTCACCATTTAAGATAAGCCTATTTCACACGAGATAGGCTCATCTATTATCAGAAAGCATTTATCTTTTTGCCATTTGAATACTTTTATAAATATTTGGAGAGGTACCGAAGCGGTCATAACGGGGCGGTCTTGAAAACCGTTAGAGTCATTGGCTCACAAGGGTTCGAATCCCTTCCTCTCCGCCAGATAGAGCTTATTTTTTAATGCTTAATAATATAAATAGTTTATTAATTTTGGAGAAGTACTCAAGTGGCTGAAGAGGCTCCCCTGCTAAGGGAGTAGATCCTTTCAAAAGGGATGCGAGGGTTCAAATCCCTCCTTCTCCGCCATAATTTTTGCCCAGATAGCTCAGTCGGTAGAGCAGAGGACTGAAAATCCTCGTGTCGGTGGTTCGATTCCGCCTCTGGGCACCATTAATAAAGGTTAGGTTAATCATAATCCGTGAGGTTAGGTTATTTACCATAGATAATCCTAGGGGAGTAGTTCAGCTGGCAGAACGTCGGTCTCCAAAACCGGATGTCGCGGGTTCAAATCCTGTCTCCCCTGCCAATTTAATATTTTATTTTATGGACCTGTAGCTCAGGTGGTTAGAGCGCACGCCTGATAAGCGTGAGGTCGGTAGTTCGAGTCTACTCAGGTCCACCATAATGTTTATGAATATTTTAAGATTAATGTTATATTGTGGGCCTCTAGCTCAGTCGGTTAGAGCGCCCGGCTCATAACCGGTAGGTCCAGGGTTCGAGTCCCTGGAGGCCCACCAGATTCGCACCATCTTTGATGGTGCTTTTCTTTTTATATAATGAACGGTACATATTTACGAACCGGTTATGAGCCTTTCGGCTCTTAACAGTTCTCTGGGTTCACTTCGTTCACCTCAGAGATTTCAGATGCAAGCATCTGAAACCGCACAGCGGACTAGGTCCAGGGTTCGAGTCCCTTAAGGGCCACCAGATTCGCACCATCTTTGATGGTGCTTTTCTTTTTATATAATGATCGGTACATATTTACGAACCGGTTATGAGCCTTTCGGCTCTTAACAGTTCTCTGGGTTCACTTCGTTCACCTCAGAGATTTCAGATGCAAGCATCTGAAACCGCACAGCGGACTAGGTCCAGGATTCGAGTCCCTTAAGGCCCACCAGATTCGCACCATCTTTGATGGTGCTTTTCTTTTTATATAATGATCGGTACATATTTACGAACCGGTTATGAGCCTTTCGGCTCTTAACAGTTCTCTGGGTTCACTTCGTTCACCTTAGAGATTTCAGATGCAAGCATCTGAAACCGCACAGCGGACTAGGTCCAGGGTTCGAGTCCCTGGAGGCCCACCAGATTCGCACCATCTTTGATGGTGCTTTTCTTTTTATATAATGATCGGTACATATTTACGAACCGGTTATGAGCCTTTCGGCTCTTAACAGTTCTCTGGGTTCACTTCGTTCACCTCAGAGATTTCAGATGCAAGCATCTGAAACCGCACAGCGGACTAGGTCCAGAGTTCGAGTTTCTAAAGACCCACAAGATTCGCACCATCTTTTACGGTGCTTTTCTTTTATCTAATTTTCAATGGAAATTTCCAGTATTATGATTTCCCTATTTTATTAATGTATTATCATTATTTTACTCAAGACTTATTTTAATAATTACCTTTTATTTACAGATTGTGTTATTATATTAAGGTAATTATTTTTTGTGGAGGATATTTTGAAAAATCATGATCAAAGATCTATAAAGCTTGGTATCTTAGCTGCTATTTCTTGTGAAGCTATTTTTGGTTTATCTTATATTTTTACTAAGCAAGCCACCCAATCTACTAGCGAGTTTTCTCTTTTAGCTTTTAGGTTTTTTGTTGCCTTTGTTGTTATGAGTATCTTAGTGGTTATTAAAGTTGTGAAAATAAATTTTAAGGGCAAGAGCATTTTACCACTTATAATTTTGGGAATTATTGATCCTTGTTGTTATTTTATTGGTGAAACTATCGGAATAGCTAATTCTACTGCTTCTGAAAGTGGTATTTTTCTAGCTTGTATTCCTGTTGCTTCTTTGACTGCCTCTACTATCTTTTTAAAGGAAAAACCAAGTAAAACTCAAATTTCTGGTATTCTTGTAACTTTAGTTGGTGTTATGATAACAGTTTTTGCAGTAAGCACTGATTCTAGTTTTTCATTAAAAGGTTATTTATTTTTGCTTATTGCCGTAGCTGCCTATTCTATGTATAGTGTTACTGTTTCTAAGCTTAGTGATTTTACAAGCGTTGAAATCACATATGCAATGATAACTTGCGGTTGCATTTTCTTTCTTATACTTGCCCTAGCTGAGGCAATTAACAATGGAAATCTATCTTCTACCTTGGCTTTGGCTATAAGTGATAAAAATTTGATAAAAGCCATTTTATTTCAAGGAATAGGTTGCTCAGTTTTTGCATTTTTCTTATCAAATTTTGCGATAGCAAATATTGGCGTAAATAAGACTTCTTCTTTTATTGGGATATCTACTGTTGTTTCAGTTCTAGCAGGAGTATCCTTGTTAGGGGAAAAGCTTACAATTTCTCAACTTATAGGTGGAATAATTATTGTAGCTGGTGTTTACTTAGCAAATGCTAGCTTTAAAGAATCTTAAAAAAATCAATCATAACAATAAATTGGGTATATTTATAAAAAGATATAGAAAAGAGGCAAAAAATGCGTGAACTTACTCAATTAATTATAGACTATTTCAATGATAAAAATTACGATATTACAGACGTACTAAAGGAAACTGAAAATTTGCAAATGGATGTGGTTTCAGAATTTTTATATAGTATTTACGATAAAAATATGTATGTAATAAAAAGATCTGGAAATTTGGAAGAATTTTCTGAAGATAAGATCCTTAGATCTATTAAGGATGCAGCAAAGTCTAAAGACCAATACTTAAACACTTCCGACTTAAACAATATTATGGAAGATGTAAGAAATAGTATGAAAGCTTATCAAAGAAAGGTTTTTAAAACTTCTGAAATAAAAGAAATGGTAAAAAAAGCCTTGAACAATGAAGGCTTTAGCAAGATTTACGATTCTTATGTTTCATACATACAGTTAATTGGATAACATTATTTAAGTTAAAAATGAAAATAAAAATTATTGGAGTAGGCAAAATCAAAGAAAAATTCTTCAAAGCTGCTATAGACGAGTATCTAAAAAGAATGAAAGCTTATAATGATGTTGAAATCATGGAAGTGACTGATGAACCTGCAGCTGAAAATTTAAGCCAGAAAGAAATTGAAAAAGTCAAAGAAATAGAAGGAGAAAGAATTTTAGCAAAAATAAACGATGATGATTATCTTATAAGTCTAGAAATTTTGGGTAAGCAAATGGCAAGTGAGGAATTTGCCGAATTTATACAAAATGAAATGCTAGAAGGCTTTGGCAGAAATTTAGTTTTTGTCATAGGTGGTTCAAACGGGCTAAGCAAAGCTGTTAGCCAAAGAGCAAATTACAAATTGTCATTTTCAAAAATGACTTTCCCTCACCAGCTGATGAGAGTTATTTTGCTTGAGCAAATTTACAGAGCCTTTAGGATAATCAACAATCACCCATACCATAAATAAAATTTAAAATTAGTAAAATATCTTTCTGATTATATAATAATTAGGAGGATTTTTTAATTTTACGATTAACTTTTTAATAAGAAGAGGTGAATATGAAAGAATTTCGTATTTTTATTATAGAAGATGATGAAGTTATTTTTAAAGCTATAAAAAAATATTTAGAAAGTTGGAATTTTATTGTATCGGGAGTCAAAGATTTTGAAAATGTTTTTGACGAATTTATAAATTTCAAGGCGGACTTACTTTTGATAGATATTTCATTGCCGTTTTTTAATGGTTATCATTGGTGTGAGAAAATAAGGTCGGTTTCTAAAATTCCCATTATATTTATTTCCTCAGCAAGCATAAATCTTAACAAGATTATGGCAATGAATATGGGAGCTGACGATTATATAACCAAACCTTTTGATCTGGATTTGCTAGTTGCAAAAATAAAGGCACTATTAAGAAGAACTTACGAGTATGTTGAAGTTTATGATAATTTGATATATCAAGATTTATCCCTTGATAGGGAAAAAATGACCTTAAAATTTAATGAATATGAAATAGCACTTAGCAAAAATGAGTTTATGATATTGGAAATGATGTTTAAAAGTCCTAGAAAAGTTTTTAAAAGGGAAGAATTTATGGATAAGATATGGCAAACTGACGAATTTATAGATGATAATACTCTAACGGTTAACATTATGAGGCTAAGAAAAAAACTTGAAGAAATTGGCTTAAGAAATTTAATCAAAACAAAAAAGAAAGTGGGCTATTATCTTGAAAGATCTGAGTAGATTTATAAGGCTAAAAAAGCTAGAACTAATTGTCTTTGGAATTTTTGTTTTTTTGCTTGTATTTTCAAAAAATTTGGGAATAGATTACAAATATCTTTTATATATTTGTCTAATTTCTTGTTTTATTTTTCTAATTTATATGGTTTTATCTTACAATAATTATAAAAACACAAAAGAGAAGTTACTTGATTGGATAAATGACCCTAGCAAAAATCCGCCAGAGTTTATTAAAAATTCTGAAGTATATGATTTATTAAACAAGGAGTTTTCTGAAAAAGTGGAACTTTCCAATGATTATTCAAAAAAAATTGAAGATTTCAAAGATTATATGACAATGTGGACCCATCAGATAAAAACCCCCTTGTTTTCTTTAAATCTGATATTAGATGATTATCCAATCGATATTCATCAAGCTAAGGCTGAAATTTTTGAAATTGAAGAATATATGCAAACACTTTTATCATATTTTAGATTAGAATCTAAAACAACTGATTATGTCTTTGAAAACCTGAGTTTAGATGAAATAATTAGAACATCTATCAAGAAATATTCCAAAGTTTTTATTTTAAGAAAGAACAAAATTAATTTTAAAGAAACGAATGTGAAAATAACTACAGATAAAAAATGGTTTGGTTTTCTTCTTGATCAAATATTTTCAAATGCCAATAAATACACAAAAAATGGAGAAATTTCTATCTTTCTTAAAGAAAGTGAACTTGTGATAAAAGATACTGGCATTGGTATTAGAAAAGAAGATCTAAAAAGAGTTTTTGAAAAATCATATACAGGTTATAATGGCAGGATTTACCAGAAATCCACAGGATTGGGTCTTAATATGGTAAAGACTATCTGTGAAAAATTAACTATTGATGTTTATATAAAATCAGAAGTCAATATTGGAACTGAAGTAATATTGGATCTAAAGAGAACGCTAAACTAACAAATTGTCACTTAAATTGTGAAATTGTTATTTTAATGCAAGGATTTTTATTTCTTTCTATTTTATAATAAAGGAAGAATAAGAAAGGAAGATTTTATGTTACTAGAAGTTTCAAATTTAGATAAAATTTACAAAAGCAGGTTTTCGGCTAATAATGTCCATGCCTTAAATGGAATAAGCTTTAGAGTTGAACAGGGCGAATTTATTGCAATTATGGGAGAGTCGGGTTCTGGGAAAACTACACTTTTAAACCTTTTAGCCTTACTTGACAAGCCTACAAATGGAACTATAAAACTTGAAGGCAAAGAATTATCAACAATTAAAGATTCTGAGATCTCAAAATTTAGACGAGAACACTTGGGCTTTGTTTTTCAAGATTTTAACCTCTTAGATACTCTTACATTAAAAGAAAATATTCTTTTACCGCTGATACTTGCAGAAGATGATTCAAAAAGTTTTGATGAGAAGCTTCTGTCCGTAGCCAAGCCCCTAAGGATAGATGAGCTTTTAAACAAATATCCTTATGAAGTTTCTGGTGGTCAAAAGCAAAGATGTGCCGTTGCAAGAGCCCTTATAATCAACCCCAAATTGCTACTTACTGATGAACCAACAGGTGCTCTGGACTCTAATTCTTCTAGAGAATTGATGGAAGTTTTCAAAGAACTAAATGAAAATGGCCAAACTGTAATAATGGTAACCCATTCCATCCAAGCAGCTTCAGGAGCAAGGAGGGTTCTATTCATAAAAGACGGCAAGATCTTCCACGAACTTTATAACTCTGGTTTTTCTGACTATGAGATGAGCCAGAAGATAGCCGACACCATGCAAATGCTCCAAAGAGGTGATATAAGATGAATTCCCTCTACCATAGACTAGCCATTGATGGGATAAGAAGACACAAGAGACTTTACTATCCCTTTGTTGGAACTACAGTGTTTTTTATAGTTCTAATAAATATATGTATATCCATAAGTGGCGATCCATTGATGACAAACTTTTTTGGATCAACTACAATTACAATGCTTATGAATTTGGGATCCATCATTTTACTGATCTTTGCCCTTATTACTTTGCTTACTAATTACAAATTTATCCAAAAAAACAAGGCTGAAGAATCTGCCCTTTATTTAACCTTGGGTATGGAAAAAAAGCATTTAATTAAGATTTACATTTATGAACTAGTAAATTTATACTTAAGATCAATCCTTATAGGAACGCTTATTTCAGCTGTCATATACAAATTGGTATTTGCTGGATTTATAAGATTAATGAATTTGAAATTGAATGTTTTGGATAGTGGAATCCTACCAGTATTAGAACCACTAATTCTCACAGCATTAATTTTTCTGGGGATTTTCATCCTATTACTAGCAGATCAAACTCTTAAAATGAGAAACTTTACCCCTATGTCTTTTAGATATGAATCAAAGGCTGGACAAAAGGCTCCAAAATATCCCCTAGCTATGGGAATATTTGGTATTTTGTGTATAGGTGCAGGATATTATATAAGCCTAACAACCGAAAATCCTCTCCAGGCCTTAAAGACATTTTTCTTAGCAGTTCTTCTTGTAATAATAGGAACTTATGCGGCCTTTACGGTAATTGTTTCTGGGATTTTGAAACTTTTACAAAAGAGAAAAAGCTTCTATTACAAAAAGGAAAACTTTACAGCAGTGTCTGGACTTATATATAGGGTTAAAAATAGTGCCAATACTTTAGCGAGCATAGCTATATTGTCAACTATGGTAATTGTAGTACTAACTTCTGGATTTTCCTTATATTTTGGCATAAGCGAAATAGAAGATAATCTATTACCAAGTGATTACAGTATGTCTTTTCCAGAAAGAGATAATGATATTTCCTACTATGAAAATTTACTAGCCACTATTCTAAAAGAAAATAATAAACATGGAAATATGTACTCATATAAAAGTAATTACTTAGCTGTAAGCAGAGATGGAACAAAGATTAAACATCTGGACTATGAACCTAGCTTTGCTTGGGATGAAGATATAGATGGCATTCATACATTTTTGGATGAAAAATCCACCTATGATTTTGGAGATTATGATGCAATATTATTTGCCAAAGATGAGCAGACTGACATTACAAAAATTGGAGATATGAACCTTAAAGTCAAGAAAGAAAACAGAAATAATTATCCTATAAATTTTTCCATAAAAGATATATCACTGAATAAAAAAGATATGCTAGTTTTTAAGGATCCAGACAAATTCGACAAAGTTAAAGAGCTTCTAGCTTTGGATGATAGCGCTGGTTATGGAGCCTTATGTAATATTAACTTTGATATAGATGATCCATACGATCCAGAATTGGTCGAGATTATTCATGATGAACTGATAAATGAATTTGACGACAGCTTTTTTAGCATTAATGATGATATTAAAGCTAGGAAAGATTTTACAGCTATTTATGGAGGAATATTTTTTGTAGGAATTATTCTTGGTTTGGGTTTTTTAGTATCTACAGTTCTAGCAATATATTATAAACAATTATCAGAAGGCTTAGATGATAAAGCGAGATTTAAAACTATGAGACAACTGGGAATGACAGATACAGAAGCTAAAAAATCTATATCTAAACAGATGGGCTTAGTTTTTTTCCTACCACTAATCTTTGCCTTTGTCCACTCCTTATTTGCAATACCAATAATTACTAAATTCTTGGCATTATTAAGTCTGTCAAACATAAGTCTATACATGATATGCTTAGTTTCAGTATTTGCCTTTTATATAATATTTTATTTAATTACTTTTAAGCTAACAGAAAAAACTTACAATAAGTTAGTTTTAGAATAATTTAAGCCTAAGTAAATTTAAAAAAGGAATTTAGAAAAAAATTACACTATACCAATAACCTACATTAGTGTTTATAAAAAAATTTTTAGAGTAAGCTAAAATCATATATTCTATTAAATATAAAATAACTTCACAAAAAGAGCTGTAATGGCTCTTTTTTTATATATCTTCATTTTTTAAAAAAATATATATAAAATAAAAAAAATCACTTGAAAAGCAAGCTTCTTTGTTGTATTATATATAAGTGCTTTGAAGCAAAATGTTGCTTGAATCCTAGGCCAAGGATCAAGGGAACTTTTGCCTAGCAAGCTTAGAGATCATTCTAAGTGATTTCCAAATTATATCAAACGCCCGGATGGGTGGTAAAGAAAGAGAGAGGAAAATGGCTAACAAACAAAAAATCAGAATTAGACTAAGAGCTTACGATCACGAAGTTATCGATAGCTCAGCAGAGAAAATCGTAGAAGCGGTTAAAAGAAGCGGAGCAGAAGTATCTGGACCAATTCCACTTCCAACAGAAGTAGAAAAGATTACAATCTTAAGAGCAGTCCACAAATACAAAGACTCTAGAGAACAGTTTGAACAAAGAACTCATAAAAGATTAATCGATATCATTAGTCCAAATGCTAAAACACTTGATGCACTTAAGAAATTAAACTTACCTGCAGGTGTTGATATCGAAATTAAGTTATAATAACTGTAATTAGAATGATTGATAGTTCAATCCGCTGTAATTAAGGAGGTACTCAAATGAAGAGTATATTTACAACAAAAGTAGGCATGACTCAAGTCATCGATGAAGACGGAGTTATAACTCCTGTCACTGTTCTAAAAGCTGATGAAAATGTAGTTGTACAAGTAAAAACTGAAGAAGTTGATGGTTACAACGCAGCTCAAATTGGCTATATGGACAAGAAAGAAAAGAATGTCAGAAAACCTCAAAGAGGACATTTTGACAAAGCAGGCGCATCTTATAAGAGATATTTAAGAGAAGTAAACTTTGGAAATGACCAAGTTGACCTAGCTGTTGGCGATAAAGTCAACGTTGATATCTTTGAAGAAGGCGAAATCGTAGATGTAGTTGCAATAAGCAAGGGCAAGGGAACTCAAGGTGCCATCAAAAGATGGAACTATGGTAGAGGTCCACAAGCTCACGGTTCAAAATCTCACAGAGTAGCCGGTGCTCGTGCAGCAGGATCAGATCCAGCTAGAGTATTCAAAGGTAGAAAAGGCTCAGGAAAAATGGGAAATGAAAGAGTAACTATTCAAAACTTAAAAGTAGTTAAAGTTAGTAGTGAAGATTCTTACATCCTAGTTAAAGGTGCGGTTCCAGGACCTAAAGGTGGCCTTGTTGAAGTAAAACAAGCCGTAAAGGGTCAAAACTAAGGAGGAAGCAATGCCTAAAGTTAACGTATTAAATATAAAAGGAGAAAATGTTGGTGAATTAGAGCTAAATGAAACTCTATTTGCAACAAAAATAAGCGAACACACAGTTTATGAAGTTGTAAAAAACCAACTAGCTAATAAAAGACAAGGTACACAATCTGCTAAAACACGTGCAGAAGTTCGTGGTGGTGGACGTAAACCATTTAGACAAAAAGGAACAGGTAGAGCACGTCAAGGTTCTATAAGAGCTCCTCACTATACAGGCGGTGGTGTTGTATTTGCACCAAAACCACGTGATTATAGCTACAGTGTTCCAAAGAAACTTAGACGTAAGGCACTTTATTCAGTTCTTACATCAAAAGTTAATGATAATGAATTAGTAGTTTTAGACGAATTAAAATTAGACACATTTAAAACAAAAGCTGCAGCAGAAATCTTAAACAACATTGATGCTGGTAAAAAAGCTTACATTGTTACAGCTGAAAATGATCAAGTAATTTATAGATCATTTAGAAACATCGAAGGTGTTGGTGTAAGTGCTGCAAACCTAATAAATGTATATGATCTATTAAGACATAACAAGTTAGTAATTACAAAAGATGCAATTGCTAAGCTTGAGGAGGTATTTATCTAATGAAATCACCTTATGAAATAATAAAAAGACCAATAATAACAGAAAAATCCATGGGATTGCTAGATGAAAATAAATACACTTTTGAAGTAGACAAAAATGCCAACAAACCAGAAATCAAAGCAGCAATCGAAGCTATTTTTGACGGAGTTAAAGTTAAAAAAGTTAGAACAATGAACTACAGAGGCAAAAAAGTAAGAACACGTTTTGGTTATGGTAAAAGAGCAGATTGGAAAAAGGCTATCGTAACATTAACAAGTGATAGTGCTGAAATCGAATACTTCGAAGGTCTATAAGGAGGATTTAAATGCCTATAAGAAAATTAAAACCAACCTCAAACGGCCATAGAAATATGTCTGTTTCAACATTCGAAGAAATAACAACAAACAAACCAGAAAAATCTCTTACAGTTGATCTAAAAAGCAAAGGTGGACGTAACAACACTGGAAGAACCACAGTAAGATTTAGAGGTGGCGGAGTAAAAAGAAAATATAGGATAATTGACTTTAAAAGAGATAAAGATGGTATCCCTGCAAGAGTTAAAACTATAGAATACGATCCAAACAGATCTGCAAACATTGCTCTACTAGCTTACAAAGATGGAGAAAAAAGATATATCTTAGCTCCAAAAGGACTAAATGTTGGAGATGAGATTTTATCAGGAGAACATGCTGATATCAAACCAGGAAATGCTCTAGAACTAAAAGATATACCAGTAGGTACAACAGTTCACAACATCGAATTAAGAGCAGGCCAAGGCGCACTACTAGTAAGAAGTGCAGGAGTTGGAGCACAACTAATGGCTAAAGAAGGCAAATTTGCAACCCTTAGACTTCCATCTGGTGAAACAAGATTAATCCATCTAAATTGCAAAGCAACAATAGGAACAGTTGGAAATCAAGAACACGAACTTATTAGACTAGGAAAAGCTGGAAAATCTAGATATCTAGGAAGAAGACCTCATGTAAGAGGATCAGCAATGAACCCAGTAGACCATCCACATGGTGGTGGTGAAGGTAGAACACCAGTAGGTCGTCCTGCACCAATGACACCTTGGGGTCAAAAAGCAATCGGTCTTAAAACACGTAATAACAAAAAAGCTTCTACTCAATATATAGTAAGAAGAAGAAACGAGAAATAGGGGGATATAATGGCTAGATCAATAAAAAAAGGACCATTTGTCGATGATCATTTAATGAAAAAAATTGAAGAATTAAATGAAAAAAATGAGAAAAAAGTTATAAGAACATGGTCAAGACGTTCTACAATATTCCCTGAATTTGTAGAACACACAATAGCAGTTCATGATGGTAGAAAGCACGTTCCAATATATATCACAGAAGATATGGTAGGACATAAACTTGGTGAATTCGTACCAACAAGAACCTTCAGAGGCCACGCTAAAAAGGCAACTGAAATGAAAAGCAAAATGCGTTAGGAGATAAAAATGGAAGTAAAAGCAGAAGCTAAATATCAAAGAATATCTCCTCTAAAAGTTAACTATATAGCAAAAGAAATCAGAGGTAAGCAAGTAGATGAAGCACTAAACATCCTAAAGTTTACAAACAAAAAAGGTGCAAAATTACTATTTGATGTACTAAAAAGCGCTATTGCAAATGCTGAAAACAACAATAATCTAAACAGAGAAAACTTATATGTTAAAAAAGCATACGCAAATGATGCTCCAACAATGAAAAGATGGAGACCAAAAGCTAAAGGTGCAGCTTATCCAATACTTAAGAGAAGTAGCCACATTGGTGTACTAATCGAAAATATAGAAGACTAGGAGGAAATAATGGGCCAAAAGGTAAACCCAAAAGGATATAGAGTTGGAGTTATCAAAGACTGGGATAGCAAGTGGTTTGCTGACAAAAAAGACTTCTCAGATCTTTTGGTAGAAGATTACAATATCAGAAAATTAATAAAAAAAGAACTTTATGATGCAGGTATTGCTGATGTAGAAATCGAAAGAGCAGTAAACAATCTAAAGATAACAATCTTTGCTGGAAAACCAGGAATGGTAATAGGCAAAGGTGGAGCAGGAATTGAAGAATTAAAGAAAAAAATCGAAAAAGTTGCTCCAGGCAAAAGAACAATCATAAATGTTGAAGAAATAAAATACCAAGACCTCAACGCTCAACTAGTTGCAGAAAATATTGCATCTGCGTTAGAAAACAGGGTGGCATTTAGACGTGCTATGAAACAACCTATCCAACGTACAATGAGAGCAGGAGCAAAAGGTATAAAAACAATGGTAAGTGGCCGTCTAGGTGGAGCTGATATGGCAAGAAGCGAAGGATATTCCGAAGGAACAATTCCACTTCAAACACTAAGAGCTGACATCGATTATGGATTTGCAGAAGCTGATACAGAATATGGTAAAATCGGCTGCAAAGTTTGGATATACAAAGGTGAAATTCTTCCAGGAGAAAAAGCTGTACGTGAACCAAAAATGAAAACACCTGCAAACAGCAAAAATAGAAAAAGAAGAAATAATAATAGACGTCCTAGCAGAAAAGCAAATGAAAATACTAGCAAATAGTATTTGTATAAGGAGAGATAACTTATGTTAATGCCTAAAAGAGTTAAATATCGTAGACAACATAGAGGCAGAATGAAAGGTAAGGCTCAAAAGGGAAATCAATTAGCTTATGGTGAATATGGTTTACAATCCCTTGAAGCTTGCTGGATGACAGCAAACCAAATAGAAGCTGCCCGTCGTGCGATGACAAGATATATAAAAAGAGGTGGTAACATCTGGATTAAAGTATTCCCAGATAAACCAGTATCTAAAAAACCTGCAGAAGTTAGAATGGGTTCTGGTAAAGGTGCCCCAGAATATTGGGTAGCAGTAGTAAAACCAGGCCGTGTACTATTTGAGATGAGTGGAGTAAGCGAAGAAATAGCAAGAGAAGCAATGAGACTTGCAGCACAAAAACTTCCAGTAAAAACAAAATTCATCAAAAGACTTGAAGTGACAGGTACGGAGGAATAAAAATGAAAGCAAAAGAAATCAGAAGTTTATCAGATCAAGATTTAGATAAAAAATTATTTGATTTACAAGGTGAGCTTTTCAATCTTCGTTTCAGACTTGCAACTGGCCAATTAGAAAATCCATCTGAAATTGGAAATGTCAAAAAAGACATCGCAAGAGTTAAGACAATTCAAACTGAAAGAAAGCTTAATATAAATAGGGAGGCTTAAATTTCATGGAAAGAAACAGTAGAAGAGTAGAACGTGGTGTCGTAGTAAGTGATGCGATGGATAAAACTATAACAGTTTTAGTAGAAGAAAAAATTTCACACCCAGTTTACAAAAAAAGAATCAATAGAAGTAAGAAATACAAGGCTCATGATGAAAATAATGAGGCTAAAGTTGGCGATACAGTAGTAATAATGGAAACTCGTCCTCTATCAAAAACAAAAAGATGGAGACTGGTAAGAATTGCCGAAACTGCTGAAATTATTTAATATTTAAGGAGATTATAATGATACAACAAGAAACTCGCATGAGAGTAGCAGATAACTCCGGAGCACGTGAATTATTAGTAATCAAAGTTCTTGGCGGAACAGGCATAAGATACGCAAACATTGGTGATGTAGTTGTTTGCTCTGTAAAAAGTGCAACACCCGGCGGAGCGGTAAAAAAAGGCGATATAGTAAAAGCTGTAATAGTAAGAAGCAAAAGAGGCTTAAAAAGAGTTGACGGATCAAAAATCAACTTTGACGAAAATGCAGCAGTAATCGTTAAAGATGACAAAACTCCTGTAGGAACACGTATATTTGGACCAGTTACAAGAGAACTAAGAAGAGAAGGATTTATGAGAATAATATCCCTTGCTCCAGAAGTTTTATAGGAGGAATCCATGCACGTAAAAAAAGGCGACAAAGTTCAAATAATATCAGGCAAAGATAAAGGCCACGTTGGAGAAGTATTACAAGCTTTTCCAAAAGAAAATAGAGTAATAGTTGAAGGAGCTAACATAAATATCAAACACCAAAAACCTACACAAATGGGTGGTGAATCTGGAAGATTAGAAAAAGAAGGAGCTATTGATGCTTCAAAAGTTCTATTATATTCAGAAGAACTTAAAAAAGGTGTAAGAGTTAGCAGAGTTTTTGAAGATGGCAAAAAGATTAGAGTCTGCCATAAAACAAACGAGAAATTCGACTAGTTTTAAGGAGATATTATGGCAAACAGACTAAAAGAAAAATATGAAAATGAAGTAGTTAAAGAATTAATGGAAAAATTTGGCTATAAGAACGTAATGCAAGTTCCAAAACTTGAAAAAATAGTAATAAACGTTGGACTTGGCGAAGCTAAAGATAACCAAAACCTTCTAAACTCAGTAAAAAAAGAACTTGCTTTAATCACAGGTCAACAACCAATCGAATCTAAAGCAAAAAAATCAGTAGCTAACTTTAAACTAAGAGAAGGACAAGCTATTGGAACAAAAGTTACAATCAGACGTGAAAAAATGTATGATTTCTTAGATAAATTAATCAGCATTTCACTACCACGTGTAAGAGACTTTAGAGGAATCAATCCAAATTCATTTGACGGACGTGGAAATTATTCTTTGGGAATCAAAGAACAACTAATTTTCCCTGAAATCAAATATGATAATGTAGACTTCCTACACGGAATGGACATTACAATAGTAACTACAGCTAAAACAGATGAAGAAGCTAAAGCATTCTTAGAATTAATGGGAATGCCATTTACAAAATAAAAGGAGCGCTTAATGGCTAAAAAGTCAATGATAGCTAAGCAAAAGAGACCACAAAAATTCTCAACTCAAGAATACAATAGATGTAAAATTTGTGGTAGACCACATGCTTATTTGAGAAAATATGGAATATGCCGTATTTGCTTTAGAGAATTAGCAAATGAGGGAAAAATTCCAGGAGTAAGAAAATCAAGCTGGTAATTAGGGAGGATAAATATTATGATGACAGATCCAATTGCGGATATGCTAACTAGAATAAGAAATGGTATAAAAGCTGATCACAAAAAAGTAAGCTTACCATCTTCTAACGAGAAAAAAGCTATTGCTCAAATTCTTCTTGATGAAGGCTTCATAAACGGTTTTGACGTAGAAGAAGACAACAAACAAGGAATTCTTACAATAGACTTAAAATACACAGACAACGGTGAAAAAGTAATATCAGGACTAAGAAGAATAAGTAAACCTGGTCTTCGTGTTTATGTAAAAGCAAATGAAGTACCAAAGGTACTAAACGGTCTTGGAACAGCAATTATTTCAACATCAAAAGGACTTTTAACTGACAAAGCTGCTAGAAGTGAAAACGTAGGTGGCGAAGTTATTTGTTACGTATGGTAAGGAGAAATATATGTCAAGAATAGGTAAACAACCAATCGATATACCTTCTGGAGTAACAGTTGCTATCGAAGGAAACACAATAAAAGTTGAGGGACCAAAAGGTAAATTAACTCAAGATTTCCCAAAAACAATTGAAGTAACTGAAGAAGATAATCAAATTCTTATAAAAATTCCAGAAGATTACACAAAACAACAAAATATAGACCACGGTTTATTTAGATCACTAATTGCAAATATGGTAGTTGGTGTAACTGAAGGATTCACTAAAACTCTTCAAATCGAAGGAACAGGATATAGAGCACAAAAACAAGCAAAAAACCTAGTAATGAACTTAGGCTTTTCACACCAAGTAACAATGCCAGATCCTGAAGGAATAGAAACAGAAGTACCAAACGATAGAACAATAATTGTAAAAGGTATAGATAAACAATTAGTTGGTTCACACGCTGCAAATATCAGAAAATGGAGAAAACCAGAGCCATACAAAGGCAAAGGAATCAGATATGAAGGCGAGTATGTAAGACGTAAAGTTGGTAAGACAGGTAAGTAGGAGATAAAAATGGCTAAAGATAACAAAAAACAAAGACTACTAACTCGTAAAAGAAGAGTTAGAGCTAAAGTAAGCGGTACTCCTGAAAGACCAAGACTATCAGTATATAAATCAAATACAAATATCTATGCACAAATTATAGACGATGTAAATGGTATAACACTAGTAAGTGCTAACACTTTACAAAAAGACGTAGCAGAAGGACTAACATCAAAATCTAATCTTGAAGCTGCAAGTAAAGTTGGAGAAGCTATTGGCAAAAAAGCTATAGACGCTGGAATAACAGAAGTTGCTTTTGACAGAAATGGTAACCTATACCATGGAAAAATCAAAGCTATAGCAGAAGGCGCTCGTAGTGCTGGTCTTAAATTTTAGTAGGAGGTATTAGATGAATTATTTATTAAGAAGTGAAGTAGAAAAGCTAAACCTCGAAGATAGAGTAGTAGCAATCAATAGAGTTGCAAAAACTGTAAAAGGTGGACGTAACATGAGATTTGCTGCACTTGTAGTAGTTGGAGATTCCAATGGAGCAGTTGGAATAGGAACAGGAAAAGCTACAGAAGTACCAGAAGCAATCAGAAAAGCAGGCGAAGATGCGAAAAAACACATGATTAGAGTTCCTCTAGTAGGCACAACAATTCCTCACAGAGTTGAAGGACACAAAGGAAGTGGTCATGTACTATTAATGCCAGCAAGCGAAGGTACCGGAGTTATAGCAGGCGGTCCAGTTCGTGCTATATGCGAATTAGCGGGCTATAAAGATATACGTGCTAAAAATCTAGGATCAAACAATCCAAGAAATATCATAAACGCATGTGTTGAAGCATTCTCAAAGATGAAAACTGTTGAAGAAGTAGCAAAACTTCGTGGTAAATCGGTAGAAGAATTCGATTATTAAGGAGAAAACTATGGCACAATTAGAAATCAAACTTAAAAGATCTTTTATCGGTAGAAAAGATGATCAAATTGCAACAGCAAAAGCTTTAGGTCTTAGAAAGATCGGCCAAAGTGTTGTAAAAGACGATAATCCAGCAATAAGAGGAATGATTAATAAAATTCCATTTATGCTAGAAGTAAAAGAAATAAACTAGGAGTGTAAGATGAAATTACATGAATTACAACCTAATGAAAAATTACAAAAGAAAAAAAGAAAAGGTAGAGGTCCAGGAAGCGGCAACGGTACTCGTGCAGGTCGTGGACAAGACGGACAAAAATCAAGAAGCGGTGGCGGAGTAAGACCAGGATTTGAAGGTGGTCAAATGCCAATATACAGACTTCTACCAAAAAGAGGTTTCAAAAATTTCAACAAAAAAATATATGAAACAATAAATGTTGAAAGTCTAAACGTTTTTGAAGATGGAACAGAAATAACACCTGAACTATTATTTGAAAGCAAACTTCTAAAGAAGAACAAAGCTAAAGATGGAGTTAAAATCCTAGGCGATGGAGAGCTAACAGTAAAACTAAATGTAAAAGCTCACAAATTCACAAAAAGTGCAAAAGAAAAAATTGAACAAGCAGGCGGATCATACGAGGAAATTGAAGTAAAAAAATGGGTAAAACCATCAAAAAGTAAAGAAATTACTGAATAATCTAAGAGGTAAGCAATGCTAGAAACAATAAAAAAAGCATCAAAAGAAGTAGAAATTAGAAAGAAATTCTATTTTACTCTACTAATGTTGCTAATCTATAGGTTAGGAAATAATATTCCAATACCATTTATAGATCCAGAAGCACTTAAAAATGCTTATTCAAATGTCCAAGGCACATTAGTAGATTATCTTAATATGCTAACAGGTGGAGGCCTATCAACACTTTCAGTTTTCGCCCTAGGAGTACAACCTTACATCACAGCTTCAATCGTAATGCAACTACTAACAGTAGTAATTCCACGACTTGAAGAACTAACTCGTGAAGGTGAACAAGGACGTAAACAAATTCAAAAATATACTAGATATGTAACAATATTTTTAGCAATATTTCAATCTATAGCAGTAACAAATGGTTTATATGGAGCTGCTTTATCAAGCGCAACGACATTCCAAAAATTAGTAATGAACGTAGTTCTAATCGGTGGAACAATGTTTGTAACATGGATGGGTGAAACCATAACAGAAAAAGGACTTGGAAATGGTACAAGTTTAATAATCTTTATGGGTATCATAGCATCCTTTCCAAAAACATTAGGTCGTTGGAAATCACAACTTCATTATGGACTAGTAAACTATCTTCCGATAATAATAATGGCAATAATAGTAGTACTAATAGTAATAGCAGTCGTATTAATATCTGAAGGTGAAAGAAGAATCCCTATTCAATACGCAAAAAGAATAGTTGGACGTAAAATGTACGGTGGTCAATCAACTCATATACCAGTAAAAGTAAATATGGGTGGAGTAATGCCGATAATCTTTGCATCAGCAGTATTAGCAATACCATCAACAGTATCACTATTTTTTGGCAAAGGTGGACAATCTGGAATAACAAACTTTTTCCAAAACACCACAATTGGATTTGCTGTTTACTTGCTAATTCAATCAGCCTTAATTTTAATATTTGCTTATTTTTATAATCAAATACAATTTAACACTGTAGAATACGCAAAGCAACTTCAACAAAACGGTGGATTTATTCCTGGAATTAGACCTGGAAAACCTACCAGTGATTATTTGGCAAAAGTTGCTACAAGAATAACATTTATAGGATCAATTGCACTTGCCCTACTAACAATAATCCCTGCAATTTCTTCAAAACTATTGGGATTAACAATATCATTCGGTGGTTCATCAGTAATCATCGTAGTAGGAGTAATAATTGAAACTGTAAAACAAATAGAAGCAATGATGACAATGAAGCAATACAAAGGGTTTTTAAATAGGTAAAAAATGAATATTATATTGTTAGGCCCTCCAGGAGCTGGCAAGGGCACACTTTCAAACAAAATTTTAGAAAACAAAAATGCAGTTCAAATATCAACAGGAGATTTATTTAGATACAACCTATCTAACAAAACTCCACTAGGATTAAAAGCGAAAGAATACATGGACAAAGGTGAATTAGTACCAGATCAAGTAACAATCGACTTGTTATGGGATAAATTTGATTCACTAGAAACAAAAGAAAATGACGAAAAAATCATACTATTTGATGGATTTCCAAGAACAATAAGCCAAGGCCAAGCCTTGGATGATGGAATGAAAGAAAGAAATCAAAAAATAGATATGGTAATTTACTTTGATGTAAGTGATGAAATTCTAATCCAAAGACTAACAGGAAGAAGAACTTGTCCAGAATGTGGAGCAACCTACCACCTAGTAAACAATCCTCCTAAAAAAGAAGGAATATGCGATAAATGTGGAAGTGAGCTTATCCAAAGAGTAGATGACAGCATAGAAACTGTAAAAAATAGAATTGAAGTATATAACAATCAAACCTCTGTACTCATTGATTATTACAGCAAAAAAGGTATATTAAAGAGTATTGACGGAACCAAAAAACCAGATGAAGTTTATAAAGAATTTGAAAATAAATTAGGGGAAATAAACTAATTTATGAGACAAAAAGATTACAGAAATGAATCTCTTAGTAGTTTCTAAAATATGTCTTATTAAAAAATAAGGCAAAAATTAAATTTTATAAGACATGTTTCAGAGCCAAAGGAGGTTTAACATATGTCAAAAAAAGATGCTATAGAAGTCACAGGAGTTGTAAGAGAAGCTCTACCAAATGCAATATTTAAAGTAGAACTAGACAATGGTCACGAAATACAAGCCCATATCTCAGGCAAACTTCGTATGAATAGTATAAGAATTTTAGAAGGAGATACCGTAACAGTAGAACTATCTCCATATGACCTAACACAAGGAAGAATAACTTGGAGAAGGAAGTAGTCCCACGCTCATGGGTGAGATTTTAGAATAAAATCTCATTTTCGAGACAAACGCAGATGCGAAGCATCAAGAGAGCCCGAAAAACTAAGCGAGCTAGGCACGTAGTGGCTAGCGAGAGGAAGAAACGCTTATAAGTAGAGAAAAAAACTTCAAAAGGGAGTGTTTTTCATCTCTGAGATAAGCGAAGTTGCGATAGAACAAGCAAATCCATATTAGAAAGCAAACTTTCTTCAAAAAGAAATTCAATAATTGAGTAAGTCAACTAGAAAATCAAGGAGAAATAAATGAAAGTTAGAGCATCAGTAAAAAAAATGTGTGACAAATGCAAAATTATCAAAAGAAATGGTAAAGTTATGGTAATTTGCAGCAATCCAAAACACAAACAAAGACAAGGTTAGGAGGGTTAAATGCCAAGAATAGCTGGTATAGATTTACCTAGAGAAAAAAGAGCAGAAATTGGCCTTACCTATATTTACGGTATAGGTCGTGCAACTGCAAACGAAATACTTAAAAACACAGGAATCAACCCTGACACAAAAATGAAAGACCTTACTGAAGAAGAATTAGGAAAAATTCGTGAACAACTAAACAAATACACCATAGAAGGTGATTTACGTCGTGAAACTTCTATGAATATCAGAGCGCTTCGCGAAATCAACTGCTATAGAGGTCTAAGACACAAAGCAGGTCTTCCAGTAAGAGGACAAAACACAAAAAACAACGCTAGAACAAGAAAAGGAAGAAAGGGTTAAGGAGAATAAATGGCTCAAAAAAGCAAAACTTCTAGAAAAAGAAGAGTTAAGAAAAATGTTGAACGTGGCCAAGCTCACATTAACTCAACATTCAACAATACAATGGTCACCCTTACAGATATGCAAGGTAATGCCTTATCTTGGGCATCTGCTGGACAATTAGGATTCAGAGGAAGTAGAAAATCTACACCATTTGCTGCACAAGAAGCTGCAGAAGTAGCTGCAAAAAAAGCAATGGACTTTGGACTTAAAACAGTAGAAGTATATGTAAAAGGACCAGGTTCAGGACGTGAGTCTGCAATCAGAAGCTTACAAGCAGCAGGACTTGAAGTTACAATGATCAAAGATGTAACACCAATTCCACACAACGGATGTAGACCACCAAAAAGAAGAAGAGTGTAGTAAGGAGAAATCATGGCAGTATCAAAAGATCCAGTATATAAAAGAGCAAGAGCTTTAGGAATTTCTCCAGCATACCTAGGATATACAGGCGAAAGCAAAAGAACATTACCACAAAGACGTGGAAAAATGAGCGACTATGGTATGCAACAAAGAGAAAAACAAAAAGCTAAATTTATCTATGGAGTATCTGAAAAGCAATTTAGAGGATACTATGAAAAAGCTACAAAGATCAAAGGACAAACAGGTGAACAACTTATAATCCTTTGCGAGAGAAGACTTGATAATATAGCATTTAGATCAGGTCTTGCAAGAACACGTCGTGAAGCAAGACAAATAGTAACTCATGGACATTTACTAGTAAATGGCATAAGAGTAGACATTCCTTCATACTTAGTAAAAGAAGGAGATGTTATAGAAGTACGCGAAAAATCAAGAAGCAAAAGCTTATTTAAAACAATCAGAGAAGTAAACGCTACATTTGGAGTTGTTGATTGGATGAGTTCTGATTTAGAAAACTTAAAAGTCACAATCAATAGATATCCTACAAGAGAAGAAATAGATATTCCAGTAGAAGAACGTATGATCGTAGAGTTCTACTCTAAATAATAATAATTAAAGTTGAGACTTTAGGAGTTACCATGATCGAAAAATTAGATACTAAAATAGAAATATTGGATATAGACGAAAAAGACAATTATGGTAAATTTGCCTTATATCCACTTGAGCGAGGCTATGGTACAACCATCGGAAACAGCATGAGAAGGGTTTTATTATCATCTTTACCTGGTTCTAGCGTCTCTAAAATTCTAATAGAAGGCGTACTTCATGAATTTTCAGTTATTGATGGAGTAGTAGAAGACGTTCCTGAAATCATACTAAATCTAAAAGGACTAGATATAAAAAACCATAGTGATGAAGATGTTACTTTGTTTTTAGAAATCGAAGGACCTAAGATTGTAACTGCAAAAGATATTAGCAAAGATTCATCAATTGAAATTGCAAATCCAGAGCATTACATTGCAACAGTAAATGATAAAGCTAAGTTATTTATTTCTATGGAAGTTACAAATGGTAAGGGATATAGAGTAGCAGAATTTAACAAATCTGAATCTGATCCTATAGGAACAATCGCAATAGATTCATCATTTACTCCAGTTGAGAAAGTAAACTACTTAGTTGAAAATACTAGAGTAGGGGAGATTACTGATTATGACAAACTTATAATAGAAGTTTGGACTAATGGAACAATAACTCCTCAAGAAGCTCTTAGCCAAGGAGCTGAGATATTAATAGATGACTTCAATTATTTCAGAGATCTACCAAATGTTTCATTTGAAGATGAGCAAGAAGCAGTTGAAGAAATCGATGAAGAAGTTATTGAACAAGTAAATGATTCAGCATTAAACAAAACTATAGAAGAGTTGGACTTATCTCTACGTTCATTTAACTGTTTAAAAAGAGCAGGATTTGACACAGTTAGCGATATAGTTGACAAATCAGAAGCTGAACTAAAGACTATCAAAAACTTTGGCAGAAAATCGTTAGAAGAAGTAAAAGATAAAGTCCATGAAATGGGACTAAAACTAAGAGATGAATAGGAGGTAAGAATGGCTAATAAAAGAAAACTTGGCAGAAGAAGTGACCATAGACAAGCATTAATTCGCAACCAAGTGACATCTTTATTCGATAATGGTAGAATACAAACTACTGTTACTCGTGCTAAAGAAACACAAAAAGTAGCTGAAAAAATGATTACACTTGGCAAAAAAAACACTCTTCACACCAGACGTCAAGCAGCAAGCTATATATATAAACCATCAACAGTACAAAAACTATTTGATGAAATCGCACCAGAATATGCCGAAAGAAATGGTGGATACACAAGAGTACTTAAACTAGGACCAAGAAGAGGTGACGGCTCTGAAATGGCTATTTTAGAGTTAGTTTAATAATCTATTGAAAATAAAATATTAAATCTCTGTTACATATAAGACCGCAAGCTCGGCCTTATATGCCAAGAAATTGTGCGTCAAAATATGTCAAATCTAAAATGCCAATTTTAAAGTAGAGAGCTAGCATCTTTGTAAAACAAAGGTGCTTTTTATTTTGCCGATTTTAGCGTAAAGTTATTATGAGGAGATAATATGAACTATGAATTTATAATTTTTGATATGGATGGACTTATATTTGACACTGAGAAGATGTATTATGATTTACAGCAATGCAAGTAAATAATTATTATAATCATTGTTTAATAATAAAAAAAAATTAATACTAACAAACTTTTAATGAAACTTATTCAAAATATAAAAATTTCAAAATCATTACAAAAACTTAACACAAACCTTACATATTTCCGTTGTAAACTTATATTATCGGCATACAGTAATAGTGAAATTAATATATTAAATTTTATAATAGGAGAACAATATGAAAAATAATAAAGTATTAGCTGTAGCATTATCAGCAGGTTTAGTTTTTAGTGGAGCATACCTAGCTAATAGCAATATAAATGTTGCCTATGCTTCAGAAAGTCAACCAACAATAGAAGAGCTTAAAGCTCAAATTACACAACTAAAAAATGAAAAAAATGAGATAGATAGAAAAAAAGCTCAATCTAAAAATGCTATTAATTGGAGAGAAGATAATAGAAAGGTATCCGAATTACCTGAGGAAAAATTAAAACAATATGAAATATGGGATCAGAAAGACAGAAAGGTAATAGAAGAATGTGATGCACAAATGCTTGAATTGGATAAAAAAATTGCAGCCATTCAAGAACAAATAAAAGCTTTAGAAAATTCACCAACACCAGGTGAAGAAAATCCAGGCAATGGTTCAACAGAAGCAGACAAAGCTAAGGAATTTGAAGACTATAAAAAGAAATATAGCGACAAAATAGATGGTCTATCCGACCTAACAGAAGCAGAAAAAGCAGCAGCAAAAGAAGAAATAGCAAATGCAACAAGTGAAGCTGAAGTAAACAAAGCATATAACAAAGCATACTCAGCAAACCAAGATGCAGAATACGACAGAGAAAAGAAAGAAAGAGAAGAAAACTTTGCAAAAGATAAAGAAAATGCAAAAAAAGAAATAGATGATTACGGAGACAAACTAACAGAAAAAGAAAAAGAATCATTCAAAGAGCAAATAGACAAGGCACCAACAAAAGGCGCTATAACTGGTATATTAGAAGAAGCTAAAAAAGCCTCAGAAAACCCTCAAGAACCAGAAAATCCTCAAGATCCAGAGACACCAACAATAGATGAGGATTACAAGGACATGTTCTTAGAAAACCTTCTAAGCCTATCAAAATTAACAGATGAGGAAAAGGAAGCATTCAAAGAGAGAATAGAAAAAGCAAAAACCAATGGTGAAATCTATGATATCTATAACCAAGCTATTGATTTAAATAACTCACGAGACAAGAAGCCTGAAGACTCGTCTGTAAATAAAGATTACAAAGATATGTTCTTAAATAATCTTTTGACCTTGTCTAAACTAAGCTATGCAGAAAAAGAATCATTCAAAGAAAGAATGGATAAGGCAAAGACTAATGCTGAGATTTACGATATATACAATGAGGCGGTAGCTTTAAATACTTCTCGCAAGCAAAAACCATCAAAAGAAAATGAAAGTGAAAATCCAATCAATCCAGCAAAACCTCCTCACAGCAAGGAAGAGTCAGAAGATTCATCAAGTGATTTAATATACGTAGCAAAAGGTTATAAGTACGTTAGTGAAGGTTTCTATCACAGATTAGATTTAGAAGATTCTTACTACAAACTAAAACTTGCCCTAAATGAGAATGAAATCTATGCTCAAGCTATAAGAATTTTACTAAAATATACACCGAATACAGTAAAAGATGTAAGAGGCCAACTTGAAAGTTTGCTCAAAGAATCTGTAGATTTACAGGAACAATCAAAACTTGTTCTAAAGGAATATGAAAGTATACTAGGATACTAATTCTATAGGATCCAACAAAATAGTAAATAATATATTTAGGGGAAAACTCACAGTATTATACAGTATTGTGAGTTTTTCTCTTTTAAAAAATATGTAGAGATATTGTGAAAATTTACATTGGGTAAATAATAGACATAAAGGAGGGTTGATATGAAATATGATTTGATAATATTTGATATGGATGGGTTGATGTTTGATACTGAGATTTTCTATTACCAATCTTGGAAAGCCTTTGAGAATAAGTACAATTTTCGCTTTGATATAGCAACTCGCAACAGAATTGCCGGAATGAATGAAGACAATGTTAGAGATGAGTTTGCCAAAATTTTAGGAGACTATGATAAAGCTAAGAGTTTGCGTGACGAAATTAATGCTTATAGAAAAGAAGGATTAAAAAACTACGAGGATTCAATAAAAAAAGAAGGACTTGTTGAGCTATTAGACTTTCTAAAAGCAAGTGGCATAAGAGCCTGTATAGCATCATCATCTGATAGAGAAAAAATCCTATATTTAATAGAAAAAGAAAATATAAAAGACTATTTTGACTTTGTAGTATCTGGGGAAGATTTTGAAAACAGCAAACCTAATCCAGAAATATTTGAAAAGACGGCGCAAATAGCCAATGTTGATAAAAGTCGTGCCTTAATACTTGAGGATTCCCACAATGGATACTTGGCTGCAAAGGCAAGTGGCATAGACTATCTCATAATCCACGACAAATCTTTTGAAAGAACTTTTACAGCAGATAGGCAAGTAGATTCTTTACTAGAGGTAATTGAGTATATAAAATAATTATTCATAAATACATTCTAAGGCTTGAAATTATTATTCATAGGGTTATAATTAACCTAAGAAAAGCTTTTCTTTATAGGAGTGCTATGGATTATTTAATAAAAATAAAAGAAAGATGGGATGAATTTACTCCATCTGATAAAAAAATAGGTGAATATATAATAGATAATCCCGAGCAAATAGTAAATTATAATACCTTACAACTTGCAGAGATTATCAAAACTAGTCAATCAGCTATAATAAGATTTATCAAAAAGATAGGCTACAAGGGATATATAGATTTTAAAATCGATGTTGCAAAATCGCTTGAAGAAAAAAATGAATTCTTATTGGATGAGGTCATATCAAAAAACGAAAGCATAGAAAATATTATCTCAAAAAGTAAGAATAATGTTTTAGCTACTGTGGAAAAAACATATGCTCTAATTAATACTGAAGCTATAAATAGGGCTATAGCAGATATTAACAAGGCTAATAATATCTATCTTGCTGGAGTAGGAAGTTCTGGACTAATATGTGAGGATTTTTCCTACAAATTACAAAGATCTGGTAAAAAGGTCTTCTATCAAGTAGATGCCCATACCAATCTTGCCCTAGTTAGCAATATAGATAAGGACGATTTGCTGATAGGCATTAGTTATTCTGGCCTAACTAAGGAAATTTTGATTGCATCAGAATATGCCAAAAAAGTAGGGGCAAAAGTTATAAGCATTAGCAAGACTCAAAATAGTGCTTTGGCTAATAATTCCAATGAACTTTTGCTTATTCCAGAAATAGAAAGAGAAATGAGATATGGTGCTATTTCTTCGCGACTATCATCACAGATAATAACAGATATTCTTTATTATGGCTATGTTGCTGCAAACACAGAAAAAGTTAATGAAAATATGAGAACATCAAAACTACTGACGAACAAACTAAAGGATAAGTAAATGTTAGGATATTCTTTATACTTTGAAAAAGAAAGTGATTTTGAAAAACAAATAGAGAAGTTTAATGGCTTTGATTTGTTATTTACATCCTTGCATTATTCAGCAAGTGATCAAACTTATGAGAGGTTTTTGGATTTAAAATCTAGAGCTAAAAATCTTGAAATTTGTGTAGATATCAACAATCAAACCCTAAAGGACCACCCAGATTTACTAGATATGGATTTGATTATTAGGCTAGATTTTGGATTTAATCTAAGAGAGATTGCCAGTCTTTCAAAGAAGAGTCAAATAGCCATAAACGCCTCTACTGTTAATTACAAGTTTTTGGAAGACTTGGCAAGAGCAGGTGCAAATATGGCAAATATGATAGCAATTCATAATTACTATCCGCTAGTTTTTTCTGGTCTATCCCAAGAATATTTCCTAAATCAAAATGAACTTATAAATCTTTTGGCATAAGAGTTGCAAGCTTTATCCAAGGAAACACAGAACTTCGTGGGCCAGTTTTTGAAGGCCTACCTACACTAGAAGACGATAGGTATATAAACCACTATCTGACTTTAGTAAAACATAAAAGAAAATATAAAATGGATGAAATTATATTGGCTGAAGATGTAGATAATTATAGCAAAAATTGCATAGTTAAATTTATAAATGATGGAATTATAAGCCTACCTATTATTTGGGAAAATGATTATGATTATTTATCAAAAATAAAAGTTAGGAATGATATAAGTGACTATATTATTAGAAACGAAAGAGAGAAAAAGGATGTCAGTCCAGACCAGCCAAGGCAAATCAAGAGGGGATACCTTGTTATTTTGAACAATTTGTCAGGAAGATATGCAGGAGAGATTGAAATTGTAAGAAAAGACTTAGGCATATGTGAAGATAGAAACCTTATTGGCAGGGTTGATGAGTCTTATATAGGTATTTTAGATTTGATAAAAGGAGGTGATATTGTTGAATTCGACAGAAGATAGGAATCCTATAAGTTATGATTTGGATTTAAAATCAACTAGAGAAATTTTGGAAATTATCAATACAGAAGATCAGAAAATAGCCTATAGGGTAAAAGATGCCATGGATCAAATTGAAGCTTTGGTAGATGAACTTATCAATACATTTTCCGAAGGTGGTAGATTATTTTACTTGGGAGCTGGTACAAGTGGTAGGTTAGGAGTTTTGGATGCATCTGAAACAGTTCCTACATTTTCAGTAGATCCCAATATGGTAACAGGTCTTATAGCAGGGGGCGATGACGCTCTAAGAAACCCTATAGAAAATGCAGAAGATTCCAAAGAAGCTGCAAAAGTAGATTTACAAAAGGCAAATTTAACTAATAAGGATTTTGTAATTGGTATTGCTGCTAGTGGGAGGACCCCATATTCTATTGGAGCAGTAGAATACGCCAAAGAAATTGGAGCAAAGACTGGTTCTATAGCCTGCAACAAGGATGCTAAGATTTCTGAATATTCTGACTATCCAATAGAAGTAGAAACCGGTGCAGAAGTATTGAGCGGATCAACTCGTATGAAAGCTGGTACAGCAACAAAGATGGTTCTAAATATGATTACGACTACTGCCATGATTAAAATTGGAAAAGTTTATGACAATCTTATGGTCGACTTAAAACCAACTAACGAGAAGCTAGTAGATAGGGCAACAAAAATTATTAGCGAAATTAGTGGATATGATTATGAATCGTCAAAAAAGATACTAAGCCAAGCTAATAACAATGTAAAAGCTGCAATAATAATGGCTACAAAGAATGTAGACTATGAAGAGTCTATAAAAATTCTTGAAAATAATAAAGGATTTATAAGAGAGGATTTGTAATGGATAATAATACATTAGCAAAATTATTAGTCGATGACTTTGGAGGTAGCGCTAACCTCATAGAAGTTATCAATTGTATGACAAGAGTTAGAGTAAAAGTCAAGGATTCTAGCAAGGTAAACTACGGTGCCATCAAATCTCGCGAGGGCGTAATGGGCCTAGTTGAAGGAGACCAAATACAAGTAGTATTGGGACCAGGAAAAAGTGAAAAAGTTGCTAAGGCAATGGCAGAAATGTCAAATGCAAAATTATCTGAAGAATTAGCAACAGAAACTGATAAAGAAAGCCTAGAAAGAAGAACTAGAGAAAACAAAGAAGCCTACAAGGCAAAACAAAAGCAAAGTGGCTTTAAGAAGTTTACATCTACCATAGCTTCAATATTTGTTCCACTAATACCAGCCTTTGTTGGTGCTGGACTTATAGGTGGTATAGCATCAGTTTTGTCAAACATGGCAACAGCTGGAACACTAACAGGTGATGGTGTAAATAACCTTATTCAGATTTTAAATATCATGAAAAATGGTCTTTATGCTTACCTAAATATTTTTATAGGAATTAACACAGCAAAAGTCTTTGGGTCAAATGAGGGACTTGGAGGCGTTGTTGGAGGTATGGTTTACCTTACAGGTATGAATCCAGATATGCCTATAAGTAATATTTTCTTGGGAACACCTCTTGCAGCAGGACAAGGTGGAGTAATAGGTGTACTAATTTCAGTTTTCCTATTATCAAAGATTGAAAATGCCCTTCACAAAATAATACCAGACTCCCTAGATATTATTTTAGTTCCAATGCTATCACTATTAGCAGTAGGACTTCTAACGATGTTTATCATCATGCCATTTGCTGGACTCATATCAAATGGACTAATTGGTTTTATTAACGGAGTAATCAATATCGGTGGGGCAGTATCAGGATTTATCTTAGGTGCCTTGTTCTTACCTATGGTAATGCTTGGCCTTCACCAAATCCTAACACCAATACATGTAGCAATGATTGAACAACAAGGTGCGACATATTTATTGCCAATACTTGCAATGGCTGGTGCTGGACAAGTAGGAGCTGCACTTGCAATACTTGTAAAATGTAGAAATAACAAACAAATTACAAATATCGCCAAAGGTGGACTTCCTGTAGGATTTTTAGGAATTGGCGAACCACTTATATATGCTCTAACCCTACCAATGGGCAAGGCTTTCATCACAGCTTGTCTCGGTGGTGGTATCGGTGGAGCTGTCATAGGAGCTATAGGATCAATTGGCTCAACAGCTATAGGACCATCAGGTATTGCACTAATCCCACTTATTTACCAAAATAGATGGCTAGGTTATCTAGCTGGCCTTATTGCTGGATATATAGGTGGATTCGTATTAACATATTTCTTTGGAGTTGATCAGAAATATGTAGATGGAGCAAGCCTTGATAATACTAGTAGATTTGAATTTAAATAGATAATATAATGCTAAGTCCTAGGAAATAGGCTTAATGATAAGCTTTATTTCTTAGGACTTCTTTTTATTTTCCTATAGAATTTAGTCAATGGCCTAAATGCTTGAAATTACAAGCTTTATCCCTTGTGAAATTATTTGCCAAAGGGCATATAAAATGATATAGTTAAATATAAGAATTATACTTTTATAAAAACGAGGTAAGGGTATGGAAAAGACACTGATTGATAAAATTAATAATAAAAATTTTGCAGTGTTAAATTCTATGGATGATTGGGTGAGGATTGTCGATTTGCAAGCAAAGACAATTTTTGTCAACAATTCGCTAGACCTTGCTAGGAAAAAATCTGAAAGCTTAAGCATTTATCTTGATGAAAATATACCCTTAAATCTAGCTAGCGAAAATGACTCCATAAGAAATACTACTGTAATAGAAGAAAAGTTGATAGATGATAGATACTATAGCATCAAGGCTTCACCTATTGTTATAGATGGGGATTATTCTGGCGTAGTGGAAGTTTTTAGGGACATCACCCGAGAAACCAATATGAAGATCGATCTTTTTGATGCTAATAGGAATATGCTTGACGATGTTAGATTTGTAAGGAAAATCCAATCCTCAATCTTACCAAAAGATAAAAAATATGCAAATCTCAATCTAAAAAGCATATATCTACCGACTACAAATGTATCTGGAGATCTTTACGATATTATAAAAATTGACGATGATAAATATGCTTTTTATATAGCAGATGTTATGGGTCATGGAGTAAAAGCTTCAATTCTTACTATGTTTGTAAAAGTTTCCGTAAGTTCAATTTTTGAAAAAAATCCTAATTATTCTCCTTCTGAAGCCTTACTAAAACTTAGAAAAAAATTTACAGATTTAGATATTTACACTTCTCAATATTTTACTGCTTGGTTGGGAATATTTGATCTAAAAAATCATTATCTTACATTTTCCAATGCAGGTCACAATTGCCCACCAATGATGGTTGACAAATTTGGCAAATTTCAATATCTTCATGCCACTGGTAGGATGATTTCAAATATTATAGAGCCAGATAAATATAATGAAATAAGCATTTCATTAACTAACGAGGCTAAAATTTTGTTTTTTACCGATGGAGCTGTTGAAGCTGAAAGTGTAGAGAAAAAAGAATTTGGACTTGAAAGATTAAAAAATTCATTTTGTAAGCATAAAGATTTGGATAAAATTTATGGAGAAATAAAAAAATTCTCCTACGGCGAACAAAAAGATGATATAACCTTAGCAATGATAAGCTATGCCAAGGAGTAAAAATGAAATTAAATAGATTAATAGATCACACAAACCTAAAGCCTGAAGCTACAAAAGAGGATATAAAAAATCTTGTAGATGAGGCGATGGCAAATGATTTTTACAGCGTCTGTGTAAATACTTCTTTTGTAAAATTTATAAAAGATTATAACAAAGATATTAAAATTGCAGCTGTTGTAGGCTTCCCACTTGGAGCCATGTCTACCAAAGCTAAAGCCTTCGAGGCAAAAACTGCCATAGAAGATGGAGCAAGTGAAATTGATATGGTAATAGAAATAGGTCGCCTAAAAGAAAAAGATTACGATTATGTTCTAAACGATATAAAAGCTTGTAAGGAAGCTTGTGGGGAGAATGTTTTAAAAGTAATAATTGAAACTTGTCTTTTGACAGATGAAGAAAAAATTAAGGCTTGCGAGCTTGCAGTTAAAGCTGGTGCAGATTTTGTAAAAACTTCAACTGGATTTTCAACGGGAGGAGCAAAAGCAAGTGATATTTCATTGATGAGAAAAACTGTTGGTGAAAATATCGGCGTTAAGGCAAGTGGAGGTATCCACAACAAAAAGGAAGCCATGGAAATGGTTGAAGCTGGCGCAAATAGAATTGGCGCTAGCAAATCTATAGAAATATGTAAGTAGGGAAATATGGCAAATGAAATAATGATGCAGTCCTTTGAGTGGGACACAGATGGCTCTGGTAATTTTTATAACAAATTAGCAGAAGATGCCAAAAAACTAAAAGAAAATGGAATCGATGGTCTTTGGTTACCACCTATGACCAAGGGCGGATCCGATATGGACGTAGGTTATGGAATCTACGACCTATGGGATCTGGGAGAATTTGATCAAAAAGGCACTATAAGAACTAAATATGGAACAAAAGAAGAACTATTAAAAGCTTTAAAAGCCCTACAAGAAGCAGGCATAAAATGCTATGCAGATGTTGTTCTAAACCACAAGGGCAACGCCGATTTCAAAGAAGAATTTAAAGCTATCATGGTTGATCAAAATAACAGAGAAAAAGACGTTTCTGAGCCAATGGATATAGAAGCTTGGACGGGTTTTGATTTTAAGGGAAGAAATAAAAAATATTCCGATATGATTTGGCATTATTACCATTTCACAGGAGTGGATTATGATGTAAAAACTGACACTTCTGCAATATTTAGGATACTTGGCGATGGCAAATATTGGGATGAAGATGTTTCAAATGAAAAGGGAAATTTTGACTATTTAATGAATTGCGATATAGACCACGAACATCCAGAAGTAAGAGAAGAAATTTTCAAATGGGTAGATTGGTTTATAGATGAAACTAATGTCGATGGTTTTCGCTACGATGCCCTAAAACACATTTCTGCAAATTTTATTTCTGACCTATCAAATCATATAATCAAGGAAAATGGTAGAGAAAATTTCTATTTGTTTGGAGAATTTTGGCAATATGACAAAGAAGAAATAGGCAAATATCTTGAAACTACCGATTACAATGTAGATTTATTTGACGTGCCTTTACATTTTCACATGCAAGAAGCCAGCAAATCCATGGGCAATTACGATATGAGAAAAATTTTCGACAACACAATTGTTGCTGATTTTCCTGCCTGTGCTGTAACTTTTGTCGACAATCACGACAGCCAACCAGGTCAATCGCTTGATTCTTGGGTTGAGGACTGGTTTAAAGAAATCGCCTACGCTATGATTTTATTTAGAAAAGATGGTTATCCATGTATTTTTGCTGGTGATTACTATGGACTAAATGGTGATGTAAAAACCGAGCCAAAATATGATTTGCTAAATAATATGATGAAAGTTAGAAAAAAATACAACTACGGAGAAGAAGATAATTACTTTGACGATCCAGCAGTAATTGGTTGGGTAAGACGAGGTGATGAGAATCATAAGCCTTTGGCAGTTTTAATTTCCATCAAAGACATGGCAGAAAAGCAAATGCACGTTGGAGAAAGCGAAAAAGGTGCAACTTATGTCGATCTTTCTGGCAAGAACGAAGATGTAATAATAGATGATGAGGGTAACGGCGTATTTACAGTCGGCCCTGGTCAAGTAACCTATTGGGCAAATAAAGATAGTTTATGAAATATTATGCAGTAAAAAAAGGCAGAAATCCTGGGATCTACGAGTCCTGGGATTTGTGTTTAAAAGAAGTTAAAGGCTATAGTGGTGCAATTTACAAATCATTTAAGACTTTAGATGAAGCAAAAAATTTCATGGATGATTTAGAAAAAGAATTAGAAATAAGCGAAAATTCCGCCGTAGCCTATGTTGACGGATCTTACAATCCAAAGAGCAAAGTTTATGGAGCAGGAGTTGTTTATCTAGTAGAAGGTAAGGAAATTGAACTAAACAAAGCTTTTGATGACTCCTTTAGCATTCATAGAAATGTGGCTGGGGAAGTAAAAGCAAGCGAGCTTGCAATCTCAAAAGCAATCGAGGATAAAAAAGAGCAAATAATTATCTACCACGACTACCAAGGAATAGCAAGTTGGGCGGATGGATTGTGGAAAACAAACAACGACCTTACCAAATCTTACAAAAAATTCATAGACCAAGCAAGAGAGAAAATTAAAATAAATTTTATAAAAGTAAAGGGCCATTCCAACGATAAATACAATGACCAAGCCGATAAATTAGCAAAGCTTGCTTGTGGGATAGAAAATTAAAAGCTGCTAGTCTTTTAAAAAGATTAGCAGCTTTTATTTTCATTTGAATTTGAAATATCAATATACAAATTTTTACTTTTAATTTTCATATCAAAATCATAAAAAATATATGAGCTGAGATTCCTGCAATTAGTCCTCCTATTGTGTGGGAGAATATTGCTTGGGCAGTTAGTTCCTTTGCTCCAATGGCATCCATCATTGCCACATGAGTTGACAAATATCCTGACCAGCACATACAAATTGATGTAAAAACTGCCAAGTCATTTGCAGTTAAAAGATTATTTGTTGCAAGATTTCTTACAAGTCCCATAGCAGCTCCAGCAGATCCTAGAGCAGTTATTGGAACTGCGATGGATTCGTTATTGGTAAAACCAAATAGAGGTTTGAGGATAAAGGATAATTTATCTCCAATCCATGGCAAAATAGGCACGCCTTCATTATAAGCCCCGGTGTAAAGGCCCTTTGGACCAGGAGTATTTGTTATAAGCATTATGACCGTACAAATTCCAATTACACCAGGAATTATTGATGCTCCCATATTTAGACCGGACTTACCACCATCAAGTAGGGCTTCAATAAATCTTTCTCCGATAGAACCATTTCTAATTATTCTACAATTTTTTGGCAAATCTTTAATTGAATCAATCATCACCATTTCAGAAGTTCCGTAAAATTTCTTGGTAAAAGTTTGCATAATTCTTACGCTAAAAATAGAACCAACTACAGCTCCCAAATTGCCAATAAGGGCAGCTTTGCCTGAATTTTCAATAGGCAAAGCTCCTAAAGTTGTAGTTACAATTAATCCCATGCCAAAAGATGTACCAAGATTTGTAAGTGAAGGCAACTGGTATTTTTTAAATAAAACTTTAAAATTATCCTCATGGGCAAGGGTTAAGATCGAAGGATTATCAGATAAATAGCAATTTAAAATTCCAAGAGAGGCAGCCCCTGGCAAATTGTAAAGTGGTTTCATAATTTTTGACAAAATTAAGTCAATTAGAGCTATAAAGCCAAATTCAGAAAAGATTGCTGCCAAAGATCCGGTTAAAACAGAAATTGCCATTATGTATAGGCAGGTATTTATTAACAAATCATAAGAACTATTCATCAAAGTTTGTAGCATATTGGCAAAGCCCATGACTTTTCCAATTGGTATAAAAAATCCGAAAAATAAAATAACAAAGATGAAATTTTCCAGATCTATTGATTTTTTGTATTTTTTATCCATAAATTTCTCCTAGTATAAAATAAATTATAAAGCATTGTTACAAACTTGTCTATAAAATTGTAAATTTTTTTCGCCCTATTTTTGCTAATATTTCAATAATTCTCTTATAAAATCTTTTATTAAAAAAAGCTAGAATATCTAGCTCTTACTTTGTTTTTTCTTCTATTCTTAAAATCTCATCTAGTAATTTCAAATAATACTTTTTTGCAACTTCAAAGTCAAATAAGGTTTGGTCGTTAAAATAAGTATTTATCTCAATGACCAAATTTTTTAGCTTAGGATCTTCTCCATGAATTTCTTTTAGACCTTTAGCCTTTTCCAAAAGCTTGTTGATATTGTTGATAAGACCCATCATCTTGCCTTCCTTATCATTTTCTATAAGCAGCTCTCTTAAAGTCCAATTTACATTGTTGGCAGTTTCGCTTGCCTTATGTTGGATTGCAAGATTATTTTCACGCATGGTATCTAAAAGATCAAAAAGTCCGCTTTTATCAAAGTCTGCAAACAAAATAAAAGGAAAGTCCAAGTTTTCATCAAAAGCAAGGCTCTCATCTTTCATTTCAAAATCTTCCATTGAAAGAAGAAAACCCACAACTTGGTCAATATCAGATTTTCCAACTCTTATTATCTCAATTCCTCTATCATATGCAATTTTTTCAAATTTATCTATATCATAATCATTTTTAATATTATAAAGTAAAACTTTTGCCATAATTCCTCCTCGTACTAGAAATATTGTACTTTACAAGTAATTTATAAACAAACTAAAATTTGGGTATATATACAAATGTAAAGTTAGATTTAGGAGAAGGATATGGCAATTTTTAACGATAAAAACAATTATAAATTAAGACTTAAGGAAATAGAATCTCTAATTTTAAAGGCAAAAGATGTTTTTAGAGATCTTGAAGTTTCAGAGAAAAAGATAGGGAAAAAATATAATTTTTCTGCAAATTCATTGCTAAGAGGCAATTTTTTTGGAAATTTGATTAGGTCAAACAAGGTTAATTTAGTAAATTCCAATATTGATCGTTGCCAACAGGCCTTGTTGGATTTTCATAGCGACTTGTTGTTATTTGACGAATTTTTGGCTGACAAATTGATTTTGCCAAGCAAAATGAGCGAATTTTCTCAAGCAAATGGCAAATTTAGCGATATAGCAATTAGGACAAATATGAGATTGAAAGAATTTGACCTAAGAAAAGCCAAAAGATCTTTAGAAACTATAATTAGAAGACTTGAAGGCGAAAGGAAAAAAGTTCTTTACGAAATTTCAAAATTAGATGAGCTTAATTCTTACGAAAAAAACAAAGAAAAAGGGAAAATCTCCAAATAATAAAAAAGAAAAATCGTCCATAATAGTCAAAGGAAAACTTTCTAAGAAGTCCTTTGATTTGCGGACGATTTTTTTAATTATTATAGTAGTTTTATTGAAATTTCTCCAAATTATTGTCAATGAGCCTATTGATGGCATAGCCTACGCCAGATCTCAAATTAGATTTTGTAATAAAATCCGCATGTTTTTTCAGTTCATCAACAGAATTTTCCATAGCAACGGCAAAACCTGCTTGCTCTAGCATTGGAATATCATTTCTTTCATTACCTATACTCATTATTTCATCTTGAGAAATATTTAATTTTTTTGCCATAGCACTAACTGCAAAACCCTTGTTGGTCTTTGGATTCATGACCTCAATTAACCATGGAGCAGTTCGAACAGAATAATAATCTGTCAATAATTTTTTTGGCATATTGGCATTTAATTTATCAATAGCAGATTTGCTACCCATAATTAAAATCCTTCCAAAAGTTTTATCCGGAGGAAAATCATCATAAGATTTAACTTCTAGAGCTAGTTGAGCTATTATTGCATCGGCTTTTGTGTAGATGTTTGCCCTTTTGTGTCTGGTGTAAAAACTATCGTGATTCATAGCAGAAATTTGTACATCAAAATCTTTGACCAAATCATCTACAATCTTTAAATCTTTTGGATTTTGATAAGTTCCAGCTATAACTTCGTGAGTCTTGTTATCAAAAACATAAGATCCATTTTGACAAACAGAAAAATTTCCTTCTTCAACAAGGCCCAATTTTTTTACTAATGATTTTACACCAGAATAAGGTCTGCCTGAAGCAATTGCAATGTGGACTCCCAAGTCACGAGCAGTATCGATTGCCCTAATATTTTCTTTTGTTAATCTTTTAAGTGGAGTAACCAAAGTACCATCCACATCAATACTTATAAGTTTAATCATATAATTATTATAACCTTTCTGGAAAATTTTTAAACTTTGGAATATAATACAAAAAAGATTATATTTATAAGGAGACAAATATGATAATTGGAATACCAAAAGAAATAAAAGATAACGAGTACAGAGTTGCTGTTGTGCCAGGTGCCGTAAAAGAATTAGCCAAACATAATACTATTTATATAGAAAAAGGTGCAGGATTAGGTTCTGGAATAACAGATCAAGAATATATCGATGCTGGAGCAAAAGTTTTAGATTCTTCTAAAGAAGTTTGGGAAAAATCAGAATTTATCTACAAGGTAAAAGAGCCACTAGAAGAAGAATATCAATATCTTAGAGAAGGTCTTATAGTTTATACATATTTTCATTTAGCTGGCAATAAAGCTTTGGCAGAAGAATTAGTAAAAAGAAAAGTAATAAGCATTGCTTATGAAACTTTGCAATTAGATAACAAATTGCCACTATTACGCCCTATGAGTGAAATTGCAGGACGTATGGCAGTTCAAGAAGGTGCAAGATTTTTAACAATTCCAGAAGGTGGAAGGGGAATCTTACTTCAAGGTGTACCAGGAGTTAGACCTGCAAATGTTGTAATAGTAGGAGCAGGAACAGTAGGAACAGCTGCAACAAGAATAGCAATTGGTATGGGAGCAAGAGTAACAGTCCTTGATGTAAACATAGACGCACTTACAGCTATAACAAACATATTCCCAGACAAAGTAGAAACACTTTACTCAAATCCACTAAACATCGAAGAAGCAGTAGAACATGCTGATTTAGTAATATCAACAGTCCTAATCCCAGGACGTAGAACTCCACAACTAATAAAAGAAAATTACGTCAAAAAAATGAAAAAAGGTTCAGTAATAGTCGATGTTGCAATAGACCAAGGTGGATCAACAGATCTAACCAAAGATCATCCAACAACCCACAGCGACCCAACCTTTGTAGCTCACGATGTAATCCATTATGCAGTGGCAAATATCCCAGGAGCAGTAGCAACAACAAGTACCTACGCCCTAAGCAATGCTACAACCAAATACGCAAGAGCAATTGGAGATATGGGACTAAAACAAGCTTGCGAAAAATTCCCAGAAATAATCTCAGCAATCAATACCTATGATGGTTATATAAGCTTTGAACCAGTATCAGAAGATTTGGATATGGAATATAAACAAGCAAATATAAAGTAGTTTTTTCGCATAAGAAAAGTCTAATGGACTTTCCAAATGGGAGTATTCATTGAAAAAATCAATTTCTAAAATATGCTTATTGCTAGTTTTTGTATTTATTTTCCTAATCTTAGCTAACAAAATAAACTTTTTGTTTAGTGAATTAAGAGCGCTTGAAATTCGATGGCAAGTAGATTTACCAAATGAAACAAAATTGGAGCAAATTCAAAGCTCTGGACCAAGTTTTCATGGAGATGGACACAGAGCTATGGTAATTACTTGTGGGAAAAAATTTGTAGCTGATACTATATTAGATACAAAGAAATACAATGTTTTCCAACCGTCGGAATGCCTGGAAGTAATAACAAATACCTATAAGTCGATTACCGATAAAAGAATAAGAAAATTAAATTTAAAACATAATTTAAAATCATTATTAATAAAAAAGGGATTAAATACATTATTAATTATTTATGATATCCAAATTAATAAGTATTTTGTATTTGAAGAAATTATATAAGAAAAATTTTAATGAATAAAATCAATGTGAACAATTATGCAAATAAATAACAAACGCTACAATGATCTTGATAGCTATTATAAGAGAAAATTTAATAAAAAAATTATAAAGCTTCCAATTGATGGAGGCTTTACTTGTCCTAATCGTGATGGAACTTTGTCTAGTTTGGGCTGTATTTATTGTTCAGATTCGGGTTCTGGCGAATGGACCAAGGGGGATTTGCTGGATATAAAGGCTCAAATTGCCTATCAAAAGAAAAAATTATCCAAAAAATCAAGAGATGAGGCTTATATTGCCTATTTTCAAAATTTCACCAATACTTATGGCGATGTTAGGAAAATGCGAGAAATTTTCTTTAAGGCAATTGACGATGATGATATTGTGGGCCTATCCATAGCAACTCGTGCCGATTGTTTAGATGACGATGTGATTTCCTTGCTTGTAGAATTAAATGAGCTTACAGACCTTAATGTTGAGCTTGGTATGCAAAGTGTAAATGATAAAACTTTGAAATTCATAAACAGAGGATATGGCCATCAAAGTTTCGATAATGGTGTTCAAAAGTTAAATCAATGGGGTATAGATATTATAGCCCATGTTATTGTCGGTTTGCCAAATGAAAATATCAAAGATTACCTAAATGATATTGAATACATCAACTATAGGGGATTTTGGGGAATAAAAATCCACAATCTTTATATAGAAAAAAACACCTATCTTAAAAAATATTACGAAGATAATAATATTTCTTATGATATGACCAAAGATGAATATGCCAATATAGTTGTAAAAATGCTTAGACATCTTAATCCAAAAATTGTAATTAATAGACTTACTGGAGATGGGATAAGGGAAAATATTGCCTATCCTACTTGGTCAAAAAATAAGGGGGCTGTTTTGTCAACCATTGATAAGATCATGAAAGAAGGAAATTTTAGCCAGGGGGATTTATGGAAAGAAAATTAAAAAGCAAATATTATATAAATTCATTTGATAAAGAAGGTAAAATTTACGATAAAAAAAATAGGACACTTTTATTGGTAATAGATGAGCAACCAAAGCTTATGAATGTGATGGAAAATGGAGAGCTTACAGTTTTAAATACCTTAGTCTTGATAAAAGCTTTCAAAGAATACCAAATGCCAATTCTTGCAACTGAACAATATCCAAAAGGACTTGGTAGATCTGATCAAAGATTGGTAGATGTCTTAGATGATGATAAAATTTATCCAAAAACTCTTTTTGATGCAGCAACTTGTGAAGTATTGGAATTTATTGAAAAAAATAAAATCAAAAATGTTGTAATTGCAGGAGCTGAGGGTCATGTTTGTGTTTACCAAAGCGTAAGAACTTTGCTTGATTTGGGTCTAAATGTATTTCTAATAGAAGATGCAGTAGCTTCTTTTAAAGAAGAGCAAAAAAATCTAGCAATAAAAACTTTAAGCAAAATGGGAGCTGTGATTTATAATACAGAAATGGCGCTATTTGACCTTGCAAGAGATTCTAAAGATCCTCATTTTAAGATAATTTCAAATTTGGTTAAGGAAATGAGAGCTAGAGAATAAAAAATTTAACCATAATTAATCAAAAAATTTGAGTCTAAGCAAAAATTACTTGGACTCTTTTTTGGTTACTAATTCCTAGTATTTTACTTGTGATTAAATTTTAAAAAGTGGTAAAATGTTAATATTAGTTAAAAATTAAGAAATTATTTTATAGTTAGAAAGGCTTACTATGAATTTACATATGGGACTTGATGTAGGGTCGACAACTGTTAAAATTGTAATAACCGATGAGAATTTTAACACCCTCTATCAAGTATATAGAAGACATAAATCAGATGTTAAAGAAACTGTGAAAGCTGTTCTTACAGAAGCTTACGGGGAATTTAAAGATGATTTTATTACGATAAATGTAACGGGTTCTGGGGGGATGTTTCTTGAAAAATATATGGGCATAAATTTTGTTCAAGAAGTAATAGCAGAAACTGCAGCCATTAGAAAATTTATCCCTCAAACCGATGTGGTTATAGAATTAGGTGGAGAAGATTCCAAAATAACCTATTTATCTGGCTCAGTTGAGCAAAGAATGAACTCTATTTGTGCTGGTGGAACCGGTGCTTTTATCGATCAAATGGCAGCTTTACTTGCAACTGACGCGTCTGGATTAAACAAATTATCACAAAATTACAAAAAAATATATCCAATAGCTTCTCGTTGCGGAGTTTTTGCCAAAACTGATATTCAAGCTCTAATGAACCAAGGGGCAAGTCGTGAAGATATAGCAATTTCGGTTTTCCAATCAGTTGTAAACCAAACTATATCAAATCTTGCTTGTGGCAGACCCATACGTGGCAATGTGACATTTTTGGGTGGACCTTTGCACTTTTTAGAATCTTTACGTGAGCGTTTTATCGAAACTTTAGGCACTGATGGCAACACTTTTACAACACCAGAAGATGCGCAATTATATGTAGCAAAAGGAGCTGCAATCCTTTCAGCAGAAAATGATGATTACGTACTATATGCTGATTTGATAAAAGAATTGGAAAAAGATCCTCCAGAAGATTTGGAGATGACCAAAAAACTTGAGCCTTTATTTGAAAAGGAAGAAGATTACGAAAAATTTGTAGAAGATCACAAAACTAAACAAGTTATTCGTGAAGATATCCACAATTACCAAGGACCGATTTATATAGGAATTGATGCAGGATCAACAACTTCAAAAATGGTATGGCTTACAGAAGATAAGCACATTATTTATGAAGATTACAGGATGAATCTAGGTAGGCCACTTGAAGTAGTCATAAATATGCTAAAAGATGCCTATATAAAGAAAAATCCTAAGGCTTATATAGCATCATCTGGAATTTGTGGTTATGGGGAAGATTTTATAAAAAATGCCCTACATGTTGATAATGGAGAAGTTGAAACCATAGCCCATTACACTGCCGCCAAATTTTTCAATCCTCATGTTGATTTTATCCTTGATATTGGTGGCCAAGATATGAAGGCTATGCACATTAGAGATGGAATTATTGACTCAATCCAGCTAAATGAAGCTTGTTCTTCTGGCTGTGGGTCATTTCTTTCAACCTTTGCAGCAAGTGTTGGCATGAGCGCTAAAGAATTTCAAGAAAAAGCTTTATTTTCCAAAGAGCCAGCAGATCTTGGCAGCCGTTGTACAGTTTTTATGAACTCAAAGGTCAAACAAGCTCAAAAAGAAGGTTCAGAAGTTTCAGATATAGCAGCAGGTCTTTGCTATTCGGTAATAAAAAATGCCATCCAAAAGGTAATAAAAGTTCGTGATCCAAAATCTTTGGGTGAAAATATAGTAGTTCAAGGTGGAACTTTCTACGGAGATGCAATATTAAGAGCTTTTGAAAAAATAACTGGCAGATCCACAACAAGGCCGGAAATTGCAGGTCTTATGGGTGCTATGGGCATGGCACTTATAGCCTTTGAAAAATCTTCTGGCCAATCAAGCCTTGCAGATATTAATGAACTTGAAAAATTCACCTACCAGCAAAAAAACGCTCGTTGCGGACTTTGTACCAACAACTGCTCTTTGATAATAAATATTTTCCCAGATGGAAGTCGTTACATCACAGGTAACCGTTGTGAAAGAGGAGCAGGAGTCAAAAAAGAAGAAACCATGGCAGATCTAAATATGTACAAGTACAAATACGATTTGCTCTTTAATAGGAAAAGTCTGGGAGATGCTGCTCGCATGGGCAAAGTTGGAATGCCAAGAGTTTTAAACATCTATGAAGATTATCCTTTCTGGCATAAATTCTTCACATCTTTGGGTTTTGACCTTGTTTTATCAGGCAAATCCGATAGGAAAATGTATGAGAAAGGCATTTCATCAATTTCATCAGAAACAGCTTGCTATCCAGCAAAACTTGCCCACGGTCACATAGAAGATTTGGCAAGTCGTGATGATTTGGATTTGATATTTTATCCTGCAATTTTCTACGAATACAAACAATTTGACAAGGCACAAAACCACATGAATTGCCCAGTAGTTTCAGGCTATCCAGATGTAATAAATAATAACGTGGAAAGTTTACACGGCAAAAAATATATGAATCCCTACCTATCTCTTGAAAGCGAAAAAATCATAAGAGATAGGTTGATAGAAGAATTTGAAGGCTTTTCAAACAATGGCTTTGTCTTAAGCAAAAAAGAAATAAAAAATGCAGTAGCTGCTGCTTGGCAGGAATTGCAAGATTATCACGATAAAATCAGAATTCGTGGCAAGGCAATAATAGATTATGTAAACAAAAACAAACTCAATGCCATAGTTTTGGCAGGTAGACCATATCATATTGACCCAGAAATCCACCACGGAATCCCAGATCTGATAGAATCTATGAAAATTCCAGTAATTTCAGAAGATGCTATTGCCTATAACATTTCAGATATAGATGCAAATGTGAGAGTTTTAGACCAGTGGTCTTACCATGCAAGATTATATCGTGCGGCAGAATATGTTGCTAACAATGAAAACTTACAGCTTATACAACTAAATTCCTTTGGTTGCGGCCTAGATGCAGTTACAACTGATCAAGTCCAAGACATATTAGAAGCCCATGGTAAAATTTATACTTTGCTAAAAATTGATGAGGTTTCAAATCTTGGAGCAATAAAAATTAGGATTAGATCCTTACTACAAGCCCTAAATCAAAAGAAAATAGAAAATATTGAATTTAAAGAAGACTTATCAAGATTAAATTACCAAACTCCAGAATTCACCAAAGAAATGGCAGAAGCAGGATACACAATTCTTGCTCCACAAATGGCAAGAGAACACTTTAGAATTTTGGAAAAAGTCTTTCAGCAATATGGAATAAATGTTGAATTTTTAACCGAAGTTAACGAAAAAGTTTTAGACCAAGGTCTAAAATATGTAAATAACGACTCTTGCTATCCTTCAATAACTGTAGTTGGACAATTTATGGAAGCTGTAAATTCCGGCAGATACGACACAGACAAACTCGCCCTATTAATGACCCAAACAGGAGGAGCTTGCAGAGCAAGTAACTATGTGGGCTATATTAGAAAAGGTCTAAGAGATGCAGGCTATCCAAACATTCCAGTAATAGCTTTATCAGCTCAAGGAATTGAAACCAATGCAGGATTTGACATAAGAAAGCCATCAACCCTACCGATGCTAAGCAAGGCTTTACGTGCAATTTTATTGGGAGATTTGATAAATAGAGTAACCAATGCTACAAGACCTTACGAAGAGGTAAAGGGCATGACCAATCAAATAAAAGAAAAATGGTTATGTAGGCTTGAAAAAGAAGTTCCAACTATGTCAGATAAGGCTTACAAAAATGTAGTAAAAGAGATTGTCGATGAATTTGACAATATTCCTGTAAAAGATATAAGACTTCCAAAAGCAGGCATAGTTGGAGAAATTTTGGTAAAATTCTTGCCAGAAGCCAACAACAACCTACAAGATGTTCTCGAAGCTGAGGGAGCAGAGGTAATCTTGCCAGATTTGACAGATTTCTTTATGTATTGCATGAAAAATTCTGAGCTAAAGGCAAAATTATATGGCAAAAGTAAGATTTCAGCTTCTATAGGAAAGATTGGAATTTCAATAATAGAAAAATATAGAAAACCAATTAGAGCTGCTCTTAGAGATTCAAAAAGATTTGACGAGCCAGTTTATATCGATCAGATTACAAAATATGCAGATGAGATCACAAGTCTCGGCAACCAAGCTGGTGAAGGATGGTTACTTGCTGGAGAAATGATAGAATTAATTCACGCTGATGCAGCAAATATTGTTTGTATCCAACCTTTTGGTTGTTTGCCAAATCACATAACGGGCAAGGGTGTTATGAAAAAAATCAGAGAAAAATATCCGCAAGCAAATATAGTGGCAATCGACTACGATCCAGGAGCAAGCGAAGTCAACCAAATCAATAGGGTCAAACTTATGATGAGCCAAGCTAGAGAAAATATGAAAGAAATTGCAAAATAAAAACAAAAAGCTAATGATTTGAAATTCGAAATTTAAGAATTTTAAAAGTCATTAGCTTTTATTTTTATTTTAAAAATTTATATTGATGGTATAATCTTTCTATACAAGAAAGAGAGAATTATGGGAAAGAAAAGATTTTTAGTGAGTCTATTGGTGATATTTCTATCATTTTTTGGGTCGAAATTTATACTTGATAGACTTTATGCATCTCAAAGAGATTTAAACTTTGGAGATGACAAAAATTATAATGATAATGCAATCAGCAAGGAAGAAGGAGAATATTTAATCCTTCTAGTTGGAGTTGACAAAAACTCCGATGATCAGGTAAATACAGATTTTACTAGAACTGATACGATAATGTTAATATCTGCCAACAGCAAAACTGGCGATATGCACCTACTTTCTATTCCTCGTGACAGCAGGGTGAAAATAAGAGAAAAATTTGATAAGGTAAATCACGCTCACGCCTTTGGAGGAATTGAGCTAACCATGCAAACCCTAAGGACATTTTTGGGTCTTGATATAGATTATTATGTACAAATCAATTACCAAGCACTAATGAATATTGTAGATGCCCTAGGTGGAGTGGATTATGAAGTTCCAGAAGGAATTGAAATTAACAAGGGGAAAGTAAAGATTAAACCAGGCTTAAACCACTTAGACGGCAACGAAGTTATGTGGTATCTAAGAACGAGAAATATCTATAACAATGGCGATATAGGTAGGGTAAATACCCAACAAGCCTTTGTAAAAGCCATGATCGATGAAATGGTAAAAAAATTCAAAGATATAAACATTATGACTTTTATAAGTAATTACCTAAAATATGTAAAAACTAATCTACCTATGGATGCAATGATGGATTTGGCAGGACATATGAATAAATTTTCATCAGATAAAATGCAAACCCATACAGTTCCTGGCATGGAGAAAAATATAGGTGGAGTTAGCTATTGGATACCTGATTATGAGAAAACTTGGTCCATAGTCGATGAAAATTATAAAAATTTCAAACTTAAAAATTGGCAAAAAGAAGATTCTGGTTTTTATGAAGAATATGGTAGTTTTGGTGAAATTAAAGATCAGTCTAAGAGTGGTGGAATTATAAAAGATCAAAATCCAGTAAACACAAATCAAGTTCTACCAAAAACTCAAAGCTTGCCTACTTATAAATACGAATACAACAATAATCAAAACTATAATAACAACTATTACGAAGAAAGCACTCCAAGTGAATATACACCAACGGAAAATACTTCAACAACTGAAAATTATGAGCAAGAAGAAAGAGTTGAAAATCCTAGTAGTAAGACCGTAGAAAACCCAGAAGAAAATGTGGACACTGGCGAAGAAGAAGGAAGCGATGAGTAGCATAAACAGTCAAAGAAAAGATGAGCATATAGAAAATTACCTAAGAACAAGTTCTTCTACCAGCACTTTGCTAGAAGATGTTTATATAGAACACAATGCAATTTCTGATATTTGCCTAGATGAGGTAGATACTTCTATTAATTTTCTTGGCAGAAAAATTTCTATGCCACTAATGGTTGATGCCATAACTGGCGGTGGTTCATCATCTGCTGCAATAAATGAAGACCTTTCTTCAATTTGCCAAGAACTATCGATACCAATGGCTTGTGGCAGTGAATCAATCGCTCTTACAGAAAAAGAGTCAAGAGAATCATTTGAGTTAATCAAAGATAAAAAAGATTTACTAAGGATTGGAAATTTAGGCTTTGAAAGAAACTATGAAGATTTTGTATTTGCCAAAGACCTTATAGATGCTCATGCTATGCAAATACATTTAAACTTAGCTCAAGAAATGGTGATGAAAGAAGGGGACAATAGTTACCATGATCCTCTATCCATAATCGAAGAATTAGTAGAAAAATTTGACTGCCCAATAATTGTCAAAGAAACAGGCTGTGGAATTTCAAAAAAAGTTGCAAAAAGATTAATTGAAAAAAATGTAAAATATATTGATATAGCAGGACAAGGTGGGACAAACTTCATAGAAATTGAAGATTTGAGAAATTTTGATATGGATTTTTCGGATTTTTACACTTGGGGAATTCCTACTGCAAAATCAATAATAGATATAAGATCACTTTCAGATGATACTTTTATCATAGCATCAGGTGGCATGAAAACAGCCATAGACATTGTAAAATCAATAGTCATTGGAGCTGACATGACTGCCATGACTGGAGAAGTTTTAAATTATTTGCTTCGTGGTGGCTATGATGCTTGCGAAAATTTCCTCAAAGAAATCAATCATAAGATGAAAATTATAATGGTTTTACTTGGGGTAAAAAATATCGAACAACTAAAAAAAGTTGATTATAAATTAACTGGAAGATTAAAGGAACTTATTGAAGGCTAGCTTTTGCTAGCCTTTTTCTAAATAAAAAGCTAAAGTACTTCGATTTATTGATTTTTTTATGATTTTGTATGATAATAAAAATGTAGAAAAGAAAGGTGGTAAAGATGCTTACAAATGATATAACAATTGCATTAAGTTTTATACTTGCAGTTATTTCCTTAATTTCAGTTTTGTTTACTAACAAAAAAATTCTTTTTGGAATCTTGACAGTAATCCTATTTGGATTTTTCTACTATCAAAATTCAAAGGTAAATATGGCTGATAATATGACTATCTTAACCTTTATTATGGGAATAAGTTTGCTTTCAATTGAGATTTTCATACCAAGTTTTGGTATTATAGGAATAATTGGAACAATTCTTACGATTTATTCAGTTTTAGATTCTTACGAAAACTCTGGAACTGGAATTGTAGTTTTGATACTAGCTGCTCTTGCAATAGTTTTAACTGTTACCATTTATGTAAAATTAGGATTTTCTAATAATCTTTTTGATAATTTCATTTTGAAAAACGAAAATTCTAGCAAGCGTGGATATAATAGCAAGAAAGATCATTCTGACCTTATTGGCAAATTTGGTCTAAGCAAATCCATACTTAGACCAACAGGTCGAGTTTTGATAGATGATGTCACTTATGATGCAAAAAGTAATAGCGATTTTATAGAAAAAGAAAAAGAAGTAGAAGTTGTAGCCGTAAAAGACGGGCACATTATAGTAAAGGAGAAGATATAATGTTTGATCATTTTATAACACCAGCAGTAGTTGTAATTGTACTAATTGTTTTTTTTACCATGGTTCCAGTAGGACTTTGGATTACAGCAAGATTTTCTGGAGTAAATATTTCCATGGCAAGCCTTGTTGCTATGCGTTTTAGAAGACTTAATCCAAATCTAATAGTAAATGCACTTATAAAAAGTCACCAAGCAGGCATTCCACTTAAAACAGAAGATTTGGAAAGCCATTATCTAGCAGGTGGTAACATTAACCAAGTTGTAGATGCACTAATTGCGGCAGAAAGAGCCAATATTGAACTTTCATTTGAACAAGCAGCAGCAATAGACCTTGCTGGACGTAATGTATTTGAGGCAGTTCAAGTTTCAGTAACACCAAAAGTAATAAATACACCAGTAATAGCAGCAGTTGCTAAAAATGGTATCGAAGTAAAGGTAATCGCCAAAGTTACAGTTAGGGCAAATATCGATAGACTAGTAGGTGGAGCTGGAGAAGAAACCATAATAGCTCGTGTTGGTGAAGGAATCGTAACAACTGTTGGTTCATCAGCAAGCCATGCCGAAGTTTTGGAAAATCCAGATAATATTTCTCAAACAGTTTTATTAAAAGGATTGGATTCTGGAACAGCTTTTGAAATTTTATCAATCGATATAGCAGATGTGGACGTTGGAAGAAACGTCGGAGCAGAATTACAAAGAGATCAAGCAGAAGCTGACAAAAACATAGCTCAAGCTAAGGCAGAAGAGCGTCGTGCTCAAGCTATAGCCCTTGAACAAGAAAATAGAGCCAAAGTAGTAGAAGCTGAAGCAAAAATCCCTGAAGCAATTGCAAAAGCTTTCCAAGATGGCAACCTTGGTATCATGGATTATTACAACATGAAAAACATAAATGCAGATACAAAAATGCGCCAATCTCTATCTAATTTAGATACTGGTGATTTAGATGTTTAATAGTGACAACGGTTTTGACAAGTGGTTAGAAGAACTTAGCAAATATTTAGAAGATGAGCTTAATGGCCTTGATGATGTTAAAAAAACTTATAAAAAACCATCAAAAAATAAGGTCTATAGAAAATTTGGCACAAATGCAAAATTAAAGGAAATTTTTCCTAGAAACAAAACTTTTGCCCTAAAAGATTTTGCAAACAAAAATCAAAAGCCAAGCAATAATTATAGTCAAATTGATATCTCAAGAGAAAGTCACGAGGGAAAGCAAAGTAGCAGGGGAAGTATTCATGGCAAAACTCTCATAGATAGCGAAGACCATGTTAATCCTGACCTAAGAAGAAGACTTCAAGAGAAAAAAGCTAGAGAAAAACTCCAAAAAGACCAAGAAAGAAAACAAAGAGAAAAAGAAGAAAAAATCAAAAATAAGAAAGAAAAAATAATTAAAAACAAAAAAGAATTAAAAAAAGCAATTATTTTTTCTGAAATTTTACAAGCTCCATTGGCAAAAAGAAAAAATCGCTAAAAAAGGTATAATAAAGGCACAAAGACAATCGGAGGGATAGTTATTAATAAAATTATAGAAATAAATAATCCAAATGATATTGTGACCTTGTTTGGAAATTTTGATAAAAATAAAAAATATATAGAAGAAAGATTTAACACGAAAATCAAACTAGAAGACAACCAGCTAAAAATTATCGGTGAAGGGCTTAATATAGAATTTACCAAAGAATTAATTATTGAACTAATTAATGAGATTAAAGCTAATAAGGATCTCGATTTTCAAAAGATAAAATACTTCGCAGATATGCTAGAACGTGATAACAAAGAAATCATAAAAGAAGCTTTAAACGATTCTATAATCACAACTGCTTCTGGCAAGCCAATAAAAGCAAAAACATTGGGTCAGCAAAACTATATAGAAAAAATAAAAAATAATGACGTTGTTTTTGCAATTGGCCCTGCGGGAACTGGCAAAACTTATTTGGCAGTTGCAATGGCTGTAAGAAGTTTTAAGCAAGGAGAAGTTAATAGGATAATTTTGACTCGACCTGCAGTTGAAGCTGGAGAAAGTCTGGGGTTTTTGCCTGGTGATTTGCAAGATAAGGTAGATCCATATCTAAGGCCACTTTACGATGGACTTTTTGAGATATTAGGCTTTGAAGCCTATCAAAATTTGGTAGAAAAAGGATTGATAGAAATTGCTCCCCTTGCTTATATGAGAGGAAGAACCTTAGATAATGCTTTTGTAATTTTGGATGAAGCACAAAACACTACCAATGAGCAAATGAAAATGTTCCTAACACGTCTAGGTTATGGATCAAAGGCAATTATTACAGGAGATAAAACTCAAATAGACTTGCCAAAAGGAAGGATTAGTGGCTTAAAAATAGCTGAAAAAATTCTAAAGAACATTAAGGGCATAGAATTTCAAAATTTCACTTCCATAGATGTGGTAAGACATCCTTTAGTCCAAAAAATTATCGATGCTTATGACAATGAAGATGCAAGAAAGGCTGAAGAAAGAAAAGCTAAAGAGAATCTCAAAGATTTAGAAAAATAAAGGGAAAAGCAATGAATCTTTTGATTACCAACAATACAAATGAAAATATAGATATGAATGACAAACTTTATGATGTAGTAAAGGCAGTTCTTGATAACGATGGACTTTCTATGGCTTATGAAGTATCTATTACTTTTGTGGATAAGGATGAGATTCATAAATTAAATAGAGAATATAGGAAAGTAGATAGGCCAACTGATGTCCTATCTTTTCCTATGAATGAAGAGTTTTTGATAGAAGGAGTCGATTCTATGCTTGGTGATATTGTAATTTGCATGGATATAGCAAAAGATCAAGCCAAAGAATACGACCACAGCCTTGATAGGGAAATTATGTATTTAACTTGCCATTCTATGCTACATCTTCTAGGCTATGACCATATAGATGAAGATGATAAGAAAATAATGCGTGGCAAGGAAAAAGAAGTTATGAGAAAGTTAGGAGTCTTTAAATGAGTGATAAATCAGAAAGAGATATCCTAAAAGAAGAAATAAAAGATGAAGTTTTAGAAGAAATAAGAAAAGAAAATTTAGATAAAAAAAAGAAAGATGAAATTTTAAATAAGAGACATTTTGAAAAAGAAGAACTTAGCCATGGGCAAAAATTTCTCAAGGGTTTTGATTATGCCTATGAGGGCTTGGTTTGGGCAATAAATCACGAAAAAAATATGAAATTTCATCTTTTGGCTTTGGCAATTCTTCTTGTTGCATCTTTATTTTTCAACCTATCAAGAATAGAAATGATAAGCTTAGTATTTGCAGTTTGCTTTGTTTTAGCTTTTGAGCTACTTAATACCTCAATAGAGCAAGCTGTAAATTTAGCCAGTGGCGGGAAATATTCTTCCTTTGCCAAAGCTTCAAAAGATTTGGCGGCAGCATCAACTTTTATAGCAGCCTTAAATGCACTTTTTGTAGCTTATTTGATATTTTTTGATAAATTTATAGACTTTTACAATTCGGTTTTACTTAGAATTACAAGAAGACCATCGCATTTGGCATTGATCACCCTTTCACTTGTAATAGTTGTAACAATTTTCCTAAAGGGAGTTTTTTACAAAGGTCATGGGACAGCCTTTAAGGGAGGATTTGTAAGTGGCCACACTTCTCTTGCTTTTGGCATTGGGACAATTGGAATTTTCCTTACAGATAATCCTTTGCTTAGGTTATTGTTTACAAGTCTAGCTTTAATAGTTGCAGAAAGTAGATATGAAGCAAACATCCATTCAATGCCAGAAATAATAAGAGGGGCTATCCTTGGTATTTCCATGGCAATGGCCATATTTGGGATATTTTCATGAAAGAAATAGAAAAATTGATAGAAGAAACTATCGAAAATAAAAAAAATTCATATTCACCTTATTCAAATTTTAGGGTATCTGCTCTTGTAAAAACAAAAAGCGGGAAAATTTTTAAGGGTGTAAATATTGAAAATGCAGCCTATTCACCTACAATTTGTGCGGAAAGGTCTGCTTTAGCTTCGGCAATTAGTAACGGTGAAAGAGAATTTTCTTACATAATAATTAATGGAGATAGCAAAGATACTTTTCCGTGCGGAGTTTGTAGGCAATTTATTAGAGAATTTGCCGATACTGACACAAAAATTGTAATAGCAAATTCCACAGATGATTATAAAATTTACACAATAGAAGATTTGTTACCACATAGTTTTTCAAAAAAGGATTTAGAAAATTAATGAAGTCAGGATTTATAGCAGTAGTTGGCAGAGCAAATGTTGGGAAATCAACTTTGATGGAGAAAATTCTAAAGGAAAAGATCTCCATAATTTCCAATAAAGCTCAAACAACAAGAGATAAAATACAAATAATATACAACGACAGCGAAAGTCAAATTATTTTTATAGATACGCCGGGGATCCAAAATCCCAAAAATAAGCTACAAGAAAAACTATTTCAATTTAGCGAAGAAAGCATCAAAGAAGCTGATATCATAACATTTGTAGTCGATAATTCTTTAGAAATTGGAAAATTAGATAGTCAAATTATTGAAATGCTGGAAACAATCAATCTTCCAAAGATTTTGCTAATTAATAAAATCGACTTATTGGAAGATGAAGAAATTGAGCAAATCAAAAATAATTATGAAAATCTTGCTATCTTTGATAAAATTATAGGAATTTCTGCCCTAAACGATTCTAATGTGGATTCTTACATAGAAACGATAAAAGAAATGCTTGATGAAGGGCCAGCTTATTATGACAGGGATATGATAACTGACAAATCCGAACGTTTTATAGTTTCAGAGATAATAAGAGAAAAAGCCTTAAACAATCTATCCGAGGAAGTTCCTCATGGAATTGCTGTTCGTATAGATGATTTCAAAAAAAGAGAAAATAAAAAACTAATCGATATTAATGCAACAATTATAGTAGAAAGAAATTCTCACAAAGAAATAGTAATTGGAAAAGCAGGATCCATGGTCAAAAAAATAGGTACTGAAGCTCGAAAAGAAATTGAAACTTTTTTATCTTCCAAAGTAAATCTCAAACTTTGGGTGAAAGTTGAAAAAGATTGGCGTAAAAAAGAAAAATTGGTGGATAGATTTGGCTACAAATGATTTGTCAGATCTAACTGGCTTTATTCTAAGAGAATTTGATTATAAGGAAACCAGTAAAATCTTAGAAGTTTTTACCAAAGAAGAGGGCAAAATTTCAATAATAGTAAAAGGAGCTTTTAAGAAAAAAACTAAGTCGACCAGCATAAGTCAAAGATTTGCCAAAGTAAATCTTAATTTATACAAATCGGGCAAAGAATTTTATGGAGCTAAGGAGATTTCTTTAGTAAATGCTTATAGCAAATCGAATAAAAATTTTGACCTAATTCTTTATAAATCAGCCATATGTGACTTATTACTTAGAACAATTGACCATAGTCAAGTAGATCTTGTCTATAAACTTTTGGATAATACATTTCAAGCCTTTGAAGAAGCAGATGAAAACCAAATCAATATATTTCTAGCTTTTTTGCTAAAATACATATCTTTTTCAGGCTTTAAACCAAACTTATCAACTTGTGGCCTTTGTGGCAAAAAAATTAAGGATACTGACATTTATTTTTCACAAAGCCAATCATCACTAATTTGTACTGATGATAAATACGATATATATGATATAATTTTTCTTAGTAAGGAAGAATTTATCTACCTAAAAAAACTTTTATATACGGCTTCATCCGACCTATATAAAATTAATAAACCAACAAACTATAATAAAATTGTTATCATAATTATAGATTATATACTCGATAAGCTTGAAATTTCTCGATTTTCATCAATAGATTGGGTGTATAAAAATTCTAACGAAAGGAATTAATATGATGTACTTAGAAGATCTAATACAAAAACTCGAACAATTCTGGAAAGAGGCAGGTTGTTCAATAATGTACCCTTACGATGTTGAAAAGGGTGCAGGAACTATGAATCCTCGAACATTTCTTAGAGCTCTTGGTCCTGAACCTTGGAAAGTTGTTTATGTTGAACCTTCAAGACGACCTGCAGATGGTCGTTACGGAGAAAACCCAAACAGACTTTACCAACATCATCAATTACAAGTTTTGCTAAAGCCATCTCCAGATAATATCCAAGATTTATATCTAGATTGCTTGGAAACTATTGGAATTAATCCAAAGGAACACGACATTCGTTTTGTCGAAGACAACTGGGAATCTCCAACTTTAGGTGCCTGGGGACTTGGCTGGGAAGTTTGGCTTGATGGTATGGAAATTACACAATTTACATATTTCCAACAAGTTGGTGGTATAAATTGTGATATTGAAAGTGGAGAAATAACCATTGGTCTTGAAAGAATTTGTATGTACCTTCAAGATGTAGATAATGTTTATGATATCAAATGGTCAAAAGATTTAACCTACGGTGATGTATTTAAGTTAGCAGAATATGAAAATTCTAAATATTCATTTGAAGATGCAGATAATGATGTTTTGATGCATTTATTTGAAATTTACGAAAAAGAAGCTAATAGACTTATAGATTTGGATTTGATTTATCCAGCATACGACAACGTTTTAAAAACAAGCCACACCTTTAACACACTTGATGCCAAAGGAGCAATTTCAGTTTCTGAAAGAAGCCACTATATCAAAAGAGTTAGAGATGTTTCAAGCAGAGTAGCTGAAAAATATATAGAAAAAAGAGAAGAGTTGGGATTTCCACTTCTAAGAAAGGATAAAAATGAGTAGATATTTATTAGAAATAGGCGTAGAAGAAATTCCTTCATCCTATGTTTATAAAACAAAAGTCCAGCTAAAAGAAAAATTTGAGAAACTTTTGGCTGACAATAAACTTACTTATGATAGTGTTAATGTAGAATCAACACCTCGTAGATTTGCTATATTTATCGAAAATATCAATTCATCAACAAATGATGAAATTATTAGCGTTAAAGGTCCAAGCAAGGCCATAGCTTTTGATGAAAATGGCAATCCAAGTAGAGCTTTGCAAGGATTCTTAAAGGGTCAAAATAAAGAAGTAGCAGATGTAATCATAAAAGATTTCAACGGTTCAGACTATGTTTTTGTAGAAAGCAAAGAAGAAAGTAAATCAGTTGCTGATGTTTTAAGAGATAATGTTTATGAACTTGTAAAATCTATATCCTTCCCAAGATCCATGCGTTGGGGTGGCAAATCCATCAGATGGGCAAGACCAATAAGATATTTCCTATCCTTATTAGACGATGAAATTTTAAAATTTGATGCTGAAGGCATTAGAGTTTCAAACATCACAAAAGGTCACAGGTCTTTAGGAAGCGATCATATAGTAGTCGATAAAATTGAAAAGTATGAAAAACTTTTAAGAGAAAATTATGTAATTTTATCTTATAAAGAAAGACGCGATATAATTCTCCGTGGCCTAAACAAACACGATATGGAAAAAGGCGGAGAATATATGAAAGATGACGAGCTTTTGGATGAGATTATTAATATCGTTGAATATCCAACAGTTCTAATCGGTGACATTGACCAAAAATACCTATCTTTGCCAAAAGAAGTAATAACAACTCCTATGAAAGATCATCAAAGATATTTTCCGATTTTGGATGAGAATGGCAAACTTATGCCTTATTTTATAGTGGTTAGAAATGGCGATGACAACCATAGCGAAAATGTTGTTGACGGCAACAAAAAAGTTTTGGTAGCAAGATTAGAAGATGCAAAATTTTTCTATGAACAAGATAACAAAAAGCCTCTAGAAGCTTATGTAGAAGATCTTAAAACTCTAACATTCTTTGAAGGCCTTGGAACCATGTATCAAAAAACTCAAAGATTGGTTGATCTTTGCGATAAATTTGTATCAGAACTTAATCTTGGTGAAGATATTAAAGAATCCTTAAAAAGAGCAGCTTACCTATCAAAGACAGATTTGGTTTCCAAAATGGTAATAGAATTTACCGAACTTCAAGGAACAATGGGAAAAATTTATGCCCAAAATTCCAAGGAAGAAGATAGGGTAGCAACTGCAATTGAAGAGCAATATATGCCAACTTCATCAAACGGAGCTTTGCCGAAATCTATTATTGGAATTGTTCTATCAATTGCTGATAAGATTGATACAATAGTTGGTCTTTATATTATAGAAAAATATGTAACAGGTAGCCAAGATCCATTTGGTCTAAGACGTCAAGCCTTGGGACTTATAAATATAATTTTGACAAATAATATAGATGTCGATCTAAAAGATTTGATAAATGATTCTTTAATTGTCTACACAGAAGAAAATGCTTTGCCATTTGATTATGATGCGACAATGAACAAAATCATAGACTTTATCAAAGAAAGACTAAAAAATATGCTTATTGATAATGGATATAGATATGATATTGTAAATTCTGTTATAAATGGCGATGAAACAAATATTTTGAATATTTATCAAAAAGTTATAGCTCTTGATCAATTCATAAAAGAAGATGAAGAAAGCTTGTCATACTTTACTAGAATAATTAATTTGACAAAAGATTCTTTAGATGAACAAATAAATGAAGATTTATTAGAAACAGACTTGGAAAGAGAATTTTACCAAGAAGTGATAAATTTACCAGAAAATCCTCTAAATTATATGGAAGATTACAAAAATGAACTAAAACTTATTGGCAAGACTTCTGAAATTGGCAACAAATATTTGGACAATACAATGATAAATGTTGAAAATCAAGAACTAAAATCAACAAGACTAGCTCTATTAAATACTTTGGCAAAAAGAATCAAAAGAGTATTTGATATAAAAGAAATAGTTAGATAGGAGAGATGGTATGCAAGATTGTCTTTCAATAGTAATAATTAGCGATTCAACAGGGGAAACTGCAAACACTTATTTAAAGTCAATAACAACACAATTTCCAAAACTTCAATATAAAGTTATTAGAAGACCTGATATCATTAACAAAGAAGAAATTGATGAAGTTTTAAAACAAATCCCCGAATATTCAATTATAGTCCAAACAATTGCAGATTTAAATCTTGCAAACTATCTAATAGAAAAGGCTCAAAAAACAGGCATAGAAGTTATTGACATCTTGGAATATGGAATAGAAACTTTTGAAAAAGTCACAGGACAAAAAGCCCTTAGACAAGTAGGGCTTACAAGAGCCTTATCAAAAGACTATTTCAACATGATAGAAGCAATAGAATTTGCCATCCAATACGATGACGGCAAGGATCCTAGGGGATTTTTAAAAAGCGACATAGTCTTACTTGGAGTAAGTAGAACAAGTAAAACTCCAACAACTATGATCTTAGCAACCAAAAATTTCAAAGTTAGTAACCTCCCTCTAGTTCCAGAAGCAAGGCTACCTCAAGAATTATTTGAAGTAGATCCAAGAAGGATTATCGGACTAATAATAGATCCGGAAAAACTTGCAGGAATAAGAGAAGTTAGAACCAAAGAGCTTGGTTTGATCGGAAATTCAGTATATTATGAAGATTCCAGAATCAAAGCTGAACTTGCCTATGCTAGAGAAGTCTACAGAGATTTAGATTGCATGGTAATAGATGTAAGTAACAATACAATTGAGCAAACAGCAACAGAAATAGAAGCCTACTACAAAACCCAATTTGGGGAAGAATAAAAAATGGAGAACAAATGAGCTTAAATAAAATTATCGTTCTAAACTTTGGCGGTCAATACGACCAGCTAATAGTAAGAAGAGTCCGCGAGCTTGGAGTTTATGCAGAACTTCACCCATGCGATGTAGAAATCAATAGTCTAAACTTAGAAGGATTAGCAGGAATAATTTTAACAGGCGGTCCTCAATCAGTAAATGATAAAAACAGTCTAAAAGCAGATGAAAAATTATTTGATTTAAATGTTCCAATACTTGGAATTTGCTATGGTCTACAATATATCAACCATGAATTTAAGGGTAAAATAGAAACTCCAACAAATGCAGAATATGGTAAAACTCCTTTGTTAGTTGACAATAAATCTGCCCTATTTAAAGATGTGCCACAAGAATCAACAATATGGATGAACCACAAAGATAGAATCAGTAAAATTGCAGACGGATTTAAAAAAACCGCATGGACTTTAAACTGTCCAGTTGCAGGCATGGAAAATACAGAAAAATCCATATATGCAGTGCAATTTCACCCAGAAGTAGTCCACTCAGAATATGGCAAAACCATGCTTAAAAATTTCGTAATAGACATTTGTAAAGCAGAACAAAGCTGGAAAATGGAAGACTTTGCAACACAAATCATAGAAGAAATAAAAGAAAAATACAAAAATGAAAAAATGATATGTGGTTTATCTGGTGGAGTAGATTCAACAGTAGCAGCAACCATAGTATCAAAAGCCATAGGGGACAATCTCCAATGCATATTTGTAGACCATGGACTTTTGCGTAAAGACGAAGCAGACGAAGTAATGGAAACCTACAAAAACCTTGGCCTAAACGTCAAAAAAGTCGACGCAAGCAAAGAATTTTTGGACCTACTAAAAGGTGTAGAAGATCCAGAAACAAAAAGAAAAATCATAGGCAACCACTTTGTAGAAGTCTTTGAAAGAGAAGCCAAAGAATTTGGCAAGGCAAAATATCTTGTCCAAGGAACAATTTACCCAGATGTAATCGAATCCGGCAAAGATAAGGCAAGCGTAATAAAAAGCCACCACAATGTTGGAGGACTTCCAGAAAATATGCTATTTGAAGGACTGGTAGAACCACTAAGAAGTCTTTTCAAAGATGAAGTAAGAGCCCTAGGCGAAGCAATCGGAGTGTCACATGATATGGTATGGCGCCAACCATTCCCAGGACCAGGATTAGCCATAAGAGTAATGGGCGATATCACAGAAGAAAAACTAAAAATCGTAAGAGAAACAGACAAGATATTAAGAGATGAAATCAAAAACTTCGGACTAAACGAAGACATTTGGCAATATTTCACAGTACGGACCCCAATCAAAACAGTTGGAGTAAAAGGAGATGCAAGAAGCTACGACAACGTCATAGCCATAAGAGCAGTAGAATCCACAGACGCAATGACAGTAGAAGCAGCAAACCTCCCATACGAACTCCTACAAACCCTATCAAGCAGAATGATAAACGAAGTAAGAGGAGTAGGCAGAGTAGTCTACGACATAACAAGCAAACCACCTGGAACTATTGAATGGGAATAAAAATTTCGCGTTAAATTTGCGACCTTTGAAGCGGCTTGAATTTATTTGCCTCCTCGATGTGCACTAAGCACACCTGCGTCGTCAAAAAATTCGCCACTTCAAATCTCATCAAATTTTCCAGCGAAATTTGATAGAACGGAAGCAAATATGTTACTGTTATAAAACCGTTGAAAACACAAGGTTTTAGCGATTTTGATATAGCGAATTTCTCTAAATGATACTGTTTTGATACAAAAAGTGAGAAAAAATAGATTCAAAAGGGAGTTGTTGAATTAAGCGAGTTTTACGATCGATACTTATTGACTGAAGGGCAATAAGGTAGGTAAAAAATTTTAGAAAGCCTTCCATCGTTTTGGTGGGAGGCTTTTGTGGAAAATAGAGAATGGTAGATTAGAAGTTGTGGAGTACGAATGAATATAAGAATTAGAAAAATGACAGTCAGCGATTTGGAACTGCTTTACAAACTTTTGTCGAATTCGAAAGCAATGCAATATCTCGAAGCACCCTACACAAAAGAGCAGGTCGAGCAATTCCTATTTCGATCCGGTCTTTCTGAGACACCATTGATATACGCAGTTGAAAAAGATAACGACTTCATCGGATATGTGATTTATCATGATTATGATTCAGAGAGTGTAGAGATTGGATAGGTTTTAGAACCTTCCTTTTGGGGGTTAGGGATTGCATCATGCTTGACATCAGGTATGATGACAAAAGCTAGAAACTCAGGTAAACAGGTAGTGATTGAATGTGTACCTGAACAAAAAAGTAGTATTCGGATAGCTGAAAAATATGGATTTCAAAAGTGTGGTATTATCGATGGACTGATGATATATCGTTTGTAGAGGTAAATCCCTGTCTATCGGGATAGGTAAATTAGAAGCTATGTGTGTAATGAAGTATTTGGAGGTATATGAAATAATATGATTAATGAAATTAAGGGTAACAATATTATATTGCGTGAGCAAAAAATCGAAGATGTGAAATTCTTTACCTACTGGTACAATCAGCCATTAGTCATGTTCCAATGTGGCTTTACAAAACTTACTGATGAAGAAGCTGAGAAAGAGAGGATTACAATTGGTCATAAACAGAAAGACTCAGTATGGTATACGATTACAGATTTAGAGGGGAATATAATAGGTGAAACGGGATTGTTACGAATGTGGCCTACCTGGAACTGTACTGATCTTTCGATTATCATCCCTGACCCTAAAATGCAACAGAGAGGATATGGAACAGAAGCTATTAGACTTATGCTGAACCTTGCTTTTGATCACTATGAAATGAACCGAGTGGCAATTGGTGTGGTAGGGATGAATACCAATGCATTGAATTTCTATAGAAAAATCGGATTTAAGCAAGAAGGTATTCAAGAGCAAGGATACTACTATAACAACGAGTACAGTGACTTTATTATGATGAGGATTCTTCGCCAAGAATGGCGATAAAATACTAATCGCAATTTGTCTGGCTCATTCAAAAAATTATATAGTGAAAGCACATGACTTTAAGATCATAGAATCTTTCAGTGATGTGCTTTTTCTGTGCCTATTTTATTTCCGGTGGAACTTTGACTAACATCGAGTTATGAAAGCGTTTGAGATTACTTTCTTCAAAAGGAACATAATCTTTTTTTAGACTGTCGGGATAATTTACCTTCCAATCTTCCAATGCTTTTTTTGTGATTTCGTTATTCTCGCATTTTTCTTTCATTTCCTGCCACTGTTCAAGCATATTGCGAATTCTTAATATAGATTCACTGCCGAAATATATACCTTTTGAAACGAATTTAAATTTAAGGAATGAAGCCGGAGAATATAATTTATTGACAGAACTATTATCAGATAAAAATAACATTCCATTTATTTTTGTGAAATTCCAAGGACATAATAAAGCTTCTATATCTGAAAGAAGCGATTATGGTTATGGATGTATATTAACGACTTATGGTAAAATAAAAAACAGATTGCAGGCTGAAAATATATGTATTTCTGATACTACAGTAAGACCAAGAAAAGACACCTATTTATTTGATTTTGACTGTGTAAATGAGGCGATTCTAAATGCTTTAGTTCATAACGATTGGACAATCACTGAGCCACAGATTTCAATGTTTAATGATAGGCTTGATATATTATCACATGGTGGACTTCCTAATGGAATTACAAAAGAGCAATTTTTTGATGGAATAAGTAAGCCTAGAAACGCAACATTGATGAGGATATTTCTAAATATGGGACTAACTGAACACACTGGACATGGGATTCCAACCATTGTAGAAAAATATGGGAAAGATGTTTTTGAAATTGAAAATAATTACATTAGATGCACTATACCTTTTAATCAAGAAGTAATTGACCAAATAGACAATAAAAAATGTCGGTTTGAATGTCGAAATTGTAAGTAGAAGCATAATAAATTGATATTGTTTTATAATATATTATTGAGGTGTTAAAATGGATAAAAAAGAATATTTAGAGAATCCAACGGTTGCCTCTGCTTTATCATTTTGGAAGGCATGTAACTTTAAAACTCCTGCTAATATTAAAGTCCTAAATGAAAACGAATTTAACCCTGGCTTATTGGAAACATACACTGATGAAGTCTATTTTAAGTTAGTACATTATTTAAATTATGTAGGCAAACAGTTTATTTCTGATGACTTTATATTTGCTAAAGCTAGCACTGCTGACTTTGTAAATCATATAAATTCATGCTATGAGGAAGAGGGATTAACAGTTAGTGAACTGGAATCTTATAAAGAGAAGCCAGTTTATGATGAAGAACTATGGATCTGCTTATATGATAAGAAACACGATGTTATAGCAGCTACAGGTATTGCTGAATTTGATAATAAAATCAAAGAAGGATATTTAGATTGGATTCAAGTATCTGAACAATATAGAGGACAAGGATTAGGAAAAGCTATTGTTTACGAACTACTTCGAAGACTCATGAAGAAGGCAAGCTTTGTCACAGTTTCAGGAAGAGTAGATAATAAAACTAAACCAGATAAATTGTATGAAAGTTGTGGCTTCGAAGATAAAATTTTATGGCATATTCTTAGAGAGAAAAATTAATAGTCCGCTTGAAGTAATAGTTTTTAATTATCTGAAACAGTTGGGTTTACAAGTATATTAAGGCTCTGGGAGGCTATGTATTATTAGTTATAACATTAGTAGAAGCAATGTATGATTGCGATATAGAATAAGAAAATCCTGACTTAAAAGAAAAAATGAGAGATTATGTAAGTCTTAATGAATTACTAGTTCTTGCAAATATGGAAAGCTATAATTAAAATTTAATTAAAAAAATTAGAGCAAAAAGACAGAATGATTTAACTTAGAAATTTTGCGAAGACACAACTTATACCTTTAGAGAAATTAAACCAATTAGATATTAAAAAACTTTCTAAGTAAAATTATTATAGGCTTTTTTCTCCGGTACTGGGACTGGGACGGGACTAAAAATTTGAAAACGTCCTATAATTAGATGGATTTAGTGATACTCTAAAAAATAGGATCTAGTATTTTGAATAGTTTGGGATATATTGGACGTTTGGAAAAGAAGAATGGGAGTAAAAAATATTGCGAGCAATATTTTTTACGTTTTCCACCATTTATCAAGGTGCGAAGCACCGCAGTATAAATGGATGGAAACCCTTCTGCAGGGAAGAAAAGCCGACGCGACGAATAGGAGCGTTAGATTTTCTGATTCGCTGAATGGGAATAGTCCCACCGTACTGGGTGACCGATGCTTTTGCATCGGTCATTTTCGAGACGAAGTATAGCTGAGTCCGAAAAACTAAGCGAAGAAACTGAAAGTTTCTGAGAGGACGGCAAAAAAATTAAAAGCTTTGTAAAATCAACGGTTGCAGAAGATAAAAAACTGTAACTGGGATTAAACTGGGAACATTTGTAAAAAAGAATAAATTGAATAATTATTCCAAGTGGTTTACATTTGGACAAAAAATGGCTCTTTGTCAAATCGTGTTGGTAATTAAAAATCAACTACATTCTTTATCGGGGATAGAAATTTCTATCTCCGATTTTTAACTAGCAAATAAATTCCTTGAAATAAGTATTCTAGTTCTAAAATTCGCAAAATTCCTGTAACCAAACGCCACTCTCTTTAAAACCTTAATATAATTGTTTATATCCTCAATAGCACCATTAGAGTACTCAAAATTAAATGAATTCTTAAGATAATCAATATATTCAAGGCAAGTATCAATAGATACCTGCATCCTAAAACCAACCCTATCCCTAAAATAAATCAAATGCTTTTTAAAAGACTCAAAATCTCGATTTTCAATATCTTGCCTAATAATCTGATAGCAGGTATAAGAGTCTTCTAAAACTTTATCAATTGAAATACTTTCATTAACAACATCTAACTGAGAAATATACCTACCAGAGAAATGTATTTTCTTAGAAAGGACTGTCGAACTAAGCAACCTATAAGGTTTTAGAAATAGCTTCCAATATTTCTTAAGCTTCTTGTAATCTGAAGAATAAGTAGAAAAAGTCTTCATAGTATCAACTCTAATCTGATTAAAAGATCTAGAAAAAAGACCAACAATATGGAGTCTATCAATAATAATCTTAGCATTTACAAATAACTCCTTAATTAAAGAAATATAGGGACTATGCATATCAATACAAATAGTCTCAACTTGATTTCTAACAGATTTAGGAAAAGAAGAAAAATATCTTTTTAGAAAAGGCAGTTGTCTATTCTCAACAATATCAACTATCTTATGATTATCAGCATCACAATAAATAAAACTCATAGCACCTTTAGCATCTTTGGTTGATTTAAACTCATCAAAACATAGATGTTTAGGAAGTGTTCTAAAATCTACATTAAAATAATTATCAAATCTAGCTAAAAATCTAGCAACACTAGTAGTGGAAATGCTGTTATCTCTGGCAATATCTTTAATTGAAATCTTCTTAGTTAAATCAGCAAATATGTGTTTTTTTACTTGATTAGAAATATTACAATGTTTATCAACTATCTTAGACTCAAGTAAAAAATACTTATTGCAATCCTTGCAGTACATCTTCTGCTTCTTCAAATCAATTAAAACAGGATGTTCACCTGCCCTAGAGCACCTTACAATAGATGATTTAAATCCGTACTTAATTAGATTATGGTTAGAGCCACAATTAGAACAAACTTGTTCAGAATATTCTAATTTAGCTGTTAAAATTGTATATGTTACACCTTTAATAACTTTGTGATATATTCCATTAGAAAAATTAAGGTTCTTATCTTTGATATTCAGTAAATTTGTAATAAAATAATTGTTAGACATATTTAATCTCCTTTTTAATTTGTAGCTGATTTAATTATAGGGTAAATGATTAAATATGTCTTCTTTTTTTACAAAAAAATCGTGCTGACAGAAGTTTCATCTACTTCTACCAACACGATTTATTATAAACCTTTTTATCAGGATTAAGGTTGATACACAAAATTGTTTACAGACCCGGGTCACCTTATTTAATTTGGTAGCTCTTTTTAATTGTATCATATTATAATTCTTTTATATTTGTACAAAGTATAAAACATAGTTTATCGTTTATTGGCTAGCTTTCAAATCTATAGTAAATACAGATCCACTTGGTATATTATCCGTTACACTTATTTCGCCACCATGGGCCTTAACTATAATCCTACAAAGATATAAGCCTAGACCTATACTCCTCTTGCTATCGATGATTTTGTTATTAGCCGAATAGAATTTTTGGAATATTCTTTTCTTATCGGTATCTTCAATTCCTTTTCCATTATCTGCCACTTGGATTATGACTTTGTTTGCATCTTGGTAGGCTCTTATATTGATACTTGACCCTTCAAAAGTATATTTTATAGCATTATCTACAAGGTTTATGATGACTTGTATTATTAACCTCACATCCATATCAGCCATTAGGTAGTCATCATCTATATCAACAGTTATATTGTGATTTTTTTTATCTCTGCTTACATGCTTTAGGGCCTCTTCTATGACTTCTTCAACCATTTGTGGCTCTATTTTTAGTTTGCTTTTACCTTCTTCAACTCTAGTTACTGAAAGTAAATTTTCTATAAGATTCAGTAGCCACTGTGAATCATCATAAATATCTCTATATAGCCCTAATTTCATTGTTTCTGTTAAGTTTTCCGAATTATTAAGTAGTATATCAGAATTTCCATAAATAGTTGTTAGGGGCGTTCTTAAGTCATGGGAGATTGATCTTAAAAGATTTGTTTTCAATTGCTCATCTTTTATTCTCAAATTGGCTTCGTTTTTATCTTTTAAAATTTTTTCTTTCTCTAAAGCCAAAGACATATCTCCAAGGATTGCTAGTAAAATTTTATTTTCTACGGAATCTAGCCTATCTTTACCCAAATGTATACCTATAACCCCATACACACTTGTATTAAATCTGATTGCATAATATAAGTACTTGGCATCTGGCAAATATTCTGTGCCAGCACCTGCACTTTTGTTTTTGGCAAATACCCACTTTACTATTTCTAATTCTTTGAGAAATTCTTTATCAGCATCCCTAAAATCATCCTTGAAAATTAGCGGATCCTGAATTTCCCCATCTACTATATCGTAATAAACTATATTTCTATTTAGTAGGTTTGATAATTGATTACAGCCTGTTTTTATGATTTCGTGTTTGGATATTTTAGTCTGTAAAAGTTGATTTGTTTCTAACAAAAGCTTTGTTATATATGTCATATTTGATGAGTTCTTTGCATTTTTTCTTATCTGGCTTGCTAGCTTACTTGTCAAAAATGATACTATTAATAAGACTAAAAAAGTAATAATATATTCAGGATTAGATACTGATAAACTTAAAGTTGGCTTAGTAAAACAATAATTAAAGGCTAATACGCATATTACAGATGAAATAAAACTCACTAATTCATCATAAGTTACAAGGGCAATAAAAAATACACCTAGTATATAGATCATTATTATATTTGCATCACTGTAGCCAAAATCATAAAATATATAACCTATTAGAGTGCTGATTGCTAGTATTATAAAAGCAATTAACAAATCTTTTGATATATTTTTGTTTTCTTTAAATCCATAAATTTTGACCTTATCATTTATTGGAACAGCGTAAATATCTATTCTGTCAGATTTTTTTACCACTTGATCATATATGCTGGTATTTAAAGATAATAGCTTAAAATCATTTCGGTTTTTTCCTATTACAATTTTTTTTACTTTATATAGTTTTGCAAAGTTTACTATTTGGCTTGCTATATCGTCATCATATATAATCTCAACCATGGCCCCCATGTTTTCCGCTAGACTTAAATTGTCTTGTAGGTAGTCATTGTCCTTTTTTTCCTGAAACTTATCTCTATCAGATACATATAGAGCAATTAGTTTAGCTTTTTCATTTTGAGCTATCTCATTGGCTTCTTTTATTACCTGACTATTAGATTGGGATTCAGATATACATACTAATATCAAATCTCTATCAATTAAATCCATTTATTTAATCTTCCCCCGATTTATTGATTCTAATCATCTTGTAGCCAACTCCAACATGAGTTTGGATATACTTATCGTCAGTTAATTTTTCTATCTTTTTTCTAAGAGAGGTCATATACACTCTCAAAGAAGAGAGATCAGATGCTAGGTAATTGACCCAAATGTTTTTTAGGATGTATTGATGTGTGAGAACCTTGCCAACATTTTCTGCTAATAAACATAATAAACTATATTCTATTGGCATTAAATGTATTTCTTCACCTTTAATAAATACGCTTCTCGAAGGATAATCTATTCTTATATCTCCATTTTCAAATGAAATTTTGTCTTCAACACTATTATTTTCAGCATAGTTTATTCTTCTTAAGGTTGACCTAACTCTTGCAAGAAGTTCATCAACATTAAATGGCTTGGTCAAAAAATCATCTGCCCCTGCGTCCAAGGCTTCTATTTTATCTTCATCATTGGTCCTAGCGCTAATTACTATAATTGGAGTAGTCGAAAAATCTCTGAATTTTTTTATTATTTCTATTCCATCAATGTCAGGCAAACCCAAGTCAATAAAAACTATGTCATATTTATTTGAAGTCATTAGCTGTAGAGCATTTTTACCATCAATCGCTAGGTCATATTCATAATCATTTATCTGCAATGTTGTTGATATCAAGTTTCTCACAGCTCTGTCATCTTCTACAATTAATATTTTTATATTTTCATTCATATATACTTACCTTCTTTATAGCAAAATATTGGTCAAATCATTCTAGGCCTCAAGTTATGATTACCTGAGGCCTTATATTACAACATTATTTTTTCATTTCACTTACTAAGTCTATGTTTAGTTTCAATACATTTACAGTTTGTTCGCCAAAGATTCCCAAAGCTTTTTCACTAGTATTTTGTTTTATCAGTTGTTCTAAGTTTTCTTTGGAGATATTTGTATTTTTTGCTACTCTATCAACTTGTAATTGAGCTGCTTTGACAGAAATGTGTGGATCGAGACCTGAGCCTGATTGGCTTATGATGTCTTCAGGGATATCTTCTTTTGATACAGTAGGATTTTCTTTAATAAACTTATCTATATCTTCGTTAATTCTTTTCTTTAGGTTAGGGTTACTTACTGCTAAGTTTTTACTACCAGAAGCTAATCCATCATACTTGTCTCCATCTTCATAGACATTGTAGTTAACAGCTGATGGTCTGCCATGAAATAATTTTGGATCAGTAAAATCTTGACCTATTAATTCTGAGCCAACTACTTCATCTCCCATCTTTATTAAACTTCCATTAGCTTGTTTTGGAAAGATAATTTGTGCAAGTACCGTCATTAAAAGTGGATATATAATACCACAGACTATAAATGCAAATATTGTAACAAAAAAAACTTGTTTATATTTTTTAATAGTTCTCATTATAACTCCTTAAACTCCTTAAATTCCTAACATTCCAAGTAAAGGAAAAATTAATATATCTATTAGTTTTATACCAATAAAAGGACAAATTACACCACCAAGTCCGTAAATCAACATATTCTTTCCTAACATTTTTGAAGCTGACATCGGTTCATATTTAACACCCTTCATTGCCAAAGGAATTAGACAAGGAATAATAATTGCATTAAATATTAGTGCTGAAATAATAGCACTTGATGGACTATTCAATCCCATAATGTTCAATACTTTCATTTGAGGTATAGCAAGAGTAAATATAGCTGGAATTATAGCAAAATATTTGGCAATATCATTAGCAATAGAAAATGTTGTCAAAGAACCTCTTGTTATAAGTAGCTGTTTACCAATCTCTATAACTTCCAATATTTTGGTTGGATCTGAATCCAAATCAACCATGTTTGCTGCTTCTTTTGCTGAACTTGTACCACTGTTCATAGCAATACCAACATCAGCTTGAGCCAAGGCTGGAGCATCGTTGGTTCCATCTCCTGTCATGGCTACAATTTTACCTAGGGCTTGTTCTTTCTTTATGGCTTCTATCTTATCCTCAGGTTTACATTCTGCTATATAGCCGTCAACACCAGCTTCTGCTGCAATTGTAGCTGCAGTAAGAGAGTTATCTCCAGTACACATTATGGTCTTTATCCCTATTTTTCTAAGTCTTTCAAACCTTTGTCTAAGTCCTGGCTTAACCGTATCTTTCAAATAGATAATTCCATAAATTACATTATCTACACAAACGACTAGTGGAGTACCTCCTAATTTTGAAATACTTTCTACTTTTGCTTGTAGGTCGCTTGGTACATCTCCACCTCTTTCAGTAATAAACTTTATTATCGCTTTCCCAGATCCCTTGCGTATCATGACACCGTTTTTTAAATCGATCCCACTCATCTTGCTTGCTGCAGTAAATTCTACAAAAGACGCATCTTCGTAATCTGCTGGATTAACTTTAGAACCCAATTTTTTTGCAAGTTCGACTGTAGATTTACCTTCAGGGGTGTCATCTTTTAGTGATGATATCATGGCATATTCTATTAAATCTGATTTGTCGATTCCATCGACATTTATAAAATCACTAGCTAACCTATTTCCAAAGGTTATTGTTCCTGTTTTGTCTAGAATCATTGTATCAACATCACCACAAGCTTCTACAGCCTTGCCTGACATTGCTATGACATTGAATCTAGTAACCCTATCCATACCAGCTATACCGATTGCGCTAAGTAATGCACCAATTGTAGTAGGGATTAGGCAAACCATTAAAGCTATCAATGTAGAAACTGAAATTTTTACATTAGAATAGTTAGCTATTGGATATAGAGTTATGATAACTATCAAAAATATAATAGTTAAGGAAACCAACAAGGTATTTAGAGCAATCTCATTTGGTGTTTTTTGTCTAGAGGCTCCTTCAACAAGAGATATCATCTTATCCAAAAATGATTCACCAGGATCTGAGCTTATACGAACTTTAATCCAGTCTGATACAACAAGTGTACCTCCAGTCACTGAAGAAAAATCTCCTCCACTTTCTTTAGTTACTGGTGCGGATTCACCAGTGATTGCAGATTCATCAATACTTGCTATACCTTCAATTATTTCACCGTCATTAGGGATTATTTCGCCTACTTTTACTAAAACTACGTCTCCTTTTTTTAGGTCATTACTAGAGATTTCAATTTCTTTTCCATCATCTAAAATTTTTCTAGCCTTAGTATCCTTTTTTGTTTTTTTCAATGTCTCTGCTTGTGCCTTTCCCCTACCTTCAGCTACGGATTCGGCGAAATTTGCAAATAGTAAAGTTATAAACAAAATAATGGAAACAAGCATATTGTATTTACTTGCATTGTCGCTTCCATCATTTATCAAATTTGGGAAAAAAGCAAGTAATAGACAAATTATAAATCCAATTTCTACTACAAACATTACAGGGTTTTTTATCATATACTTAGGATTTAATTTTAAGAATGCCCCTTTAATAGAAGTCTTCATTATATCTTTACTTACAAATTTTGTTTTCTTATTAACCATATTTCCTCCTATAGTACCAACCATTCTGCTATTGGTCCTAAAGCTAGTACTGGCAAAAATGTTAGTGCTGCAAATATATAAACAATTATTACTAAAATAATTGAAAAAGTTAAGTTATTAGTTTTTAATGTTCCAGCAGTTTCATTGATATCTATTTTTTTAGAAAGATTTCCTGCTATTGCTAGCTGGATAATAATAGCTAAATATCTTCCAAAAAACATTACTAATCCACAAGTTATATTCCAAAAGATTGTATTGTCAGCCAAACCTTCAAAACCAGAGCCATTATTCGCTGCTGATGAAGAATATTCGTATAGTATTTGACTTAGTCCGTGGAATCCTGGATTAGTAATACCCTCAAGTCCAGGATTTATACTAACTGCTAGTGCAGAAAAACCTAGAATCAAAAGTGGGTGAATGATAATTGATAAAGCTGCAAGTTTCATCTCATTACCTTCAATTTTTTTACCTAGATATTCCGGTGTCTTACCAATCATAAGACCGCATATAAATACTGCTAAGATAGCATAGATTAACATATTCATAAGTCCTACACCTGCTCCACCAAATACAACATTTAACATCATGTGAAGCAAAGGAACTAGGCCACCCAAAGGTGTAAGTGTATCATGCATATTGTTAACAGTTCCAGTAGTAAATGACGTTGTAACTGTTGTAAATAATGAAGATTGGGCAATGCCAAAACGCATCTCTTTTCCTTCTATATTTCCCATATTGTGAGATATTCCAGAAAGACTTGCCCCGTTTACACCATTAAGCTCATTATGATAGCAAATACCCAAGCCTATTACAAATAATATGGACATGGCAATAAATATTGACTGGCCTTCTTTGCCCAGCCAAACTTTCTTAGCCATAGCTTTAATTTGTTCATTTTCACTTGCTGATTTTTTAATAAACTTATCATGTGCCATCTTTCCAAAAATGAAAACACATGATCCTGGCAATAACATCATAGAAATTAATTCTATAATATTTGAAATAATATTAGGGTTTTCAAAAGGAGTTGATGAGTTGGCGCCGAAAAATCCTCCACCATTAGTACCCAAATGTTTAATTGCTTCCAAAGCAGCTACAGGACCAGCACCAAGTTCTTGGTTTTTGCCCTCAATAGTTTTAATTAAAATATTAGAATTAAAGTTTTGGATAACTCCTTGAGACACCAATAATAATCCAACAAAAATAGATGCTGGTAATAAAAATCTTGTTATGATTTTTATAAAATCTACAAAGAAGTTTCCCATCTTCTCTCCAAGTATTCCTCTTATCATTGCTACGCAAGCTGCATATCCACTAGCTGCTGAAGTGAACATCATCATAATAATCACAAACATTTGAGAAAAATATGACAAGCCTGATTCACCAGCATAGTGTTGCAAGTTAGTATTAGTCATAAAAGAAATAATTGTATTAAAAGCTAAAGTTTCCTCCATAGAGCCTATTTTATTTGGATTAAATATCCCTATAGATTGAATTCTAAGAACTAGATATGAAAGTAGAACCAAACACGCATTTAAAAGAATCAATGACAATGCATATTCTTTCCAGTCCATATCACTTTTTTCAATCTTTAAAATTTTAAAAATTCCTGAATCCACTTTATCAAATAGAGGATCAGCGAATGTTTTTTTATTGTTAGTCATTTTATATAAGTAATTTCCACATGGAAATATAATGACTAAGAATATTAGTAATGTTAATAATATTTGTAACATAATCTCTCCTACTTACACAATTTTCTTACGAAAATATATATTTTTTTATTTGTGCCATATATTGCTAAATTTTCCAAATTTTTACTAGCAGGTTCATAGCAAGGGTCTAATGCCCAAGCAGCCCTGAAGTGTTTCATAGCCAATTCATGGTTTCCTCTTATTTCCATCAAAATACCTAACAAATTGTGAGGAACTGGACTATGTGGATATTCTTTCATTTTATCTTTTACCAATTCTAAACATTCGTCAAGGTTTCCCAAATCAATTTTTAATTTTATTAAGGAACAAAAATCATTCAAACAATTATTAAAATCACATTTAGTTAAATTCATAATTTCCTTCATACTTATCTCCCAAAACTATATTTAAAATTTCTCAGGGTTAATCAGTGCATAAAACAAATAGCATAAAACCCCTAAAATAACAATTAATAATAGTAACATATAAACCTCCACAATAATTAATTACTTGTAATTTTTTTATCTATCCAATGGACAAATAATTTTAATATTAAAAATGAAATGATAATTATAGCTATCATAATAAGGTCTAACATTAATCACTCCTCCTATTCTCTAACTATATGTGTAATATACCAACTTTTACCTTAAAATAGTTTTAAAATATACACCATAGACATTAAAATTGTATTAAAATTCACTGATTTTGCCTTTTTTTTTAATATATATAGTAAAATAAAATCAGAAATAAATAAAGAAGGATAATTTTATGGAAAAAAAAGGTGAATTGACAATCTTCTTCGGATACTGTGCAGGTGTCGGCAAGACATACAATATGCTAGAAGTTGCCCACGAAAAGTACCTAGAAGGCATAGATGTGGTTGTTGGTTATGTAGAACTTCATGATAGAAAAGATACTCTAGCATTAATGAATGGTCTAGATATAATAGACTATAAAAAAATAAACTATAAAGATCATATTTTTAATGAACTGGATATAGATAAGGTCCTAGATAGAAAACCTGACATCATATTAGTAGATGAGCTTGCCCATACCAATGCACCAGGCAGTAGACATAAAAAAAGATACCAAGATGTAGAGGAATTACTTAGAGCAGGCATTGATGTATACACAACATTAAATGTCCAACACCTAGAGAGCCTTCATGATATAGTAGAATCAATTACTAATATAAAAGTCAATGAACGTATACCTGATTATGTTTTTGATAATGCTGACCATATAAAAATAATAGATATTGAAGTAGAACAATTAATTGAAAGATTAAAGCAAGGAAAAATATATAATTATTCCCAGTCTAAAAAAGCCCTAGATAATTTTTTTACTATAGATAATCTTATCTCGCTTAGGGAAATAGCTTTAAGAAGATATGCTGATAAAATAAATTTATATACTGACAAAAAAAATAAACCATTTTTAAAAGAACATATACTAGTGTGTCTTGGCCCATCACCTACTAACCAAAAAGTAATCAGAACTGCTTATAGGATGGCTAACTCTTTCCATGCAGAGTTTAGTGCCCTATATGTAGAAACATCTGAAAGCAAAAATTTTTCTAATACAGAAAAAAATAACTTACAAAAAAATATAGACTTGGCTAAACATCTAAAAGCTAATATCGTTTCTTCTTATGGTGATGATATATCATTTCAAATTAGCCAATATGCAAAACTTAGTGGAGTATCAAAGCTTGTCTTGGGAAGATCCTCAAAGAAAATATCATTTTTGAATAAAACAACTATAATTGATGAGATTACTAAGGATGCTCCAAATCTTGATATATTCATAATCCCTGATGCCAACAGTGAGTATAAGAAAAAAAATATAAGGCTAGATGAATTTGTGCATTTTGATAGAGAAGATCTGATAGTAACTTTGCTCATACTGTTAGCTACAACTGTACTATCTTATGCCTTATTTATTTTTGATTTTAATACAACTAACATAGTTTTGCTTTATACTCTATCATCCTGCATAGTTGGATACACAACAAAACACCCTATATACAATATGCTTGCTCTCTTGCTAAATATATTTATTATAGATTTTATATTTATACCACCCTATTATTCTTTGAGGATTTACTCAAAAGAGTATCTGATGATATTTATAATAATGATCATAGTTTCTTTTTTCATTAGCCTAATGCAAAATAGACTAAAAAAGGAAAATATACTAACAACTCAGCAGTCACACAGCTTAGAGGTTCTGCTTAAAACAAGCCAGAGATTGCAGCTAAGCAAAAACTATGATGAAGTAATGTATGAAACCTGCTATCAACTACATAAGCTCCTAAACAAGGTAATAATATTTTATCCTGTTTTCAAAAGCTCGCTTTTGTCGCCAATAATTTATAACCCAAAAAACGTCGCAAATATGAAAGAAATATATTTGCAAGACTCCGAGAAAACTGTAGCAAAATGGGTATTTTTAAATAATGATAGTGCTGGTGCAGGCACAAATACTCTAACTAATGCTAATGGCTTATATTTTGCCATTAGAAAAAATAGTGCAGTCTATGGCGTTGTCGGCATAGATATGTCAGATAAAAGTATCGGTAGTCAATTGTCAGTAAATGATAAATCTCTGCTTATAGCCATGCTAAACGAGATCGCTCTGGCAATTGATTCATTGGAAAATAAGTCTTGCTATATAAACCTTAATAAAATTTAATATTATAACTTCATAATTTTTCTATTGAATACTTTGCTATATTATGGGGGTATTTTTATGTCCGAACTAATGAACAAATAATAAAGTATTAAGATCATTTCATAATCAATATATAAATGGGCAAATCAAAACTACCAGCTCAGCTGGTAGTTTTGATTATAATATAAAAAGAGGTATGCAATGGTTATTTTAAAGAAGATTTCATTTTCAAATGAGGAAGTTGTTTATCAATATTATCCGGAAGGGAAAACTGAATTTCCAGGGAAAATCGTGACAGAATTAAAAGAAGGTAAGGTTTTTCTTAAAGAAAACTCACAAAAGGATTTCTATCGAAAAATACTTGGATCAGAACTTAATGATATGAGGGATAGCATAAATAATATGCAAATTGAAAATGGTGAAGAGCCGTATATTGAAGAAGAATTGTCCCTTTGTGATCCTGATAAAGATTATGGTGGTTATGTATATGCAGAAAAAGCTATGTTTAAACTTGAAGAATTTCTTGAAACTAATAATTACAAAGATGAATATATAGTTGCTTGGTATTAGCAAAAATTATGTTACTAAATTTTATAGATCTTTAAAATTTTAATTAAAAAAATGTAAAGAAAAATTTACAGATATGAGAGGAGATTCAGCCATTCAAATATTTTATCACAAGTATATTTGTGATAAAATATTAGGTAAGAATGCTTTATCTTTATAAAGAGAAAGCAATGGAGGAAATTATGATTGAAAAAATTATTGACGACAATGAAAATATATTGTGGCGAGGAAAGCCCAATGCCTTTCTTTATATTGTAGGCAATCCAAGCATTTATTTAATTGCATTAATTTGGGGGATTTTTGACTTCTTTTTTATTTCTAATTTTTTTAGAGAATTTAGCTTTATGCATGGATTTTTTATAATTTTCTTTATAATTCATCTTTTTCCTGTATGGTTTGCAATTTTAATGCCGATTTACAGGGTTTTCAATTATGGGACTATAGAATATGCAATTACAGACAAGAGAGTTTACATCAGCCAGGGGATTTTTGGAAGAGATGTAAATAATTATGAGCACAGAGAGCTTACAAACTTGAAAGTAGATGTAAATTTTATGGAAAACATCAAGAGACGTGGCACAATTATCCTAATGTATAATGGCGAAGGTGGTAATTCATCTTACAGCTTTAAGACTGACGCAGATAAATTTATTTCCATAAAAGATCCCTACGATGTCTACAAACTTCTTAAAAAAGTATCTCTCGATGTTGCAACAGATCAAGCCTATCCTAACGCCTTTAGACCAAAAGAGAATGAAGGCTACAACACAAAATATAAAAGATAACTTAAAATGCAACAAAAATGTCACTGAGAAAATTTTCATGTCAGAATTTTTACCGGTGACTTTTGATTAATGAGGGAAATTTCTGCAATATTTTATTTTAATAGAGCCTTCTTTGTGTTATTTATTTAATAAATAAGAATAAATAATAAGTTATAAGAAAGAGTTGGCAAGTGATGCGTATCCTATGTTACCTTCATAAATATTATTAGTTTTTGTACGGTACTGGGACTGGGACGGGACTAAAAATTTGAAAACGCCCTATAATTAGGTGGATTTGGTGGTACATTAAAAAATAGAATCTAGTATTTTGGACGGTTTGGGATATATAGTACATTTGGAAAAGAAGAATGGGAATAGTCCCACCATATTGGGTGGAAAATGCTAAGCATTTTTCATCTCTGAGATAAGCGAAGAAGCGGAGCTTCAAGCGAATCCAGAGAACTAAGCGAAGAAACTCGAAAAGAGTTTCTGAGAGGATTATCCCCTGTGTGGGAGTTTTACTCGGAAAATAGCACAAAGAAACGAAAAAAATTCCTTAACACAATACAAAATAATTAAAAAAAATCGTAAGCTAAAAACTTGCGATTTTTTTGTGCAAAATTAATAAACTTTCCAATAATTTTTAGACCTATAAGAAGATGTTAATAAGTGATATAATGTAATAAATGATTTACAATTAAAATTTTATGAAAAACTTAGGTAAGATTATTTTAAAATAAACCAAGTTATAGAAACAAAAGGAATTGCGGATTTTATATTTGCTGTAAGAGAATAATTATAAGAAGGAGAAAATATGTTTTCTAAAATTAAATTATGGTTTTTCAATCAAAAAAATCTTTTAAAGATGTCAAAATTCATATTACTAACCATATCATTACTTTTAATTACATGGATTTTTGATCTAAAATACCCTACTATGAAATCCTATATACCAAAACAATTGTTGTTGTCTGTTGAAGTTTCTGTTAATTTCCTTTCTAATATATCTGGAATATTTTTGACTATAAGTACTTTTTGTTTTACAATTATTGTCACTGTACTTAATAAATATAGCAGTAGCATATCACCTAGGATGCTTCAGAGTTTCATAGATAGGACCGGAGTTCTTGGTTTATATGGTATATTTGTCAGTGGTTTTTTCTATTCAGTAATCAGTATCCTATTATTGCAAGATATTGCTCCAGACCAACATGTTGTCGCTGGAAGTCTTGGAATTGCTTATTCCATAATTGCGATGCTAAGTTTTATCGCTTTCTCAAGACAGGTTCTTGATAATCTAAAAGTATCAAATATTATAGAAAATATTTTTAATGATTGCGAGAAACTTATTGATAAAGAGGTAGAACTAAGAAAAAAAGCTAAGCATTATGAAGAAGGCGACGAATCTACAAAGTTATCAATTTTAGCTGAGAGTTCAGGTTATTTATTTGAAATAAAAGCAGATGAGATTTTTAAAGAGCTTAATGGCATAAAAGCAGAACTTGCTATAAACAAGAGAATTGGTGAATACACAACCAAAGGAGAAAGCGTAGGGGAATTAAATATATTCCAATGCGAGTTAGATGATAATGATAAAAAAGAATTAAAAGAAAAATTAAGTCCATTGTTTATAATAAATGCTTACAATAATAGAGAAGAAGATTATCACCGTGGAATTGTAAACTTAACCGAAATCGCGAATATGGCCCTAAGCCCTGGCACAAATGATCCAAATACTGCAATAATGTGTATAAATAAAATGTCATCATTGCTAGGGAAACTATTATCTGCAGGCAATCATTTTATAATCATGAAAGAGGACGAAGATGTAAAAATAATTTATCAAAGTTATTCTGTGGAGGATGAACTATATCTTGGTTTCAGCCAGATAATTTCCTATTCAGCAGGTGATCCATTGGTTACCAAAGCGATTTTACAAGGAATTTTTATCATATACACAATGGCAGATATAAGTGTTAAAAAAAGCATAAAAAAATTTTTTGATGATAGCTATGAAATTTTAATAGAAAATTTTACTCACGAAATTCATTTGGATATTTTTAAAAAAATAAAAAACAATATGGAAGAGCACATAAGCCTATAGGAAAATACATCTGAATCCATTTAATTTTAAATGCGTTCAAGAATAAATTAAAAAAGTGGTCAATTAGTCTACTGTTTGTTGACCACTTTTCGATAATTACTCTGGATCAATTTTCGGTCGACATTTACATGATTAAATATTTACGTTTGAGCCTAATGCATTTAATATAAGCAAGAAATAAATATCTTTATATAAAAAATACGAAAAATTACTATTGAAAAACAATGATTTTGAACCTGTCTCAATATTAAAGGAAAATGGGACAATTTTTTAAAAAAAATAGAAAATGATTCCAAACCAAAAAATCTATATGATAGATTTAATAATTACAGATCTACAAATTATAATTCTCCGGTACCGGGACTGGTACGGGACTAAAAATTTAAAAACATCCTATAATTAGATGGATTTGGTGATACTCTAAAAAATAGAATCTAGTATTTTGAATGGTTTGGGATATATCGTACATTTGGAAAAGAAGAATGGGAATTATTTGTGGTAAAAATTGCTATATGTACTCGTTTTTAAAAGCCCTCATGTTTTTTTTATTTTGTTTATTTTTTATATTTTTTTTCAAAATCACATAGAATAACTTATGCTCCTATATAAAATAGATCCGAGAGAAAATAATGAAAAAGCCTTATTTTTCTATAGGATTTTTATATTTTCTATTGTTTTTTAATCTTTCTTGATATATATTGGAATAACTAGGAGGCAGGTATGAAAGATTTTTGGTCATATGATAAAGATGATGTTTTAAAACAATTAAATTCTAGTGAAGCTGGTCTTACAAATAAAGTAGCTTGCGATAGAATTGCAAATTATGGGAAGAATATTTTTTACGAAAAGAAATCAACATCTAAATTTATGGTTTTCTTGTCTCAATTCAAAAGTCCAATAACTATGATACTTATCTTTGCAGCTGTCCTATCTATCTTTTTAAATGATTATTCTGATGGCGTCATTATTTTGGTAATAATCTTTCTTTCTTCTATTTTGAGTTATCTTCATGAAAGCAAGGCAAATGACTCTGTAAAAAAACTCCTTTCTTCTGTAAGTGTTAAGTCTTCAGTTTTAAGAGATGGCACTTTCCAAGAGATGGACAATGCAAATTTGACGATTGGTGATATTATCAATGTAAAAACAGGAGACATGATACCTGCTGATTGTTTGCTTATTGAGGATAATTCTCTTTCTACTGATGAGTCAAGTTTAACAGGTGAAACATTTCCTGTTGAAAAGATAGTAGGAAAAATATCTGCCAAGGCTAATTTATCTGAAAGAAAAAATTCTCTTTGGATGGGTACTCATGTTATTAGCGGCTCTGGAAAAGCAATCGTAGTTAATCTGGCAAAGGATTCTGAGTTTGGTAAAATCACTTCATCTCTTAGCCAAAAGGACACCGATACAGATTTTGAAAAAGGCATAAAGGATTTTGGAAATTTAATCTTACATGTTACAACTGTTTTAATTGGTTTAATATTTATTTTTAATATTATTTTAAATAAATCTTTTTTAGAATCATTTATGTTTGCATTAGCTCTTTCTGTTGGCTTAACTCCTCAAATGTTACCTGCTATAATTAGCGTGAATTTGTCAAAAGGGGCTAAGAGAATGTCCGAACAGGGCGTAATAGTAAAAAAATTAAATTCTATAGAAAATTTTGGTTCTATGACAATTATGTGTTCTGACAAAACTGGCACAATAACAAAGGGAAAAGTCAAACTTGATTTAACATTAAATTTTAATGGCGAAAAATCTGAGACTTTAAATAAATTTGCAGCTATTAATTCATTCTTCCAAGAAGGATATTCAAATCCAATTGATGAAGCTATTCTAAGTTCAAGCAAATTTGATTTTTCTTCTTATAAAAAGCTTTTTGAAATTCCCTACTCCTTTGAAAATAAACTTTTGAGCATAATGGTAAAGTCGGACTCTGATTTTTCAAATAAAAATTTGATGATTACAAAGGGTGCCTTTGAAAACATTGTCGATATATGTAGTTCTTATGAAAAATCTGATGCTTCTATTGGAAATATCAATGAAATTAAAAGTCAAATATTTGATTTATTTGAAAAGTTTTCAAGTCAGGGTTATAGGGTCTTAGGTCTTTCTTATAAAGTTTTAAGTGATGATTCTGATTTTGAAAAAGAAAAGGCTGAAGACATGATTTTCAAAGGATTCCTATTATTTATTGATCCATTAAAAGACGATGTCAAGGATGTTATAAATCAAATGAATAATTTAGGAGTTTCTCTAAAAATGATAACAGGCGATAATCAAGAAATTGCCAAAAACATTGGAAGTCAAATAGGGCTTAACCCAGAAAAAATTTTGCTTGGCCAAGATTTAGACTCATATTCCATAAGTCAACTAAATAAAAAAGTTTTAGATATTGATATTTTTGCTGAAATAAGTCCAAACCAAAAAGAAAAAATAATCAGAGCCTATAAAGAAGCTGGGGAAATTGTAGGCTATATGGGTGATGGTATAAACGATGCACCGGCAATAAAGCAAGCAGATGTAGGAATATCAGTAAATACGGCAGCTGATACAGCCAAGGATGCAGCCTCCATTGTTCTTTTGCAAAATAGTTTAAAAGTATTATTATCTGGAATAAAAGAGGGTAGAAGAACTTTTATAAATACTTTGAAATATATATTTGTTGCAACAAGTGCAAATTTTGGAAATATGTTTTCAATGGCAGGAGCAAGTCTTTTTTTAAAATTTTTGCCACTATTGCCAAAACAAATTCTTCTTACAAATTTATTTACAGACTTTCCTTCTTTACAAATTGCATCTGACTCGGTAGATGAAGATTGGTTAAAGACTCCTGTAAAATGGGATATGAAATTTATCAAAAAATTTATGATAGTATTTGGAATAACATCTTCTCTTTTTGACTATATAACATTTCTTGTTTTGATGGTTATTTTTAAAGCCGATGAGAAATTTTTTCAAACTGGCTGGATGTTAGAATCCGTAATCTCTGCAATGGTTGTTATGCTAATAGTTAGAACTGCAAGACCAGTTATAAAAAGCAAACCAAGTAAGAATTTAATAATATCCATTGTACTTGTAAGTTTGTGTTTGATTTCAATAATATACAGCCCTATTAATTCCTATCTAGGTTTGATTGCACTTCCACTAAAGGCATTTATTTCCATGCTTTGTATATCAATCATTTATGCCCTAGTTGCAGAAATTTTGAAGAAAAAATTCTATAAACACAATTCATTTTCTAGAGAAAAGTTATAATGACAAGTTTAATATATAAGACATTTAGCGATTGAATTAATAGTTCAGTCGCTTTTTTAATTGAAGTTTATAGATTAGGGAGAAGAAATTAATGGATAGAGAAATGATAAATATTAATATAAATTTATTTAAAGAAGTTAAATTTCGAAATTTTAAGAAGGAGATGATTATATAAATGAGGATGCATCTGCTAGGATTTATTTAATGTAACCGATAGAACTATAAAAAGAGATTTAAAAGTTCTTATAGATAAAAAAATAATAGATTATGTGGATACTGCTAAGAATGGCTACTGGAAAGTTAGTGAATTAATCAAAAAGTAAAATATAATAATGTTGACCTATCTTACGGGAAATTAAAACTTATATCAGATAAGATAGATATATTGAAGTTATAGCAAAGTTATTAAAGTATACAAAAATAATTATAAAGGAGGAAATATGGACGTACTAATAGTGGTTGATTTACAAAATGATTTTATAGATGGAGCATTGGGCAATGAAACTAATTATGAGATAGTTAAGCCTATTGATAAATTGGTGGAAGATTTTAATGGAGAGGTTATTTTTACTAGAGATACTCACGATGAAAATTATTTAGAAACTCTTGAGGGCAAGCATTTAAATATAAAGCATTGCGTTAAGGGAACTTTTGGCTGGGAGATTAGGATAGATACTAGGGGAAATAAGGTTATAGATAAGCCATCATTTGGATCTTATGATCTTGTTAATTATCTTTGCGATTTAAATAAAAGAGAAAAAATTGACAATATCTATATGGTTGGGATTTGTACAGATATTTGTGTGATCTCTAATGCTGTAATGATTAAAAATGCACTTTTGGATACAGAAGTGATAGTAATCGAAGATCTCTGTAGGGCAACTAGCGAGAAAGCTCAAAAAAGCAGCCTAGATATACTTAAGAGTGTGCAGGTCAATATAACAAGCTTAAAGGACTTAAAACTAGCAAATAAGTGAAGTTTTTTAGAAATTGTTTTGATAAAAATTATTAACGAATATTTTTCCATGGATTGGTTAACTTGTCCATGGAATTTATTTATTAAATTTTAATACTTAGACTTGAAAAGAGCATTGGTTTTTATTTGCTAGTAGTAATGAATTTTTCGATGAAGCTTACTTTATTTATTGATTTATCAAAGTTATTCAATAATTGACATATAAGATTAAATACTGTATAGTCAATAAAATTACATTTACAATACTACGTTAAAGTGAATATAAAAATCCATTTGCCTAGGCAAAATTTACATATTATAAAGGAGAAGAAATGAAAGTTGCAAAATTTGGTGGTAGTTCACTTGCTGATTCTATTCAACTTAATAAAGTTAGGGATATTATACTTGACGATGAGGCCAGAAAGTACATCGTAGTTTCTGCGCCCGGAAAAGGTGGCCAAAACAAGCACAAGATTACTGACCTTTTGGCTATGTGTCACGAGCTAAGTGACCATGATTTAAATTTTAACGAAGTTTACAAGATCATCGAGAATGTTTATAAAAATATTGTTGATGATCTTGTTTTGGATATTGATATTGACAGCATCCTTGCTGAGATTAAAAAAGAAATCGAAAATGGTGAAAGCTATGATTTTGTTATAAGTCGTGGGGAGTTTATGAGCGCCAAAGTTCTGGCTTGCTATCTGGGATATGATTTTGTTGACGCAAAGGATTTGATAGTTTTTGCTGATGGATCTTTAGACCTTGCCAAATCGCAGGAAAATATTAGAAATATTTTATCCAAACACGAAAGGGCAGTTGTACCTGGTTTTTACGGAGCTTGTGAAGATGGGAAGATAAAGACTTTTTCACGTGGTGGTTCTGATATTACAGGTTCTGTTATTGCTTCTGCTGTCAATGTCGAAATGTATGAGAACTTTACCGATGTGTCTGGTTTTTTGGTTGCAGATCCAAAGATCGTAAAAAATCCTGCTCCAATGGGAATTATTACCTACAACGAACTGCGCGAGCTTTCCTATATGGGAGCTAAGGTTCTTCACGAGGAGGCGATATTTCCTCTAAGGGAGAAAAATATTCCAATTAATATTAAAAACACCAATGCACCTAATGAAGAAGGAACTTTAATTTTATCTAAGTGTGATAGTAAAAATAAAAATATTCTTACTGGAATTTCTGGCAAAAAAGGTTTTACAGTTATAAATATTGAAAAAATAAATATGAATGCTGAAAAGGACTTTTTTAGAAAACTAACCACAGTTTTTGAGTCTAACGATATTTCAATCGAGCATATGCCATCAAGCATCGACTCTGTTTCTGTAATCGTTTCTGATTCGTATATCACGCCAAAGTTAAACAAGGTGCTTGAAGAGCTTAAAATTTACTTAAATGTTGACAATATTTCTTGGCAAAGAGATATTTCTCTTATCGCTGTTGTTGGTCGTGGCATGATAAATGAAAAGGGTGTTTCTTCAAGAACTTTTACCGCTCTTGCGAGGGAAGGTGTAAATATCAAGATGATAAGCCAAGGATCTAGCGAGATTAATATTATTATCGGTGTTGAAACTAAAGATTTTGAAAAGGCAATACGTTCTATTTACCAAGAATTTTACAAGGAGGATTAAGGATGAAAGTTAATGTTGCAGTAGTTGGTGCTACTGGTCTTGTTGGTAGCATGATGCTAAAGGTTTTAAGTGAGGAAAATTTCCCGGTTGATAATTTATTTTTATTTAGCTCAAAAAAATCAGACGGCGAAAAAATAAATTATTGTGGTAAAGAATATATTGTTGAAGAATTAAAAGAAGATTCTTTTTTGGAGAAAAATATAAAAATTGCCCTATTTGCGGCAGGTGGTTCTGTAAGTGAGAAATTTGCGCCTCTTGCTGTAAAGGCTGGGGCAACAGTTATCGACAACAGCTCTTTTTTTAGGATGGATAAAGACGTTCCATTAGTAGTTCCTGAAATAAATCCAGAAGATATAAAAAATAACAAGGGAATAATCGCAAATCCAAATTGCTCAACAATCCAATCTGTCTTACCACTTAAAGCAATTCACGACAAATACAAAATAAAAAGAGTCATTTTTTCAACCTATCAATCTGTATCAGGATCTGGCCTAAAGGGAATATCTGACTTGGAAAATGGAACTTTACTTGCCTACAAATATCCAATTATCAACAACTGCATCCCACAAATAGATGTATTTTTGGAAAATGGCTACACAAAAGAAGAAATGAAGATGATTAATGAAACAAAGAAAATTCTTCATGACGATTCAATTTTAGTAACTGCAACGACAGTTCGTGTTCCAGTAAAATATTCTCACTCAATATCAATTAACGTTGAAGTGGAAAAACCTTTTGAAATTTCTGATGTAAAAAAAGCCATTTCAGAATATCCTGGCATGGTTCTCCAAGATGATATAGCAAATGAAATCTATCCAATGGCCATTAATTCAGCTGGCAAAAATGAAGTTTTCGTTGGCAGAATTAGACGTGATTTTACAGTTGAAAATGGCATAAATCTTTGGTGTTGTGCCGATAATATAAGAAAGGGAGCTGCAACTAACGCAGTGCAGATTGCTAAGAAAGTCTTGGAGGATTAATTTGAAAATTGCAATAATGGGCTTTGGCACTGTAGGAAGCGGTGTAGAAGAAATCCTTTATAAAAAAAGAAAATCCCTCTTAAAAAACAATTTTGACATAGAAATTGATAGAATTTTAATAAAAGATAAATCCAAAAAGAGATCTCCGCTTAATAAAGATTTAATTTTTACAGATAATTTCAAGGAAATTTTAAATTCAGTAGTGGACACAGTAATTGACGTTACTTCAAGCCTTGAAGAAACTTATGAGAGAATCCTTAGTCTGATGAAAGCTGGAAAAAACATAATTAGTGCAAATAAGGCTGTTGTTTCAAAATATTTTGAAAAATTAAACGAACTTGCAAGAGCAAATAATGTTTATTTTTCTTATGAAGCTTCAGTTGCTGCTGCAATTCCAATAATTCACCCAATGATGGAAGAAGTTTTCTTTAATGATATAAATAAAATTTGTGGCATATTAAATGGAACTAGCAATTATATTCTATCAATGATGGAAAAAGAAGGCTTATCCTACGATTTAGTTTTAAAAAAAGCCCAAGATCTGGGCTATGCAGAAGCAGATCCTACAGCCGATGTTGGTGGATTTGATGCCATGAGAAAGATTAGAATTTTATCTTCCTTATTATATAATACAAAAATCAACGAAGAAGACATTTTGACATTTGGAATTTCAACTATAAAAAAATCCGATTTGGATTATGCAAAGAAAATGGGTTATTCAATTAGACTACTTGCAAAGTCAAAGTTGGATGGTGGAAAGATAAATATTTCAGTGATTCCAACTTTCTTAAAGGACAATTTTTTTGCAAAGACTTTCAAAGGATCAAATGCTATAAAAGTTTGGGGAGAAAATTTTTCTTCCTATGAGTTAAAGGGACCAGGAGCAGGGAAATTAGAAACTGCCGATGCAATTATCCGTGACCTTTTAAGAATTTTTTCAGCTAGAGAAATAAAAACATTTTATGATTGGAGAAATTCCTACAAGGTCGAAAATAATTGTCTTGGGAAATACTATCTAAGAACTGGGAAGATTTCTTCAAAATTAGAAAACTTAATCGATCAAGATGAAATTTTAGCTGGTGACCACCATATAATTACAAAAAAAACTAGTCTTGATAAGCTAAAATCTGCTCTTTTAGATATTGACGAGGTTTTTATTGCAGAAATAGAGGGGGAAATATGAAATTTTCGTCGACAAGAAATTCAAATTTAAAAATCTCCTCAAAAGTAGCCATTATTAAAGGAATTTCTGATGATGGAGGACTATTTATACCTGAGTTTTTCCCGGAATTTGACATAATGAAGCACTTGGATTTATCTTATACCGACCTTGCTCTTGAGATTTTATCACTTTATCTTACAGATTTTGAAAAAGATGAGCTTTTAGAGCTTATAGAAAAATCATACAGAAGTTTTGAGGATGAGATCGTAAAAGTTTCCTATCACAAAGATTACTATCTTGAACTTTTCCATGGAAAAACCTCTGCTTTTAAGGATTTTGCCCTTTGCCTTCTACCAAATTTATTGTCATATTCCAAAAGAACTCTAGGAATTAAGGAAAAGACTCTAATTTTGACAGCTACATCTGGCGATACCGGAAAGGCTGCTCTTGAAGGATTTTATAATACTGAGGGAATAGACATCTTGGTTATTTATCCAACAGAAGGTGTAAGCTCAATTCAAAAAATGCAGATGGATACAACAGCTTCGCTAAATTCCAAAGTTATTTCTATTGATGGAAATTTTGACGATGCTCAAAGAGCCGTAAAAAAAATATTTAATGATAAAAAAATCAAAGAAGAACTAAAAAAAGAAAATATCTATCTTTCTTCTGCAAATTCAATAAATATCGGAAGATTGCTGCCACAAATAGTTTATTATTTTTATTCCTATGCCGATTTACTCAAAAATAAGAAAATTTCTAGTGGAGAAAAGATAAGTTATTGTGTACCAACGGGTAATTTTGGAGATATTTTGGCTGGCTATTACGCAAAAAAGATGGGTCTTCCAATAAAAAAACTTGTAATTGCATCAAATGCAAATAATGTTCTAACAGACTTTTTTACAAGCGGAACTTACGATGCCAATAGAGCGCTTAAAAAGACAATTTCTCCGTCAATGGATATACTGGTTTCATCTAACTTAGAAAGATTAATTTATCATAAATCTACCGATGATCTTGTTAAAGAAAAGATGAGAGAGCTAAAAAATTCGAATATCTTTTCCTTTGATGGCGATTTTGACGAATTTTTTTGTGGCTATGCCAATGATGAAGAAACAAAAAAAACCATAGGAAAAGTTTATAAAGAAGAAGGCTATTTGATCGATCCCCACACAGCGGTCGCAAAAAATATCGTAGATAAATTAGGTCTAGAAAAAACTGTAATTTTATCAACAGCAAGTCCATACAAGTTTTCATCTTCAGTACTAAAAGCCCTTGGTGAAGAGATTTCAGCTGACGAATTTGAAAATATAAAGAAACTTTACGAAAAAACCAAAGTAAAAATCCCAAGTGAAATAAAAAAATTAAAAGATAAAAAAATTATTCATAATAATAAAATTTCAAAAAATGAAATAGAAACAGAAGTCTTAAAATTTGCAAAACGTGGCAAGCGAATTTCTGTGCCAGCAAGTTCAGCAAATCTTGGGCCAGGCTTTGATACACTTGGTCTTACTTTAGGATTATATAATACTTGTGAAATCAACTTAACAACTGACGAAGATAGATTTAAAGACAATCTAAAAGAAAATTTAATCTATAAGGCTTACAAATACGCCTTTGATTACTACAAAGAAAAGATAATTCCAATAGAAATTGACCTTGATACCAATATCCCCCAATCACGAGGACTTGGGTCTTCTGCAGCTTGCATAGTAATGGGAATAATTGCAGCCTTTTCTCTAATGAAAAGAGATTTAAACAAAAAAGAAATCCTAAAACTCGCAAGTAAAATAGAAGGCCACCCAGATAATGTATCTCCAGCAATATTTGGAGGAGCAAATGCTTCAATACTTGAAGATGATAAAGTTTATGTGGAAAAATTTGAAATTTCAAATAATTTTAAATTTTTGGCAATAATTCCAGAATTTAAACTTCAAACAAAAGATGCAAGAAGCGCACTTCCTACAAAATACTGCAAGGAAGATGCAGTTTTCAACATCTCAAGAGTTTCAATGTTGATCTTATCATTAATTTCTGGCGATGAAGAAAATTTAAAAATCGCCCTAAAAGATAAGATCCACCAGCCTTACAGATACAAACTCATTCCAGAAATAGAAAAAATTGAAAAAATTATCGAAGAATCAAAAGCTTTAGGCCACTATCTAAGTGGCGCCGGCTCGACAATTATGGTAATTTTAAAATCAAAAGATCAGTCTTCTGAAAAAGAAATAAGAGAAAAATTAGAAAATCTATCAAATTCTTACAAGGTCATGGCACTAGAAATCGATAAAAAAGGAGCATTTATAATTTAAAATAAAAAAGGTCTATTTCATGACCTTTTTTTCTATTACAAAAATCTAAAATTCGTTGATAATACTAGAAACCATTATTTGATTTTCTATAAAGATATTGATTAATATGTCAAAGAATACTATAATATTTATATAAAGTGGATACTTGTATATTTTTTTAAAACTATAATGAATTAATAAGAATTTGTAAAGATAATAAGGAAGTAAGTTTGAAAATTTAAGAAAAAATTTTGATTTTAAAGCTAAGGAAGACTCTGACTTGATATTCGACCCTTTTAGTCGGATTTTCATAGCTTATAAATCTTTTCGGACAATAAAATCCATAAGAGAAAAAATTAGAAATTATATAAGAAATGATCAAATCTAATAAAAAAGAAAGGAGAGAAAAGCAAACTGTACTTAAAGTATAATTTTTGATCTATTCTTGTAATTACAAAGTTTTCTTGATAATAACTTAAATATATTTATAAAAAATTACATATGTATATGCTTTGTAAAGAAAATGTAATTTGAAATTTTATAGGATAATATACAAATTTCAACAACATATATAAGTGTTTTATTTAGCATTATATAAGTAAATTTTTTTAATTAGAATCTCAGAAAAACTTCTACTAAAGATATTTCATATGGTACTAGTTAACATTTCAAAACTTTACTAATTATAAATATAAAAAAACTAAATTATGGAGGGCAAAATGAAGAACTTTTTTAAAAAACTGTTAGTATGGAATCTAGTTCTAATGATGGTTTTTTCAACTCCAATTGAGATTTTTGCACAGGTTAATTATAATGACCTTACTAAAGATAAGTCAGAAATCATAAACAAATTGGATCCTGTAAAACCTGCAAAACTAAAAGAAGGTCAGAGCGCAGCGAATTTAATCAAAAATCCTAAACAGCCTGATATTTACACCTTACGTACAGATTATAAGGTACAAAATGGAGAAAGATATAGAATAAACTATCAACCTTATATTGCAAGTGTAGGTGAGGCTGCTACACAAGCAGAAAAAGATAAGGTAAACAAAGAAATAAAACTACCAGATTTTTCAGGTTATGAAAAACCTGACGATGAGTCTTTTACAAATAATTATGATGATATTGTAAAAGAAGCAAAAAGTGGTGAAAAAACTGGCAATGAGAAAAACGGATTTATATATGAAAATAATCGTGATTTCAAATATAAGGCTAAAACAAATAAAATCAAAGTTAAACACGTTTTCCAAAAATTAGACGATTTCACCCAATATGCAAATCCAGATGGAAGCATTGGGAAAGAAGGAGAACGCATCACTATACAAAGTGGTAACACTGGTTCAACCATGGAAGTAACACCTTTGGAAGAAAAAGATAGAAAGGGCTTTATTCCTGAAGCTGGATCCATAACTATGCAGGTTCCGGAAAATGCTGAAGACTTCATATTGGAATACCGCTATAACCGTGCTCACTACGATGTAAACTTTGATACTGCAGGTGGCACATCCGTTCCAGCTCGTACACTTTATTATGAACAAGTGATGCCTAGTATTGTAGATGCAGATATTCCTACAAAAGTAGGCGGAGAGTTTCAAGGCTGGAAGCCATCTGTAGAATTAGAATCTCAAGATGGTAGTAAATTTAAAGCAGACGAAATCATAAAAGATAGTACTGGCAAGGCTATTTTAAATCTAGATGCAAAAATAAAAATGCCGGCAAGCAATGTTACTTTCACAGCAGTATGGAAGGACAAGGACAAGGCAGGCTACGCTGTACAATTCTGGGCAGAAAAGGCAGACCATGCAGATGGTGCTTCTCTAGCAGATAAGTACGACTTTATAGGCACTCGTGTATATAAAGACCAAGCCACAGGTTCTAGACCAGATCTAGATAATGAACCTGTAAAAGACATTGTCTTTACTGACTTAGACCATGCTCGTCTAAATAAGATATGGGCCGGCGCAAGATTTAATCGTGGGAAAGATCTTTATCTAAACAAGTTCTATGTCTACAACCAAGCCTTAACGGCCGATCAAAACAAGGACCCTAAAAATGTAAACCTAGTTAAGTCTGTTGATGCAACAGGTAAGACTGTCTACAATATCTACTACGACAGACAAGTCTATGACCTCTACTTCACTAAGTCTAATGCCCTAGGTTCTGAAAACACCTTCTACCCTGAAATTTGGGGATATGATGAAGATCAAGGCGAGATAGTGAAGAAGGGCGGTCCTGGTAATCTTTACCATTACAAGGCAAGGTTTAACCAGCTAATGCTAGACTGGCCAAACGACGCCATGCAAACCAAAGGCTTTAGCGAAGGCATGCAATCCTTCGGCTGGGGACCAAACTATGCTAATCCATATTGGCCTACTCACTTAGACACACCTCCTTATAGATTAAATGCCGATGAATTCCTGGACATGGCAAGCTACGATACTAAGGGCGGCTATGTGAAAAATATAGATAAGGGTGATGGAACAAGCATAAACTTAAATTGGTACGATTATAAAATTCTCTCCTTTGGTATAAAACAAGATAAAGACTCTATGCCACACCACATGGACTTTTGGATGGACGGCTTTAAGGATGACGAAACAATTATTCGCTACGACCTATATAGGTATAAGGCAGATACAAATTCTGACACTTATGCGCCTAAATACCCAAAGGTTCAAGGCTTTACTGGTAAGAGAGCTAATGAAACACCGGAATATCTTAATTCAGAGGGCATAGATGCTAAAAACGAAGAGCGTGCAGCAGTAACTCCATTCCCTGCTAAGACTTATACAGATATGTATGGAACACGTCCTGTAGGTCAGATGCAATTTATTAAGGCCTTCTTTAATAATGGCGATGAATGGGGCGATCCTGACGGCTGGGACGGATTTGATAATAACGGCTACCTTAAATTTGAATACACTCGTAACAAGTACCCACTAAGGTTTAACTACGACCCATCAAAGATTAAAGGTGACAATGAATTTAACTCAACCAACCAATTGGATACCTTCTACGAATTTCCTCTAAAGGCTCTAAGCCCTGATTTAGCTGGCAACGAAGAATATAAAAAAGAAAATCCTGCTAACATATTGGATGATCCGGAAAAGTTAAAAGAATTAAAGCTTACAGACTTAGTATTTACAGATACTGATGGCAAGTTAAAGGTTAAAAGACCGGACAATCTTTCAGACCAAATGGTATTTAAGGGCTGGGCACTAGACCCTGCCGGCACTAAGCTTATTTGGGAAAACCCTGGCGAAATCATGCCTAACCACCCAGTCAACCTCTATGCTAAGTGGGGCGAACCAGACTACAAGTGGAAGGTAACTTTCGATCCAAACGGTGGATCTTTAAGAAATATAAAGGAAGAAGGCTTAACTACAAGCCGCAAAAAGATACAAGAAGGCGACATAGGTCAAGAAGAAATAAACACCTATGCGAAAAAAGAAGCCAATGACGGCGACAAGCAAGTCTTTACCGTTATTCAAAGACAAAAACTTGTAGAACCTAAGAAGCCTACAAGAAAAGGCTACGACTTTATGGGCTGGGAAGTCATTCGCTTCAAGAAAAATGCAAAAGGCGACTACACCGATGAAATCGACAACTCTTATAGAGAAACCTATAAGGTTCCAGAACTTTATTCCTTCGGTAACGATGTAGTAAGCCCAATCTATCTAAAGGCAATTTGGGTTCCAAACGAAAGAGTGGATGTTAAAGTAGAACATTATTTCTTAGACGATGATTACAAATTAGATGAAAAAGTTAGACCTAATCCAAAGAAAGATACCCTTGAAGATAAGCGTTCTGGATACCTAGTTGCAACAACTGGATATAGACAAGACGAAAAGTATTTACTTGCTCCACATGGTGAACTTAAGGAAAAATTAACAGGCGACTTAAAGAAAGAATACGATGACTATAACAAACGAGTTAACAATCTAAATAACTCTTTCTTCCAAACATTTAAAGTAGAGCCTGAAAAGATTTTAAATCCAGAAACCAACCAATTGGAAGATAATCCAAAGGTCAAAGACAATGTCTTTAAATTCTTCTACAGACCTTTTAGAAAGAGAGAATACAAGGTCAACTATATAGATGAAAGGTTTAAAGGAAGCACAAACGAAAAAGATGGTAAAATAATAGACCAAGAATTAGTTAAAAATGGTAACCGTCATTATGACGCAAGAAACTACCGACCTATACCAGGTTGGGTGCTAACAAGTGCCCCACAACAACAACTTTTCTTTGATGTTAACGAAGACACAAACGAATTATTAGGCATCAACGGTACAGGCAAAGATGAAATTACCTTCTATTATAAAGACGTAAGAGTAATCGACGTACCGAATAAAGATGACCCGGTACCAGATGGATATGTAAGAGTAACTTACAAGGCAGACAAGGGTGGAGCATTTACCGACAAAGATGGAAAGAAAGTTACAGAACTTTATTATGATGTAATTAAGGGACTAAAATCTGACCTACTTCCAGTTCCTAAAGAACTAAAGGAAGGCGAAAGCAAAGAAGCTGACAAATATTACATCAGGCCAGAAAATGGTAAGAAATTTACTAAATGGGACAATAGAGCTTTATTAAATGATAATACAATTATTAATGAAGCTTACACATTCACAGCTTACTTTGATTGGTCAGGATTAAGCGCAAGTGGACTAGTAAGAACAGAAGCCTACAAAGATCCTAATGGTAAATGGACAAACGACTTTGCTCCAAAGATTGAGGACTTAAAGAAACAACTTGTTTGGAAAGAAAAAGACCAAGAAAAACCACTACCAGATGGAACTGAAATAAAATTCTTTGACGAAGATGGAAAAGAATTAACAACAGATGAAGATGTATTTAAACTAGTAAATGAACAAAACAAAGCTGACAAAGACGAACTTGTTCGCACAGTAAATATCAAGGCAAAAGCTACATTCAAAGATGGAACAGAAGCTCAAGAACTTGAAATACCAGTAAAAATTTACAAGAATGTTTACGAAGCCCTTACAGGAACAGCAAAACCACTATTCCTAAAAGATGCTGAATCAAGCGATTTAAAAGACATTACTGGAGAATATGTAAAAGTAACAGTAGCTCCTACTGGAGATATGAACTCCAAGGACAACAAGGTTTACTATGTAAATCCAAAAGCTTGGGTAAGTATTCCAGAAGTTAAAGCTGATGGCTCATCAAGTTTTATAAATTGGACAGCTGATATAGTAAAACAAAATGATGACGGTAAGGAAAATGGCAACTACGACTTTGGAAAACGTCATAAATTTACAGAAGAGACAGTCATTAAACCAGTTGACGCTAAAGATGTAGTAGAACAAACCGATCCAAATAAAAAACCACCAGTTCCAGATACTTTCGTAAAAGTTATAGTTAAAACAACAGATAAGGCAACAGATATAACAGCCTTCGAAAAGACATTCTGGGTTAATCCTACTAAGGAAGTTACTATAGATGTAAAAAATCCAACTGGTAAAACAATAACAACTGATACTACAAAATACACTATGAATTTCTCTAAGTGGGAAAGTGAAGGAAAAGACAGAACTTGGGATAATAAGATAGAAGGAAAATTTGTAAAAGATACAACAATCATTGCAAAGTATTCTATAAAAGCTGAAACAATCAAAGAATTACTACCAACAACTGACAAAGTTCACACCCCACAAGGAAAAACTCCAACAAAAGATGAAATCAAAGAAAAGATTACTCCTCCAGAAGGAAAAACTATTAAGACAGTGACGATAGTTGAAAATCCAGATGTAAATAACCCAGGAGAGAGTAAGGCAAAAGTAATAGTTGAATACACTGACGGTTCAAAAGTTGGAACAAAGGAAAAACCGTTAGAAGTACCAGTAGAAGTTCACGAGAACATAATTCCAGAAGAAAAACCTGGTAAGAGACCAGATGGTGCTCTTGAAAATTATGTAAAAGTAATCTTCAAGGCAGGCACAGGTGGAAGCCTATCAGGCAACCTAGTTTACTATGTATCACCAGAAGTTGAAGTAGATATGAGTAAATCTGCTGATAGTATTACAAAAACTCCAAATATTGGATTTATCAACGGAGATTGGGATACAAGCGAAAGTAAAAAACTAAAAGCAAAATTCACCGCTAAAGAAACTGAATTTACATTTAACTTTAAAAAATCTGCTGACATAGTAGAAAAAACCGATGACCCTAACCAAGAAATACCAAAAGGTTATGTTAAGGTTACATTCAAAACAGAAGATGCAAATAAGGGCAAGCTTGAAGGAAATAAAGATGTAATAATTTACTATGTAAATCCAAAAGCTGGCATTAAGCTAAAAGTTTTAGAAAAAGATCAGAAAGCTAGCGAAAAAGAACTAAAAGTTCCAGAAACACTTCCTGCGAAAAACTATGTATTTGATAAATGGCAAGAAAACATCGATGAAGAAAATCCAATCACAGATGAAAAAGTTCATGTAGCCATGTTCCAAGCTGGTCAAGTAACCTTAACCTACGAAAAAGGTGGAGAAGATGTTACTGGAGATTTACCAGAATCTGTAACAGTAAACCATGGTAAAACAGTCAGACTAGCAGCACCTGGAAATCTTAAAAAACCAAACGCAAAATTTGCAGGCTGGAAGCTAGATGATGATGAGAAAATTTACCAACCAGGCGATCAAGTTAAACTTGAAAAAGCAAGAACAGCAACAGCTCAATGGACAACATCCAAACATAAAGTAACTTTCGACTCAAAGGGCGGAAGCGATGTTGATAGTCAAGAAGTTGTTCACCAAGGTAAATTAAAAGAATTTACACCACCAACAAAGGATGGAAAAGTCTTTATGGGTTGGAAAGAAAAAGGCAAAGAAAATGAAGAAGCTTACTTTGACCTAACAAGTCCAATAACAGAAGATAAAACATTAATAGCAATCTGGCAAGACCCAGTTCAAGAGATAAACGAGGGCGACCCTGTTGAAGCTCAATTTATTAAAGTTACCTTTAACAAAGGCAAACATGGAGATCTTGAGGGACAAACAACTTACAAAGTTGCCAAAAATTTAAGCTTTGAAGATGCAGTTAAGAAAGGACTAAAAGTTCCAACTATAAGTCCAGCAAAATACTACAAGGCTGTTGAGGACAAAAAAGGCTGGGATCAAACACTTGAACTAAAGGGCAAAGATATAACATTCATAGCCCAATATGAACCGATCGCTGATGTTATACCAGTAGACCCAGAAGTAACAGACGAAACACAGATTGAAAATGAAAAACCTGAAGAAATGGTACTAGTAACCTTCAAAGTATCTGATGATGATAAGTTATACATTCCAAACAATGATAAATACTATGTCAAAAAGAATACAGAAGTAAGGATACCAACACCAGTTGTATTGGAAAAGACCATTGATGCAATATTTAATGGCTGGCAAAAAGTAACACTAGTAGAAGAAACTCTTGATCCAGATGATACAGATCCTAAAGCAGAAAAATTCATATGGGTAAAACAAGCATTTAGTGAAGATACAATTATTAGTGATGAAAATGCAGAAGAAATTAAACTTTTGATTAAAAAACCTTTTGCAGGAGATAAGAGAATCTACATTAAACAAATGTCTGCTGATTCAATAGGCAAATTAGAGCTTATAAGAGATGGCGAAGTTATCGAAACAGTAACCAATTCTAAGTTTAGACGAAAATTTGAAGTATTTAATCTAAGTGAGCCTTTACAATCTGGAGATGTAATCAGATATTGGCAAGAAAGTTCATCTAGAATAACAGACTCAACGGAAGACCTCATTGATTAACAGAAAGGAGTAAGTTAACAATAATGAAGAAAAAACTATTGTCAGGGATTTTAGCACTTATCTTTGTCATACAAATTTTTGTATTTGGCACAGCATACGCTAAAGAGAATAATCCTTCCAACGCGAATCTAATAAAGATTGGAGAGTTAACGGCAAAGGATTATCCAAAAATAGACCCTGCAGACCTAGCAAAGCTAGGAAAAGAAAAAAAACAAAAGAAATTTGGGAAAAAAGGAGGAGAGGCAACCCTCTTCTCTACCAAATCCCCATACATCAATGGTCAGCAACCAGCTGATCCAGACAAACCAAAGTATTGGGCAAATGTAAAGGGAGAACTTACAACAAGAGGAATTGATGGTAGTCCCTTTGATTGGGATAAGGTCCTAGGCAAAGATCAAAAGGTTAAGCTTTTGTTTACCCAAACAAATGGGAATGTTATGACAGGTGTAACATATACCCTATTAGTAGATAAAGAAGGAACCTATACTTGGCAAGGTAGTGATGGAAAACCGACCTACCTACCTTTATATGATGTAGAAGGAAAACCATATACCTATAATGTCCAAATAGAAAGAAATTATAGTAAAGAAATACAACTTATTATCCAAGAGTCTAATGGTACACCTAAATCTCAATGGAGACAAGAAGGGGAAAAACAAGTTGCAACCATATCTTTCCTAGATATTAATATTCAACAAGTAGCTTCTACAAAATTTGTATCTGAATGGCACACAAGCTTAGAAGAATCTAACAGACCTCAAATTGAAGGATATTTTAAGGCAGATGATGAGACAGACAATACTTTTAATTTTCCTAAAAACGATACGACAAGAACAATATTAAGAGAGAGTTTTGTAGAAAACTTTGATGAAGATGAAGACAATGGACCATGGTCTTTCAATTCTTCTGAACTTGAAACAACTCCTCAAACAGTGGAAGTTAAAACTAACACTGCAGGATTAACTTTTGAAGAAAACAATGGAGTTAAGACTGTTAAGTCAGGCGACCATAAATTCAAATACGACTTCACTTACGATGTAATCAACGGCGGAAAACTTACCATGACCGAGATTATCCCTGTGACCTTTGATGCTAATGGTGGAAAGTTTGCTAATTTTACAGCTCCTGATACTGAAACAAAGATAGTAAAAGAAGTTGAATATGATGGCACTTTAATTGAAAAGGCAGAAACTCCAACAAAACCAGGCAAGGCTTTTAAGGGCTGGGCTACTGATGCTAATGGAACGACTCCTGCAACTGATAGCGACTATGCAAACCTTAAAGCTGCAAAGACCTTCTATGCAATTTGGTCCGACGAAGACATTCAAGCTGAAGAACTTGTAACAAGTGAGTCACTAATAAGATTTAGAAATAATAGACCCCCAATAATTACAAATGACTTTGTTCCTACGTTTGATGATTTAAAGGCCCAAGTTAAGGTTAAAGATGCTAATGGAGATTTTGTACCACTACCTAATGATGTAAAATTCTCTATAGTAGATGATAAGGGCACCGAATATGATAAAGATAGCGATGACCTAAAGAAATTTATTTATGAAAAGGTCAAAGAAAATAGGACAGACGAAGTCTCAAGAACTGAAACAGTAAAAGCAAAGATCACATACGATGACGGTACCACACGTGAGATAGATATACCTATCAAGGTCTTAAAAAATATCTATAAGGGAACTGACGATGGTAACAAATACCCACATATACCTGCTGATTATGTAAAGGTAACCATTGACCCGACAGATAAGGCGCAAAACCCAGATAAGACCTACTATTATGTAAATCCTAAAGCCAAAGTTATAGTTCCAGGAAAAGATCCAGTGGGAGCTGGTGACAATAAGTTTTCTAAGTGGACAATAAAGGAAGATAGTGCTAGTGGCGCTGGCACTGACTATACATTTGGAAGTAGACAGATTTACAAAGAGGATTCCACAATTACTGCCCAATATGGAACTGGAATAATAAAGATTGTCTATGTTGACCAAAACGGCAATGAAATCGACGCGAAATATAAGATAGCCGGACAAGACTATCCTACAGAAAAATCTGGTGGTCTTGGTGGAGAGGCTCAAGATATTGACTTTGCGACCACAGGACCTGATTTTAAGGGATATATCTATAGTAGTAGAGATTCAATAAAGGGTAAATATTATAAGGATGCAAAAGATCCTGATAATCTAGATATTGTTAAGTACTCTTACTTTAAAAAAGTAACAACAGAAGAACCGACAAATAAAAATGTTTACTTCCCAGTTATATTTGATGCTAATGAAGGTAAATTTGAATCAGATCCTAAAGATAAAAAAACTGTCTATGTATACTTTGACGGAAACAACGCTACTGTTGAAAAAGTAACCTTTAAAGAAGTCAAGGATGAATTTGACAAAGCATACAGCAATCCAACAAAAGATGGATTTGATTTTAAAGAATGGCAAGACAAGGCAGATAAAGGCTCAGCAGTTGCCGATAATTACGAAATTCAATTCAAAGGCTGGGATTGGGACGCAGACCCTGATAACGGTTATGCACCAGAAGTGTTCTACGCCCACTATGAACAAGCTAGCGCTCTTGTTAAATACCTTGACCTAGATGGTAAGCCTATTGCTGATGACTTTAAGATCGACGGAGTAGAATATCCAACAGAAAAAGAAGGCAAATTAGACGAAGCGATTGCATCTGATGTATTTACTAAAGATACAGCACCTAAGCTTATAGGTTATAAGTTTAACAGGATTGAACTAAATCCAGCAAATGGAAAATACGCTATGGATAACAAGGCTACTATTAAGATTTACTACGAAAAACTTCCTGATGTCATTCCGGCAAAAGATGGATCTGGTAATCCAAATGAAAAACCAGACGGCTATGTTGAGGTAAAATTCGTACCAACAGATAAGGCAAAAGACACAACAGAAAAGATTTTCTATGTAAATCCTAAAAGAGATGTAACAATTCCAATTGCAAATCCTGAAGCTAAGGCTACCTATACATTTAAAGAATGGAAGATGGGAGCAAATGCAGATGGAGCAGCTTATACTCCAAGCACTGCACAAAAGTTTACTGCAGATTTAACAGTAATCACTGCAACTTATGAGGAAACAAAGAACATAATTCCTTACGATCCAAGCGTATCTGATCCAATGGTAAGACCAGAGGGCTATGTAAGAGTAACTTTCGCAGCAGACCCAGGATTAAAATTAACTGAGCAAAAAGCATATTACGTAAAGAAAAATGCAGGCATTACACTTGGAAATGCAGAACTTGTAAAACCAGCATACGAAGCACAAACTGGTTACAAGTTCGATAAGTGGGATAAGGAAGACAGCCTTGTAATTGAAGCTGCTGATATAGTAGTAACAGCAAAGGCTACAAAGCTTGATAATGTTATTCCGGAAAAAGATGACAAGGGTAATACAAATGAAAAGCCAAAAGGCTATAAGGAAGTTACATTTGTTGTAAAAACTGGTGATGAAGACAAAGGTTCAATTACTGGGGTTGCTAAATTCTATGTAAACCCAAATGAATATGTAACAATTAATCCACCAGCTACAGAAGCCAACACAGGTTATGAATTTGGTGCTTGGGATAAGGATGCGACTACTCCAACAGTCTATGATAAAGACACAACAATCACAGGTTCATTCAACGAATTAGATGAAGTCATTCCGAAAACAAATTCAGATGGCACAGAAAATAAACAACCAGCTGGATACAAGAAAGTCGAATTTGTAATTGACCCAGCCACAGGCGGCAAGATTGCAGATGGCGAAGTTAAAGTTTACTATGTAAATCCTGCTAAAGAAGTAACAGTTCCTCAACCAAAGACAGCGGCAGACACAGGCTACGTCTTTGAAAAGTGGGACCAAGATACAAGTAAGGCAAAGAAATACGAACAAGACACTACAGTTAAAGGAAACTTTAAAAAGCTTGATGACATTATCCCATCAACCGATGACAAAGGAGATCAAAATGCTAAACCTGAAGGTTATGTAACAGTAACTTTTGATAAGGGTGAGCATGGAAAAGAAATAAAAGGACAAACTGTTTACTATGTAAATCCAAAAGCAGACCCAACAAAAACTTTAGGCGACAAATTAATAGTTAAACCAGAAGTAAAAGCAGAAGTTGGCTATAAATTTACTGGATGGGACACTAAAGATGATTTTGAAATAAAAGATAACAAAACAGTTATTGCGCAATATGAAACAATTGACGATGTAATTCCTAAGGAGAATCCACAAGGTGGAGAAAACGAAAAACCAGAAGGCTACATCACAGTCACATTCGACAAGGGTGCTAATGGAGAATTAGAAGGAAATACTATTTTCTATGTAAATCCTAATAAGGCAGTAGTACTTGAGGATAAAGCTCCAACTATAAAACCAAACACTGGATATATTTCAGCAGGTTGGGACACAAGTATAAACAAAGCTATCCAATATAAAGACGGCGATAAAATCACTGCTCTTTATAACGAACTTGGCGATGTAATCCCACAAGAAAAGACTGACGGATCTGACAAGCCAGCAGGCTACCTAACAGTAACCTTTGATAAGGGAGCTAATGGTGAATTAGATGGAAAGACTGTTTACTATGTAAAACCAAACAAAGAAGTAACAGTACCTGCACCAACAGTCACTCCAAATGTTGGTTGGAAACAAAAAGACGGAGAACAAGCTTGGGACAGTAAATTAACTAGAACATTTACAGATGAAAATACAACTATCACAGCTCAATATGCTCCACTTGAGAATGTAATCCCTCAAGAAAATAAAGATGGCTCTGATAAACCAAAAGGATATATTACAGTAACATTTAAAGCTGATACCAACGGTTCACTATCAGGCACAACAGTTTACTATGTAAATCCAAATGTAAAAGTTGACTTAACAAGCCAAGCAGAAGCTATTACTAAAAATCCAAATGTTGGTTATACAGCAAAAGGTGGTACTTGGGATAAAGAAATTTCAAGTAAGACTTACACAAAAGATGAGGATTACACATTTAATTTCGTTAAACTAGATGATATTATTCCAGGAACAAAGGATGATGGAAGTCTAAACGAAAAACCAGATGGTTATGTAACTGTTAAATTTGTTTCAAATGTAAATGGAAGTCTAGAAGGCCAAACAGTTTATTATGTAAATCCAAATGCTAACAAGACTATGAGAGATATAAAAGCTCCTACTATCAAAGCTAATGACGGATTTGTAGTTAAAACTCCAAACTGGAACCCAGATTTCTCTGATGATTTAGAGATAAATAAAGATATGACCTATGCTGCAAACTATGATAAACTTTGCACGACAAAAATTAGGTACAAATCAAATGATGAAAGTATGGGAACAGTAAGCCTAGCAAGTGAAGATATCACTAGTGAAAATCTAAAAGGTTCAACAGCAACAGCTAAAGATGGCTATGAATTTGTTAATTGGACAGATGAAAATGGTAAGGAAGTTAGTAAAGAAGCTAATTTCATACCTAGTGAAAAACTAGCAGCTTTATATATAGCAGTCTTTAGACCTACAAATGGAACAAGCTTAGAAGTTGAAAAGATTTGGCCAGAAGATATGACTGAAGTTCCTACAATGAATTTCACTCTTTATAGAAAAGTTGCTGACGGAGCTGAAGAAAAAGTATCAGGTAAAGATGTAATAGAAATTACAAAGACTAATACAAGTGCCAAATGGGAAAATCTTCCAGAAAAAGATAGTAACGGTAATGCTTACACTTATTTTGCAAAAGAATCATTCAAAGATCTTGATGCCAAAAATGACAACTGGATTCTTGGAAGCCTAGAAACTGATGACAAGGGTAATAAAACCATTACCAACAAGCTAAAGACAGTACCAGGACAAGGTGAAACAGCTAATCCAGCTAAGCATTTTGTAGGCAAGTTGACCATCAAGAAAGTCCTTGAAAATGAACCAGCAACAGCTAAGGCCTCAATGTCAATGATGCGTGCACCTAAAGCATCTGACCCATTGAAATTTAAATTTAAAGTAACAGGACCTTATGGTTACGAAAGCGAAGAATTTGAACTAGCTGCAAATGAAACAAAGACTTTAGAAAACCTAGCTTATGGTGAATATAAGGTTGAAGAAATTGATTCTAAAGGTTATACAGCTTATTATTCAAAAGATAAGGAAACCTTGACAAAGAATAGTCCGAATGGAACTATTATAGTTACTAACAAAAATATTAAGCCAGCTGATCCACAAAATCCTAACCAACCAAGTGGACAAGTTGTTGATGTAACTATCAATAAAGTTTGGAAAGGCGGTAAGAAACCTGCCACTACAATTGAGCTTTGGAGAAAAGGTCATGATTTAAGTGGAAATGAATATGAGCAAAAAGTAGACCAGTTTATAACAACCGAAATGGGTGATGATAAGCAAAGTAAAGAATTTAAAGACCTTGCTAAACACGATCCAAGTGGCAGAGAATTTGTTTACTACGTTAAAGAAGAAAATGTACCAACAGACTATACCGCAAGTTATAGCGAAGATGGCCTAACAGTAACTAACACTTATCAACAAAAACCAACACCAGATCCAGATCCGAAACCGAATCCAGATCCGAAACCGAATCCAGATCCGAAACCAAATCCAGATCCGAAACCAGATCCAGATCCAACACCGAATCCAGATCCAACACCGAATCCAGATCCTAAACCAGATCCAGATCCAACACCGAATCCAGATCCGAAACCAGATCCAGATCCAACACCGAATCCAGATCCGAAACCGAATCCAGACAAACCGACACCAGATCCAGATAAGCCGACACCAAACCCAGGTGGCGAAGAACCAGGAAACCCAGGTGGCGAAGAGCCAGGAACACCAGGCGATAAACCGGAACCAAAACCAGGCGACAAACCAGGCGAAAAACCGGGCGACAAACCAGGCGAAAAACCAGGCGAAAAACCAGGCGAAAAACCAGGTGAGAAGCCAGGCGAAAAGCCAGGCGAAAAACCAGGTGAGAAGCCAGGCGAAGAACCAGGAAAACCAGGAGAAAAACCAGGTGAAAAACCGGGCGATAAACCAGGAAATGAACCAGAAAATGGAAATAAAGTGGTAATTCCTGATAAAACTGGTGTTAAGGACAAAAATCATCTAACTGATGAAGAAAAGAAAAAGATTATTGATAAGATTAAAAAGGTAAATCCAGATGTAGTAGATGTTGTAGTTGACAAAAAAGGAAATGCAACCCTAATCTATGAAAATGGTAAAAAACACACAATACCTTCTGATAAGCTTATTTATCAAATAAAGAAAGATAACAATAAAGTAAGTTCTTCAAAAACAAAGAAGATGAAAGGAAATCCAAGAACATCCGTATCATCTATTAGTGGAGTAGTAGTAACATTACTAGCAGCAACTACTGGAATGTTTGTTAGCAAGAAAAAAGAAGAAAATTAATCTATAATAATCTGAAATCAAAAGACTCAAGCTAAGACTTGGGTCTTTTTGCTTGGAAATTTTTTGGGAAATATAAATAATCTCGAGAATATAAGTAGAAGAAATTTAAAAGTTTACTACTTTATATAAAAATAAAGATCCAAGGCCTTGAAGATTCAAAATACTAATAATTGGCTTTGTATTATTAGTCTTGATTAATTTTTCAGTAAATATTATAATAATATAGAGTGGATACGTGTATATTTTTTTAAGACTACCAAAAATAAGACTTGAAATAAACTAGAATCCAATAAATTAGAAACTTTAGGCAAAAATTATTATTTTAGAAGTTGAAAACTTTATAAAATCTAGCTTAATTTTTGAATTGTTGGGTCTGTCCTTTTGGGCTGACCTTTTTTTATAAGAATAGTAAAAGCTTATAAAAATGACAGATGATTTTATTTAAAACTAAGGAAAATGATAATCGATAAAACAGGCAAAGCCATATGTTTAAGGCGAGAAAAGAAGGGAAAAATCATGAAAAAACATACCATGCTAAAACGATTTCGGGCAATATTTTTGTCATTAACATTGATTTTAGGAATGATTCCTGCAAAGGTTTTTGCAGATAATGACTTTGAAATGAGCCCGCTAGGCGTACCCATTTCAACAAGAGATGCCGCAGAACCAGAAGAATCAAATGTTGGTAATGATGCAAAGAATGCAATCCACGCTTTTGTAGGCGTACAAGTTGGTGGAGACCTTAATTTGCCACTTTCCACTGCAACAGATCAACAATTCAAACCAATAGCAGGCGTAAAAGCTTATTTTCAATGGTTTGAAGATGGTGGTTACGCATCGCCGGTATATTACGCAGTATCAGATGCCAACGGTAGACTTAATATAGGATGTAAGCCTTACGTTGCTGCAGATGGAAAGATTATTAAATTTGATGCAGACACAACTGTTTCAGGAGGTAATGAAAAGTACAGATTCTGGATTGACGAAAATGAACTTCCTGACAGCATTAAAAATAGCCATCAACTTCAATATATTACAGGAGAAAACGTCGTATTTCCATCAGACAATGCTTGGATATCTCAAGGAGGAGCAACGATTGATGTAGTACCTAATACCATTAGTGACATGAAAATTCTCTTCATGGAAAAACCGAAGGCTTTTATGCACAAAGACTCAGCTACTGTATCATCAGATACTGTAAATGGAGGATATATATGGGGTAAAGTGACATGGGACTATGAATCTCCATCTGGCGGTGTCCAGTGGGGTATTGTAGCAACACCATCATCTCCAGCACCAGGAGTTCAAATCAAAGCTTCTTATCTATCAGATTATGCTATGAAACAAATATATAGTCCTCAAACAGCAATAATGATGAGCTTATCAAGTCCTGATGATATTCGTGGTAATGGATGGACTTATGCATTAGAAAGACAGCTTCAAGATTGGATACAAGAACAAGTAAAGAAAGATCCAGAAAATTGGATAGCTGAAACTGTAACCACAAAATCTTCTGAAACTGATGCCAACGGTGATTACAAAATTCAATTCAATGGAACTTGGGGACCTGCGAGAAATAAAGATGCAGCAAATTACTCGCCTCCTTCAGATTGGTCTCAAAATCTAAAAGATCGAATAGGTACAGTTGCAGATAATGCGACAGATGGATCATTTGCCCTAGCAGCTCTGCCAAGAAACGCAAAACATATTAACATCGATTGGATGTTTATTTCTGCAGTAGGTACAGAAGACTTACGTGTTATGACACCTTTTAATAACAACTGGTTTACAGGTATTAGTGGACTTACAGGTAACTGGGGTTTTCATAATGGGTGGGCTCAAACTGCTTTTGGTGTCACAACAGCACAAGCTGCAAATAAAATTAGAGCAGACTTTGGCTTAGGATCATCAAAAATAAACTTTTATATTACTAACTATGACTCAGGGATAAATACAGCTATTCCTGGAGATGTTGCGCAAACAAAAACAACAGGACTTCCTTATCAATACACAACTGATAGATTTCAAATAGTATGGTATGACCCAGATGGGAAAGAAGTAGGAAGAGGAAAGGCACAAACACCAAGTGGTATAGGCACGATAGATTCGGCACCACTGGATACGAGCAAACTTACTATCACTAAAACAACCGAATATACAGCAAAACTTTATAGAGTTAAACCAGATGACTCTTTAGAAGCACAACCAATAGCCGCAGACTCCTTTACTGTAGAAGTAAATCATTTGTTTGTTTCTCTTTACGATGATGTTAAGATTGAAAATCCAAAAGCTAAAGACCCAGAAATGGCAGGTGCAAGTTATTCTGCAACAGGATTGCCTGAAGATATTAAGATTGATGCTACAAATGGTGATATTACAGGCAAGGCAACTAAAACTCCTGGAGTGTATACGTCAAACTTTAAGACAGTATTACCAGATAAGTCAGGAAATATTGAAGGAACAAGAGAACGCTACATCACAGTAACAGATTCACCGCTTGCTAAAGGTGAAGTAGGTGTAGCTTATAGCCAAAAAGTTATACCAATACCGAAAAAAGACCAAAAAGAAAATGATTATGTCTATAAGTTGAAAAGTGTTAAATTTAAATCTTATAAAAATAACCAAGAAATTTCAATAGATGGATTATCAATAACAGGGGACACTACAAATGGATTTACCATATCTGGAACTCCGACAGAAGTTGCAAATGCAACAGAAGATATTTTAAATGACGATCCCGGACCTAACGTAGAAGTTACCTATGACATCTACAGAACAAATGATCTGGGAAATCAAGTTTTAGTGGCAGAAAATCACGTTGACCATGTACCATTGCTTATTGAACCAGAAAGACTAAGATCTGACCCGATTCAAAAGTATGACGAAGATACCGATAAGCAATATATCGAAGGAACTTTACCAGAAGGAAAAACTCTACCTGATGGTTCAACTGTTGAACTTGTCAAAAAAGTTGGCGAGGATTTTGTAAAAGTTGACGTGCCAGTGTCAACAGAAAATAACAAATTAACAGTTGATGTTAAAAACAGTAACATTGTCCATGATGGAGTATATTATTTTGCAATAACAGAACCAGGAAGGAATCCAGCATATTCAAATAATCCAGTTAAAATTGATAAAGAAGCTCCGACTTTTGGAAAATCTGGAGTTTCTTTAGCTCAAGATATCTACACTTACAAGGTAAAAATAGCAGCTAAGGCTAGTGACGATTCAGGTATACTAAGACTTTATGCCTTAGAAGATAAAGATTCTGGCTACTACGATAAAGATTCAAAATTAGCAAGTGCAAGTCTTCCAGAAACTATTAAAGATCAACTAGCAAAAGAAAAAGAATATAAAGTAACTGCAGTAGATAAGTTTGGCAACAAAAACATAGTCACACAAAATCTCCAGCCAAAAACTCAAAGTCTTGTAATAAATGCAGATAGACCAATTAGTGGCAAGAATTATATCTTTGTTAAAGCTGATCCTGGGACAGTACTAAAAATAGAAGTTATAAACCCTGATAAGAGCAAAGCATTAACCATGACTTACACTCAACAAGCACAAAGAGATAAAATACAATTAAATTCAAATTTAGTTAAAGGTCAAAAGGTAAAAATAAGTGCATCTAATGGTACTAATAAAACAACATTGACAGTTAGAGTAAGATAGTAAGTAAAAAATAATATATTATTGAGAAAGTCTAAAATCATTGACTTTTCCAAATTTTAAAAATGATATGAACCTTCATATCTGGCATTAGTAGCTGGATATGGAGGTTCATTTTTTTTAAAAAAAATTTAGGTATAAAAATATCATAGTGGAAAAACCAAAGCCCTATAAAAACGTTTCCATAAGTTTTTATTTTATTATATAATGGTAGGAGAAAGGATTTTTGCTTATGGAAAAATATTTGTGGGCTAAGAAAAATAGAGTTAACAATGCTCCTATGTGGTTGCCTTTAATGATGCATTTACAAGATTGTAGTTTAGTATGTGGACTTTTGTATGATCACTGGCTTTCTGATGGAGTTAAGGATTTTTTGATGGAATCTGTCATAAGCGATATAGAAGATAAGGATGAACTTGTCAAAAACCTATGCAAGTTTTTGGGGGCAAGTCATGATATTGGAAAAGCAACGCCAATTTTTCAAGTCAAAAAATCATTTGATGGCGATTTTGAACTTGATAATTTAATTTTAGATAATCTTAAAAACGCAGGTTTTAAAGATCTTGATACTTATGCCATAAATCACAAGGAAAATATAGGCCACAATATTAGTGGGCAATATTTTTTGTCAAATTTTGGTGTGAATTTTTGTCTAGCAAACATAGTTGGTGCCCACCATGGTAAACCTATCTCTGATAGTGAGTCTAAAGAATCTTCTTATTTTTCATCTAGTCTTTACCAAGTAGATAATATTAATTCTGATATAGCCATATTTTGGCAAAATTTACAAAAAAATATTTTTGATTGGGCAATTTCAGCTTCTGATTTTTCTAAAGCAGAAGATTTGCCCTTAATTTCTCAGCCTGGCCAAGTTATTTTGTCTGGGCTTTTAATTATGGCAGACTGGATTGTTAGTAACGAAAGTTATTTTCCTTTAATTCCCATAGATCAATTTGAAACAGATTCTAGTCGAGTTGAAGAAGGTTTTAAAAAATGGCTTTATCAAAGGACAAGAGCTTGGCAAGCAGATCCTTATTTTGACGATATTTACCAAAAAAGATTTGATTTCATAAACAATCCAAGAGATGCACAAAAAAAGATTTCCGAAGAGATTTCAAAAATTAATGAACCGGGGATTATTATTATAGAAGCTCCTATGGGCATGGGAAAAACAGAGACGGCTCTTGTTGCAGTTGAAGAACTTGCCCAAAAGACCAATCGCACTGGTATGTTTTTTGCCTTGCCTACTCAAGCTAGCTCAAATGGTATTTTCTTACGTGTTAAAGATTGGCTTAATCATATAGAAGGGGAAAAATCTCTTAGGCTAATCCATGGCAAGGCAGAGTTAAATGATGAGTTTTCAAAGCTTCCTAAGAGTAGGAATATCCATGGAGAAGATGTAGTTTCTGTAAATGAGTGGTTTTCCGGAAGAAAAGTATCTATTCTTGATGATTTCACTGTGGGAACTGTCGACCAAATTTTACTTGCAGCCTTAAAGCAAAAACATTTGATGCTAAGGCATTTGGGCTTAGCAAATAAGGTGGTAGTTATAGATGAAGCACATGCGTACGATTCTTACATGAACGTTTATTTAAGCCAAGCCATAAGATGGTTGGGTGCTTACAAGGTACCGGTTGTAATTCTTTCTGCAACCCTTCCAATTTCTAAAAGAAATGCACTTTTAGAAGCCTATATGATTGGCGCAGATCTAGGTTATAGGAGATTAGTAAAGCCAGAGGGCTTTGAAACCAATGAGTCTTACCCACTTCTAACCTACAATGATGGAAAGACTATCAAACAATTTGCTGATTTTAAGAAAGAAGAAGGCACGAATTATCAAATTATTAAGAAAGCAAAAGATCAAAGCCAAGATATAGTTGGCCTGATAAAAGAACTTGTTCCAAATGGAGGTATTGTAGGAGTTATAGTAAATACAGTTAGAAAGGCTCAAGATTTTGCCAAAAAATGTATAGAAGAATTTAAAGCGGAAAATGTAGAAATCTTGCACTCGTCTTTTATAGCAACTGACAGATATCAAAAAGAAAAAAATCTGATAGAAACTATAGGTAAAAATGGCAAGAGGCCAAGTTTTAAAATTGTAATTGGTACCCAAGTTATTGAGCAATCTCTTGATATAGATTTCGATATCTTAATTACAGATCTTGCCCCAATGGACTTAATTCTTCAAAGAATGGGAAGGCTTTACAGACATGAGAAAACCAAAAGGCCAGAAAATCTTAAAAATCCAATAGTTTATGTCTTAAATTGCGGAGGCTATGATTTTGATAAGGGAAGTAGTTTTGTCTATTCGGAATATATTTTATTTAGGAGCGAATATTTTCTGCCAGATAAAATTAATTTGCCAAATGACATTTCCCACTTAGTCCAGCTTGTTTATTCCGATGAGGATTTGGATTTAGAAGGAGATTTTAAAAAAACATATGAGGATTATAAAAATAAAAATTTTATAGAAATTTTAAGAAAAGAATCTGAGGCAGAAGTTTATAGACTTACAAAACCTTTAAAAAAGATAGATGAAAGCAAAAATCTTTCGGATTTTCTAAAAAACTCTAACAAAATTGCCGAATCGTCAGATGTTAGAGCCTCCGCTTATGTGCGTGATAGTAATGATTCTATTGAAGTTATTGCTCTAAAGACTTGTCAAGGGGGCTATGAATTTTTTGATAGACCAGGACTTTTAGATCCAAATGACAATAAAACTGCCATGGAAATTGCAAAAAGAACTATAAAACTACCAAATTCAGTATATTACAGTAATGGTGGGTATATAATTGATAAGATAATAGAAGAGCTTGAGGATTATTATCTAGCAAATTTGTCCAGTTGGGACGAGCAAAGCTGGCTAAAAAATTCTCTTGGTATAATTTTTGATGAAAACAATGAATTTAGAATTTTGGATAAAATATTAAGCTACGATAAAAAATTTGGATTAATAGTAAAAAAGGAGGGAGAAAATGAGCGAATTTAATTTAATAGATGAGCCTTGGATATCGGTTGTAACTGACTATAAGGGAAATACTAAGCTTGTTGGACTAAAAGAATTTTTTAAAAATGCCCACACTTACTTAGACCTTGCTGGAGAGATGCCGACTCAAGATTTTGCAGTAATGAGGTTTTTACTAGCCATTCTTCACACGGTTTTTTCGAGATATGATTCAAGTGGCAATCCATATGAAATGATCAAATTAAATGAGAAAATGCAGCAGATAGAAAAAATTCACGATGAAGATGAGGAAGATTATGAAGATTTGCTTATGGATACTTGGAAAAATCTATGGCAAGTAGGCGAATTTCCAGAAAGAGTAGAAAAATATTTAGAAACTTGGCACGATAGATTTTATCTTTTTGATGGTAAATATCCTTTTTATCAGGTGACGAAAGATGAAATTAATGTTTCAAAGATTAGTAAAGCTAATCCTAGCATGATTTCTGGAAAGAATATAAATAGACTTATATCTGAAAGTGGGAACAAAGTTGCAATTTTTTCACCCAAATATGACAAAGATAATAATAAAGATATCCTAGATTACTATGAGCTAACAAGATGGCTTATAACTTTTCAGTCTTACACAAGTCTATCAGATAAGGTTATATTTGGCAAAGAAAAATATAGAGCTTCTAAAGGTTGGCTTTTTGACTTAGGAGGAGTTTATCTCTCTTCAGATAATTTATATAAAACTTTGCTTTTAAATTTACTGCTGGTTAATAGTGTAGATACTCAATACAACACAAATATTCAAAAACCTTGCTGGGAATATAGCCCTTTGGAAATAGTAGATAAATATTTCAAATCGCCAATTATTGATAATATATCAGAGCTTTATACAAATTGGAGCAGGGCTATTTATATAAATGATCATAATCCTAAAAATCCATTTGCTATGGGAATTGTAAAATTACCGGATATTTCGCACGAAGATAATTTCTTGGAGCCGATGACAGTGTACAGATACAACAATGCAGGTCCATATAAAGAAAAATTCACCCCGAGAAAGCACCAGATACAAAAGTCTTTATGGAGATCATTTGGTTTGATAACAAAAACTGAAGATGCAAATGAAGGTAATTTAAATATAGGAAAAAGAAAGCCTGGCATAATCGAATGGCTAAATCACATTGAAGACTATCTAGAAGATGAGCTTGTAAAGATAAATGCAATAAGCATGGAAGATGATGGTAATGCAACCTCATGGCTTCCTACAAATGAAGTGGTTGATAGCTTATCTATTGAAGCAGATATTATCAATGATTTAAAGGATTATGGATGGGTTGTAAGAATTAATCAAACAATAGATAAAACAAAAGAAGTAGTTGACAAAATTTTTAGGTCATTTGTAATTGACATAAAAAAAATTAGAAATATAGAATCTTCTGACTATGTATCAAATTATATAGAATCAATGTATTTTGAATTAGATAAAGCTTTTAGAGACTGGCTTGTAAGCATTGATTATGAGGATAATAAAGATGAAAAGATAGAAATTTGGGAGAAAGAATTAAAAAAACTTGTAATTAATGAAGCTTATAAAATCGTAGAAAACGCTGGACTTAGAGATTTTATGGGAATTGTTGAAAATGATTCTATAAAAAATATAGCAACGGCATTTAATGGTTTTATGGTACGAATTAATAAAAATTTAAAAGGAGATATCGATGGAAAATTCCAAAATAAAGCTTTACAATGAAACGTCGAGGATTTTAAGAATTCTTGATAATTCAAGAGATAAGCCAAGTACAAGAGCAATCTTAGCCAATATTAGAAATTCGATTAACAAAGATTCCTTAGCAAATATTGAAGTATTAAGCTTTGTTTTTCAGAATATTTCTGAGGATTTTTTGGGAGATAAGAAACAGTTAAATGATTATGAAAGAGCGATTGTTACAGCTGTTCAGATGTATGCTCTTCATCAACAAGGAAAAATTGATTCGGTATTAAAACTTGATTACAAGGATGGAGAAAGTAGAGAAAATCTAGGTCATGCTTTAAGATCATTGAGGGATGAAGATAGTAAAGCTATCGATAGAAGATTCAATGCCATGATTACATCTAGCAATTTTAGTGAACTTACCAACCACCTTAGACAAATGATAAAGCTTTTGAAAGCAAAATCAGATGTCAAGGTCGATTATGCAAGTCTTGCTGACGACTTGTATTGGTTTTTAAAAAATCAAAAAGACGGAGTAAAGATTAAATGGTCAAGATCATATTACAAATATAGAAAAAATGAAGGAGAAAATCAAAATGCAAAAAACAATTAACCAAAGACTATTTCTAGACATTCACGCTATCCAAACTATGCCACCAGCAAATATCAATAGGGACGACACAGGAAGTCCAAAGACTGCTCAATATGGTGGAGTTACAAGAGCAAGAGTTAGCTCTCAAAGCTTTAAAAGAGCTATGAGAAAATATTTTAACGATAATGGAGATATAGGGAATGTTGGAATTCGTTCTCTTGAAATTGTAAAGTACATTGCCAATAAAATAATTGAAAAAGATGAATCAATATCTTTAGAAAATGCTATGGATATGGCTGAAAAAACCTTAAATGCTGCTAAAATTTCAACCAAAGACCAAAAAGCAAAGGCACTGTTTTTTATAAGCGATAAGCAAGCGAACAAACTTGCAAAGGCAAGCATTGACCAAATTACTGATAGAAAAATTTTGCAAGATATTTTAAATGAAGATTGCTCTATTGATATAGCTTTGTTTGGACGAATGGTTGCTGATGATCCTTCACTAAATGAAGATGCTTCATCTCAAGTGGCTCATGCAATCTCAACTCACGCCATCCAAAGTGAATTTGATTTCTTTACTGCTGTTGATGACCTAGCTCCAGAAGATAATCAAGGTGCAGGTATGCTCGGCACAGTTGAATATAATTCGTCAACTCTCTACCGTTATGCCAATATTGCAATTCATGATTTTTATAGGCAGCTATCTGACAAGGAAGGAACTATAAATGCAACAAAACTTTTCCTAGAAGCTTTTGTAAAATCAATGCCTACTGGGAAAATTAACACTTTTGCCAACCAAACCCTACCTCAAGCTGTAGTTGTAAGTTTAAGAACTGATAGACCTTTAAATATGGTAAGTGCCTTTGAAGAGCCAATCAAATCAGAAAATGGTTATGTAGAAAAATCTATTGAAAGACTTTTTTCTGAATATACAAAATACGATAAAATTCTTGATAAACCAATATTTACAGGATATTTACTAGTAAATGACCAAAGAGTAAATGAAATCGGAAAGGCAGAAGAAAATTTAAAGGAATTAATAGCTGACTTAGAAACAGAACTTAATAAAAATTTAGAAGATTAGGTGATAGTTTTGAAAACTATATTATTAAGACTTAAAGGTCCCATGCAATCATGGGGCACTTCATCGCGTTTTGAAACTAGAACTAGCGATTATTATCCGTCAAAATCTGCAGTAATAGGGATAATAGCTGCAAGCCTTGGATATAGGCGAGATGAAAATGAAAAAATTCAAAAGTTAAATGATTTGGACTTTGCAGTCCGCATAGACCAAGAAGGAATTTTGCAAAAAGATTATCATATTGCAAGAAGTTATAAGGCTAATGGCAATATTGATAGAACTTATGTAACTAAGCGTTATTACATGGAAGATGCTGTTTTTGTTGTGGCAATTTCTAATGAAGATGATATTTGGATTGATGAAATCCTTAATGGTCTAAAATATCCGTATTTTCAAGTTTTCATGGGTAGACGTTCTTGTCCAATTCCAGCTGATTTTATAATCAAAACAAGTGATGAAGATCCAATCAAAGCTTTAGAAAACTTAGAATGGCAGGCAGCAGCTTGGTATAAAAATAAACACAAAAATTACCGAGCAGATATTTACGCAGATAAAAATTTAATTACTGAAAAACAAGCTAGCAAAAGAAATGACAGAGTGATTTCTTTCTCTCAAAAAGAACGTAAATTTGCACCAAGATTTGAAGTTAGAAAAAACATAGAAATGGCAAGTGGTGAAGAAAAATCACTGGACTTTTTTGAAAGTATATAGGGGCGAAAAATGTATTTATCAAAAGTAGAAATAGATATAAATAATCGCAAAAAAATGAGAGATTTAAAACACCTTGGCTGCTATCATGGCTGGATTGAAGACTCTTTTCCAAATGAGAGAGAAAAAACTAAGGATAAACGCGCAAGAAAATTATGGAGAATAGATAAAGTTGATCAAAAATATTTTCTTTTGATTCTTAGCGAAAAAAAACCTGACTATGAAAAGCTTGAAAAATATGGACTTAAAAATTCTGCTACTAGCAAAGATTATGACCAATTTCTAGACTCTTTAGAAGAAGGTACTAGAGCAAGATTTAGAATAAAACTTAATACAGTAAAATCTCATTCTGATAGAAATAAATACAAAAAACGTGGCAGAATCTTACCAGTTGCCTTGGATGAACTCAATTCATTTTTCCTTGAAAAAGCATTAAAAAATGGCTTTGCTGTAAAAGATGATGAATTTTCCATAACAAAAAGAGATGAAGAATTTTTTATGCATGGCGATGAAAATGATAAGAAAAAATCCGAGCAAACCATTTTAAGTGCAACTTACGAGGGAATTTTGAAAATCACCGATTTAGAAAAATTTAAGCAAGGGCTTGTAAATGGAATCGGCAAGAAAAAAGCTTATGGTTGTGGATTTTTGACCATAATACCAATAAAATGAAAAAAATATCAGGAGCAAAAAAGACCCAATTAAATGAACTTCCAAGAATTTCCGATAGAGTAAGTTTTATATATGTAGAACATTCAAAAATCAACAGAATTGATAGTGCAATAACTGTTAGCGACTATCGAGGAATGGTAAATATTCCTTGCTCAATAATAGGAGTTCTTATGCTAGGACCAGGTACAGAAATAAGTCATAGAGCTATGGAAATTTTGGGAGATGTTGGAACAACAGTTATTTGGGTAGGAGAAAGAGGAGTAAGATATTACGCAAATGGCAGAAGTCTTGCCCACTCAACAAAATTACTAGAAAAACAAGCAAAACTAGTTTCAAATACTAGAACTAGGCTTAAAGTTGCAAGAAAAATGTACGCTATGCGATTTATAAATGAAGATGTAAGAAAACTAACCATGCAACAACTTCGTGGTAGAGAAGGATCAAGGATTAGAAAAATTTATCGAGACCTATCCAAAAAATACCAAGTCCAATGGGATGGTAGAGATTATAAAGTTGATGATTTTGATGCATCAAATGATGTCAACAAAGCACTATCCTCAGCAAATGTTTGCTTATATGGACTTTGTCATAGCATAATAGTTGCCCTAGGAATGAGTCCTGGACTTGGCTTTGTCCATACGGGTCATGACAAATCTTTCGTATATGATATAGCAGATTTGTATAAGGCAGATTTAACCATACCACTAGCATTTGAATTAGCTGCAAAAGAAGAAAAAGAAGATGAAATTGGAAAACTTGCAAGATTAAAATTGCGAGATAAGTTGGTCGATGGGAAAATAATGCAACAAATTGTCAAAGACTTACAATATCTAATGGATATGTCTGAAGATGAGGAAATTTCTTTGGATATAATAGAACTCTGGGATGATAAAAATGAAAATGCAAAATATGGAATAAGTTATAGAGAGTAAAAAATGCCACTTACAGTAATAACTTTGAAAAATTGCCCTCCCTCCCTAAGAGGAGATTTGACAAAATGGATGCAAGAAATATCAACTGGTGTATACATTGGAAATTTCAACAGCAAAATCAGGGAGAAACTTCGGGAGCGTGTCGTTGATAGTGTTGGAATAGGCGAAGCAACCATGAGCTATGCATATAGAAATGAGATAGGATACAATTTCCAAACTCACAATTGTTCAAAAATACCAATAAATTTTGATGGGATCCCACTAGTACTAAGCCCAAAAAAGATTTCTAGTGAGAAATTAGAAACTAAGCACGGGTTTTCCAAAGCTTCTAAAATTAGAAAAGCAAAGAAATATAGTACTAATTCTAAACTAACAAAAGAAAACACAAAGCCTTATGTTATAATTGACCTAGAAACAAGCGGTCTTAACCCAATTAATGATCGAATAATAGAAATAGCTGCAATCAGAGTTTCCAAAGAAACTAAGCAATATAGCTGTTTTGTAAAACAAGATATAAAATTATCACAAACAATAAAAAATTTGACAGGAATAGATGAAGATCAACTAAAAAATGGAAAAGAAGAATCAGAAGCTATAAATAAGCTAGTAGAATTTGTCGGAAATTACCCAATACTTGGCTATAATATAAACTTTGACCTTAAATTCATTAACGAAGCATTAAAACGCCAATCAAAAAATAAAATACCAAACAAAACTTATGATCTAATGAAATATGTAAAAAATGAAAAAATCTTTCTAAATAATTATAAATTAGAAACGGTCTTAAAAGAATATGGGATAGATGAAAAAGTACCACATAGAGCCTTAGCAGATGCAAAAATAATACAAAAGCTTTTAAGTAAAATAGATGAATTGGCAAGTAAATTAAATTCATAAAGTGAATAAAAATTAGAACAAGCAGGTCGTAAAATAAGCTAATAAGAGGGATTTTTTACTGTAATACCCGCACACGCGGGGGTGATCCTATGGAACTGGTAAGACTCGTATAGAACTTATCGTAATACCCGCACACGCGGGGGTGATCCTATCAAACACTTAAGACGTACCGATGCACTAAAGTAATACCCGCACACGCGGGGGTGATCCTGAGTATGAAAGGTGAGATCAAGAATGCTCTACGTAATACCCGCACACGCGGGGGTGATCCTCCTATCCACTCTATGATTCAAATCGTCAAAATGTAATACCCGCACACGCGGGGGTGATCCTCGCCATTCATGCGAAAGCAAACAATATTTTGAGTAATACCCGCACACGCGGGGGTGATCCTAGCCTTTGACAATCAAGTGTTTAAAGCTTCAGGTAATACCCGCACACGCGGGGGTGATCCTATATATTTTTATCATTTAGATCATATAATCCAGTAATACCCGCACACGCGGGGGTGATCCCTTTTGTTTTTAGGCTGATAAAACTACTAATCAGTAATACCCGCACACGCGGGGGTGATCCTGCATATATTCAGCAAGATTGAAATTATTATCAGTAATACCCGCACACGCGGGGGTGATCCCATTCAGAGCGATAAATATCCACTCCATACCTTGTAATACCCGCACACGCGGGGGTGATCCTGATTTTCACCCTCACTATCACGTTTTAATTGCGTAATACCCGCACACGCGGGGGTGATCCCAACACAGGCTCAATCGAAAGAGTAAAACTCACGTAATACCCGCACACGCGGGAGTGATCCTATTTATTCTGGGTCTTGGGATAAGAAAGTTATGTAATACCCGCACACGCGGGTTTTATTCTACTTTAACTATTTTAATTTTGATAGTTAAAAATCACATATAATTGAATTATACAAATGTTTACTAGAGAAAGTTCAAAATCAATTTAATTAATTTTTTGTATAATTATTTTAATATATTGCAAACCTATTTTAACATTGTATAATTATATAGTAATAATTATATAAATAGGTGGATTCAAAATGAAAAAAGTTAAAAATAAAGGAAAAGTTATTTTTATTATTGGGGCTATTGTTTTAGTTTTATTGCTTGCTATTTTAGGCCTATATAAGAATAGAATTTTTAAATCTAGAACTTTTAGAAAATTTTATGATAGAATTGATTTTGCACTTGACACTAAGGAGCTAAAAATTCCTGAAGATGCTCTTTCATTTTCGGTTTATGACATAAATAAGGACAAATATTTATTTTATGAAGGTGCTGGACAATTGCCTACTGTTGCAAGTTTGTCTAAACTTTTTGCCATTGATTATGCTATGACTAAGGTAAAACTGGATGATACTATTGAAGTTAATCAAGATATCTTAGACCTTGTTCCTAGTGACTCATCTTTAGCTGATTTAAAAGTTGGCAAATACACAACTAAGCAAATAATGCAAGCTATGCTTGTCCCATCTGGCAACGATGCTGCTTATGCTTTGGCATATAATATTGGCAAAAATGACCTGGGAGATGGCTATAGTGAAAAAGAATATGTAGATTATTTTGTAAAAAATCTCAGCCAATATTTAGCAAATGAGGGTTATAGTAAAACACATTTGTTTGATCCGAGTGGATTTTCAACTCAAGCTGATACCAATTTAGATGATATTAATAGAGTGACTCTTAAACTTATTGATTATGATTTTGTCAAAGAATGTATGGGAGAAAGTTCTTTTACCATAAAAACTGACCAAGGGGATATTACTTGGAAAAATACTAATGAATTTTTGGATAAAAAATCAGCATTTTACAATGAAGATATCAAGGGTGTCAAAACTGGAACTATGGCTTCATCCTATAATCTAATTGCCTTGTATGAGAAAAATGGTGAGAAATATTTAATAACTTGTTTGGCATCTCATACAAATGAGGATAGATATAAGGCTGTCCAAGCTGCTATTAATTCAATTATTAATAAATAATTTCCTAGCTTAAATGCTAGGATTTTTTATGCTTTAATTTTTTATTATTAATTCCTGAAAGATCTAATTTATCAAGTTTAGCTTTTATTTTTTACTTGAAATATAAATATTTATAAATTATTTTGTAAAATTATTTGACATTTACATTATTAGTGGTTATAATACTATTATCAATTAAAAGCGATGAAGTGGAAGAGTAATTGATTATTATTTTTTATAGAGAGGTATCAGTTGGTGAAAGATACTAAAATAAATTCAATGAATATCCCCACCAAGCCAAACGTCGATATGTAGACGCTTTCGGGTACTCCCGTTACAGAGTTAATCATTAACTTGATCTAAGTGCATCAAACGATGAAAAAGAGTGGTACCGCGGATGGTATATTATTATTAAATTTACCCTTCGTCTCTTTAGCCAATAGGCAGAAGAGACGGAGGTTTTTTTCTGCCAATATTAATACATTTAGGAGGAAATAAAAATGTTAAAAAGAAAGTTATTGGCTCTAGCCTTTGCGGCAATGTTTACTTTTACAGCTTGTGGTAATGATACAAATGATAAGGCAAAAGAAGAATCAGATGTAATAAAATTAGGAAATTCTGGTCCACTAACAGGTCCTTTGTCAATTTATGGTATAACTACAGAAAATGGAATAAAACTTGCCATCGATGAAATCAACGAAGCAGGCGGAATTGACGGCAAAAAAATAGAATGGACAGGTCTTGACGATAAGGGAGAGATAACAGAAGCTGTTACAAATTATAACAAACTTATGGAAGATGGAGCCAATGCTATTTTAGGTGGCGTTCCATCAAAGCCTGCTCTAGCTATGGCGGAATCTGCAGCAAAAGATGAAGTTGTTTATATAACTCCAACTGGGACTCAAGCAAATATAACAGAGGGTAAAGATAATGTATTTAGAACTTGCTTTACAGATCCTTTCCAAGGGGAAGTTTTAGCAAATCTTGCAAAAAACAATTTGAAGGCAACTAAAGTTGCTATCCTAAAAAATCAATCTTCGGATTATTCTATGGGAATTGCCGATGTGTTTAAGCAAAAAGCAGAAGAAGATGGTATGGAAATTGTAGCTGATGAAGCTTATGGAGATAACGACACAGATTTCAAGGCTCAACTTACAAAAATAAAATCTTCTAACCCAGATGTTTTATTAATACCTGATTATTATGAAAAAGTAGCTCTAATAGCTTCACAAGTTAGAGATGCAGGTATTGAATCAACTCTTATAGGTGCTGATGGTTGGGATGGAGTGCTTTCTGTAATGGATAAATCATCTTATAAAGACATAGAAGGATCATATTTTTCTAATCAATTTTCATTAGATGATCCATCTGAGAAAAACCAAAATTTCATCAAAGCTTACAAGAAAAAATACAAAGATGACCCTACAACTTTTGCAGCTGAAGGTTATGACACTGTTTACTTGTATAAACAAGCCGTAGAAGAAGCCAAAACTAGCAAATGGGATGAACTTGTAAAAACCTTAAAAGCTATCAAGTTTGAAGGAATCACTGGATCTTTTACTTTTGATGAAAACAACAACCCAATTAAGACAGCAAAAATTATAAAAATAGAAGATGGAAAATATAAATTCGACTCAGAAGTAGAAAGCAAAAAGTAAGCAAATCTTGCTGATTCTAATAATAAAAATACAAATTTAGGTATTATTATAAAAAAATCATTGACAAAGCCTATTTATGATACTATAATACAAACAAAGCAATGAAGTGGAGCAAGTATAAGAAATTTATTTTACAGAGAGGTATCGTAAGCTGGAAGATACTAAATAGACTCTTAGAAACTAGCCACCAAGCCAAGCGTTGAAATAGTAGTAGGCGTTTTCGGGAACTCCCGTTACAGAGTTATTCATTAAATTGATTAGAGAGCATCAAATGATGAAGAAGAGTGGTACCGCGGAGATGGTTTTAAATATGTATAATAATACCCTTCGTCTCTTCTACCTATGGTAGGAAAGACGGAGGGTTTTTTCTACCAAATTTGGAGGAAAAAAATGAAAAACAAAATGAAACTTTTATCAATCGTACTTGCAGCATTTACAATTTTTACAGCTTGTGCCAATGGAGAGAATCAAAAATCAGAAGACGATTCGACAATTAAAATCGGCTCAACATTTCCACTTACAGGCCAATACTCAAATTATGGGACTTCGACCCTTAATGGAATACAAATGGCAATTGATGAAATTAATAAAAATGGTGGAATTGGGGGCAAAGAAATTAACCTCGAATCTATGGATGACAAGGGAGAAATTACCGATTCTGTAACAAGTTATAACAAATTAGTTGAAGATGGAGTTAGCGCTGTTATTGGGACTAATACTTCAACTCCGTCAAATGCCATAGCAGAAGCTTCTCAAAAAGATGGAATTCCAGTTATAACTCCAACGGGAACAGAAGAAAGCATAACAGCTGGAAAAGCAAATGTCTTTAGAGCTTGCTTTACCAATCCTTATCAAGGAAATTTATTGGCGATTTTTGCCAAAGATACCCTAAAAGCAAAAACTGCAGCAATTTTAGTTAATACTTCATCAGATTATTCAACAGGAATTGCCCAAGCTTTTGAAGATAAGGCCAAAGAACTTGGAATAGAAGTTTTGGCTAAGGAAAATTATGGGGATAATGACACAGATTTTAAAGCTCAATTGACATCAATTGCCAAAGTTAAGGCCGATGTTTTGCTTTTGCCAGAATATTATGAGAAATTAGCACTTATAACCCCTCAAGCAAGAGATGCCGGAATTACTTCTTACTTTTTGGGTGGCGATGGTTGGGATGGAATTATCAAAACAATGGATAAATCAAGTATGGATGTGATAGAAAAATCATATTTTACCAACCATTTCTCAATAGAAGATAAAGATAAAAAAGTATCTGAATTTGTAAAAAATTATAAGGAATTCTATAAAGAAGATCCTACAGCTTTTTCTGCACTTGGCTATGACACAGTTTATATGATAAAAGAAGCTTTTGAAAAAGCATCTAGCGATTCTAATGAAGATAGGATAAAAGCACTAAAAGAACTAAATTTTGACGGTATAACTGGCAAATTTAGTTTTGATGAAAATAACAACCCTCAAAAAGCTGCCTCAATAATGAGGATAGAAAATGGAGAATATAGATTTGATTCTATTGTAAATCCAAGATAGGAGAAAATATGGATTTTATAAGTCAATTGTTTAATGGCTTGCAGCTAGGTAGTATTTACGCCCTAGTTGCTCTAGGCTATACTATGGTTTATGGTATAGCCAAATTAGTTAATTTTGCACACGGAGATATTATTATGGTTGGTTCCTATGTAATATCAATTTTTATACAAGCTATGGCTATAAGCCTTGGCCTACCTTTGTGGCTTAGCTTTATACCAGCTGTAATAGTTTGTACTCTGCTTGGAGTTACTATAGAAAGAGTTGCCTACAGACCTTTGAGAAATTCTTCTCCAGTTTCTTTGCTAATAACGACAATAGGAGTGAGTTTGTTTTTGCAAAATCTATTTGTAAAAATTTTCACATCTTCTGCAAGACCAATTCCAGCAATTTTTGATAATAAATCATTGGATTTTGGATCAGTTCACTTATCATTTGCAACTATAATTACTATAGTTTCAACGATTGTTTTAACTTACATTTTGCATTTGTTTATAAATAATACCAAAGAAGGCAAGTCAATGATTGCTGTTAGTGAAGATTATGGAGCAAGCGAGCTTGTTGGAATTAATGTAAACAAAGTTATGTCTATGACTTTTGCCATTGGTTCTGCTCTTGCAGGAATTGCTTCACTTCTTTATGTATCAAGTTATCCGCAAATTCAACCTTTTATGGGTTCCATGCTTGGAATTAAAGCCTTTACTGCAGCAGTTCTTGGCGGAATAGGTTCAATTCCTGGAGCGGTTATTGGTGGACTTATTCTTGGAATGATAGAAGTTTTAACAAGGGCTTATTTATCAAGTGCCTATGCTGATGCAATTGTATTTATGGTTTTAATTTTGGTTTTATTGATCCAACCTAATGGCCTACTTGGTAAGATGGATAAGGAGAAAGTTTGATATGTCAAGAGAAAAAAGACTTTCGTATATAATCTCAACTCTTCTAGTCTTAGCCTTATTTTTGATATTAGAAGTTTTGATAAGAGGAAAAATAATAAGCAGATATTGGGAAAGCATTCTTATTTTAATTTGCATCAATATAATAATGGCAACAAGCCTTAACCTTACCGTTGGTGTTTTGGGGCAAGTTAACTTAGGACACGCAGGTTTTATGGCAATTGGAGCTTACACAGCTGGAATTTTTTTGAAAAGCACAAATATGAATGGATTTTTAGGATTTTTAATTAGCTTAGTTCTAGCAGCCCTTGCATCTGGAATTTTCGGGGTTTTGATTGGACTTCCAATTTTAAGATTAAGAGGAGATTATCTAGCAATTGTAACTTTGGCCTTTGGAGAAATTATTAGAGTTGTAATTGAAAATGTCGATATAACTGGTGGAGCTCAGGGTATGGCAGGAATACCAACAATAAAAAGCTTTGCTATATTTTTCTTTGTAACAGTTTTAACAATTGCAATGATTTTTACCTACGCTGACAGTAGACATGGTAGAGCTGTTTTGTCAATTAGAGATAATGAATTGGCAGCTGAAGCTTGCGGAATAAACATAACAAAATATAAGACTTTTGCCTTTACCTTATCTGCAGTTTTTGCAGGCATTGCTGGAGCTTTGTATGCACAAAGTATAGGTGTTATAGCTGCAAATATTTTTAACTACAACAAAAGCTTTGATTATTTGGTAATGGTAGTTCTTGGTGGAATTGGCTCAATAACAGGAGCTATGATTTCATCAGTTGGACTTACGATTTTGCCGGAAATTCTAAGACCTTTGGCTGAATGGAGAATGGTAATATATGCTGTAATCCTTATACTTGTAATGATTTTTAGGCCACAAGGTTTGCTTGGTAGAAAAGAATTTTCTATAAGAAAATTTTTAAAGATGGATAAGTACGAAAAAGGAGATGTGGAAAATGACTGAAAATTTATTAACAGTAAAAAATGTGGGCATTTCCTTTGGAGGACTAAAGGCTGTAAATGATATTAACTTTACCATGAAAAAAGGAGAGCTTCTTGGCTTAATAGGACCAAATGGAGCAGGAAAAACCACCTTATTTAATATGCTTTCAGGAGTTTATACCCCAACTGAAGGAGAGATATTTCTTGAAGATAAAAAAATCAACGGTCTAAGACCTGATAAGCTTTCTAAGGAAGGAATTGCGAGAACTTTTCAAAATATCAGACTTTTTGACAATCTTACAGTTCTTGATAATGTAAAACTTGCCATGAACCAATATATGGATTATGGAGTTTTAACTGGAATGTTTAGACTTCCTAAATATTGGAGCGAGGAAAAATCAGCCAGTAAAAAAGCGAGAGAAATCCTTGAGATTTTTGATCTAGAAAAATATTTCAGGGCCTTTGCAGGATCTCTTCCTTATGGAGCACAAAGAAAACTTGAAATAGCAAGAGCTATGGCAACTCGTCCTAAACTTTTGCTTTTAGATGAGCCGGCTGCAGGTATGAATGATACAGAAACAAAAGATTTGATGGAATCAATTAAAATGATAAGAGATAAAACCAATATAGGAATTTTGTTGATAGAGCATGATATGAATTTAGTTCTTGGAATATCCGAAGAATTAATAGTCCTTAACCATGGAGAAATTTTAGCAAAGGGCAAACCTAGCGATGTTATAAACAATCAAGAAGTTATTAGAGCATATCTAGGTAGTGAAAGGAATTAGTCTATGAGTTTATTAAAAGTAGAAGATTTAAACGTTTATTATGGAAATATTCACGCTCTAAAGGGAATTTCTTTGGAAGTTGAAAAAGGCGAAGTCGTTTCTCTTATTGGAGCAAATGGAGCTGGAAAAACCACAACTTTGCAAGCAATTTCTGGACTATTGCCAATAAAAGCAGGCGATATCATTTTTAAAAATAATTCTATTCTAAAACAAAAAGCTTTCAAAAGAACGAGAATGGGCATAGCTCAAGTCCCAGAAGGCAGGAGAATTTTTCAAGGGATTTCGGTTGAAGATAATTTAAAATTAGGGGCGATATCAGTAAATGCTAGTAGCGAAGATGACAAAATTGAAATGGATAAAATTTTCGAACTTTTTCCAGTATTAAAAGAAAGAAAAAAGCAAAAAGCAGGAACTCTTTCTGGTGGAGAACAGCAAATGTTAGCTATGGGCAGAGCCTTGATGCTAAGGCCTGAAGTGTTGCTATTAGATGAACCTTCAATGGGACTATCTCCTATATTTGTTGATAAAATATTTAAAACTATTGAAATATTAAAAAAGCAAAAAAGAACAATACTTTTGGTAGAACAAAACGCCAACCTTGCCCTAGAAATAGCAGATAGAGGTTATGTTTTAGAAACAGGAAAAATTGTAAAAGAAGGATCTGCGAAAGATCTAAGAACTGATCCAGACGTAAAAGCAGCATATCTTGGAATATAAAAAAGCTAATCCTTAAATTGGATTAGCTTTTTATAATTTATTGGTAATATTTTGCTTGAGCTTGATACAATCTTCGGTAGATATTATCATATTTCATAAGATTTTCATGGCTATCAAAGGCCATTATTTTTGCGTCGTCAACTACCAAAACTTTGTCGGTAAATCTTGAAGAACTCATTCTGTGAGAAATAAATATGGCAGTTTTCCCTTTTGTCATTTGGTTAAAATGCTCATAAATCTTAGCTTCTGAAAGTGGGTCTAAGCTTGCAGTTGGTTCATCAAGGATTATCAAATCTGGATTTTGGTAAAGACATCTGCCGATGGCAAGTTTTTGCTTTTGACCAAGAGAAAAATCTGTCGCATCCTCGAAAATATCTTTGTCCAAATAAGTGTCAATTCCAGAATTTAAGCTTTGAATTCTTTCTTTTAAATCAAGATCTTCTAAAATCTTATCCATTTTTTCTTTTTGGTAATCTTTATTGGCGATTATATTTTCTTTTATTGTAAAAGGCATAATTGAAAAATCTTGAAGGACTGCTGAAATTTTATCATATAGAGAAGATTTTTTGTACTCTTTGATATTTTTGCCGTTATAGAGGATTTCTCCCTTGTTGATTTCAAAAAATCTTAGTATCAATTTTACCATGGTTGTTTTTCCAGCGTTATTCACACCTACAATTGAAATTTTTTCTCCCTTATTTATTTTAAAAGAAATATCATCTAATATTAGTCTATCATTTCCCGGATAGGCAAAGGAAACATTTCTAAATTCCAAAGATTGGAAATCTTCTGCTATTTTTAGGCTTTTTTCATCTTCAATATCTAAGATCATAAATTCATATAGAGGTTCTAGATTTTTAAGACTTATTAGAAAACCAGCTGTTTCAGAAAATATTTCCTGAAAAGATTTCATAAAATTTTCGTTAGCAGAAATTATCACTGAAAATTCTCCAAAAGTGATTTGGCTTCCATAATTAGCTGATAGAGTTCTCATTGCCACATAAGCGTAGGAAACTAATCTTATTATGGATTCTAGGAAAATTTTTATGGCATTCATATTAGTTTCGTAGGAAAATTTTTCATGATATCTTGCCATCATCTTGTCAAGATAAGATTGGGTCTTGTCGTAAATTAAGCCTCCTAAGTCAAAAACTCTTATATCTTTTTGCTGTGGCTTACCTGCCATTAGGGAGAAATAATATGAAAATCTTCTGTTTACAGCAACATTTCCTTGGTCAAATTCTTGAGTATATGATGACATTTTTTTGTCGACTAGGATTATTAGTATCGATATTATCATGGAAAAAGCTACCAAATAAGGAGAAAAGTTTATTATAATTATGGCTGTTGCAAGAATTGTAGTAAAGCCTTTGATTATTTCTGATAGGCATGCTAATAATTGGTGCAAGGATCCAAAATTCAAGGCAGCATTGGCTCTTTCTTTTAGGTCAAGAACATTAGGGTTTTCAATATTTTGATAGGTTAAATCCATGGCTTTTTTGCCAATTTCAAAGGAAATTGAATTATTGATTGCCATGCGTCTTACAAATTCTTTCATAGAAAATATTCTACTAAGAGTTGTAAGGATAAATTTTGCCAAAACTATTATAAGAATTAATTTTACAAAATAAGAAAATTCCCTTGGATTGGTTAGTTGGTTAATAAATATCATAGGAACAAATACATTAACTATGGTGTTTATTGCTGGTATTATCGCATTTAATATGATAAGAACAATATATAAGGGATCGTTTTTTGCTATGAGCTTTAGTAAAAGCATCATGGATTTGTATTTATTTTTCATCTTTTTCCTCCTTATAATATTTTTTCTGACTATCAAACATTTCTTTATATAGGCCATTTTTAGCTAGAAGTTCCTCGTGGCTGCCAAATTCTTTGATTTTTCCACCATCTAAGAGCAAAATTTGATCACAAAATCTTGTTGATGCGAGTCTGTGAGAGATAAAAACCAAAGTTTTGTCAGTAGAAATTTCTTCTATTTGCTTATAAATTTTCTCTTCTGCTAGAGCATCAAGGCTTGCTGTTGGCTCATCCATTATAAGAGCGCTGGAATTCTCCTTGTATAAGGCACGAGCTATGGCAAGTTTTTGATTTTCTCCGCCAGAAAAAAGCGTTCCAGAATCATCTATATTTTTTGTCATCGGCGTATCAATTCCTTTTGGAAGTTGGTCAAGTTTATAAGAAAGTCCTGCTTCATCTAAGGCTTTGATGACCCTATCTCTGTCGATATTTGTAGAACTTGCTGCCACATTTTCTGCAATTGTAACAGCTAGAGGCTCAACATCTTGCAAAACTGTAGCAAAAGCTGCAAATCTTTCTTTAAGATCAAGCTCTTCGCTATCGATTCCATTTATATAAATTTTTCCAAAGCTTGGCTTATAAAGACCAAGAATTAGTGAAACTATGGTAGATTTGCCAGCTCCATTTACTCCAACAATGGCAATTTTTTCGCCTGGTTTAATCTTAAAAGATAAATTTTCCAAAACTTTTTTATCTGATAGGGGATAGGAAAAAGACACATTATCAAATTCTATTGAAACTGGTCCAGATATTTTTTTATCGCCAGTGGTACTTTTTAGGTCGGCTCTAATCATGTCAAAGCCATCAGCCACATATAAGAGATTGGATTTAGTTTTGGCGATATTTACAACCAATGAATTTAATACTCCAGCATAAACAGTAAGTGAAGTTATCATTAAGGTTAAGTTTTTAAGGCTTATGGTCTGATTAAAAATTCTTTGACCTAGAAAATAAAAAGTCAAAGCTTCAATTCCTACAAGCAAAATTGCAAGAACTGGAGAAAAATAAATTTCTGGCCTTACATATTTCCCACAAATCTCATAAATATCCCTAATTAAAGGCTTAAAACCTTCTATAAAAGTATCTTTAAAAGAAAAAAGTCTTATATCTTTAGCAAAAGAAAAATCAGAAGCTTTGGAATAATATGAATCAATTTTCCTAGAAACTTTGTTACGCTCGCCCTCACGGTCGTGTCTATAAGAAGTCGTGTAATTTCTAATTATTAGTTGTAAAACTATTGAAACAAGGGCAAAGGCTAAAATTAGAGGAGAAAGTTTTGCCATAATCGCAGAAATGATTATAAATGACAAAAGGCTTGATAAGAGCGGATACATATCGTGATATATGCCCTCAAGTCCTGTGACATTATTAGAAAAAGATTCAAAACCTCTGGTAAATTCAGCCATAAAAATCGAATTTTCTCCAAGAGAATAATCCATATCCATAATCTTAGAAGCTGCTTTTTCAAAAAATTCAAGCCTAACTCCCATATATTTGGCGTAAGTTTTATATTCTATTTGATTTGAAATCATAGATGAGATGAAAACTATAAGTCCATAGGCTAAAATCGTTAAAAGCATGGATTTAAGGCTGGTATTATTTTCTATCAAATCTACCAAATAATACATAATAAAAGCTTGCAAAACTGGTACAATCCCATTAAAAATTGGATAAATTATTAGAGATAATTTTATTTTAAGGTCGTCTTTAAAGGGAGCATAGGCGTATTTTAAAAGTTCTATAATTGATAATTTGTCCTTACGAAGATAATTTTTTATCGTATCTTCATTTGTCAAATATTCTCCCAAATTGTACTTATTGGTCGTATTCATGATTTTCCTCCTTGATATTTTTGGAAAATTCTCTTAAATTTTCTATTATTTTATCAAAACCTGATTTTTTAAGCTGGTAGTAATACCTGCGCCCTTTTTTATAAACTCTCAAAAGTCCTGCTGCGTGTAGTTGGTTTATATGGTAGGACAAAGTTGCAGGGGTTATATAAAGTTTATCTGAAAGTTCTTTAGCATAATAATCTGATTTATTAAGCAAATCTAAAATATCTATCCTCGTCTGATCTGAGATTATTTTTAGCTCATTGCTAATATTAGTAAGTTTGTTCTTCTCATCTTGGTTTTCATACATACTCATTAGAATTCCAAATTTCATAAATGGCAGCATATCATCTGAATCCCAAAAGGTGAATGTACATGAAAATGGCAATAAAAGAAGAATTGAAATCTCAATTTCCTGTGAAATATTCAAACAATCTTCAAAACCAACTTGCTTTGCAAATTCAAAAGCTCTTTTATAAGAAGTCTCCTCAAAATCTTTTAGATTTTGATCAAAAATTTCCTTGATTAGATAAAATTTACTTGCAATAATTTTTCCTAATTTATTTACAAGAGGCAAAAGTCTTTGATAAAGGTCAAAAGTATTTTTATAAGCTCTAATCAGCATCATCATGTCCTTATCGGAATATTTTGCCTTTGCTATATAGGCCATGATATCTAAATCTTTCACCTGATTTTTGATCTTTTCATAAGAATTTACATCCTTTTCGTTTAGGTCAAAAAAATCTATGTCTATGAGTTTATAAAAAAATAAATCATAGGCTTTCTTAAAAGAATCATAAGAAAATTCATCGTCTTTTTCCTCATCTAAATTCATAAAAACAATTGTGAGTAAAGCTAAGTTAGATTTATCATTTTTTTCATAAATTGAAAAAAGATCCATAATATCTTTGTTTTTATCGTCAAAAAATTCCTTGATTATTCCGACTGACTCGGTCCTAACTTCTCTTAGAAAATTCATATATTTGGGAAAATCAGATAATCTTTCCTCGATTCTTACAAGGATATTTTCGTTTCCAGAAGTTTTAACCCAAGAATCTTGCCAGTTTATTGAAGAATTTTTGCTAGCGCTTAGAAAATTTATATAATTATAAATAAGAAAACCAGCTTCGCTAATGAAACTTGCTTTATAATTCAAATAAAAAATATTTTTTTCCATAAATCAATCCTTTCTTAGACAATCATCTAACCATATAAAATTTAATTAGATATGTACTTTAGTAATTTCATTATATAATGATAGCCATCTAAATGCAATAGCAAACACTTAGATTTATATCTAACTAATCTCAAATTCTAAAAGCAAGTGCCTTAAAGCTCTTGTAAATCTAATAATAAAAGATTTATAATAAGAAAAAAAGGAGAATTTGCCATGTTTCTTAGTAAAAATTTATCAAATAAAATAGAAAAAATATCAAAATTATTTTTTGTTTTAGTTTTTATCTTTTCCTTATCATCTTGTGATGATCAAGCTGTGAAATTTACAAAAATTGAAGAAAAAGAAGATTCTTTAGAAGATAACAACATCTGTAAGTTAAGAATGGGCGATGAAAATTTAGAAGATGAAGAAGTTGTTTTTTCCCAGACTCCAGTTACCTACAAGATCAATAATCTACAAAAAGACAGCATATTAGAATTAAGTTTAAATGCTTTTAAGGATGGAAAAGTCGAAAATTTATTTATTATTAATCTAGATATTTCAAATTCTGACATATTGAATTTTGATTTTACAAACAGGAAACTAGATATTTATAAGATAAAAACTGGAAGAGATATCAAAATTTGTGATTGCCTTTATACAAGCTCTGTAAATCCTAAAACAGCATCCACCATTAATTGGGCTGAAGATTTTTCTTTAGACTATGATAAGGAACAACTTTTATTTACTTATCTTACAACAGATAATAAAAGTCTTTCTGGCATAAATCTTAAAGATGGAACTATGGAAGAATATTTAAAAGAAAATCCTGGTGTAGATGGAATTTATTTAAAAATTGCACTTAGAGAAGCAAATAAAAACTAATTTTAATCTCTTTTGTAAAATTATTTTAAATATCAAAAAGATTAGTAAATTCGGGTGAAATATTTGAATTTACTGTTATAATATACTTATGACTAAATTTATTATTACAACAAGTTTTGGCCTAGAATCTTTGGTTAAATGGCAACTAAAGGATATGGGCTATGATGATTTTATTGTTGAAGATGGAAAGATAATTCTTAATGCAGCTTTGGAGGATGTTTGCAAACTTAATTTGTATCTAAGGGAAGCTGATAGAGTTTTTTTGCAAATAAAATCTTTTAAGGCTTTAGATTTTGATGAGCTCTTTGAAAATGTAAAGGCAATAGATTTTGCTGATTTCTTAGATAAGGATGATAATTTTATAGTAAATGCGAGAAGCTATAAATCCAAGCTTTTTTCCATAAGAACAATTCAATCTGTAACAGAAAAAGCCATTGTAGAATCCTTAAAAAGAAAATATAAGATTAATCTTTTCAAGAAAAGTGGACCTAGAGTTTTATTTGAAATTATGATAGATAAGGATATGGTAAGCCTTGCAATTGATACTTCTGGAGATGGTCTTCACAAAAGAGGCTACAGAGAAGGTACAGTAAAAGCTCCTCTTCGTGAGAACTTAGCGGCAGGGCTTGTTGATTTGTCTTTTTACAAGGCTGATAGATTTTTATTTGATGGATTTTGTGGATCAGGAACTATACTTATAGAAGCTGCAAGAAAGGCTAGAAATATAGCAAGTGGCTTGGATAGGTCTTTTGATTTTGAAAATTTCAAATTTATCGATCCGAAATTTATGAAAGAAGCCAAAAAAGAAGCCTTAGAAGCTATTGATTATAAGGCAAAATTAAATATCTTGGGTTCTGATATTTCTGGAAAAGCCATAAGCCTAGCTAAGCAAAATGCTATTAATGCAGGTGTTGGCGAGGATATTTCTTTTATAACAAGAGACATAAAAAATGTAGCCCTAAAAGATGATTATGGAATTATGATTTCAAATCCTCCCTATGGGGAAAGACTATCTTTGATGGATACAAAGGAAATTTATCAGAAAATCAACGATGAGTTTAGTAATTTAAAGACTTGGTCTTTATATTTCATAACTAGCGATGAAAAATTCGACAAAACATTTAAAAGAAAATTATCAAAAAAACGTAAATTGTACAATGGTGGACAAAAGGTTGATTTTTACCAATATTTTGGTGAAAAACCTAAAGTAAAATAATTTGGAGGCAAACTTGACTTCTTCTAATGACAGTAAGAATAAAAACACAATAAGAATAGTTACACTGATAATAGTTTTATTATTAGCTATATATTTAATAGGAGCAGCTATATTTACCAACATAGCTTTACCAAATACCTTTTTAAATGGTAGAGACATTTCCTATGCATCTAAAGCTAGTGCCTTGGGAAATGTACCTAATGACTTTCACTTAAATATCAAAGGTAGAGATGATAGGTCTTTACAAATAAAACCAGAAGATATAGATTATAAGATTGAATTACCAAAAAATGCAAAATTAGATCAAAATCCATTTTATTGGCCAATGTCTTATATAATTGGCAGAAAAGAAGTATTTGATTTTGAAATTAAAAGTTTTTATAATAGTGAAAAACTTGATAAAATCATCAAAGATTCTTCTTTAATGAATGGAATCACAGAACCAGAAAATGCCAAGCTTGAAATCAAAGATAAGACCTATGAAATAAAAAAAGAGGTAGAGGGTAATAAAATCTATAAGGATAAATTAGAAAAGGCCATTATTGACGGGATTAATACTGGCAAAAAAGATATTACTCTAGATGATAGCTTTTACTATGCCCCAAAAATTAGATCTAATTCCAAAAAAATAAAAGATATTTTAGCTGATATAGAAAAATTAGTAAATATGACTATAAAATTTAATTTCAATGGCTTTGATTTGAAATTGGCAGGCAATTCATTAATTGATGTGATGGATTTTACCGATAATGGTTATGAACTTAACTACGATAAAGTTTTAGAATATGTGAAATATTTAGCAGATCAAACTAATACCTATGGCAAAAATAGAACTTTTAATGCCACAGGAATTGGCCAAATTACCGTAGGACCTGGAGTTTATGGTTTTAAATTAAATATTGAAGCTATGATTGATAAAATTTACCAACAAGTAAATAAAAGAGAAAGTGGAGAAATTGAGCCTGTTTATAGTAAGGCTGGATTAACTCGTACATCTACCGGTGGAGATATAGGAGATACCTATATAGAAGTAGACTTATCTCGTCAATATTTGTGGTTTTACAAAAATGGTCAAGTTATCTTAGAATCTAACATTGTTTCAGGCATTCCTAAAGGAAATTGGGCTACAAACAAAGGCGTGGGTGCAATTTTGGAGAAAAACCACAAAGTTACTCTAAAGGGAATAAATTTTGATAGAGAAAGCAAATACGAAACCCCAGTAAACTATTGGATGCCAATTGGTTGGGACGGAGAAGGCTTCCACGATGCACCTTGGAGAGGAGCTTTTGGAGGAAATATTTATACCTACAGTGGTTCTCACGGATGTTTGAATCTTCCACCTAGTGTTGCGAAATTTATTTTTCAAAATGCAGATTTTATGACACCAGTTGTGGTATATGAATCATCAACAAATTATTCTCCAGCTATGCTTTATTAAGGGAAAAAATGATTAAGATAGAAAATTTAACTTATGCATATCCATCAAGTGATGAAGAAAATAAAAAATTTGCCCTTGATGGATTAAATATAGATATAAATAAGGGTGAATTTGTGGCAATCTTAGGCCACAATGGATCAGGAAAATCAACTTTGGGAAAATTAATCAACGCTCAAATTGTACCAACATCTGGAGATATTTACGTTGATGGGATTAATGCCAAAGATCACGACAAGATATGGGATGTAAGAAAAAAATGTTCCATGGTTTTTCAAAATCCTGATAACCAGATGGTTGCGACAACTGTTGAAGAAGAAGTTGCTTTTGGAGTTGAAAATCTAAAAATTCCTAATCCAGAGCTTAGAAATCGTGTAGACAGTGCACTTAAACAAGTTGGAATGATAGATTATAAAAAAAGAAGTCCAGCCACACTTTCCGGCGGACAAAAACAAAGAGTTTCAATAGCTGGAGTAATAGCCATGCTATCTGACTATATAGTTTTTGACGAACCGACGGCAATGCTTGACCCACAAGGTCGAAAAGATGTTATAAAATTAGTAGAAGATCTAAATAAGAATTATGGTAAAACAATAATTTATATAACTCATTATATGGAAGAAGCGATAATCGCAGATAAGATAATAGTTTTAGATAAGGGCAAAAAAGCCTTAGAGGGAAGTGCCAAAGAAGTATTTAGTCAAGTAAAACGCATGAAAGATTTGGGTTTGTCAGTTCCTCAAGTTACAGAAGTTGCTTATGAATTAAGACTAAGAGGGGTAGATTTTAAACATCTACCTCTTAATATTGAGGAGTTTTTGCAAAGCATATGAATATAGAAATTAAAAATGTAGATTATATTTATAATCAAGGCTCTCCTGGAGAAGTTTACGCTCTAAAAAATATCAATCTAAATATAAAAAGCCATGAAATCATAGGCTTGATAGGTCAAACAGGATCTGGAAAATCAACCCTAGTCCAACTACTAAATGGACTATTAATTCCAACAAATGGCGAGGTTATTGTTGATGGTATATCCACCAAAGATAAGGAAAAAAGACGCGATATAAGATTTAAGGTAGGCCTTGTATTTCAATATCCAGAACATCAACTATTTGAGGAAACAATAGAAAAAGACATAGGCTTTGGTCCTAAAAATATGAAACTTTCGGAAGATGAAATTCAAAAAAGAGTTGAACTTGCCATGAATAAAGTTGGTCTTAACTATGAGAAGTATAAGGATATTTCTCCATTTGAAATTTCTGGCGGTCAACAAAGAAGGGTAGCTCTTGCAGGAATTATTTCTATGAATCCAAAAGTTCTTGTCCTAGATGAACTAACAGCAGGTCTTGATCCGGTTGGACGTAAGGAAATATTTGCTGAAATTATGAATATTTACAACAATGACCCAGAACTTACCATAGTCTTGGTTAGCCACTCTATGGAAGATGTGGCAAATTACGTGGACAGGGTAATTGTTTTAAACAAGGGAGAACTTTATAGCGATAATTCAACCTACGATACCTTCAATAAAGTAGATCTTGAAAAAATTGGCTTAGATATACCACAAATTGCAAAATTTATGAGAGCTTATAAAAAAAAGGGTCATGAAATAGCAGATGATATTTACACAATCGACGATGCAGTAGAAGAATTGTCCAGATATTTGGGAGTTAAAAATGAATAAAATTAGCATTGGTCAATATTTACCCTATGATACCTTTATTCATAGATTAGATCCCAGGGTAAAAATTATAGGCGTATTCGCCTTTATTATAACAATATTTTTTGTAGATAATTTAATAAACTTCATTCCATTCGTAATACTTGTAGGCCTGATGGTTCACATTGGAAAAATTCCTATAAAAAGTGTAGTAAAATCTTTAAAACCTTTGATTTTTATTATAGTAATTACCGCTGTAATAAATTTATTTACAACACCAGGAAATGTTTTATTAAAAGTTGGGCCATTAAATATCACAGATGAGGGGATATATAGAACTGCTTTTACTATGCTAAGACTTATTCTAATTATAATTTCCACATCGATCTTAACCTATACGACAAGTCCAATGGAGTTAACTTATGGTTTGGAAAAATTATTTTCGCCTTTGAAACGCTTTGGCTTTCCAGCAGGAGAGCTAGCTATGATGATTTCTATATCTTTAAGATTTATACCAACTCTTTTTGATGAAGCTAACAAAATCAAAATGGCGCAAATGGCAAGAGGCGCTGATTTTGAATCTGGAAATATAATAAATAGGGCAGTATCTATGGTTCCTCTTTTGGTTCCTTTGTTTCTAAATTCTTTTAACAGATCTGATGAATTGGCAACTGCCATGGAAGCAAGACTTTATAGAATTGGTGAAGAAAGAACTAAGCTTAATGAAATATTTATGGAAAAAACTGATTATTTGACTTTATTCTTGTTTTTAGGATTTTGTCTTGTAATTATTATTTTAAGATATATATGATAAAAAATATTTTGCTAGAAATAGCCTATGATGGGAGCAATTTTCACGGCTATCAATCACAAAATGACCATAGAAATGTAGAAGACGAACTAAAAAAAGCAATCCATAAGGTAACAGGTGAAAACAATAGAATAATAGCAGCTGGAAGAACTGACAAAGGAGTTCACGCTTTTTGCCAATATGTAAATTTTCTAACTGCAAGTAAGATAAATCCATCTTCTTTTAATTTTCATTTAGATCCCTATCTACCAGATGATATACTTGCAATTTCTGCTAAAGAAGTTGATTTAAATTTTCATGCAAGATTTTCTGCAAAAGATAAGACTTACAAGTATGTTATATGTAGGGATAAAATTATGCACCCAGTATATAGAAATTATATGGAGCAAATAACCTACAAACTTGATTTAGAAAAAATTAAAGATGGTCTTGAAATTATAAAAGGAGAACACGATTTTAAGGCTTTTATGAGAGTTGATAAGGATTTAGAAATAAATACAATAAGAACTATCGATGATTGCTATTTAGAAGAAGAAGGATCGAAATTAATATTTTATTTTAGGGCCAATAGTTTTTTACACAATCAAGTGAGGATAATGGCAGGAAGCCTAATAGAGCTTGGAAGATCAAGGATTAGCCTTGATGAATTTAAGGAATATTTTCTGCCGACAAACAAAAAAAGAGCAAATCCTACTTTAAGTCCAAATGGACTTTATCTTTGGAGTATAAATTATGAGTGAGACCAGTGAAAATAAGGGCAATTTACTAAGCGAAATGAAGGCGATTTTGCTAATGTTTTCGGCGATTTCCTTATATTTTTTCTCTAAGGGGTCAAATATTCTTATTTTGACTGGTTTTGTAAGTCTTGTAATATTTCTTTTATCAATTTATATTAGAAAAGAAAAGTTAAAGCTTGCAAAAACTATATTTTATTTAGGACTTGCATTTTTTAATATCGCATCAATAGGATTTTTATTAGAAAAATACATATTTAAGAGAAAAATAAGCCAAATTTATACTTATATATACAAAGTTTTTATCACAAATGATAAAATTAATGAAAGATATATAATTTGGATTTTTTCCCTAACAAGTTTTTTAATGATTATGGAATATCAAGCCAGAAAAGCCCAGAGGTAAGTTATGGAAGATAATAAAAATAAAGAAATAATAGATGAAAATTTAGAAAATAATGACGAAGAAAAAATAAGAGTTCAAGCAAAAAATTATAAAAAATTTTTTAGCGGAAGAAAAAAGAAAAATATTGCAATACTTGTGATTGTCGCAATTATCGCAATAGTTGGACTATTTTATTTTAATAAGCATGAAGCAGCAAAAAACAATAATCCTGCAACAAGCAAAATAATAGATGAAAATTCTTATAATGGTTCAAATATTATGAGAGTTGATTTAAGTCAGATTAAAAAAATTAATATCGATCTAAAAACTGCCGATTTAAGAATACAAAAATCAACAACAAATCCTTATGTGGAATACACTCACCTTTACAGAGGAGATGAAAACCAATACACTCTTGATGTTTCTTATGAAAAGGGAGAATTAAAACTTAAAAGCAATATCGTCGGCAAAGAACTTAATATGAAAAACAAAACTCAAATAGTTCGTATTTTCTTACCATCTGATAAGGCAATTGATGAAATCAAAGCAAATATTGGAGCTGGAGATGTAAAAATAACCGATCTTGAAGTTAGAGATTTGGATTTGAATGTAAAAAGTGGCAATATTAGTTTTGAAAATTCGTTTTTTGGCGGCAATGTATCTAACCAAGCAGGCGATATTAGCCTTGTTAAAACAGAATTGTTAAATACAAAACTTGCCACAAATGTTGGAGATATAATTATAGAAGATGGAAAACTTGGGCCAAGATCCGATTTTTCCACTCAAACTGGCAATATTATAATAAAATCAACTGATAGCCTTGATAATTACAATGTAAAAGCAAGTTTGGATATAGGTAATTTTATCTTTGGCAATGTTTCTTATAGAAATATAAAAGATGGGTTTACTAAGGATAATAAAGTTGAAAAAGATATTGCTCTAAAAACCAAGGTGGGAAATATTGTCTTTAACAAAGGCGAGGGAGCAATCTTGGAAAAAGAAGAATATATTACCAACAAACCAAAGAAAAAAGAAGAATCAAAATACGATTATATAAATGTCGAAGACGATGAAGAAAATCAAGATTCTAATGACTCTTTGACACCTTCAAATAATCAAGGCACAAATTAAAATGGAGAAGAAATAATTAGCTTCTAAGGAAGTTAATTATTTTTTTTAGCACTATGGAAAAAAACTTATTAAAAGAAAATTTAAAAAAATACTTTGGCTTTGACTCTTTTAGGTCTGGTCAAGAGGAAATAATAGAAAATATTTTGGCAAAAAGAGATGTCTTGGGAGTTTTGCCAACTGGAGGAGGCAAATCTATTTGCTATCAATTGCCGGCACTTATGATGAAAGGGACTGCACTTGTAATTTCACCCTTAATTTCGCTAATGAAAGATCAGGTTGACTCCCTTTGTCAAGATGGGATTAGGGCAAGCTATATAAATTCCAGCCAATCTTTTGACCAATATGTAAATAGCCTAAAAGAATTAGAAAATGGACAAATTAAAATTTTATATATTTCTCCAGAAAGATTAGAAAATGAATTTTTCAGAGAATTTATCAAAAAAATAAAAATTTCCTTTTTGGCAGTAGATGAAGCTCATTGCATAAGCCAATGGGGTCATGATTTTAGGCCTTCTTATAAATTAATACCAGAAATTTACGAATATTTGCCAAATATTCCCAAAGCTGCCTTTACTGCAACTGCGACAAAAGAAGTTAGAGATGACATTATCAACAATCTAAAATTAGCAGATCCTTTTGTAAAAGTTACAGGCTTTGATAGGGAAAATCTAAGATTTCTGGTAAAAAAACCCAAGGATAAATTAAGCTTTATCAAAGAATATTTAGAAAATCACAAAGATGATTCTGGGATAATTTATGCAGCAACAAGAAAAAAAGTAGATAGCCTTTATAAATTTATAAAAAATTTGGGTTTTGATGTAAGCAAATACCATGCAGGTTTAAGTGAAAAAACCAGGAACAAAAGCCAAGATGACTTTATTTTTGAAAGAAAAAAGATAATTGTTGCAACCAACGCCTTTGGCATGGGCATTGATAAGAGTAATGTTAGATATGTAATCCATTTTAATATGCCAAAAGATATAGAATCCTACTACCAAGAAGCAGGTAGAGCAGGTAGAGATGGGGAAGCTAGCGATTGTATTTTGCTTTATAATTCTCAAGATATAATTTTAAATAAATTTCTCATAAATCAAACAAATAATGCAAAATTTAAAAAATATCAGCTGGAAAAATTGCAAATTATTATAAATTATGTCAATACAACTTCTTGTCTAAGATCTTTTATTTTGGAATATTTTGGCGAGAAAGCCCCTAAAACTTGTAATAATTGCTCAAATTGCTTGGGAGATGTCGAAAAAATCGATGCAAGTATCGATAGCCAAAAAATTTTATCCACTATATATAGACTTGACCAAAGATATGGACAAAATACCATTATTGACTGTCTAAGAGGAAAAAATAACAAAAATTCAAGAGATAAAAATTTAAAAGCTATTTCTACTTTTGGACTTATGAAAGAAAGTTCTGACAAATATATCAAAGATCTAATAGGAGTTTTGGTAGCTGATGGATTTATAAAAGTTTCAGGGATGACTTATCCAATACTAAAACTTACAGAAAAATCCAAGGATATTTTATTTGATGGGGCTAAGATTTATATAAATAACGTAAAAGAAGATAGGCAAAAAGAAGAAAAAGCAAAAAATAATAATATGGATAAAATCTACGACGACAAACTTTTTATCCATCTAAAAAAAGTGAGGTTAGATCTTTCAAGAAAAAGAAATATCCCACCTTTTATCATTTTTTCTGACGCTTCACTAAAAGAAATGGCGACAATAAAGCCAAAAAATAAGGAAGAATTTCTAAGAGTAAAAGGAGTTGGAGATAAAAAATTAATCCAGTATGGTGATATATTTATAGAAGAAATACAAAATTTTGAGTAAATAAAATTAATGTTAAAAATGGCCAAGCACTGATAATGAAATGCTCAGCCATTTTATTTTACAACAAATATATACCCTTATTTGACAATAATTTCCTATCTTCATCTGGCCAATAGGAAACTTGAACTTCGCCTATATGAGCTTTTTGCAAGAAAAACATACAAATTCTTGATTGACCAATTCCTCCACCAATTGTAAGTGGAAGTTCGCCGTCTAATAGCATTCTGTGGTAATCGTATTTTAATCTTTCCAAATTCCCAGAAAGTTTTAGCTGTTCATTTAGCCTACTAGGATTTACTCTAATGCCCATGGAGGATAATTCTAATTGGTCATCTAAAACTTCATCATAGACGATAATATCTCCATTTAAAAGCCAATCGTCATAATCTGGAGCTCTATTATCGTGTTTTTCTCCGTTACTTAAAGTTGTTCCAATTTGCATAAGGAAGATTGCTCCAAATTCCTTAACGGCAAGCCTTTCTCTTTCTTCTGGAGTTTTGTCTGGATATCTTTGTAAGAGTTCTTCGCTTGTAATAAAAGTAATTTGATCTTTTAATAGTTTTCTTCTAGTAGGAACTAGGGTCGATAAATACTCATCTAAAGATTTTAGCGTTCTATAAATAATATTAACTATTTTTTTTAGAAACTCCTCATTTCTATCACTTTCGTCAATGATTAATTCCCAGTCCCATTGATCAACATAAAATGAGTGGGTATTATCGGGAATTTCACATCTTCTAATGGCGTTCATATCTGTATATAAACCTTCGTGCATCTTAAAATTGTAATTTTTAAGGGCATAGCGTTTCCATTTTGCAAGAGAATGGACTATTTCTAACTCTTGGTTATTGGCGTTTGGCAGATCAAAAATAACCGGACCTTCATAGCCATTTAAATTATCATTTAGTCCAGAATTGTGGGAAACAAACAAGGGAGCAGAAACTCTCTTTAAGTTTAAATTGTTTGCTAAATTTATTTGAAAATAATCTTTTATTTCTTTTATCAATAATTGTGTAGTATATAAATCCTTATCAGATTCATATCCTTTTGGAATTTTAATTCTTGTCATATAACCTCTTTAACTTTTATTTTACTAATAAATTATAATTTTATAATAGCTTATGTCAAGCTTTTGAAGAGAAAGCATAGAAAATAAGAAAATATTTTTTAAAATCCCAATAAAATTAAAAAATATTAATCCTACTTGTATTAAAATGATATCATAATTTCATTAAGAAATTAATATTTTATTTTAGGAGAGAAAATGGAAAAGTCTTATTCGAATTTATTTACTTATGATAAAGATGTCAGCTTAAAACAATCTTTACCACTTGCTTTTGAGCATTTGATAGCTATGATCGCAGGCTGTATTGCCCCAACTCTTATTTTTGCAGGAGCTGCAGGACTTGATAATAGCGATTCAATTTTGTTAGTTCAAATGTCTTTGATAGGATCAGCACTTACAACCCTACTTATTTTGTATGGGCCAATTAAGCTTGTTGGCAGCAAACTTCCTATGATTTATGGAGTTAGTTTTTCTTATGTGCCGACAATGATAGCTCTATCAGGGCAATTTCAAACTTTAGGACCTATAAATATTGTAGCAATTGTTCTTGGAGCTCAGCTTATTGCTTCAATTGTTTCTTTAGTTTTTGGTTATGCTCTAAAATATGTTTTGCCATATTTTCCACCACTTGTAGCTGGAACGGTCGTTTTATCAATTGGACTTTCTCTTTATCCAGTTGCCCTAAATTACATGGGCGGTGGTGGAGATCTAAGCATGGCTGGTTGGGGAGCTTGGCAATATTGGCTTATAGCTGCCGTTACTCTTTTGACTAATATTATTTTTACTCATTTTGGCAAAGGTATGATTTCTCTAGCATCTGTACTATTGTCAATGATAGTTGGTTATATTTTAGCGTTTTTTATGGGCTACGTAGATTTATCCCCTGTAGCAAATGCAGGATGGTTTTCAATTGCCAGTCCTCTACATTTTGGCATTAGATTTGAAGGATCTGCCATAGCTGCCTTTATAATTATTTTTATAGTTACTTGTATAGAGGGAATTGGTGATATGAATTCAACAACTGTAGGTGGAATGAATAGACCTGCAACAAGCGATGAACTACGTGGCGGAATAATTGGATTTTCTGTTGCAAATATTATTGGATCTTTCATAGGAACTTTGCCAACTGCAACTTTTTCACAAAATGCAGGAATTGTATCAATAAATAAAGTTATTAACAAAAAAGTCTTTATATCAGCATCAATAATGATTTTAATAGCAGGTCTTGTACCAAAATTTTCATCACTTTTACTTACAATTCCTTTCCCAGTTATAGGTGGAGCTACAATTTCTGTATTTGCAGCTATAACAATGAATGGAATTAGAATGATAACAAGCCAACCACTTTCTATGAGAAATACTTATATAGTAGGAGTTTCTGTTGCCATAGGCTTTGGTTTTACACAAGTAGTTACAGCAGCTCACAATGCAGGAGTAACTTTTATGCCACAATCCTTAGAAGTAGCAATAGGCTCATCACCAGTAGTTTTGACAACTATATTTGCATTTTTCATGAATCTATTAATTCCAGAAAAGGAAGAAGATAAGTAATTTCTACATGCCTAAGTCTAGAATAAAAAAAGATTAGATAATTATGTAAATGTAAAATTTTACATAAACTTTACAAAAGCTTTAATCAATTTATATATATGAATTGTAAACTACAATAAGAAAGAAAAAAATAAATCAAACTATAAGGAGATTTTATGAAAATCAAAAACTCAAAAATTATTGTAGCAGCACTTTCATTAGGATTGATTCTTAGTGCTTGTGGTAACAACGATGCTAAAACAGAAAATAAAGAAGAAAAACCAGCAACAGAATCAACAGATACTAAAGCTGAAGATGCAAAAACAGAAGATACAAAAACAGAAGATGCAAAAACAGAAGATACAGCTAACGCAGAAGATTATGATTTTGCAGTAGTATCAAGAGAAGAAGGCTCAGGAACAAGAGGAGCTTTCATCGAATTAGTTGGTCTTGAAGAAAAGAAAGATGATGGAAGCAAAGAAGATCATACAACAGTTGATGCTATAGTACAAAATTCAACAAATGGTGTTATGACAGCAGTAGCTCAAGACCCAAAAGCAATAGGTTATATTTCTTTAGGTTCACTAAATGATACAATTAAAGCTGTTAAAGTTGAAGGCGTTGAAGCAACAGAAGAAAACATTGTAAAAGGTGATTACAAAATTTCTAGACCATTTAACCTTGCTTACAAAGAAGATAAGATTGATGATTTGGCAAAAGATTTCTTAGCATATTGCATGTCTACTGAAGCTCAAAAAATCGTAACAGATGAAGGATATATAGCAATTAAGGATGCTAAAGAATATAGCAAAACTGAAGGACTAAAAGGAACACTAACAGTAGCTGGTTCTACATCAGTAACTCCTTTAATGGAAAAATTCAAAGAAGCTTATGAAGCACTAAATCCAGATGTAACAATAGAAATTCAATCTAACGGTTCTTCTGCAGGTATTGAAGCTTGTATAGATGATGTAGCTCAAATTGCTATGGCAAGTAGAGAATTAAAAGATGAAGAAAAAGAACAACTTAAAGCAGAAGTAATTGCTACAGATGGTATAGCAGTTGTTGTTAACAAAGAAAGCAAAGTCGAGGATCTAACAATGGATCAATTAAAACAAATCTTTGCTGGAGAAATTAAAAATACTGGAGAATTAAAATAAAAAATGAAAAGTTTTAAGGAAAGATTTGGAGAAATCTTATTCCTTATATCAGCAGCAATGTCCGTAGTACTTATTGCCTTGATCATATTCTTCATCTTTAGAGCAGGATTTGGTTTTATAAGTAAATACGGACTTGTTCCGTTTATAACAGGAGATAAATGGGCTCCTATAGCAAAGCCTGCAAGTTTTGGAATTTTGCCAATGATTGTAGGATCAATTATTGTAACAGTAGTATCAACCATCATAGCATTGCCTTTTGGCTTGGCTGTTTCAATATTTATGGCTTATTATGCTGATAAAAGTTATAAGTTTCTCAAAGCATTAGTAAATTTATTAGCGGCAATACCATCAGTAGTTTATGGATTTTTTGCTATGGTAGTATTAGCACCAATCGTTAGTAATGGTTTGCATATTAAAGATCAATACAATATGTTTACAGCTTCATTATTACTTAGCATAATGATCTTACCTACTATGGTAAATATATCAGAAAACTCTCTTCGTCAAGTACCAAAATCTTTTTATCATGGATCATTGGCCTTGGGAGCAACAAAAGAAGAAACCATCCATCACGTTATGGTACCTTATGCAAAAAGTGGAATTTTCTCATCAATAATTCTTGCCATAGGACGAGCTATAGGTGAAACAATGGCAGTATATTTAGTAGTTGGTAACCAACCAAGAATGCCTCTTTCAATCTTTCAAGGAGCTAGAACACTTACAACAAATATAGTCCTTGAAATGGGCTACGCATCAGGAATGCACAGACAATCCCTAATAGCAACTGGTATGGTTCTATTCTTCTTTATATTATTGATTAATATTATCTTTAATATCATAAGAGATAGAAGCAATAAAAAATTATAATTAGACTAGGAGTATTTATGACAAAAGCTTATAAATTTTTTGTGTGGATTTTCACAATATTGGCATATACTTTTGCTGGGATAATTATAATTTATATCTTATTTGAAGGTATACCGAATATTTCACCTTCTATTTTTGAATGGAAATATACATCTACCAATGTTTCGGTAATGCCAGCATTAATATCAACCTTGTTTACAATTATATTAACTTTGCTAATAACTTTGCCTATAGGTATTTTTACAGCAATTTATCTATCTAACTATGCAAAAAATAAAATTTTTATAAAGGCAATTAGATTTGCAACCGAGATCTTATCTTCTATACCATCTATTGTATATGGACTATTTGGTTATTTATTCTTTGTAAAAACTCTTAGTTTAAATTATTCACTAATAGCTGGTTGTTTAACTTTGGCGATAATGATTTTGCCTACTATTATTAGAACGACAGAAGAAGCAATATTAACAGTTAATCCTTTGCAAGCACACGCCTCCCTAGCTTTAGGAGCAACTAAGATTCAAACAATATTTAAAGTTGTAATACCAGAAGCAATGGATGGAATTTTAGGTGGTATATTTCTATCTACCGGTAGAATTGTTGGAGAATCTGCAGCCCTAATTTATACCATGGGCAGCGAACCTTCCATACCAAAGACAATAGGAAACTCTGCAAGAACACTAGCTGTACACATGTTTATGCTTTCTTCAGAAGGATTTCATGTAAATGAAGCTTATGCTACAGCGGTATTACTATTGGTATTTGTTATTCTAATTAACTGGATATCTAGTAAAATAACCAAGTCTTTAGTAAAATAGAAAATGATATAGGAGATAAAATGGAAAATAAAACTTTGAATACATCGACAGCAAACGTTGTTGATCAAACAAGTGAAAACAATAAAAAATCAGTCCATACTTTAGATAGGAAAAATGAGTTTTCAGATCTTGAAACTTCAATATTAGTAAAAGATTTAGATTTATACTATGGTAATTTCCAAGCACTAAAGAAAGTAAATATGGATATAAAAAAAGGTCAAGTAACAGCCTTTATAGGACCATCAGGATGTGGTAAATCAACAACTTTAAAATGTTTTAATAGGATGAATGATCTTGTTGATGATTGCAAAATTGAAGGTCTTATAGAAATTAACGGCAATGATATATACAAAAAAGATGTCAATGTAGTTAAACTTCGTAGAAATGTGGGAATGGTTTTTCAATCTCCAAACCCTTTTTCAAAATCAGTCTATGATAACTTAACTTATGGACCAAAGCTTGATGGGATAAAGGATAAAGATACTTTAGATGAAATTGTTGAAACTTCCCTAAAGCAAGCATCTATTTGGGATGAAGTAAAAGATAAGTTAGATCAAAATGCCCTATCTTTTTCAGGTGGTCAACAACAAAGAATTTGCATAGCAAGAACTCTTTCTGTAAAACCACAAATCATACTAATGGATGAGCCAACTTCCGCCCTAGATCCTATATCTACAGCTGCAATTGAAGATTTGATGGATAGTCTAAAAAGCAATTATACCATAGTTATAGTAACCCATAATATGCAACAAGCAGCTCGTATTTCTGATCAAACTGCATTTTTCTTAACTGGAGAAGTTATTGAAATGGATGCAACAAAAAAGATTTTTGAAGATCCAAGAGATAAAAGAACTGAAGATTACATTACAGGAAGGTTTGGTTGATACTATGAGAAATAGATATAATAACGATTTAAATTCATTAAAAGATATGGATAAGGAGCTAATGGAGCTAATTATCCTATGCTATGACAAAATTGATCTATATTTGGAAAATAATAATAATAGAAATCTTAAAGAAGTTGTCGATCTGGATAATGATATAACCATGAATGCTTCCGAAATAGAAAGATTTTGCTTTGAATTACTAGCCTTACAACAACCAGTTGCAAGTGATTTAAGATTTTTACAAATGAGTATAAAACTTGCCAGCACCTACAAGAGAATGGCAAGTCACCTTTCCCAAGCTTCCAATATTATGTTAGAATATAAACTTGATGACAAAGAAGAAGATTTTATTAAAAGATTCTTAGCCAATCAAAAGAAAATGGCAAAAGATTCAATAACAAGTTTTGTTACTATAGACAATGATTTGGCCTTAAAATCCATGGAAGATGATGAAATTAACAATCATTTGTTTGTAGAAGCTATAAATTATATAGCACAATTAAATAAGCAAAACTCAATTGATGCGATTGAATTATCTGAGAAAGTCTTATTGTATAAATATTTTGAAAGACTAGGAGATCGCTTGGCAAGAGTTGGAGATTTGGCAACGAGGTTATAAATGATATATGTAGTAGAGGATGATAAGTCAATTAGAAATCTTATAGAATACGCATTAAGCGAAAAATCTTACCAGGTAAAAACTTTTGCTGATGGTCTAGATATAGTTGATGTTGTAAGAGAAAATGCTGGTGAGCTTATTATTCTTGATATAATGCTTCCTGGTAAAGATGGAATTGAAATTCTAAATGAAATTAGAGAATTTTCTGATATTCCAATAATTCTATTAACTGCAAGAACCGATGAATTTGATAAGGTAATGGGCTTAGAATCTGGTGCTGATGATTATATAACCAAGCCATTTTCAATTCTTGAACTCTTATCAAGGGTAAAGGCAATTTTAAGACGTTCAAGTAAAAAAGATACTGACCATATTAGGTACAACAATATAAGTCTAAATACCAAAAAAAGAACCGTAAAAGTTGACGGCGAATTGATAGATTTAACATACAAAGAATTTGAAATGCTCTTGTTTTTAATGAATAATATCGGTAATGTAATAACAAGAGAAGATTTTTTATTAAAAATCTGGGGTTATGATTACGAAGGTGAGACAAGAACAGTCGATGTTCATATAGCATCTTTAAGAAGCAAATTATTAGATGCTGGAAAATTAATCAAGACGATTAGAAATTTAGGCTACAAATTTGGAGAAATATGAAAAATCTAGCAAGTAAAAAAATGAAAACTCTTTTGATAGTAACACTCTTGTTTTCATTTTTAATTAGCAGTTTTTTTCAAGTAAAAAATAAAAAAGATGCTCAAAGTAATTTTTGTGAAAATACTTTGAGTTTTCTTTTACCTAGAGAAACTAGTGCTGATTTTATATCAACTTTAGAACAATTTAATAATACGTCAAAGATCTATAAATTAGTTTATGTAAACGAAAACAAAGATATTTACTATAATCCTGAGAAATTAAATATGGGGAGGATTGTAAATAATTTTGAGGCAAAAAAAGAAGAATCTCCATACCAAAAACTAAAAACAAATCAAGGTTTTTTGACATATAGGCTTACTTATACAGGTAAAAACGAGGGCATATTAGCAATTACAAGAGTTTATAATTTAAGCTTTTATTTTTCTTTACCAATATTTTTATGTTTTCTATTCCTTGGATTTGTAATGTTTATTTATATCGACGATACGATTGATAGCGATATAGATAATTATTTTGATGGTCTTAAAATCTATAATATTAGGGAAAATATTGATGATAAAAAATATATGGATCTTGTAGATATATTTAACCCTTACATTCAAAGAATTGATGATTTGAAAGAAGAAAAATCAAGTCTTTACGAAAGACTAACTGGTTTTATAAGTATCACTAGCAATATGAAAGAGGGTTTTATTCTTTTTGATGATTTGGGGAATATTGAACTAATAAATGATTCTGCAAAAAAATATTTGTCTGTTGATAAAAATGTAAAACTTTATGATCTTATAGATGATAGAGAATATGTCTTAGCCTTAAAAGAGTCACTAATACTAAAAAGAAGTAAATATCTTGATATAAAAATAAATGGATATTATTTGCGTATTTATATAGATCCATTAATAAGTGCTAGAAAAAAATCTATATCTATGATAATTGTTGACAATAGCAAGGATAAGATAGCAGAACAAATGCGTAGAGAATTTTCGGCAAATGTTAGTCATGAGCTAAAAAGTCCTTTAACATCTATAAATGGTTATGCAGAGCTTATAGGAAATGGCTTGGCAAAAGATGAAGATATAAGTAAATTTGCCAATATCATTTATGATGAGGGGAACAGGCTTTTACAAATAATAGATGATATATTAAAAATTTCAAAGCTTGATGAAGAAGATTTTGATAAAGATTATAAAGAAGTTGATATTTCAAAAGTTGTAACAGCAACAATAGAAAAATTTAAGAGCATAAGCAACAAAAAAAATATAGAAATAACAAATAATATAGATTCTTTTAGAATATTAACCTCAAAATATTTATTTTATGACCTAGTTTCAAATATTTATGAAAATGCCATAAAATATAACAAATTTGCAGGAAAAATAATAGTCGATTACAAACTAGAAGAAAATCACTATGATCTCATAATAGAAGATACGGGAATTGGAATTGAAGAAGCAGATACAGAAAGGATTTTTGAAAGATTCTTTGTCGTGGATAAATCCAGAAAAAGAAATCAAAAATCAACTGGTCTTGGCCTATCTATTGTAAAGCATATTTGCTTGCATTTAGGTTACCAAATAAGAATAAAATCTCAAATAAATAAGGGAAGTAAATTTATAATAGAGATTCCACTAAAAAAAGACAAGTAATATTTAGCCTATTAGCAAAAAATTATTTAATTGCTAGTGGGCTTTTTTTTTGATACAATTTAAGGAGAGAAGGAGGCGAAAATGAAAGTTACAATTTGTTCGTGTGCCAGATGCACTGCAGCAGGGAATGAATTTTTATACGATTCAGTTAATTTGGTAAAAGAAGATTTGAAAATTGCTTTTGAAATGGAAAATTTGGGGAATCCACCAGAAATTGACATAGAATACAAAAACATAATGAAAGAGTGTGAGAATCCAGAAAGATCTGCACCTTTTGCAAAAATCGACGATACATATTACAAAAAAGCAAAGCCTGAAGTTTTGATGGAACATATTTTTAACGAATGTAAGCCTAATGATGGGGAAAACTAAAGAGGTTAAAGATGAAAGAATCCTATATAGACATACTAAATATTAGAAGAATGGCTTTCGAGCATATAGCAAAAATTGCTTATGAAAATAGGCCTATAACAGATATTGCCCTAGAAGTTTATAATATCTTGCCAGGAGAATCTGCAACATATAGGGAAAATATTTTTAGAGAAAGAGCAGTAATGGGCGAAAGACTTAGAATGGGAATAGGTCTTGATGCAAGAACTGCTGATAAAACAGACGCTGTAACAGATGGACTTGATCAAATGGATGTAAATCAAAGAATTTATCATCCTCCTTTGGTAAGCGTAATAAAAATAGCTTGCGAAGCTTGTCCAGAAAACAGGGTGACAGTTACTGATCAATGTAAGGCATGTATAGGACATCCTTGCGTAAATGTTTGTCCAAAAAATGCTGTGACTTTCACCGCTAAAGGTTCAATTATAAATCAAGAAAAATGTATCAAGTGTGGCAAATGCGTAGATGCTTGTCCATATAATGCTATAAATCATCAAAAAAGACCTTGTGCTGAAAGCTGCGGAGTAAAAGCTATAAAATCTGATACACTTGGCAGAGCAGATATAGATGAAGAAAAATGTGTTGCTTGTGGTAGATGCATAAGCACTTGTCCTTTTGGTGCAATTTCAGATAAATCAGAAATATATCAACTAATAAAGGCAATTCAAGCAGATAAACACCTTTATGCAATTTTGGCGCCTTCTTTTGTAGGCCAATTTGGCGTAAATGTTAGCCCAGAACAAATAAAAGAAGCAATAAAACTTTTAGGTTTTAGAGATGTTATAGAAGTTGGTCTTGGAGCTGATTTAACAACAATGAACGAAGCTCATGAATATCTTGAAAAAGTACCAACTGGTCAATTTCCTTTTATGGGAACTAGCTGTTGTTTTTCATGGAAAATGATGGTTAGAAATCAATTCCCTGAAATAAATGAATATATATCAGAATCCTCAACTCCAATGATTTATACAGGTTTACAGCTAAAAAAACGCGATCCAGAATCAAAAGTAGTATTCATAGGTCCTTGTATTTCTAAAAAACTTGAAGCTTTAGAAAAAGAAGTGGCTGAAGTAATTGACTTTGTAATAACTTATGAAGAACTTTTAGGAATGTTTTTGGCAAAAGGCATAGAACCATCAGAAATAGAAATTTCTGATAAGATGATGGATGCATCAGAAACTGGAAGAGCTTATGCAGTAAGCGGTGGAGTTGCCGATGCTGTAGAAAAAAGAGCCAAAGAAATAAATCCAGATATCAAATTGGATATAGAAAAAGCTGAAGGCCTACATGAGTGTTTTAAGCTTGCACAAATGGCAAAATTTGGCAAAATGAACGGAAAATTAATAGAAGGAATGGCTTGTAGTGGTGGTTGTGTTGGTGGACCTGGAGTGGTTAGATCAGAAACAAAAACTGCCAAAGAAGTAAGAGCCTTTGCCAAAAAATCTGATTTCAAATCTCCTGCTGATAATATAAATATTCCAGAAGCTGATAGACCAGATGATAAAAAATTTCAAAAAAAATAAAAAAATAAGATAATTAAAGAAGGAGCCAAAAATGAAATTTAAAAATAAATCATTAATAATATTGCTATCCCTAGCTTTGATAGGATGTGCTAATCAAAATTCAAATAAAGCTGACCAAAGCAATAATGAAGTTAAACAAGAAGAAAGTAAAGAAGAAGAAAAAGTAGAGCAAAAAGAAACTGCCGATACTACTGAAGATAAAAAAGAAGAAAAGCCTGATAAACAAGCTAAGCAATATGATGTAAACCTTGCCATGCTTGCTGGTCCAACAAGTGCTGGTGCCATAAATATGGTAGAAGAATCCAAAAATGGTGAAGGGACTTTTAGCTTTAACGAATCAGTAGATGGAGCACCAGATGCAGTAATTCCAAAAATAGTTTCTGGAGAAGTTGACAGTGCAATAATTCCTCCAAATTTAGCAGCAGCTCTTTATAACAAAACCCAAGGCAAAATCAAAGTTTTAGCTATCAATAATCTTGGTGTTTTGTATATTGTAGAAAGTCCTGATATGAACATAAATAGCCTTGATGATTTAGTAAAAAGTGGCGAAACTTTATATGCATCAGCAAAAGGTGCAACTCCAGATATAGCAATACAGGAAGTTTTAAAAGCAAATGGCTATGGTGAAGATGATCTTAAGATAGAATTTTTATCTGAAGCTAGTGAAGTTGCCCAAAAAATGATAGCAAAAGAAGCTAAAGTGGCTTTGCTTCCAGAACCAATGGTTACAAAGGTATTGATGAAATTAGAAGGATCAAAAGTAGCAATTGATATAAATGATTTATATGAAAAAGCAACCGGTTCACCACTTATTTCTGCTGTATTAGTAGCAAGAAGTGAATATTTAGAAAATATAGATGCTGATAAATTCCTAGAAACCTACAAGGCTTCAATTGAAAAAGCAAATTCTGATGTGGAAGGCACAGCAAAATTACTAGGCAAATACGAGATAATGCCAGAAGAAGTTGCAAAAAATGCTTTGCCAAAGCTTGCTTTAAAATATATAGCAGGCGAAGAAATGAAAACTATGATGGAAAAACACTTAAAAGATTTATATGATTTTAATCCTAAATTAGTGGGTGGATCTTTACCAGAAGATGACTTCTATTACACAAAATAAGTTAAAAAAATTTATAATTCCAATTATTTGGATAATAATTTGGCAAATACTTGCTAGTTTGATCAACGAGGAGATACTCTTACCATCTCCTCTTCTTGTATTTAATAGATTTTTACAATTATTAAGAGAAAAAGAATTTTATATAAGTCTATTTAATTCGACAAGTAAAATCTTATTTGGATTTGTAATTTCAATAATAGGAGGAATTTTTCTAGCTTATTTTTCCTACAAAGTTAATTTTTTTTACGATTTTATAAATCCAATAATTAGAATTCTTAGGTCAACGCCGATAGCAAGTATAGTTTTGTTTCTACTTTTTTGGATAAACAAAAAATACTTATCAATTTATATTGGCTTTATAATGGCTATGCCAATTATTTTTCAAAATATCTATACTGGATTAAAAAGCATAGACAAAAGACTTTTGCAAATGGCTGATATATATCAAATAGGAGAGCTTAAAAGAATCAAATATATCTATAAAGTTAAAATAAAACCATTTTTATCATCAAGTCTAATAACCATATCGGGCTTAATATTTAAGGCTGGAGTTTCAGCTGAACTAATAGCCCTAACCGATAACTCCATAGGTAAAAATCTTTACAATTCAAAAATTTATTTGGATATGCCATCTTTATTTGCTTGGACAATTTCAATTATTCTTATAGCAATTTTTGTAGAAAAATTATTAAGACACTTTTTGGAGGCAAAAGATGATTGAATTTGTAAATATTAGCAAAAGTTACGATAAAAAAATCATCGAAAATCTTTCTTTTAAAATAAAGCAGGGCGAAAATTTTGGATTTTTTGGCAAATCTGGCATAGGAAAAACTACCATAATAAATATGATATTAGGAATTGTAAAACCAGATTCTGGGGAAATTTATAATGATTATAAAAGAATATCCGTAGTTTTTCAGGAAAATAGATTAGTAGATGAAATTTCTGCTATTGATAATCTAAAAATGCTTACAAATGATAAAAATTTGGCTATTGATGTTTTAGAAAAATTTGCTATAAAAGATTATGGACAAGTTGTCAAAAAATTAAGCGGAGGAACCCAAAGAAGGCTTAGCTTAGCAAGAGCCTTTCTTTACAAAGGAGAGATTTTGATCTTAGATGAGCCTTTTACAGGAATTGATGATACTAACAAAGCTAAAATCATTAAACTTTTTAAAGAAGACTTTAAGGGAAAATCTATAATTTTAGTTTCCCACAATAAAGATGATTTTAAAACCTTTGAAATTTTTGATAAAAATATAATTTTTTTGTAAAATGTTGTAAATGAGAAATTAATAGATATAATAAAAAGACAAAACAAAAAGTGAGGTTTTTATGGGTCAAACGACGTTTATGTTGATGTTTATAACAATTATTTCCAAAATATTTGGTTTTGTTAGAGAAGCTGTTATGGCATCATATATTGGGGCAGGAGATCTAAAATCAATATATACAACAGCCAATACCCTACCAGTAGTTGTGGCAAATTTCATAGCTGTCGGCATAATTTCAGGATTTATTCCCATTTACAATAGAGCAAAAAACGAAGCTGGTATAAAAGAAGCTGAGGAATTTACTTCAAATATTTTTAATATTTTGATGTTATTTGGCACGATTGCTGTGATAATTGGTATTATTTTCGCCAGACCTTTTGCAAAAATTCTTTCTCTTGATCTTAGCGGTCAATGGCTAGATCTTGCAACAGATTATACTAGAATAATGATGCTTGCAGTTTATGCTTATCTTTATTCCGCAGTTTTTAGGGGATACTTAAACATTAAGGGTGATTTCTTTAATCCAGCCATAACCGGTATTATAATGAACATCATAATAATTATTTTTACAGTCCTAACGGGGATTACTGGTGATTATTATTTGTTAATTATCGGTGGTTTATTGGGAAATGTTCTTCAATATATTTTCTTTCCAAGAGCAGCAAGAAAGAGTGGTTACAAGCACAAAAAGATAATCGATTTTTCAAATAAATATGTAAGATATTTGATGATTATTGCAATTCCTGTAATAATTTCATCAGCTGCTGGAGAAATTTCTATTATTGTAGATAATTCTATGGCGTCAGCTTTTTTTGGCAAAGCTTCTATAGCAAAAATATTTTATGCCAAAACCATGCTAACATTAATTACTGGAGTTATTACAGTTTCAATAACAACAGCTCTATTTCCAAAAATTGCCGAACTTGGTCAAGCTGGAAAAATTGAATCGATGAAAAAAACAATTTCATCAGCTGTTGTAACAACTATGCTTTTGGTAATTCCTGCAACTATTGGCATGATGGTTTTAGCAAATCCTATAATAGAATTGGTTTATCAAAGAAAAGCTTTTAGCGCAGAAGATACGATAGCAGTTGCAAGTCTTATGTTTTCTTACGCACCATTTGTAATTTTCCAATCTTTGACAGATGTTGTGGATAGGGGATTTTACTCAGTAGGAGATTCCAAAACTCCAGTAATAATAGTAGTAATTCAACAAGTTATAAATATAGCCTTAAACGTAATTTTGATACAATTTTTCGCTATTAACGGCTTAGCTTACGCAACAGTTATTTCAACCATAATTGGTTCAGCACTTATGATCTATAAATTTAGGGATAATTTTGGAAGTTTTAAATTTAAAACCACAGTAATTTCTATTTTTAAGATTAGTCTTGCAACTTTTGCCATGGCCTTTGTCGCAAATATAATGTATAACCTGCTTTCTCCGATTATGGTCCACGTTCTTGCAATCCTAATATCCATAGCTCTTGCAGCCTTGGTTTATGCAATAATAATTCTCCTTGCAAGAATTAACGAAGTTATGGATTTGATAAATGTAATTTACCATAAATATTTTAGAAAAAGAAAAGCTACTAAACATTTATATTCCAACAACAAATCTGCAAAAGCTCGAGAAAATAATAAAGAAAAATAAAAAGATGCTAGAAAATGAATTGACTTTTTCAAATTAGAGGTCAGTTCATTTTTTTGCATCTTTAATTATTGAGTATCTCATTTTTTATAAAAATTGAAACTATTTTTGAAAAGTTTTCTAATTTTGTTATTCTCACAAAATCTTTGTTGTAGATGAGCTTTGCATTTTTGACATCTTCATCTTCGCCAGTAAAGACTGCAAGTATCGAAATCCCGTCATTTTTTAGATTTCTTATCTCAAAAGCAGTATCATCTACGGCGATTTTGCCCTGATATTGGTCTTTTTCCTTTAGTTTTTTGGTATTGATATTAGATCTCTTGTCGTTGGGTTTGCCATCTGAAAGAATTATTAGAATATTTTTTGTATCGCTTTCTTTTTTGATCAATTCATGGATAGTTTTAAAAGCAAATCCATCTCTGTTGGATCCTGCAGCGTAGAAATTATAAATTTCTAAATTTTTATTTTTTTCCTGATAATCCCTATACAAATTAAAAATAGTATGATCTCTAAGACTTGAAAAGCCCATGATTCTAATTGGTATTCCAACTTTATCCATTGATTTTCCTATGATGTAGGCTTGATTTGCAAGAATTTCCTGTCTTTTTATTTGGCTGGCTGATGAATCTATTAATAAATCGATTTTAAATTTATTTACATTGTCTAATTCTTGATTTTTAAATACATCGTAGTCGTTAAGAATTGGGGCTTTCCAAACTTTACTAGAATCAATTTCTCCATAATTTTTCCTAACATCGACAAAATCTTCATAAGTTAAAAGAGAATTTTTGATGGCAAGGCTAAGTTCGTTGATATTTCTGTTGTTGATTGCAAAATTATTTTCTATATAGTTTTTGTTTTTATCATATTGCTTTTGACGATTTTTTTTGTAAAATTTGGCGTTAGCTTTGTCAGAGTATTCTCCCTTGGTAAAATATAATTTTTTGCCAGAATGTATGCCTTTTGCAACAGTTTTTTCAATGGCGTGAAGCTTTTCTTTGGCTAATATAGATTTACCAAAAAAATCTTCTATAAATTGATCTGAGGAATGGTAATTATCATCAGAAGAATTTAAAAACAAGAGATTTTTATCTAAATCTTTTTTCTTTTCAGCAAGATAAATATTTCCGGTAAATTCTGCTGAGCCGATGGCAAATTGCTCTCTTATCAAATCTTCAGAAAATTCCTTAGATTTTTCACTATCCTTAAAATCTTTAGCCTTATTTTCCTTTACCATTTCTTCAAAAAGACCTTGGTCTTTTTTGCCTCTTTCAAATTTGAAATGACTTTTAAAAACCTTATTTAGCTTATCTATTAGGATATTTGTGTCGGTGGTATTTATTGCAAAAATTTCTCTATAAATTTCTCTAAACAAAGCTCCTTCAATAATCGGCTTTCCAAAAACTTTGTCATAATAAGCTTTTTCAATTTGTTCTTTTAGATTATTTGGCTGGTGGTAGCTATATTTTCTAAGTTTTTTTCTTGCATAATCTTTTTTAAAATCTTCAATTACCAAATTTTCTTTGGCTAATTCTTTATAGGAAATTTCTTCTATTAGCAAATTTGTTATAAAGACAAAGTCCTCATAAAAGGGATTATCTTTTTTTAGATATGCGAAAAAGGAATCCAGCATTTTGAGATCGAAAGTCTTTATAATAAAGCCTTGTACCATATTTTTGTAGACTTCGTCCATAGGATAAGTTTTTTTGGGAGTAAATTTATAATTGTGCGAAAAATCCCAAATTATATTAAATTCTCTTATTTTTTCCCTTTGGTCAGTCATTGAAAATGCTCTCTTTTATTTGACTTGGAATTTTTGTTTTTATGGTATCAATTACAATTTCTCTTTCAAATTCATCAAAAGATTTGTTGGCAATGCCCATAAGGATTGCATCATAAGGATTTAATCCTATTTGCATAGTTTCTATAGCAGAAATTAGTCCGCGAAGATCGACAGATTTTGTTGAGATTTCGTTATTTTCACTCTTAAATTGAAGAGAAATAAACATATCTATAAAGGCTTTTCTGTATTCTTCTTTTAGTTTTGTAAAAGTATCAGCCAAAAGTTTGTCGAGATTTTCTTTTGTTATATTTGGCATATGAATAATCATAAATCTTGATGCCAAAGCTTCGTTTACTTCGCGAGTTCCTACATAACCATAGTTCATAGTTGCAATAAATCGAGTATTTGGATCTAATTTTATTTTTTCATAGCCTGGCAAATCTATAATTCTTCTGTGGTCAAGACTTGCGTGAAGAACAGAAATCGCCTCATTTTTTGCCATATTTATCTCATCTAAAACTGCAAAACCACCACGCGTGCTTGCTTCATAAATTGGGCCTTTTCTAAAAGTAACTTGATTATCTTTGAAAGTATCAGCTCCTATAAGTGATGAAAAATCTGTATTTACATGAAAAGATACATTCCATGATGGTCTAGCAAAAAGATAGGATAAATTTTCTGCCAAAACATTTTTTCCAGTAGCCTTTGCACCTGTTAGCAAAATATTTTTGCCGGCAAGCAAGGCTGAAATAGATTCTTCCAAAACTTCTTTGCCATAATACTTAAACTCAGGTTTTATAACTCTAGGATCATCAAAAAGTCCATTTTCTTTTCTATATTTTTCTAATTTTTCAATTAATTTATTATCGACATTTTGTTTTTGTAAATATTCAATCATCAGTACTCCTTTAAGCTTATATATTATACAATTTATAAAAGATTTTTCGACTTGACAAAGTCCGTAAATAGACTATATTATTATAGTTATTATTTTGGAGGACCATTAATGAATGATAAATCATGTCAAATTTTTAATATATTTGCTCTTTTAAAAAAATTAGGAGCTTTAAATAAAGAAAGAGTCGGTCAATTTGGCTTAAACCATTATGAGGTTTTTATTTTATACGATATTTACGAAAATAGACTCATTAGTCAAAAAGATTTGGTAGAAAAACTAAAGGCTCCCAAGCAAACTATAAATTCGATAGTTATGAGCCTAAAAGAAAGAGATCTTTTGACTATGGTTTCAGACGAAAATGACAAAAGACAAAAAAATATGACTCTGACTGATAAGGGTAAGGAAGAAATCAATAAAATTTCCTCATATTTATCAAAATCTGATAGAGAAATTTATAATTATTTGGGCAAAGATAAAATAAGAGAAATTGAAAATAACCTAAATGAACTTATAAAAGCATTAGAAACGAATATTAAGAAGGAGGTAATATGAACAGATTAATAGAATTTAACAAGGCTTTTTCCTATATTAATAATTATCTGGGCAAATATAGGAAAAATAGAAATATTTCTATGCTGATGACTGTCTTAGAAACAGTTTTTGAATTGCTAATACCAGCAGTCATGGGAATTATTTTAAATAAAGTAATTTATCAAAAAGATCCAAAAGAAGCCATAAAATATGGACTTATAATAATTATCTTGTCAGCTCTTGCTATGTTTACCGGTATGAAAGCTTCAAAAAATGCTGGTTTGACTTCAACTGGACTTACAGATAATGTAAGAAAAGCAGAATTTAGAAAAATTCAAGAATTTTCTTTTGAAGATTTTGAATTTTTTGGCGTACATTCGCTCATCACAAGAATTACTAACGACATGCAACAAATAGCTCAATCATCTTTTATGACCACTCGTTTTGTTATAAAAACTCTAGTTATGGCGATAGTTTCTTTTAGTCTTGCCTTTAAGACTAGCAGAAAATTATCCATGATTTTCTTATTTATAATGCCAATTTTAGTTATTATCGTTATAACAATTGCATCAAAAGCTATTCCAAAATTTAGGAAATTCAGAAAGCAATACGACAAGTTAAACCAAGTTGTAGAAGAAAATCTAAATAATATGCGTGTTGTTAAAGCTTTTGTAAGAAAAAAATATGAGATAGAAAAATTTGGCATAGCCAACGAAGAAATGTTTAGATTGTCAGATTCTTCTCAAGGATTAATGAGTTTTATATTTCCATCGGCCAATGCTATTTTGTACCTAACTTTTATAGGCCTAACATATTTTGGTGGAATAGAAATCATCAAAGGCAATCTTGGCGTGGGAGATCTTGTAAGCTTTAATATGTATGCGATGATGCTTTTAGGCTCCTTAATCGGACTTTCTATGGTATTGACTATGCTTATGAGTGCATCTCCATCTGTAATACGAGTAAAGGAAGTTTTAACTCGTGAAATTTCTATGGATAATGATGATAAAATCGAAGGTCTTAGACTTGCTGATGGTTCTGTTGAATTTACAAATGTAAGTTTTAAATATGAAAAAGAAAGTGAAACTTATCAGCTAAAAGATATTAATCTTCATATCAAATCGGGCGAAGTAATAGGAATTTTAGGGCCAACTGGTTCATCAAAATCTACCCTTGTCCAACTAATCCCAAGACTTTATGATATAACAGAAGGAAATCTTAAAGTTGGAGGCAATGATATTAAGGATTATGACCTAAAAGTTTTGAGAGATGAAGTTTCGATAGTTTTACAAAAAAACACGCTTTTTAGCGGAACAATTGAAGATAATATTAGATGGGGGGATTCTGATGCTGATTTTGATGAGATTTTAGCAATGGCAAAAATTGCCCAAGCAGATGAATTTATTAAAGAGAGAGCCGATGGCTATCAATCAGTTTTGGGACAAAAGGGAACGGGAGTTTCTGGTGGACAAAAACAAAGACTTACAATAGCAAGGTCTCTACTAAAAAAACCAAAAATTCTAATACTTGATAACTCAACTTCAGCTGTCGATACCAAAACTGAAGCAAAATTGTTGGAAGGCTTTAAGAATTTAGACCATAACATGACACAAATTATAATCTCCCAAAGATTATCTTCTTTTGAAAATGCAGATAGAATTGTGGTTATGGATGATGGAAGAATTTCTGATATAGGTAGTCACGATGAACTTTACCAAAGATCAGAAATTTACAAGATGACTTACGATATTCAACACAAAGGAGGGGAAGATGAGTAAAAAAATCGACGATGTTAAAGTAGATGAAATTCAAATTAGCAAAGATAAACATCAAAAAAATTTGGATATAAATGCTCTAAAAAAACTTTTTTCTTATCTTTTTGTTCATAAATGGCAATTAGCTCTTGTCTTTGTTTGTGTAATTGTATCTGCTATTACGCAAGTTATTGGAATTTCGATGATGCAGCCAATAATAGATAACTATATCTTAAAATCTGATATTAGTGGACTTAAAACTGCTGTAATAAATATGGCCTTGGTGTATCTAATTTCAACCATAACAACCTTCATCTACACAAGACTTATGATAAGAATTGGCGAAAGATCAATTAGAAATTTGAGAAATGATCTTTTTATAAAAATTCAAAAAATGCCAATAAACTTTTTTGATACTAACCAGCACGGGCAAATAATGAGTAGATTTACCAACGATACGGATATTTTATCCCAATCCTTATCCTCAACTTTGCCAACTCTTATAAGATCGCTTTTGATGTTTATAGGAACTATAATTGTTATGATTAAATTATCTTTAATCCTTACAATTGTAATGTTTGCTGGTCTTGTGATAATGATTTTTGTCTTAAAAAACATTGTAGGAAGAACTGGCAAATTATTTAAGGAAGCTCAAAAAAATGTATCAATCCTAAACGGCTTTGACGAAGAAATGCTTTCAGGACAAAAAGTCATCAAAGTTTTTAACAAAGAAGAAGATTCTATAAAAGAATTTGATGAAAAAAGCGAAAATTTAAGATCTACAATGGCAGAGGCTATGATAAATGCTGGAAAACTTATGCCTTTTTTGGTAAATTCCATAAATATTATGTATGCAATAATAGCAATAGTTGGCGTAATTATGGCCATAAATGACAATCTTACAATAGGAGTTTTGGCAACATTTCTAACTAACGCTCGCCAATTGCAAAATCCTATAGCTAACGTTTCTCAACAAGCAAATGCTGTATTTTCTGCAATGGCAGGAGCAAGTCGTATCTTTGAAATTATCGATATGCCAATTGAAAAAGATAGTGGATATATAGAACTTGACCATGTAAAAGTAGATGCTAATGGCAATGCAAGTCCTTGCTCTGCTGATAGATGCTATGCTTGGAAATGGGAAGAAGATGGAAAAACAATTTATAAAGAGCTAAAAGGAAGAATAGATTTTGAACACGTAGATTTTTCCTACAATGGCAAGGATAAGATCCTAAAAGATGTAACATTTTATGCAAATCCGGGCGAAAAAATTGCCTTTGTTGGATCTACTGGAGCTGGTAAAACCACAATTACAAATGTAATTACAAGATTTTATGAAATTGATAGTGGTTCTATAAAAATTGACGGAATTGATATAAGAAATATCAAAAAAGATCATCTAAGGAAAGCTTTTGGCATGGTACTTCAAGATGTAAATTTATTTACAGAAACCATTAGTGAAAATATTAGATATGGAAAACTAAGTGCAAGTGAAAAAGAAATTTTTGATGCTGCAAAACTAGCTGGAGCAGATTCCTTTATCCATAGACTACCAGAAACTTATCAAACAGAAATTTATGGAGATGGTTCGTCATTATCAGATGGACAAAATCAATTAATTTCAATATCAAGAGCTGCCATAGCAAATCCTCCAATGCTAATTTTGGATGAAGCCACTAGCTCAATTGACACCTCAACAGAAATCAAAGTAACCAAGGCCATGGATAATTTGATGGAAGGATCAACATCAATTGTAATAGCCCATAGACTCTCAACTATACAAAATGCCGATGTGATAATGGTTATGGAAGATGGAAGGATTATCGAAAGAGGAAGTCACGACCAACTTATAAAAGAAAAAGGAACTTACTACGGTCTATATACGGGTGCCTTAGAATTGGACTAAAATTGAATTTAAAAAAAATAATGTATTATCGATTAAAAGATATTACATTATTTTTTTGTAAATAATAGTAAATAGTTTATTTTCTAAAGAGTAGAAAAATGGAAAAGTATCTAAAAAATATACATAGATATATTGAAATATTTCTATGTATATGATATAGTAATAAAGAGGTAATTTATGATGGCGAAAAATTATAATATTTATATAGATATTTCAAAAAAATTAAAAGTTTTATCAGATCCAAAACGTCTACAAATAGTAGATATGCTTTCTTGTGGAGAACTTTGTGCTTGTCAGATTCTAGAAAAATTTGATATTACACAGCCGACTTTATCAGCGGATATGAAAAAATTAGAAGCTTGTCAAATTGTAATTAGTAGAAGAGAAGGGAAAAATGTATTTTACTCTCTAAACCTTGACACTTTAAATGAAATCGAAAACTCTATTGAAGATATATTTAAAGATAGCCCTGATTGCATTTGCCATAAGAAGGGAAAAATTTGTCTTAAATAATTTTTTTGTCATACATATAGAAACATTTATATATATCTATTTAAGTTTTTGCCGGTAAAAGTTAAATTTTAGGAGGATTTTATGAAAAAAATAAGACTTTATGAAAAAGCTATGTGTTGTCCAACGGGACTTTGTGGGCCTGTACTTGATCCAGAATTAATAAGAATTTCTGTAGCTATAGATAATATGACTAAAAACAAGGTCGATATCGATAGATACAATTTATCAAGCTTTCCAGATAAATTTGCAAAAAATGAAAAAATTAAAGAGCAATTAAAGGAAAAAGGCAAATATGCACTTCCAATTACAACTGTTGACGATGAAATTATTATGACTGGCAGATATTTGACAAATGAAGAATTTGCTGAAATTTCAGGGATTTCTGTAGATTTAATTTCCAAAAAAGATGAAGAAGATGCTTGTAAATGTGAAGATGGAGAAACTTGTGACTGCGAGAATGAAGAAAGTAAAAATAACTCTGATAGCAAGTCATCTTGTTGTTAAGTATTAGAAAGAGTAAGGTAATGAATAATTTTAATCCTAGCGATATCAAACTAACTAAGTATTTATTTTTTACAGGAAAAGGAGGAGTTGGCAAAACTTCCATAGCATCAGCTACTGCAGCTAATCTTGCTGATAATGGTAAAAAAGTTCTTTTGATAAGTACTGACCCGGCTTCAAACTTAGAAGATATATTCAAAGTAAAATTAACTAGCAAAGCTAAAGAAATTGAAGAAATAAAGGGACTTTTTGTAGCAAATCTTGATCCAATAGAATCAGCAGCAGAATATAGGGACAGTGTTATAGCTCCTTATCGTGGAGTATTGCCCGATTTTGCTATAGAAAATATGTATGAGCAGTTATCTGGATCTTGTACTGTTGAAATTGCAGCCTTTAATGAGTTTTCAAAATTTATAACAGATCTTGATATGCAAAAAGAATTTGATCATATAATTTTCGATACTGCACCAACAGGACATACTTTAAGAATGCTACAATTACCTTCTGCTTGGACTAACTTTATTAGCGAAAGCACCCATGGTGCATCTTGCCTTGGTCAACTTGCAGGTTTGGAAGATAAAAAAGAGATGTATAAAACCGCTGTAGATACTTTAGCTAATGGAGAAATGACAAGGCTAGTTCTAGTTACAAGACCTGAAATAGGCCCAATAAATGAGGCGGAAAGAGCATCAAAAGAGCTAAAAAATATTGGTATTAACAATCAAATTTTAATAATTAATGGAATATTAACATCCTTTGATGATGAAATTTCTAATTCACTTTACCAAAAGCAAAAGCAAGCTATGGAAAATATGTCTGATTACCTAAAAAGCATAGAAACATATAGCCTTGCCCTAAGATCATACAATATAAGTGGTATAGAAAAAATTAGAAATTTATTTACCAGGGATGATTACCAAGAAGACGAGCAAAAATTAGATGCAAAGTCTATCAAAAAATTAAAAGATGTTATCTCTGACCTATATTCGACCGATAAAAAGATAATATTTACTATGGGCAAGGGTGGCGTTGGAAAAACCACCGTTGCTGCAGCAATTGCTCTTGGTTTATCAGAAAAAGGGAAAAAAGTTCATTTAAGCACAACGGATCCTGCTGATCATCTAAGATATGTAATTAAAGAAAATGAAAATATTTCCATGAGCCATATAGATGAACAGTTAGAACTTAAAAAATATCAAGAAGAAGTCCTCTCTAAGGCTAGAGAAACTATGTCCAAAGAAGATCTAGAATACTTAATGGAAGATTTAAGATCCCCGTGTACTCAAGAAATAGCTGTTTTTAGAGCGTTTGCAGAAATTGTCGAAAAATCTGAAGATGAAATTGTAATCATTGATACAGCTCCAACTGGTCATACTCTTTTATTATTAGATTCAACAGAAAGCTATAACAAAGAAATTGAAAGATCCAATGGAGAAGTTCCAGAAGCAACTAAGAAATTATTGCCAAAATTAAGAGATAAGAACTTAACTGAAGTAATAATTGTTACACTTGCAGAACCAACCCCATATTATGAAGCTTATAGGCTTGAAGAAGATCTAAAAAGAGCAAATATAAATAGCAAATGGTGGGTAATTAACTCATCCTTGTATCTAACAAATTCGACAAATAAAGTATTATCATCAAAAGCCAACGAAGAAATCAAGTGGATAAACAAAATTGACCAACACACCAAGGGCAATTTTGCTGTTATTTCATGGCTAAAAGAAGAGATAAAAGATGATAATTTAAAAAAACTTATAGATTAAAAAACACAAAAAAGTGGTTGAAGTAAAATTATTATTTTACTCTAGCCACTTTTTTAACAAAGTCAAATAAGTTGCTCTTGCTTATTAAAGAAATTTTTATAACCTAAATGCAAGAAAACAAAGTCGCAAATACTAACAGAACTCAATATTGCTGTCATTATTGCTATTTGATATCTAATTGCAATTAGAGGTGAAACTCCACCTAAAATCTGCCCTGTCATCATTCCTGGCAAAGAAATTATGCCAATATTTTTGATGGAATTTAAGGTTGGAGTAATGGCGGTGTCAAAAGATTTTTGTATAAATTTATCCATGGCCATACGAGGACTTGCTCCGAGCATTAAAGATCCCTCAATTTTGGATCTATTATTTTCACTTGCATCTAAAAGACCGTTTAATGCCAAATTTATTCCTGTCATTGAATTTCCAATAATCATTCCACCAAGAGGAATTAGATATTGAGGATTATAAATTGGTTTTGGCCTAATAACAACTAATAGAAAAAATATTAGGGTAAAAACTGTTCCAGAAATTTGCGCAATTGCTATAGTTTTTTTAAGTTTACTATTTAACCTATCTTTCTTAGGTGAAATTATATTAAAAACAGCAAAACTTTCCATGAGTAAAATCAACAAAGTTGACAAAACTATAGAAGAACTGTCAAAGACATAAACAAGGATAAAACCTGCTATAAAAAGCTGAATGGTCATTCTTATTGTTCCATTAATGATATCCTTATTCCTATTGATGCCATTTAAGGAAGTCAATAAAAGTGCTATGGCAGTAAATATATAAGTTAAAATTAATTGCTGGTTACTTAAATTTATTACAGAATTATTCATGGCTAATTTCTCCATCTACAATTTTTATTATCCTATCGGAATATTTTTTTGAAATTTCGCTAGAATGGGTTACATAAATGATAGTTTTATCTTCTCTTTTTGCCATATCAACCATGGTACCAATTACAAAATCTTCAGTAATATCATCAAGAGCTGAAGATGGTTCATCAAGTAAATAAATTTGAGAATCTAAAAGCATAAGCCTTGCAATTGAGACCCTCTGACATTCGCCACCAGAAAGATTTTCCATATCGGTAGATAAACTTTTATCTAATTTTACAGAAGCCAAAGCCTTATTTAGAATTTCATCGCTTACTGGATCTTTATCTTGAAATTTTCTACCAATTAATAAATTATCTCTTATACTTCCCTTAAAAGTAAGAGGATTTTGGGCGAGCATTGGAACCCTGCGCCTGTAAGAAACAGGATCGATATTTGCAATATCTTTTCCATTATAAGTTATATAACCTGAACTTGGGGATATGAGTTTATCTATAAGCTTTAGCATGGTAGACTTCCCAGAGCCACTAGGACCAATAATGCAAGTAACTTCATTATGATTAATTTGTAATTCATCTATTTTAATGATGTCCTTAAAAGTGACATCATGAAATTGAAACATAAAAAACCTCCAAAAAATTATTTCACAATAAAAATATTATACCATATAATAAATTGTAGAATCTTAAAGAAAAGAATATTTGACAAAAAAGAAATATAGATTTAAAATATTAAAGTAATCGAAAAAAAACAAAGAATAAATTATAAAAAAACTTTACAAAACTATTTTTCTAATGTATAATAACAAATGTATTTGCGGATGTGGCTCAGTGGTAGAGCATCGCCTTGCCAAGGCGAGGGTCGCGAGTTCGAATCTCGTCATCCGCTCCAAGTCACATGTAGTGTTTTAAATGCGAAGCATTTAAAATCTTCGAGATGAGCGAAGCGAATCCGAAGAATTAAGCGAAAGAAGCACGAGCTTCTTGAGCGCATATTTTGCTATTAATTATTTAATGCGATACTAATCGCCAGATCCATGTATTGGTACTTGGTGATTTTTTTAATATCCGGCGCCATAGCCAAGTGGTAAGGCAGAGGTCTGCAACACCTTTACCCCCAGTTCAAATCTGGGTGGCGCCTCCAACCCTGCTCTCCTTTGGAGAGCTTTTTTTATAGGAGTTTTTATGCTTATTATCAGTCATAAATCAAGAGTTGAATTTGTGAAATTTTTAGAAGAAAACAATTTAACTTATATAAAGACAATAGATAATCCAAATTTAGATAAGAGGATAGCAGATCATCCAGATTTATCCATTTTTATTTTGAATAAAGATACAATTTTTATCGATAATAGTGTAAAATATGAATATAGAAAACGTTTGTTAGATAAAAATATCATTCCAGGGGAGTCCGTTTGCAAATCTTATCCAGAAGATGCTATTTACAACATTTATATGGCTGATAGCTATTATATTCACAATGATTTTACTGAAAAGAATATATCTTTGTATATGAAAGCTCATAATATCAAGCATTTATATGTCAAACAAGGCTACAGCAGATGTTCTATTATTCCTTTGGGTGAAAAAATTTTAACAAGTGATTTTGGAATTTATAAATCTTTGAAAGATAAAATAGAAGTTATTTTGCTTGAAAAAGAAAAAATTGAACTTGATGGTTTTGATTATGGATTTATCGGTGGATGCTGCGGATTTTTTGATAATACCTTAATTTTTAATGGGAATATTGAAAAGCTAAATAGTTTTGAAATTATTAAAAATGAGGCAGATAAATCAAAAATTAAGTTACTTTATCCAAAATCATGCGATTTGTTGGATACTGGATCTATATTATGGTGCTAAGCGTTATCTTAGCTATTCTATTAAGGAGTTTAAATTATGGAAGTTGTTGTTGTTGGCTTTGCTCTTTTCTCTTTATTTTTTGGCGCTGGAAATTTGATATTTCCTCCATTTTTGGGAAAAATTTACGGTTCAAATTGGTTAATTGCAAGCCTTGGTTTTATTTTAACTGGAGTTGGACTTGCGTCAATTGCTATTTTTTCCATGGCTAAAAAATCTGGAGATATAAAAGTTTTTACTGAAGTTGCCGGCAAAAAATTAGGATATACAATAACCTTAATTATTGCTTTGACAATCGGACCATTGGGAGCAATACCAAGAACTGGCGCTACTAGTGGCGAGGTTATTATTGCAAGTGGCATTGATATTTCCTATGCTTTGTTTATACTTTTGTTCTTTGGATTAGCTTTAACTTTAATTTTAACTGATAGTAAAATTATCGATATCATCGGCAAATACTTAACTCCTAGTCTTTTAATAGTTCTTATGATTATGATTGTTGCAGGCATTATAAATCCTATAGGTTCTTTTATAAAATCTGATATAAGTAAGGCTAATACCTTTACAAATTCTGCTATAGAAGGTTACAACACCATGGATGCTCTTGCTTCTATTGCTTTTGCTCCAATTATAATAAAATCTTTAATTGATAAGGGCTGTAAGGAAAATATTGTAAAAAAGACTGTGGAAGCTACGCTAATAGCTGCTGGCAGTTTGATCTTGGTTTATATATCACTTACATATTTGGGAGCAAGCTCTTCTTTGCTTTATCAAGATATTAATTCTAGAGTTGAACTTTTAATAAAAATTTCTAATTCGACCTTGGGTTCTTTTGGCAAATACGTCCTATCTGCTATAATCGTTTTGGCTTGTTTTACAACAGCTGTTGGACTAATAAGCTCCATTGCAGAAATATTACATAAGGATTTTTTAAAGATAAGTTATAAAACTTTTGCCATTACAATAACTTTAATATCCATAATTTTATCCTTGGTTGGAGTTGATAAGATAGTTAATTACACATCACCATTTTTGACTTTTATCTATCCAATTGTAATACTTATGATAATATTTAACTTAAGTAATCCAAAGATGACTGAGAAATACAGACATATGAATTTTGCTATTGTAGGAATTATATCATTTATCCAATCCTTGATATCCTACATAGCTATGGCAAACGAAAATCTTGCTAAAAATTTTTCTAAGATTATTTCATTTTTACCTTTTTATGATTATGGATTTCCATGGATTGTGCCATTTTTGATAATCTTTGTAATTGGTCTATTTATGTCGTCAAATCAAAAGAAATGTGAATCTTTATAATGTTAGAAAAATTTTGTGTTATAATAAATTAAAGTATGGAGGATTAGATGGAAATTATAAAACCTACTACTATAGCTGGAATTATGGAACTTTTACCAGAAGAGCAAGTAGTCTTTGATCAAATAAAAAATACGATAGAAAACACCTTTGCGGAATTTGGATTTGCAAACATTGACACACCGCTTATAGAAAAAAACGAAATTCTTTTTGCTAAAGGCGGTGGCGAAACACAAAAACAAATATTTGAAATTGCAAGCGAATCAAAAGATATGAGCCTAAGATTTGACCTAACAGTTCCCTTAGCTCGTTATGTATCTGAACATTTTTCAAATCTTAATTTTCCATTTAAGCGCTATCAAATTGGAAAAGTCTATCGTGGAGAGCGCAACCAAAAGGGAAGATACAAGGAATTTTATCAGGCAGATATTGATATAATTGGCAACAACGACCTATCAATCTACAACGATGCTATGCTTGCAAAAGTAATATTTGAAGCCTTTAGCAGGCTAAACTTACCAGAAGTTACCTTTCACATAAACAACAGAAAATTATTAAATGGATTTTTTGAATCTTTAGAAATAGTAGATACAACTGAAATTTTACGAACAATAGATAAAAAAGATAAAATTGGACTAGAAAAAACTAAATCTTATCTTGAAGAAATAGTTGGAGAAGAAAAATCCACACAAATTTTAGAATTTCTAGAAAATAAATTAGAAGGTCTAGAATTGTTGGAAGATCTTGAAAAATTCGAAGCAAATGAAAAATATAAATTAGGTCTATCTGAGATAAAAACAGTTTACCAATATATGCTCTACCTAGATATTCCAAAAGAAAATATAAAAATCGACTTAAGCATCACTCGTGGCCTAGATTACTATACATCGACAGTTTATGAAACATTTATAAATGGCTATGAATCAATAGGTTCAGTTTGCTCTGGCGGAAGATATGAAAATTTGGCAAGCAATTTTTCAAAACAAAATCTGCCGGGAGTTGGAATGTCAATTGGACTAACTAGACTCTTTTACCAACTTCAAGAACTAGGAATTGTCGATAAAAAAGCGAAAACTACTGAAAAAATAATCATCCTTCCAATGGATGAAAAATACAATTTTTACGCAATAGATCTTTTAAAAAAATTAAAAGCAGCAGGTAAAAACGCAGATATTTACTTTGAAAGTGGAAAATTTAAAAAGAAAATTGCTTACGCCGATAAAATAAATGCCAAATATGCTCTTATAATCGGAGAAGAAGAAGCAAATAATAAGGAAATCACAATAAAGGATTTGTCAAAATCAGATCAAGAAACAATAAAATTCGACCAAGTAGAAGATTACTTCACCAATAACTAAAAATAAGGGCTTTTTGCTAAACATTATTAATGCTTAACAAGAAGCCTTTTTTATTTATAATTTTTGTTTTCAAATTTTCAAAATTTATATTATTTAAGCATTTAGAAACTCTCGCGAAATGGATTTAATAAAATAAATTAAATTGACAATAATTACTAATAATTATCTATTATTGTAAATATATTAACAATATAGAACTAAAAAAGATAAATAAATTTTTGACAAAGTCGCGATTTTGCAATATAATAGATGTGAAAGTCGTAAAGATGAAAAGATTTTATGTAAGGAGATAGTATGGATTTTAGTGTAGACAATACTCACAAAATGCTAAGAGATATGTATAGAGACTTTGCAACTCGTGAAGTTGAACCTCTTGCAGCAACTATTGATGAAGAAGAAAGACCGCCATTTGAAAATATTCCAAAAATGCGCGATGCAGGCTTATTTGGAATTCCAATTTCTAAAGAAAATGGTGGAGAAGGCGGAGATTATTTAGGATATGTAATGGCAGTTGAAGAAATTTCAAAGGCTTGCGCATCTTCTGGTGTAATAATTTCAGCTCACACATCTCTTTGTGCTTGGCCGATCGAAACTTATGGAACAGAAGAACAAAAAGAAAAATATCTTAAGAAATTAGCTTCAGGAGAACACATTGGAGCTTTTGCTTTGACTGAACCAATGGCTGGTACCGATGCTTCAATGCAACAAACCACAGCTCACTTAACAGAAGATGGAAAAAATTATATACTTAATGGTTCAAAGATATTTATAACTAACGCTACATTGGCTGATACTTTTATAATCATAGCAATGACCGATAAATCAAAAGGAACTCACGGAATTTCAGCATTTATAGTTGAAAAAGATACTCCAGGATTTACAGTTGGTTTACCTGAGAAAAAAATGGGAATCCACGGTTCACTAACTTGCGAACTTATATTTGAAGATTGTAAAATTCCTGCAGAAAACTTACTTGGTAAAGAAGGTAAGGGCTTTAAAATTGCCATGACAACACTTGATGGTGGACGTATAGGAGTTGCTGCACAAGCTCTTGGTATAGCTCAAGGTGCATTAGATAAGACAATCGAATATGTTAAGGAAAGAGAACAATTCGGTAGACCTTTGGCAAAATTCCAAAATACACAATTCCAACTTGCTAACCTAGCAAACCAAATTGAAGCAGCAAGACTATTAGTTTACAAAGCAGCAAATGACAAAGATTGTGGCAGACCTTACTCAGTAAGCGCAGCTCATGCTAAATTATTTGCAGCAGAAACTGCTATGAATGTAACAACAAAATGCGTACAACTTTATGGTGGATATGGTTATACTAGAGATTACCCAGTAGAACGTATGATGCGTGATGCAAAGATCACAGAAATTTACGAAGGAACATCAGAAGTTCAAAGAATGGTAATAAGTGGAAGCTTATTTAGATAATAGGAGTTTAAAGTGAATATTATAGTTTTAATTAAACAAGTACCAGATACCAATGAAGTAAAAATTGATCAAGAAACAGGAAGAATTATGAGAGAAGGTCTTCCTTCAATCATAAATCCTGATGACAAAGCTGGTATTGAAGAGGCATTAAAGATAAAAGAAGAAAACGGAGCACACATAACCGTTTTATCAATGGGACCTCCACAAGCTGCAGAAGCTCTAAAAGAAGCTTACGCTATGGGTGCAGATGATGTAATATTGTTAACTGATAGAGCTTTTGGTGGAGCTGATACATGGGCAACATCAACAGCACTTGCAGCAGCAATAAACTCTTTAGATTACGATTTGATAATAGCAGGTCGTCAAGCAATCGATGGAGATACAGCTCAAGTAGGACCACAAACAGCAGAACACCTTGGAATTCCATCTATTTCTTATGTAGAAGATGTAAAAGAAATAACAGAAGATAGCATAACAGTTCAAAGACAATTTGAAGATAGATATCAAATCATAAAAGCAAAATTCCCAGTACTAATCACAACTTTAGGCGAAATGAACAGCCCAAGATATATGAGAGTATCAAGAATTTATGATGTTAACAGAGAAGATTTAGTAAAAACTTGGACTGTTGATGATATAGAAGTTGACAGAACTAATATAGGTTTACAAGGTTCTCCAACAAGAGTTAAAAAATCATTTACCAAGGGAGCTAAACAAGCTGGTAAAGTATTTGATGTAAATGCACAAGATGGCGCTACTATCATAGTTGATAAGTTAGCCGAAGAATTTTTGATTTAAGGAGTTTTTAATGAGCGAATATAAAAATGTATTGGTAGTTTGCGAACAAAGAGATGGCAACCTACAAAGCGTGTCATTAGAACTAATCGGTAAAGCGCGCGAATTAGCAGATAAATTAAATGAAGAAGTAATAGCAGTAATAGCAGGCAGCAAGGTAGAAGGATTAACAAGAGATTTAATTGAACACGGTGCTGACAAGGTTTATTATGTAGAAGATAAAATTCTTGAAAAATATATAACAGAGCCATATGTAAAAACAATGAGCACAATAATCAAAGATTTAAAACCTCAAATCGTTTTATTTGGTGCATCATCAATAGGCCGTGACCTAGCTCCAAGAGTTTCAGCAAGAATTGGTTGTGGACTAACAGCAGACTGTACAAAACTAGAAATAGACGAAGAAACTGGTCTACTAAACATGACTCGTCCAACCTTTGGTGGTAATCTACTAGCTACAATTCAATCTCCAGAAGCTCGTCCTCAAATGTCAACAGTAAGACCAGGCGTTATGCCAAAACAAGAAGATGACAAAACTAGAACTGGTGAAGTTAAAAAATATGATATAACATTTGAAGATAAAGATATCAATGTCGATATAATCGAAGAAAAAGTTGCTGATAAGAAAAAAATCAAAATTGAAGATGCAGATGTACTAATCTCAGTAGGCCGCGGTATCGGTTCAGCAGAAAATATGAAACTTGCTTATGACCTAGCAGAAGTTTTAGAAGGTGAAGTTTCTTCATCAAGAGCTGTAGTTGATTCAGGATGGCTTGAAAAAGACCGTCAAGTAGGTCAAACTGGTAAAACTGTAAGACCAAATTTATATATTGCCTTGGGAATTTCTGGAGCTATCCAACACTTAGCTGGTATGGAAGAATCAGATCTAATAGTAGCAATTAACAAAAACCCAGATGCAAACATCTTTAACGTAGCAGATGTTGGAATAATTGGCGATATCAACGAAGTTGTTCCAGAATTAATCAAAAAAATAAAAGCTGCAAAAGCTAAAAAATATTAATAAACAAGGAGAGCATTATAAATAATTTTATAATGCTCCTTGTCTAAAAACATTTTCATAATTTTTGATAAATTGGGTATTAGATTAATGGAGGAAAATATGAGCTATAAAACTATAAGCTATGAAGTTAACGAAAACATTGGTAAACTAACCATTAACAGACCAGAAGCTTTAAATGCACTAAATTCTGAAGTTTTAGATGAATTAGACCTTCTTTTAGAAGAAATCAAAAAAGATAAGGATCTAAGATGCTTAATAATTACAGGTGCAGGCAGAAGCTTTGTAGCAGGCGCTGACATTAAAGAAATGAGCGAGTTAAGTCCAATAGAAGCTAACAAATTTGGCAAAAAGGGCATAGGAGTATTTAGAAAAATCGAAAAACTTCCAATGCCTGTAATAGCAGCAGTAAATGGCTTTGCTCTAGGTGGTGGCTGTGAACTTGCAATGGCTTGTGATATAAGAATCGCATCCAAAAAAGCTTTATTTGGTCAACCAGAAGTTGGTCTTGGAATTATGCCAGGCTTTGGTGGAAGCCAAAGACTTCAAAGACTAGTAGGTCAAGGATGGGCAAAATATCTAATACTATCAGCAGAAAATATAAAAGCTGATAAGGCTTTAGAAATTGGTTTAGTACAAGATGTTGTAGAAGTAGAAGAATTAGAAGAAAGAGTAAATAGCTTAGCCAAAGCTATAGCTAGCAAAGCTCCAATAGCTGTAAAACTTGCAAAAGAAGCAATCAATACAGGAGCTCAAGTTGATATAGATTCTGCTTTAAGAATCGAAGAATTGGCTTTTGGATTAACATTTTCAACAGAAGATATGAAAAATGGAACAAAAGCTTTTATCAACAAAGAAAAATGCGAATTTGAAAATAAATAAGGAGATATTCATGAAAATTGGTGTAATCGGTGCAGGTACAATGGGTGCTGGAATTGCTGAAATAATGAGCAAAAAATATGAAGTAGTAGTAAGAGATATTTCTGATGAATTTATCGAAAAAGGCAAAAAAACTATAACAAAATCTTTAGACAAATCAGTTGCAAAAGAAAGAATAACAGCTGAACAAAAAGATGAATACCTTGGAAGAATCAAATTTACAACAGATGTAAAAGATGTAGCAGATTGTGATTTAGTAGTTGAAGCAGCAAGCGAAAATCCAAAAATCAAAAAATCTATCTTTGAAGAATTATGTCAAATTTGTAAAGAAGATACAATTCTTGCTTCAAACACATCTTCAATTTCTATCACAGAAATAGCAGCAGCAACACATAGACCTGATAAAGTAATAGGAATGCATTTCTTTAACCCAGCTACAGTTATGAAACTTGTAGAAGTTATCAAAGGAATCACAACAAGCGAAGAAACAGTTAAAAAAGTTATAGAAATCACAGAAGAAATAGGCAAAACACCAGTAGAAGTAAATGAAGCTCCTGGATTCGTAGTAAATAGAATTCTAATTCCAATGATATCTGAAGGTATCTATTGTCTACAAGAAGGACTTGCAAGCCCTGAAGGTATTGATACAGCAATGAAACTTGGTGCAAACCACCCAATGGGACCTCTTGCCCTTGCAGATTTAATAGGTCTAGATATAGTTTTAAACATCATGGACTATCTAAAAGATACAATAGGTTCAGATAAATACGCAGCTCCAGTTTTATTAAGACAAAAAGTAGCAGCAGGCGAACTTGGAAGAAAAACTGGTAAAGGTTTCTACGATTATAGTAAATAAAAATAAATAAAAGAAAGGATATCAAATGACAAGAAAAGTAGTAATAGCAAGTGCAGTAAGAACTCCAGTAGGATCTTATGGAGGATCATTAAAATCATTATCTGCCAAAGATTTAGGCGTTATAACTGTTAAAGAAGCTATCAAAAGAGCAGGAATCAAAGCTGAAGATGTAGACGAAACAGTATTTGGTTGTGTACTTCAAGCTGGCTTAGGACAAAACGTTGCTAGACAAATTTCTATGGGAGCTGGCATCCCTAAAGAAAAACCAGCAATGACAGTAAATATAGTTTGCGGTTCTGGACTTAGAACAGTTTCACTTGCAGCTCAAATGATTAAAGCTGGTGATGCTGATGTAGTAGTAGCAGGCGGTACAGAATCAATGTCTAATGCTCCATACTTATTACAAAATGAAAGATGGGGAGCAAGAATGGGAGATAAAAAGGCTGTTGATGAAATGATCAAAGATGGTCTTTGGGATGCATTTAACGATTACCACATGGGAATTACTGCAGAAAATATTGCAGAAAAATTCAACCTTTCTAGACAAGAACAAGATGAACTTGCAGCTATGAGCCAAAATAGAGCAGAAAAAGCAAGAGCTGAGGGCAAATTCAAAGATGAAATCGTAGCGGTAGAAATCAAAGATAGAAAAGGCAATGTAACTGTAGTAGATACTGATGAACACATCAGAGAAGGCGTTACAGCTGAAGGAATATCAAAACTTAAACCAGCATTTAAAAAAGATGGTGGTACAGTAACAGCAGCAAACGCATCTGGACTTAATGATGGTTCAGCAGCTATAGTAGTAATGAGCGAAGAAAAAGCAAAAGAATTAGGCGTAAAACCTCTAGCAACAATCATCTCTTACGCAACAGAAGGTGTTGATCCTGCAATCATGGGAACAGGCCCAATACCAACAGTAAGAAAAGCCTTAGAAAAAGCTGAATTAAAACTAGAAGATATAGATCTAATAGAAGCAAACGAAGCATTTGCAGCACAAGCTCTTTCAGTAATCAAAGAACTAGGACTTAACACAGATATAGTAAACGTAAACGGTGGAGCAATAGCACTTGGTCACCCAGTTGGAGCATCTGGTGCAAGAATACTAACCACATTATTATATGAAATGCAAAAAAGAGATTCCAAAAAAGGAATTGCAACACTTTGCATAGGCGGCGGTATGGGAACTGCTGTAGTAGTAGAAAGAGAATAATAAAATACACAAAAAATTAACCCTTAAGTTAAAATTTAGCTTAAGGGTTAAATTTTGTAGATGAAATTCTTGGAGTTTTTAAATTATTTGCTAGAAATTCGATTGTTTTTAAATCTTCATATGCCTTTGGATTATTTTCTTTGATAAAATTAATAATGTCGATCATCCAAACCACTACATATTTTGAAAGATAAAATCCTTGTATTCCGTTGGCAAGAATTGATCTTCGGCCATTTATAACGATATCATTTCTTATTTCTTTAAAATAATCCGTATAGTAGTAATTTGCCTTTGGATCAATAATTACATTTTCTATTATACTCACCAAGGCATCTAAATATTGATTTTCCATAGGATTAATTAAAAATTCTATATTATTTTCCTTATTTAAAAAAATATCCTCAACTGGATTGTATTTATCATAAGATTTTCTGTATTCATCAATGGAAAGACCCTGGAAAAAATTTGGATAAAGTCCATAGGGATATTTTGACTTTTCAATTGAATTTTTTAGAAATTCAAGCTCATAGCAACCATTATCAAAAGAAGCTATTAGTATGGGAGAAAAAGTAACTAGAAGCCTTAATCTCTTATTTTCCAAATCATTAGGAAAAATTATTTTTACATAGTCTTTATTTTTTTCTATTTTTAAAGTCATTGTATAACATCAAAAAATTTTGCACCATTAGCCTTGGCTAAGTCTTGGGCTTTAATTTTTAGACTGTGGCCAACTTTGCCAGCAGATACTTTAATAAAATCCATTTTTAAAGCAGAATCATCAATTACAACTGGATAATCTTTTTTCATAGCAAGAGAAGTTGTTGCTCCTCTTTCATAACCGACTTTTGATTTTAAATCTTTAAGCGGTAGCATTTCAAGACTTTTCACTCCAACAGCAACACTTGCTTTTTTAAAATCTATACTTTCAGCCCCTGGTATTACAAAAATATAAATCTCGCCATTATTTGCAACGGTCGCTAAAGTTTTAAAAATTGTTGAAATATCAGTGTGTGTTTTTTCGGATAAATCGACTGATGAAACGAAATCTCCTTGAAATTCATAGTCAATATGCTCATAGTTTATTTTTAATTTGTCTAAGGCTCTCATAGCATTAGTTTTTAATTTTTTCATATAATCACTTCCTATTTTGTAATTATACTACTATTTTATAATTTCCTAATCAAAGTAAAATAAAAGAGAAAAAATTTTTAGACATAATAAGCTAATAAATCTATTAAATATAAATAAATTTTGTAAATTTTTTATGATTTTATGGTATAATATTATAACTAATGGGTCTGTTCCGAGAGGGGGGTTTTATGGAAAAAATTGCGATACTTGTAGATAGTGCAAGTGATATAAGTAATGAAATAGCAAAAAGACTTAATATATACACCCTATCCTTATACGTAAATTTGGATGGAGAATACCTAAAAGATAGAGTTGACATATCTTCAGATGAATTCTATAAATGGGTAAGAGAAAATAATTCTTTACCAAAAACATCAGCAGCATCTCCAGGAGACGTAACGAATTTATATGAAAAAATCAAAGCAGATGGTTATGAAAAAGTCCTTGCAATTTCAATAGGTTCGAAATTTTCCAGTACCTACAGCTTGTTAAATACAAATAAGATTGAGGGCTTAGAAACTTATGTTTTTGATAGTGGAAATCTTACTATGGCAGAAGGATTTTTTGCCGTATATGCTGATAATTTAATAAAAAAAGGATTTTCTTTTGAGGAAATAATTGATAAATTAAATGAGAAAAAAGATAGTTCTTTTGTATATTTTACAATAGATTCTTTTAAATACATTGTTGAAGGTGGAAGAGTTCCAAAAACTTTTGGAAAGATTGGAGATGCACTTTCAGTTAAACCAATAATAAGTGTAAATCCTCTAGAATCAGCCTTTAAACTAGTAAAGATAGCTCGTGGTGAAAAAAAGGTTCTTAATGAGCTTAGAAAATTTGCAGAAAATGAAATTGAAAATGTTAAAGATTATTATATGTTTTTAGGTCATGGTGGCTATCAGGAAGGAATCGGGAAATTAGAAGAAAAATTATCAGATATTATTGCTGGTGCTAAGGAATGTTTTAAAGTTCAAATTTCTCCAACACTTGGAGCAAATACTGGTCCTGGTTTATATGGATTTGGTATATTTAAGCTTGATTAGAGATTTTAAATAAAAATAAGCTTAAAAATCTTATAATTCAAATTTCAACAAGATTTTACTTGACAAGTTAAAGCTATAATAGTAATATATATGACGTAGACAACAAAGAAGTACCCAATACTCACCTGCCGATTAAGATTTGTAGGTTAATAAATTTTTATTTAAAATTTGAACGGGTACTTTGTGCCCGCTTTTTTTATGAAATTATACATGGAGGTATAACTATAAAAGATTTAAGAATAAATGATGAAATTAGAGCTGACCAAGTTAGGTTAATAGATGAAAATGGTAACCAGATTGGCATCACTTCTTTAAATGATGCTTTAGATAGAGCTGATGAAAAACGCTTAGATTTAGTTTTGATGAGCCCTAATGCAAAACCACCTGTTACCAGGATTATGGACTATGGTAAGTTTAAATATGATCAAGAGAAAAAAGAAAAAGAAAATAAGAAAAAACAAAAAAACGCTCAACTAAAAGAGACGAGATTTTCTTTAAATATTGAAGATAATGATTTGCAAACTAAAGCAAACCAATCAATAAAATTCTTAAACAACGGGGATAAAGTAAAAGTTTCTATTAGATTTAGAGGTCGTGAGCTTGGACGTAAAGAACCAGGTTATGAATTGATGGATAAATTTACCCAAATTATAGGTGATGTAGGTGTAGTTGCACAAAAACCTAAAATGGAAGGTAGATCTCTAGTAATGTTTTTAGAACCAAATGAAAATAAGGAGTAAAAAATGGCTAACAAAAATAAAACAAGAAGAGCAGCTGCTAAAAGATTTAAAGTTACTGGAAGTGGAAAAATAATGAGAATGAAAGCTTACAAAAGCCACAAGACAGCTCAAAAATCACCAGCTAGAAAAAGAAGATTAAGAAAAGCTACTACAGTATCTAGTGCTAATTTATCAAATGTTAAAAAATTACTTGGAATGTAATAGGAGGTTAAGAAAAAATGGCAAGAGTAAAAAGAGGAATAAACGCTAAAAAAAGACATAAGAAAGTATTAAAACAAGCTAAAGGATATTACGGATCCAAGAGCCTTCTATTCAAAACAGCTAACCAAGCTGTAATGAAATCACTAAGCTATGCTTACATCGGTCGTAAACATAGAAAGAGAGATTTTAGAAAACTTTGGATTGCAAGAATCAATGCTGCTGCTAGAATAAACGGAACAAGCTATTCTAAACTTATGGGCAACCTTAAAAAAGCAAACATCGACATCAATAGAAAAATGCTTGCAGAAATTGCAGTTGAAAATCCAGCAGAATTTAGCAAATTAGTAGAATTAGCTAACAAAAACGCTTAATAAATCTAGATGATTATAACTTCAAGTGATAATCAAAAATATAAGTATATATCAAAGCTAAAAAGCAAAAAGTTTAGGGATAAGGAAAATTCCTTTATCATAGAATCAAAAAAATTAGTAGAAGAGGCAATCTCTTCTGCTGATGTTGATTTTATTTTTTTAAGCGAAGACAATAAGGGTTACGAAAGTAATTTAGAAAAAATAGTTTTTTCAAACAATCTTTTTAATAAATTAACAAATCTTGTAAATCCTGATGGTTTTGCAGCAGTAGTCAAAAAACCAAGGCAAAAAGATATAAAAGGTAAAAAAGTCCTAATGTTAGATCAAATTAACGATCCTGGAAATATGGGAACCATAATAAGATCGGCAGAAGCTTTTGGATTTTCTGATATAATTTTACTTGCTAATACTTGTGATATATACAATGAAAAAACTTTAAGAGCCTCAATGGGCTCTATATTTAGATTAAATTTCGTCTACAAAAATATAGACGATATCAAAAATTTAAAAGAAAAATATAAGATTGTATCTGCTGATATGAGTGGGTATGATATTAATGAATTTAAAAGTGATGAAGATTTGATTTTAGCTATTGGAAATGAAGCAAATGGCTTATCTGATGAAGTAAGAAATCTTACCGATATTTTTGTAAAGATTCCTATGCAAGGGAAAATTGAATCTTTAAATGCGGCAATAGCTGCAAGCATAATAATGAATAAGTTAAGCTAATGATTCGAAAAAAAGTTTGGCTATCCTTATACAGAAAGAAGGGTTGATGAGAGCCTTTTAAGTAACGGTCAAATAATTCATCGATGAAGCAAGATGTGAAATTAAGTAGCTGAAACGTCTAGTCTGCGTTAAAAGACCAATGAGCGGATTTTATTTAAAATCAATTAAGGTGGTACCGCAGATTAAATGTTACTATATTCTGTCCTTTTAGGATGGAATTTTTTTATACAAAATTTTAGGAGGAAATTATGGAAGAAAACTTAAAAGAACTCATTGCTAAGGCAATCCATGAAATAGATTTAAGTCTTAGTCTTGAAGAGCTGGAAAAACTTAGAGTAAAATACCTTGGAAAAAAAGGATTAATAACAGATCTAAAGAAAAATATAGCAAAATTGCCAAAAGAAGAAAAGCCACAAGCAGGAAAATTAATCAACCAAACTAGCGTAAAAATAGAAGAAGCTTTGGAAGAAAAGACAAAGGCCATAAGAGAAAAACTTCTTGAAGAAAAAATAGAAGAAGAAAAAATTGATGTCACAGCACATTTTGATAGAAAAACTAGTGGGCATCTTGCTCTTATCAATCAAACCTTAGAAGACTTGGAAGCAATTTTTCAAAATATGGGCTTTGATGTAGTTGAAGGACCAGAAATTGATACAGTAAAAAACGTCTTTGATGACTTAAATTCACCTGCAGATCATCCTGCAAGATCAACTTCAGATACATTTTATATTACAGATGATGTTCTCCTAAGACCACATACTTCTTCAATGCAAATTAGAGTAATGAATGAGGGCAAACTTCCAATAAAAATGGTATCAGCAGGAAGAGTTTTTAGAAACGACGAAGTTGATGCAACACATTCACCAATGTTTCACCAATTGGAATGTCTAGTTGTAGATGAAAATGTTTCAATGGCAAATCTTAAAGCTACTCTTGAAACTTTTATCAAAGAAATGTTTGGAGATGACATAAAATTAAGATATCGTCCTCATCATTTTCCATTTACAGAACCATCCTTGGAAGTAGATGCAACTTGTCCTATTTGTAAAGGCAAGGGCTGTCCTGCTTGTGGAAACACTGGTTGGTCAATGGAACTTTTAGGTGGAGGAATGGTTCATCCAAACGTTTTGGAAGCTTGTGGTATCGATAGCGAAAAATACACTGGCTTTGCCTTTGGACTTGGGGTAGATAGGATAGCCATGGTTAAATATGGACTTGATGATATCAGATTACTCTATGATAATGACAAGAGATTTTTAGAACAATTTTAGGAGAAATTATGTTAGTACCTTTAATTTGGCAAAATGAATATGTAAAAATTAACGAAGATATAAAGACAATTACAGATAGACTTTCTGAAACTGGAAGTCACGTTGAAGAAGTTACAAGAAAAACTAGCGATTTAAAAGGCGTTGTTTTAGGAAAAATTATTAAACAAGAAAAACATCCAAATGCAGACAGGCTAAAAGTTTTAACCATTGATATAGGGGAAGAAAATCCGACAACAATAATAACTGCAGCAAAAAACACAAATGAAGGCGATAAAGTTTTTGTAATAAAAAGCGGAACGACTCTAGATAATGGAAATCATATTGGCGATCATGATTTTTTTGGAATAAATTCATCTGGCATGCTAACAAGTTATGGGGAACTTGGCTATGACGATAGCGTAATTCCTAAAGAATTTAGAGATGGGGTAATTATAATTGATGATGATTACAAATTGGGAAGTTCTGTTAGTGAAGTTTTATCTTCAAATTCTCCAGTTATAGAATATGAAATAACTCCAAATAGACCAGATTGTCTTTCAATTATAGGCATGGCAAGAGAAAGTGCGGCAAGTTTTGGAGAAAAAATAAGCCTTCCAGAAATTAATTACCAAAATAATGATGAAGATATAAAAGAATTTGCCAATGGTGTAGAAATATTAAGCAAATCATGCAATAGATTTACAGGAAGAGTCGTAAAAGATGTGAAAATTGGCAAATCTCCACAGTGGTTACAAAATTATCTAATCTTAGCAGGCATGCGCCCAATAAATAACATCGTAGATATTACAAATTTTGTAATGCTTGAAACTGGTCAACCACTTCACGCTTACGATTTGGACAAGCTTGCTGGCAAAAAAATCATCGTAAGAGATGCAAAAGATGGTGAAATCTTAAAAACCTTAGATGGAGAAGAAAGAAAACTTGATTCTTCGATGCTAGTTATTGCTGATGAAGACAAGGTAATTGGCTTAGCTGGAATCATGGGTGGATTTGATACAGAAGTAACTAATGAAAGTAAAAATATTTTATTAGAAGCTGCAAATTTCAACTCCACAAATATCAGAGAAAGTTCAAAGAAATTAGGACTTCGTAGTGAAGCATCAAGCAGATTTGAAAAAGGCATTGCCATAGAAATGGCAGATTTTGCGTCAAGGCGAGCTATGAAACTAATTGAAGATCTTAAAATCGGCGAAATTATCGGTGGATCTTTTGATGAGGGTGATAAGAAAAGCAAAGAAAAAGAAGTAGAACTTAGAATATCAAGACTTAACGCCCTAACTGGTGTAGACTTTACAATGGATCAAGCAATTAAAAATCTAGAACTTTTGGAATTTGAGGTAGAAAAAATCGATGAAGATAAAATTTTGGCAAAAGTTCCATATTTTAGATTGGATATTGATATAGAAGCAGACCTAATAGAAGAAGTTGTAAGACTTTATGGCATGGGAAAAATTGAATCAAAACCATTAAAATCAACCCTACAAAGAGGAATTCGCTGCAAGGCTCGTTTATTGCGCGATGATCTTAAAAATGAACTAAAGGGCCAAAAATTCATGGAGATAACAACTTATTCATTTATTTCTCCAAAAGAATTTGATAAAATGCAAGTGGATGAAAATTCCAAAATAAGAGATTATATAAGCTTAATAAATCCTTTGGGCGAAGATTTTTCCGTAATGAGAACCACCCAAATACCAAATATGCTAGATGTAATTAGCAAAAATATCAACAGAGGTGCAAAAGATCTAAGATTATTTGAATTGGGTAAAACTTTTGAAAAAACAAAAGAAAAATTGCCAAAAGAAAATGATACATTAACCGTGGGACTTTTTGGAGCTTATGATTTCTACGATATGAAAGATTACTTCGAAGAAGTTATGAAAAATGTAGGATTTGAAGGATTTTCCTATAAGAAAAATGAAACCTTAAAGAGTTTTCACAAAGGAAGATGTGCTGATATTTATTTTGATGGTGAAAAAATCGGCCTTATTGGAGAAATTTCTTACGATTTAAGAGATACCTACGGAATAAATAAGGGTTGTTTAATCCTTGAAGTAAATCTTTCAATGATAGGAGATAAGAGGATTACAGATAGAAAGTATAAGCCTCTTCCAAAATATCCAGCTATAAGCCGTGATTATGCATTTGTAACAAATAGAGATATGGAAGTTGAATTTATCGAAGAAACTTTCAAAAACAAGGGCAGTGATTTGATCTCTCAAATAGAATTATTTGATATTTATACTGGAGATCAAATTGAAAAAGACAAAAAATCCGTTGCTTATAAAGTAACTTATAGGTCAAATGAGAAAACCTTAAAAGAAGAAGATATAAAGGATATAGAAGAAGAAATTTTAGAAAATCTTTCTAAGTCTGATGTTATTTTACGTAGTTAGGAGCAAAAATGTCCGTAAATAAAATTATAGTAAAAATAGATGGTATAAGCTACACCCTATTAACAGAGGAAAATGAAGAGCAAATTAAAAAGATAGCAAAATTTGTAGAAAAAAAGATAGAAGAAGTCAAATCTGATCGTTTAAGCCACGAAAGAGAATTGGTCTTAGCATCTTTAAATATAGCAAATGATCTTTACAAACTTCATGAGGATCAAAAAAACTTTGAAGAAGAAACTAAAGAAGCTAGAGAAAATTATCCAAAGCTAAAAGACGACTACAAAAACGTTATAGATAAAAATAATGATTTGCTCATAAAAATTAACGACCTTAATAAAGAAAATTTAGAACTTAAAGACAAGGTTGACAACCTAAAAAGAGAAATTAATTCTTTTGATCAAGCAGACAAAAATCTCGATAAATTAAGATCTGAAATAAAACGACTCCAGAATGAATTGATAAGCTTAAAAGCCGAAAACGAAAAATTCAAGGAATCTCTTTAATGAAAAAACCTGAAATTTTGGCACCAGTTGGCAATTTGTCCATGCTTTATGGGGCGATTGCCGCTAATGCCGATAGTTTTTATCTTGGACTTGATGATTTTTCTGCTAGAGCTTATGCAGAAAATTTTACCATAGAAAATATAGAAGAAATAATTGATTACATCCATCTTTTTGGTAAAAAAATTTATATTACCATTAACACTTTGATAAAAGATATGGAAATGAGAAAAGTCATTTCTAATATTGAAAAACTTTATAAATATGGTGTGGATGGACTTATAATTCAAGATATTGGACTTTTTTCTATAATAAAAGACAAATTTCCAAATCTAAAATTACACGCTTCAACACAGATGGCTGTCAGAGATTATTATGGCGCAAAATATCTTTCTTCTATTGGCTTTGACAGAATTGTAATTGCTCGTGAATGTCCCATAGAAGAAATTAAGAAAATTAAAAGTCTTCCCATAGAAATTGAAGTTTTTGTTCATGGTTCTTTGTGCGTTGCATATTCAGGAGAATGCCTAATGAGTTCATACTTTGGAGGACGTTCTGCTAATAGGGGAAGATGCGCTGGTCCATGTAGGCAAAAATACCAGCTGATTTCAGACGGGAAAAAATTTCCTTATGATTACTATTTGAATATGAAAGATCTAAACACTATCGATAAGTTAGATGAGCTTATAGAATTAGAAGTAGATTCTATAAAAATTGAAGGCAGAATGAAAACACCTGAATATGTCCATAGTGTGGTAAAAAATTATAGATCAAAAATAGATGAAGATTTTTATGATGAAGATGAATTATCTGATTCTTCAAACAGACAATTTACACAAGGTTTTATTTTTGACCAAAAAAATGATTATATAAGCTTGAAAGATAGTAATAAGCATAGAATAATTGGCAAAGTTCAAAGCGATAAAGGGGAAAAATATTTTATCAGTAATTCTTCCCTAGAAAAAGAAGATATCTTAGAAATCACAACCGATAAAGGAAAAAAACTACCCTTTACAACCACAAAAACTTATGAGAAAAATGAAAAAATTTTCCTTGAAAAATATAAGGATGCCCTAGTTGGATCAAATGTCTTACTATTAAACTCGAAAAAATTGTCAAATACTTTAAAGGATGACTTAAATTCTTATAGAAATTTGCCAGTAAGCCTTTATTTTAAAGCAAATATTGGAGAATATCCACAAATTACTTTAACTTATAAGGATATAAGCGTAAGTTACAAAGGCGATATCAAAGTTGAAAAAGCAGAAAAAATCGCCGTAAATAAGGAAGATATAAAAGAAAACCTAGAGAAATTTACCGATGAAATATTTAGTCCAACAAAGATTGCAATAGACATTGATGAAAATATTTTTATAAGAAAAAAAGAAATCAACCAATGTCGCAGATCCGCCATAAAACTCTTAGAAAATGAGATTTTAAAAGATTATAAAAGAAATGCTGTAAAAATTTCCTTGCCAGATATAAAAAAAGTAAATACTGGTAAAAGAGAGAGAAATATTGAATTACTAACCAACGATATTTCTCCAGAATTGTTAAAAGATTTCGATAATATATATCTAAGAACCTACGATAAAAAATACCAGGGGAATAACATATATTTAATTTTGGATTCACATGAAGATTATGAAATTGATAAACTTATTGAGCACATCAGAGAAAATAAGATAAAAGGTGTAATTTTCAACAATTATAGAGATCTAAATTTCATAAAAGACTTTAGAGAAAATAATATAGAAATTAGAATTGGAAGATACTTAAACGTTTTTAATTCTTATAGCTTTGATTTTTATGGGAAATTTGCCCAAAGAATTTGTTCAAGTGTTGAAAATGATCTTACAAATATCAATAAAAATAGCAAAAATTTTCCAGTCGAAGCTCTTGTTTATGGGAGAATTGAGCTTATGACTATGAGACATTGTCCATTTTCTCTTATAAAAAAATGCCGACTAAAGGGCTGTGAAAGCTGCAAATTTAACAATGCTTACATGAAATCTTTCGATGATCATTATCTAAAAGTCATACGCTATGGTAATTATTCCAAAATTTATCCAAAGGAAATTCAAAATTACAAGAGGGATAAATTTGCTAAAGAAGTGTCATTTTTATATTCTGTTATCAGTGATGAGGATATTTTAAATATAGAAAATACAAGGATAAAAAACTCTTATGAGAAAGGAGTTATTTAATGGATGATAGAACTTTAGAAGTGCTTGAATATTCTAAAATTTTACAAAGTCTATCCAACGAAGCTCGTTCACAAATAGTAAAAGAAAAAATATTAAAGCTAAAACCAATGACGGATTTTAGAGAAATTTACAATGAATTAGAATATACTAGCCAAATGTTAAAAGTTATTAGTAGATTTGGCAATATCGATATATTTGGTCTTTATGATTTTACGGATCTTATAACTTATGTAAGGAAAAAAGGAATCTTAGAAACTTATGAATTACTAAGGGTAGGCGATTTATTAAGAGCTTGCGAGTATCTAAAAGAATATGGAAAAAATATTGAAGAGCCATATATAAAAGATCTTTTTTACAGAATTTCAACTAATGATTTTATCAGAAATGAAATAGAAAGGTCTATTTTAAGCGAAGATGAGATTGCCGACAACGCTTCAGTGGATTTAAAAAACATTAGACGCCAAAAAGATAAAAAAGAAGCTGAAATAAAGGCAAAGCTTAATTCTTATATCACTAACCAAAGATATGATGATGTTTTACAAGATAAAGTTGTATCAATGAGAGATGGCAGATATGTTGTTCCAGTAAAAACCAACAAGAAATCCATAATCGGTGGAATTATTCACGACAAATCATCAAGCGGAAACACCTTATTTGTAGAACCTCAGGCAATAGTTGAACTTAATAATAATCTTAGAGATTTAGAATTAAAAGAAGAAGATGAAATTAGGAGAATTTTAGATAGACTTTCAAGATTTGTAGAAGGTTTTGACCTAGAAATTTTGGAAAATCAAAAAATCCTATCAAGAATTGATTTCCTATCCGCTAAAGTAAAATACGCCTTGCAAAATGAACATACAAGACCTAATATAAATGATAAAAAAATCATCAATCTAAAAGGAGCTCGCCACCCTTTACTAAAGGGAAAAGTTGTACCGATTGATGTGGCAATTGGAGGAGACTATCACACTTTAATTATTACAGGACCTAATACTGGGGGCAAAACAGTTTCCCTAAAAACAGTTGGACTAATTACTCTTATGGCACAATCGGGTTTTTTTATTCCTGCAGAAGAAGAATCTTTGGTAAATATTTTTGACGATATATTTGTGGATATAGGAGATACTCAATCAATAGAAATGAGTCTTTCAACTTTTTCGGCATCTCTTACAAATATTGTTCATATCCTAAAAAAAGTTAGTAAAAATTCATTAGTCCTCCTTGATGAAATCGGATCTGGAACTGATCCTACAGAAGGAGCAGCTCTAGCCATTTCTATTTTGGAAAGATTAAGAGAAGATGAAATTATGACTTTTGCAACAACCCATTATAGCGAGCTAAAATATTACGCTGTGGAAACTAAAGGAGTTATGAACGCATCAGTAGAATTTGATGTAAATACTCTTTCCCCAACTTTTAAACTAGTGATAGGAACTCCTGGAAAGTCAAATGCCTTTGAAATTTCAAAAAGACTTGGCTTAGATGAAAAAATCTTAAAAAACGCACAAAGTCTTCTTACGGAAGATACAAAAAATGTCAACAAAATGCTTGAAAGAATCGAAAAAGACAAAAGCTCTCTAGAAGAAAAAAATAGAGAGATTGACATTTACAAAGAACAAATTCAACAAACAAGGCTAAAACTAAAAGAAAAATCAGAAGAAATTGAAAAACAAAAAGAAGAAATAATCAGAAAAGCAGAAGATAGGGCAAATGAGATTTTAGAAAAAGCAAATAAAGAATCTCAAGAAATGCTAAAAGAAGCCAAAAAATCCAAAAATGCAAACACTTCAGATATAGACAGAACTTTAAATAATATTAGAAATAGATATAAAGATAATATCATAGAAAGAAAAGATAAGTCTTTAAAAATGAAAAAATCTAATAAAGCTCCAGATGAGCTAAAGATAGGAGATATAGTAATAATAGCTGGCCTTGATGAAAAAGCAGAAGTCATAAGTTTACCAGACAATAAGGGAAATATAAAAGTTCAAATGGGCATACTAAAAATGGATGCAAACATTAAAAATTTAACAAGAATTTCAAGGCCCGATCCAACTAGAAAAAATGTCAAAAAAGTGTATAATGCAAAGAAAGTAGCAAACTTTTCTCCTACGCTAGATTTAAGGGGACAAAGACTTGAAGAAGCTTTAATAAATGTAGATAAATATCTTGACGATGCTATGTTAACTGGCCTAGATGAAGTGAAAATCATCCACGGCATGGGCACAGGTGCCCTTAGAAGTGGAGTAACCGATTATCTAAAAAATAGTAGGTCTATAAAATCATACAGAACGGGAAATGATAAAGAAGGTGGCTTTGGCGTTACCATAGTTAGTCTTAAATAAAAGGAGATAAATTTATGAAAGATCAAAAAGAATTAATTGCAAAAAAATTAGAGAGCTTAAATATTGGCTTATCTTATGATGAAATTTATAATTTAATTGAAATTCCGCCTCAAGATGACATGGGAGATTATTCTTTCCCATGCTTTTCACTTGCAAAAATTAAAAGAAAAAATCCAGCACAAATAGCAAGTGAACTAAAAGAAGAAATTGGTGAAATTGAAACTATCGAAAAAATCGAAGTTTTAAATGCTTATATAAACTTTTTTGCTGACAAAAGTTTTATCCAAAACCAAATACTAAATGAAGTTTTAGAAGAAAAAGAAAATTATGGTAAAAAACAAATTGGAACAGGCAAAAATGTTACAATAGATTTCTCTGCACCAAACATTGCAAAGCCATTTCACATTGGTCATATAAGATCAACTGTAATTGGAGATGCTATTAGAAATATTTATAAAGCCCTTGGTTACAACACAATTGGCATTAACTATATAGGAGACTATGGAACACAATTTGGTGTAATGATTGCAGCTTATAAACTATGGGGAGACAAAAAGGCAATTGATGCTGATCCAATAAATGAATTATTAAAATTATATGTAAGATACAATACTGAAGCTGAAGATGATCCTTCTATGATGGATGCCGCTCGTGCTGAATTTAGAAATCTTGAAGAAGGTCAAGAAGAAGCGGTAGAACTTTGGCAATGGTTTAAAGACTTATCCTTAAAAGAATTTGATAGAGTATATGAAATACTTGATATAAAATTTGACAATTATCACGGTGAAAGCTACAACGCAAAGGCAGAACCAAGAGTAATTAAAGAACTTAAAGATAAGAATTTATTGATTGATAGCGAAGGAGCTCAAATAATGGATCTTTCTGATGAAGAACTTCCACCAGCAATAATACTAAAATCTAATGGTTCAAGCGCTTATATTACAAGAGATATAGCAACAGCAGAAAATCGTGACATAGAATATGGTTTCTATAAGAATTTATATGTAGTTGCAAGTCAACAAAATCTACACTTCCAACAACTTAGAAAAATTCTAAAGAAAATGGGTCATGAATACTGGGAAAATTGTATCCATATACCATTTGGCTTGGTTTCAATGAAAGATAGAACACTTTCAACACGTAGAGGCCATGTTATCTTCCTAGAAGATGTTTTAAACAAAGCAATTGAAAAGACCAAAGATATCATGATTGAACGTAATGCAGATATTGACGATATAGATAAAACAGCTCAAATAGTTGGAATTGGTGCTGTGAAATTCCAAGAATTATATAACAATAGAATTAAAGATTATGTATTTAACTGGGATAACCTACTAAATTTCAACGGTGAAACAGGACCTTATGTACAATACACATATGCTCGTGCAAAATCTGTTTTGAAAAAATCAGGCAAAGAAGAATTTGGGAAAATGAATTTCTCTAAATTAAACTCGCAAGAAGAAATGGCTTTAATAAAATCAATCGGATCTTTTGAAGATGCTTTGATAAAAGCTCACGATAAATATGAACCATCAATGGTTTCAAGAGCAATCATGGATATTGCCAAAAACTTCAACAAATTTTACAATGCTTATCAAATAAATGTTGAAGATGAACAATTGCAAAATGAAAGATTAGCATTAACCTATGCAGCAGCCATAGTTATAAAAGAAGGATTGGCTCTACTTGGAATAAAGACTGTTGAGAAAATGTAATGAATGATAGATTTAAGGACTTTTTTGAAGTAACTGGCAAAGCTTTAAAAGAAAGCTTTGCTAAGTTAAATAAAGTTTATATAGCATTTATTGTTATTTTGATTAGGGCCTTTTATCAAAATTATCGATTCACAGGTATGTTTTCTAGATCAATGGCTGGCGGTCTTTTAAATTATTTTATAGACGCAGCCATGCTTTGCTTTGTAGCTCAAGCACTTAGATCCATAGTTGTCTATGGAAATTCCGGAAAAAAATCTATTGGAAGTTCCTTAAACAATTTCTTAAATCCAATTTTAAGAACGGTTTTTTATACCTATCTTTTGCAAATGCTAATTGGAACTTTCCAAAGTGGATTTTCCTTTAGCCTATATATGTTATTGCTAGTTGGTTTTGAAATTTTATTTTCAGCTATGCTAGAAGAAGTTTATATCAATAGTAGAGCAGGATTTGATGCAATAAGATCATCAGCTAAGTTTGTATGTGATAATATAATTCCTTATGGTTTATTTTCGCTAATATTTATTATTATAGAAGTTTATTTCTCCTATAATTTTACTTTTCAACTAGCTTTTGGTTTGGAAAAAGCAGCATATATCTTATTGTTTGCAATTATTCAGTTGTTTTTCTATGTTGTTAGAGGTCATATGTTTAAATATCTAAACGATCACCCATATCGTCAAAGAAAGTTTATGAGATCATAAGATGACTTTAGATAATTATTTTAAAAAATTTTCCAAAAATTTGGCTTATTTAGAACTTAAAGATTCGTCAAATTTCCAAATGTTAAAAGGCGTTTCATTGCCTGTTTATATCGACGAAGTAAAAGAAGGTATTTTATCGGGAGCTATGGAAGAAGAGATTAAAGCGCAAAATTTTTTTGATGGAATGATCATAAATTTAGCCATAGATCCTGATTTTATCTACAATGACAAATACAAGTTGATTTTAGACAATTATATCGAAGATTTAGCCAATTATACTACTAATCAAGCTCTACAAGCAAAAGATAGGACAAAAGCAATACTTCTTTTAAGAGGTGGATTTTTATTAAATCCTATAGATTCATATAATTCTTATCTTTATGCTAGAAATCTTTGGCCGCTAGCATTTGAAATAAGTGAAGATTGCAAAGACGAATTTATAAAACAGTCGATAAAAATTCTTGAAGATATTGTAAAAAGAAATGAAAATTTTGCTCCAGCCTATTATGAATTAGGAAATATTTATGCAAATCTAGGAAGATACATTAAAGCTAAAAGTTATTATAACAAAGCTTTGCAAAAAACTGACTCCATAGAAGCGATTGACGAAATAAGAGAAAAAATAAGCGAAATTGAAGATAATGCTCAAATAGAAGAAGCCTTGTATTTAATAGGCAAAAGCAGATATGATGATGCAATTACAACTCTTACTCATCTTTTATCAAATGAAAAAAGAGCAGATGCCTACTATTATCTGGGAGTTTCCTACCAAAACCTTGGTCAATATGAAAACTCTATAATGGCTTTTGAAAATGCAATAGATCTAGGGGCAAATTTTAGAGAACTTTATAATGATTATGCAATTTCTTTGTATCTAAACGAAGAACTTCATCAAGCCCTAGAAGTAATAGATAAAGGCTTAAAATTATACCCGTCTGATCCAAGGCTTAGCTATAACAAAATACAAATAAATTTGGTATCAGGAAATCTTAAACAAGCTCAAAAAGACATAGAAGAGCTTCTTAGCTTTGATGATCTAAGTGATGAAATAAGAGAAAATTTATCAATAATAAAAGAACAATTTAAAATTTAAAGACCTTGCGAGGTCTTTTTTAATGAGGAATTATGATAATAATAAGAAACATAATACAAGAAAGTGATGATCCCAAAAAACTGAAGAAAAAAATAGAAAAACTTATAAAACGAGATGATTTTTCCTATGAAATTTATAGAAAATCCATCGATTCAAGAAAAGGTATCAAATATAATTTCCAGGTTTTGGTTGATTTAAAGCTTTCAGAAAAAGAAGTAAAGAAAATAAAAAATGCTGAAATATACGAGGTCAAGGATTTAGAAATAAAGATTAAAAATCCTCCAAAAGAAGTAAGTATCGTTGGCACTGGACCTGCTGGACTATTTTGTGCTTATGTTTTAGCGCAAAACAAGGTAAAAGTCAAACTTTACGAAAGAGGAGAGGAAATAAAAGATAGGATAAAAACTATCGAAAATTTCAAAAATGGTGGAAAATTAAACACAGAAAGTAACATTCAATTTGGAGAAGGAGGAGCTGGGACCTATTCAGATGGCAAACTTACAGCAAGATCCAAAGATCCAAGAGTTAGATATGTCCTAGAAACTTTCCACAAAAATGGCGCACCAGATGAAATATTAATCGACAATAAGGCTCATATAGGAACTGATCTGCTAAGAGATGTAATAATAAATATGAGAAAAGAAATAATAAAAAATGGTGGTGAATTTTACTTTTCCAATAGACTTGATGACATAAAGATAAAATCAAATGAAGTAGAAAATATTATTATTAATGGGAAAGGTAAACAAAGCGGAGCTTATGTTCTTGCTCTAGGAAATTCAGCTAGAGATACATTTGAAATGCTTAGTCAAAAAATCCAAATGGAAAATAAAAACTTTGCCGTTGGACTAAGAATTGAACACAAAAGACAAACGATAAACATGGCCCAATATAATGGAAAAGAAACCGATAATCAAGGGAAATTACTCCCACAAGCTTCCTACAACTTAAGCTACAATAATAAAGAAAAAAACTTATCAGCCTATACATTTTGTATGTGTCCAGGTGGATATGTAGTAAACGCAAGCAGCGAAGAAGAAAAGCTTTGTGTAAATGGCATGAGCTACCACGATAGGGATGGCGAAAATTCAAACTCCGCAATAATTGTTACAATAGATGGAAAAACCTATGGTTCTAAGGTCTTAGACGGAATGAAATTTCAAAGAGAAATAGAAAAGAGGACCTACAAATTAGGAAATGGAAAAGTCCCAGTCCAAAGATTTGCTGATTACAAGAAAGATACCTCAACAGAAAAACTAGGTCAAATTAAGCCATCAGTACAAAGTCCATATACATTAGCAAATTTAAGAGGAATATATCCGAGAGAAATTGAAGAAATGATAATAGAAGCAATAGAATCAATGGGAGAAAAAATCAAAGGATTTAACGATGATGATGCAATTTTATCAGCAGCAGAAACCAGATCATCATCCCCAATAAGAATGCTTAGAGACGAAAACAACAAATCCTTGGGAATAAATAACTTATATGTAATCGGTGAGGGAAGTGGCTACTCTGGAGGAATAGTATCATCAGCAATTGATGGTATAAAAACAGCTCAATTTATATTAGAAAGAGCATAAAAAACATTTGACATAATAGAAAATAAAGCGTATCATTAAATAAGTCACTACAAAAATTTGTAAGCTAAGTAAAACTTTTGTAAAAAAACACAAAAAAGATTTGACAAGCAAACAAAATAGTAGTAGACTATAAAAGTCGGTTCCCAAAGAACCGCAAGGAACCGGATATCAAAAAGATATCCCAAAACATAATATCAATGATTATAAAAAAATATAATCAACCATAAATTAAACAATTTAAACCAAGTTGATTTCAAAAACAAAAATCACGCATTGATGAAAATCAGTGTAAATGAAAGAGTCATGATTAAAATGACTTTCATAAGAAATAAAAACTACAAAAAAGTAGTAAAAATATTTTTTCATGAGAGTTTGATCCTGGCTCAGGATAAACGCTGGCGGCGTGCATAACACATGCAAGTCGAACGATGAAACTCATTTGATTTCTTCGGAATGAAAATAAGTGGATTAGTGGCGAACGGGTGA